>JBLFWN010000099.1:0-25203 GCA_047611405.1 Planctomycetota bacterium | reverse complement strand
TCTTTGGCCAAGTCGGACAGCGCCCACTCCATGGCCTCGAAGTTCAGCAGATCGTTAAAGTGCAAGCCCGGCTCGAGCGCGATGCGTGTCTCCGGGAATTCGCGCCGCAAGGTGTGCAATGAGCGACAGAAGTGCTCGATCTGGCGTTGCCCTTTGCGTTGCACACGCTGCACGAACTCGCGAATCGAAACGAGCACAGCCTCGCGGTCATCAGGAGATGCCACACTCAGCTGCGCGCTTAGGCCCTCAGCTTCCGTCGCGAGACCTTCGTCACCAACGGCACAACCACGCACAACAACCGTCGGAGCCTGCATACGCTGAGCGAGCCGAATGTGTCGGCGCGTGCTGTTCAACGCGCGTTCACGGCCTTCTGGATCGGCGGATCCCAGCTGGCTGCCGGACATCTGCTCGGTGCGTGGGTTCAGCATGCCGACGACGACAGAGTCGATCCCGATGCCAGTTTCACGGCGCGAATCTTCCCAGCCATCCAGTGGCACCGGGTGATTCGACAAACCGAGTTCGAGCCGCCGGAAGCCCATGGCTACGGCAGCAAACGCCTGATCTTCGATACTCCTCAAGCGCGTGCCGTAGCACGACGTCGAGAGCGCGAAGGGATTGGGGATACCGGGTTGAGTCACCGTGGGAGGAGGCTGGCAAGTGTCTGGTTCAGCCGCCTGAGGATTGGGCGGCTCTCGGGTCATCGGTCAACCCGGCTAGCAATCTGAAGCGCGTCATGAATCCCTTGAGCAAGAAGGGGCTTCGGAACGCGAATTCGGGCGCTGGCGGCGTGGGTAGGGTCGAGCGATGGGGCCGGGAAAAGCCCCCGAGATGGGAAGGGATAGCTAGAGCGAAGTCCCGAGCGCGACCGTTGCGGAAGAGCGGGAGCCAAAGATTTTCCCATGAGCAACGAAGGTTGCAAGCTTGCTATCGCGGCAGACAGCGAGCATGCGAGATCGGGGACAGCTTGGACCCCACATACCCGCCAGGAAGGCCCCTGACGCGATTCGTCACGGCTTCCAGTCCCGTTTCTGACTATAGGCTTTGGCGCGCGCCGAGCACCGGTTAGCCGTCTCGGTCTCGCCGCCTGCCTGCGCGAGCTGTGCAGCCTGCGTGGCGGCGCGCTCGGCTTCGCTCCAGCGACCGGCCGAGGCATGTGCCGCCGCGCGCAACTCGACCGGGTACGGACTTTCCGCCCCTTCCTGCGCAGCGAGACGATCTGCGAGCGCCATCGACTCGGCCTCATCCCGCAGGTCTCGCTGGCTCGCTGTCGCCAACAACCAACCAAGATTGGAAATGGCCGGACCAAGCTGCGCATCGAGATCGAGCGCTTGGCGATAGAGCTGAATCCCTTCCTCTTCGCGGCCGAGCCCCGCCAACAAGAACGCCAAGTCGTTGTGCGCTGCTGCCGACTTTGGGTCGAGTTGAAGAGAGCGGCGATAGCTGAACTCGGCCTCTTTGTACATCGCGAGTTGGCGCAACACGGAACCCAGCTGCAGGGGCGGGCCCGGAGCTTGCGGATCCGCGTCAATGGCTTGAATCAGCGTGCGTCGCGCCGTTTGCAAGTCGCCCGCATCTTGTCGCATGCGAGCCAACAATACATAGGTGTCGGACAAGTACGCTGCTTCGAGGCGCGCAGCTTCGAGCAAATCCTTGCGCGCATCCGTCTCGTTTCCGAGTCCGGCGAATAAGCGTCCGCGGTTGAAGTAAGCGTCCGCGCTCTCAGGCCAGGCCTCGATCGCACGATCGTAGGCAGCGCGCGCTTCATCCGTGCGACCAAGCTCGTGCAGGGCCGAACCAAGATTGATAGCGCTGTCTGCGATGGGATGCTCTTCGACATTCACTGTCATGAAAGTGATTGGGATAAAGGGCAGACACGAGAAGAGCGTCCGCAACATACGCGAGCTATCGCGCGAACGAAGCGTATCGATCAGCATCAACAAGCCGTTCGCGGCGAAGGGCGCCAAGAAGGCGACCAAGGCAAAGCGAAAGCGTCCCATCACGAAGAAGCTAGCGAGAGCGATCAGCAGGGCGCCTCCGAAGGCGATCATCGAAAACGGCAATTGGCCTGCGGGATGCAGGCTTCGTTCAGCATGAGCACGCCGCTCCCACTGCATGAAACCGAGTCCCGCGAACATCAGCAGGACGCCGAAGTTCGACACCCAAGCAAAAATGGCGGCCAGCCGCGACCGCTCGCGGTGCATCTCGAAGCTCTGCGAATCCATCCATTCATGCTGGTTCAGAGCCAGCTGCAGCTTGCTTATGAACAGACCCGTCGCGCTCCAAGGGTTCGACTTGATCCACTCAAGTGCTTGCCCACTCCAGTAGTTCGAGACTTCCGAGGGGCTGAGCTCGCGCCCTAGCGCGGCCTCCGCGATCCGGATCGTGTCAGTGCGCTCGGCATCGATCCTGCCGCGCCCAGGCATCAACGATTGATACAGACCGTCCGCGCCTTCGTGATTTCCGATGTACAAATTCGGGCCGAAGTTGCCAGTGCCGAGCGAGTACTCGCCAGTGCGCGCATGTGTCGCGAACACCAGCGGAGCAAGGCCGATCACGAAACCAAGCGCCACACTCGCGCACGATCTCCATCCAAGCGCTTGACCCGCTTGTGCCCCATCCCCACGCCGGCCCATGAGCAGCGCCGCCATCGACACGGGGACCAACACCCAAGCGTGCTCGCGGCTCATCACTAAGGCCGCAAGTGTCAAGCCGAAGCCCAGCCCCCACGCGACAGTTGCTCGGGAACAGCATGCGACGAGCGAGCGCAATGACCAGAGCCAGACCATGAGCGAAAACAGCAAGCTCGCAAGCGCGCACTTCAGCAGCAGTGCTTCATAGAACAGAGCCGGCGCATAGAAGGCTGCGATCAAGCCGGCGACAAAGCCGCAGCGCAATCCGCACCAGCGCCGCGTCGCATCGGCAATCAGTACACAAGCCGCCGCGCCCATGAGCGCCTGCAGCCAACGCGCGATCTCGGCGTCGAAGCCAGCGGCATAGACGACGGACAGCAGGTACGGATAGAGCGGCGCTTGGTACCAAGGTGCGCTCATTTCGCCATCCGCGATCTGATTCGCCCATTGATCGAAGCCCGCAGCATCACCGATTGGCAGCTCGATCCACGGGTCACCGCGCATCTCCGACAAATGTAATACGCGCAGCGAAATAGCCAGGAAGAACAAGATGCCCCAGCGCAGGGCGATGGTCTTGCGACTCTCGGATGCCTCCGGCGTCGCAGACGACTGCCCGGACGATGCGCTCGATTCCTTCGCGCGCTCGTGTTTGTTGCGCCGGCGAAGGGCGCGATTTGATTCTGGATCCGTCACGAGCGCGCGTCGGCTCAGACGCGGACCTCGCTCTCTGCACCCAACAGATCCGCGTGCCGTTCGAGTAGCGGGTCGACTTCTTCTTCCAGGAACTCGAGCACCTGCTCGGGCGCGCGACCGACATAGCGCGCACCGTCGAGCAGATCGTCCAGATTGCCTGCGATGCTGCCCAGCGCGGGATCGCTGGCCATGCGATCGCGCATGCTGTTCTCGCGCCCTTCCTTCAGATCGAGCGCCGCAGCCTGGCTGTGCTTGCGAATCACTTCGTGCAAGTCCTGGCGGTCTCCGCCGGCCTTGACCGCAGCCATCAATACTTGTTCGGAAGCGAGGAAGGGCAACTCGGCATCCAAGTTGCGCTTGACGACGGCTGGATAGACCACCATCCCGGCCGAGACATCGAGGTACAAGTTCAGCACGGCGTCTACCCCCAAGAAGGCTTCCGCGAGCGACAAGCGCCGGTTGGCAGAGTCATCCAAGGTGCGCTCGAACCACTGCGTCGCCGCGGTGTGCGCCGTGTTGTCGAGCAAGCTAATCACGAAGCGCGCCAAGCTGCAGATGCGTTCGGAACGCATAGGGTTACGCTTCCACGGCATCGCGGACGAACCGATCTGGTTCTTGCCGAAGGGCTCTTCAACCTCGCGCCGGTTCGCGAGCAGGCGCAGGTCGACCGCGAATTTGTGCGCGGATTGGCAGATGCTCGACAGCGGAGCGAGCACGCGGAAATCGAGCGTGCGCGGATAGGTCTGCCCCGTGACACCAAAGGTGCGCTCGAAGCCCATCTTCGAGGTCACCTTGCGATCTAACTCGCGCACCTTGTCGTGATCACCGTCGAACAGCTCCAGGAAGGATGCCTGCGTACCGGTCGTGCCCTTGACGCCGCGGAACCGAATCTGAGTCTCCGCATGCTCGAGATCTGCCAAGTCGCAGACTAGGTCCTGCAACCACAAGCACGCGCGCTTGCCGACTGTCGTAGCCTGCGCGGGTTGATAGTGTGTGAAGCCAAGCGTCGGCAAGTTGCGCCACTCGCGCGCGAAGACCGACATGCGCTGGATCACATTGACGAGCGAAGCTTTGACCAAGCGCAAGCCATCGCGCAACACGATCAGGTCCGTGTTGTCGCCGACATAACACGAGGTCGCACCCAGGTGGATGATCGGGCGCGCCTTCGGGCAGATGTCGCCCCAAGCGTGAATGTGCGCCATCACGTCGTGCCGCAGGCGTTCTTCGTGTTTGCGCGCCGCTTCGAAGTCCAACTGATCGCGGGTACTGCGCAACTCGGCGATTTGCTCCTCTTCGATCGGCAAGCCCAGCTCACGCTCGGCTTCGGCCAGCGCGATCCACAAGTCGCGCCAGGTCGTGAACTTCTTGCGGTCCGAAAAATTCTCGCGCATCGCGCGGCTCGCATAGCGTGCCGCCAGAGGGCTCTGATAGGTGTCGGCGGGTGAACTCAAGGCTGAATCGTTGGCAGGGGTCGGTCGGACGGTGATCGGAGGATCCAAGAGCGAGTCGGTGTACGGACCAGCGACTCGTGACTCGAAGAGTGTTGGCGGTGCGGGAACTTAGCCTTGCTCAAGAACAGGATGAAGAGCGGGCTCTTCGATCGAGACGCGAAGGGTCGTGGAACTCGCAGCAAGGCTCGGCGTGACAAGATACGTGCGCAGCGAAAGCGTACTTCGTGCTCCGGTTGTGCTCTTCTACTGCGCTTTTTTTGCTGTGGGCTCCTACTCGCGCTCACGCGCCGGCGACGCGCATGCAGCGGCCATCCACTACGATCGCGCGTCTGCCAAGCACTTGCCAATCCATCGCTAAAGGCGACAAGCCAAGAGCTCACTCGCGGGCGCCAGGCACAGTGTATCGAGGGAGCCCTCCGAATCCTTGCGTCGCGCCGTGCTTCAAGAAGCAGGCCGGGACTTCGGCCCGTCGCTGGCCATGATGGCGCCCAGCAAGCATGCCAGCGCCACCTAGATCAGGCGCAAGGCAGCCCAGCGGCCGATGCTTGACGACACCCAAGTAGACGGCGCCCCCTCCGAATCCTCGCTCAGTGGCGTGGCGTGCTTCACGGACCAGGCCAGAACTTCGGTCCGACACTGGCCACGGTGGCGGTCAGCAAGCATGCAAGCGCCGCCCAGATCAGGCGCAAGTGCAGTCCAGCGGCCGATGCTTGGCGACGCCCCAAGTAAACGGCGATCCACAGCACCCCGGCCGCCCCCGTCACATCCGTCATCACGTCGAAGAGCGACGCCGTCCGCCCCGGGACCCGCGATTGATGCAGCTCGTCGAACAAGCCATAGCCCAGCACGCACAGCGCAACCAGCAGGCAATCTGCTCGCGACGTGCGTGGCCAGCCATCCTCGCGGCGCGGCAACAGTGGCAGCGCGATGAACGCGAGCATGCCAAACAAAGGTGCGTGGAATAGATTCCCAAGCACACCGAGCCAGAAACTACGCATGCCAGTGGTCGGCCCCCTGACGCTACTGAGCGACGATATCATCAGCACCCAGCTTGCCAGCAAGGCAATAATCCACACGCGCCGAGCCGACAGGAATGCACGACCGATGCGCCGCATGCGGCCCAGAGTGCTGGGGTTCTTATCCGCAAGGACTCCCACTGCGCTCTCAGCCGCTCCGCTGGCCGCCACGCTGCGCGGCTCAGGATCGCGACTAGCCCTGCTCAAGGACTTAGGAATCCGCGCCGTAATTGCGTGTCGCCACGAAACCAAGGCCCTTGCCATCGGCGCTGTCGACCACGCGTAGGTCGTCGACCATCTGGGTGATCAAGAAGAAGCCTCGCCCGCGCTCGTCTTCCAAGTCGGGCAGCTCGTCGGTCGGATTGATGACTTCCTGCATCTCTTTCGCGTTGCCGCCGCCTTGGTCGTCGACACGAACGATCCAGCTGTTGCTTTCGATCTTCAGGTTGAGGCTCATGCGAATGTCGCCTTGCAAGTCGCTCGCCTCCATCGTCGCCTCGCCACCACCGTGGTCGACTGCGTTGTCGAGCAACTCCCCCGCGACGAACTCGAGCGTTTCAACCTCGACCTCGGGCAGGGCTTCCTTCACCGCAAACTGGCGCAACATCTGACGCGCCATGCGTCCGGCACTGTGTGCCGCAGGAAGGTCGAGTCGCATTTCGTGCGAGCCTTCCTCGTGCTCTTGTCGGATTTCGTTCACAGCGCAGCCCCCCCGGATGCGTTGTCGGGCGGAGTGCCGAACGAACTGCCAAGTGAACTACTGGGCTCGAGCGAGAGCGATAAGTCGAGCGCCTCAACTGAATGCGTCAATGCACCGATCGAAACGCGATCGAGCCCGGTTCGCGCGACCGCCTCGATCGTAGATTCGTCGATTCCACCGGAAGCTTCCAGCAACACGGGGCGAGCGCGATCTTGCGCCAACGCGCGTAACTCCGGTGCGAGGGCGGACATCTGTTCCGGCGTCATATTGTCCAGCAACACGACATCCGCGCCGCCGATCACAGCCTCGCGCGCCTCTTCCGCATCACGCGCTTCCGCCGTCAAAATCATCGCGTCACCTAATACCTCGCGTTGACCGCGCAAGATGTCACGAATCGGTCGACCCGCAAGGTCGATGTGGTTCTCTTTTAGCAAAACCTGATCGTTCAGGCCGAAACGATGATTGTGACCGCCGCCACAGAGCACTGCGTACTTTTCCAACGCGCGCAGGCCAGGTGTCGTCTTGCGCGTGTCGAGCACATGCATCGCACTGCCCGTCGCGTGCACACGATCGACCAGCCGGCGCGTGCGCGTCGCGATGCCACACATGCGTTGCATCAGATTCAATGCGGTTCGTTCTGCCAGCAGCAGCGCGCGCGCATTGCCATGAACGCTTGCCAACAGAGCACCCGCCTCGATCGCCTCGCCATCTTGTACGTAGGCATGGAGTTCCGCGTCCGGATCGCACTGCCGGAACGCGCGCAGGAAAACCTGCATGCCGGCCATGACGCCGCTCGCCTTCGCGATCAGATTCGCTCGCGCGATCGCAGCTTCCGGGACAGAGGTCTCCGATGTGACATCGCCAGCACCCAGATCCTCGCGCAGAGCCATGCGTACGACATCGTCGATCACCTCGGGCCTGAGGGCGACCAGCGGAACGCCTGCGGGAGAGGCAGCCCCACCGCTTGCGGGCTGGGTTGCGGTGGAACGACGCGAAGAGCTCGGGGGCATGGGCGACCAGCGTAGGGACTAAGCCACGCTGAGTGTACGCCAGCTTCGCCGCATAAACGACTCTCGGTATCAGCTGCTGGCCTCCATAACCCTGATCGAGGCCGATCGAGAGCCGACATCAAGCGCCCGGCCAGCACCGGCCCGATGCCCGGTAGAGCCTCGATATCCGCCTGGTCGACCCCAGGGCCAAGATCCCACAAGGCACGCGCTAATTGCAGTGCCCGAGACGCACCGATCCCTTCCAAGCCCCGCAGCTCGCGTGGCCCAGGCGGCCCAGGAGGCGGCTCGGCACTCTCCAGCGTGCAACTCGCGGGGCGTCGCTCGAGTGCGAGCCGAAAGGAGCCCCCGCTCCCGTGCTGCGAATTCGAGCGAAGGGAAGGTGCCGCCGTGGAGCCAGCCGACTCCACATTCGCCAGCACGCCTTCGAGCGCCAGCGACTGGGAAACGCCATTAGGGTCCGCCCCTGTAGATGGCTGCGGCGCGGACGGAGCCGAAATCCCACGCTGCACGCGCGTCTCCCCTCTCGCTTTCTCTGCGTCGACCCAAGATAGAATTGCGCTGGCCCAGAGCCAACCGAGCAGCACACAAGTGAAGCGCGGCGCCATCAGCACCGGCACGGCTCTCTGCGAAGAGGGGCGCGATCCAAGCATGCCCCTTTGGACTCGTCAGGCCGGCACTTGGTTGCGCATGCTGGCTCCAAAACCTGCTGGCCGCAGGCCGTGAATCTCGCGCGCAATGCGTGCCCCAAGTGTCTCGAGCGCCAATCCCAGCGGGCTATTCGTTTCGCCGTCGATGACTGGTACGCGGCGCTGAGTCGATCGGAATGCCGCACGGTCTTCCGGAAGGAAGCCAACGCACTTTGGCTGTGTTCCCAAATATTTGCGAGCCACGCTGCACAGCTTTTCACAGACCGCCTCGGCTTCGTCTGCTCCGCTGGCGCGATTGACTGCGACCAGCGTGCGTCCTTTTCCCCCGCGCCGAGTGAGCACCTTCAAGAAAGCATACGCATCAGTCAGTGCAGTGACATCCGGGTTGGTCACGAGCAGCACGATGTCAGCAGCCGCGGCGAAGGCCAAAGTCTGCGTCGACAAGCCGGCAGCCGAATCGATGACCATGCCTTCGTAGCGCGAGTCCATGCGCTCAAGCTCAGTTGCGATGCGTCCCAATTGACGCGAATGCAAAGAAGCCATCCGCGCATAGCCCGACCCGCCGCCAATCAAATCTAGGCCAGGCCGACAGGGCTCGATCGCCTCTTCGATCGGAAGCCCGCGCACCACATCGACCATCGTTCGCACGGGCGAGACATCGTGCAGGATGTGAGCATTGCCTGCTCCCAAGTCCGCATCGATAAGCAGCGTTTCCCGATCGCGTGCGAGGTAGGAGGAAAGCGATGCAGAGACAAGAGATTTGCCCGTTCCGCCCTTTCCGCTCACCACACACACTGACGTAGCCAGTCGTCCCGTAGAGAGACGAACAGGTTTTGTATTGCCAGCTTCTCGCCCTTCTCGGGGTCGCGATGCGGCACGAAACTTACTTCTTGCCTGAAACCAGCTCATGGATACTAGCTGGGGGGGAATGAGTAGGAGATCGGCGTGATTCCCCGCCTCAGCCACGAAAGTCGATACTTTCGCGCGCTCCGTTACCGAATTCCCATGAGCGAGATGTCCTTGGGGGGTTTGCCCCACTGGCATCACGCGGCTTACTGCTGGAAAGCCTGAATTTCCTCGGCGGAGAGGATTGGCCCGTCGCTCCGCGGCACCGGTACCTCGTCGAGTGAGTCTTCGTCGGGCAAGTCCCCGTCAATGGGCTCTTCGGAACGCTCGACCTGATAACCCAGCGCTTCCTCGATGAAGACCTCGACATCGCGCGCCGATCGGATGGCCACACGCGGGCCGTCGCCGGCGACACGACCCTCGATTCCGGTCGGGACCTGCCGAATGCTGCAGATCTCATCGCCTTCATAATGCCAGGTCAGTCCATCGGGCGACGCCTGGCACTCGAGCTCGGTGTCGATGCGAGAGATACGGCGCACGAGCAGATAGCCCAGGTCACGCTGATCCTTCGGCAGCAGCGCGACGAAATCTACCGGACCATCTGAAGCGGACTCGGGCTCGGCCAATTCGGGCCCTCCGACGGGCACGAGGTAGGACGCGCTGCCGCCACTAGACCGTAGTTCGCGCACCTCGAACAGCCGAATCGATTCGCGCAATGGCAGCATGCGTGCGGCCAGGCGCGTCGAAAAGCGTTCGGCGACGAGGGCGACCAGCGGGTCCAAGTCGGCGCGCAGGCTGCCCTTCGTCAGATGCCTCGACAACAGGTGCAGGTTCTCGCGCGCATAAGCCAAGACATCGAGCGCCATCAAGGGCGTCGCGTCGTCGTCCTCATTCACCAAGAGCACGAGCAGCAAGCGGCCGCGCGTATCCAAGCCGATGTAATCGACGCGCAGCTCGGCATCGAGCTCCAAGTCTCGATCCACGAACTCGAGGCCGGAGATCAGTGCGCCTAATCCGGCTTCCAGGTCGCCCTCGAGTTCCTCGAGGCGTAAATCATCACGCGAATTGCCCCTCATCACGCCACTTGCAAGGATGTTGTATCCACTATTCTTCGCTCGAGCGCAAGCTCGCGGTCTCTCCGCCCGCCGAGGCATGCTTTGCTGCCCGTATGGGCGCTCGCACAGCCCCATTGCGATTCCGCAAGTGCCACGCCAGCGCCAGCGCTAACGCGTCGGAGGTGTCTAGCGACTCAATTTCCTGCTCCAGCCCGAGCGTCTCGCCCACCATGCGGCGAACCTGATGCTTGGACGCGGCCCCCGTGCCGACCAGCGCGCGCTTGGCCTCCACAGCCGTCAGTTCTGCGACCTCAGCCCCCATCGCACTGGCGCAGGCCATCGCAACCCCGCGTCCCTCGCCGATGCGCAACGCGGACAACACGTTCTTGGCGAGAAAGGCCTTCTCAACGACGACTTGGATCGGCTGCAAGCGACGCAGTACTTCCTCCAGCTCGATCTTCAAACTGCCCAGCCGCTTGGCGATGGGCTGCGAGCGCGGAGCGATTAACGTACCGGCAGCAAGCAGACGAGGGCCCGCATCGTGAATCACGATTGCGCCGTAGCCCATCGCATGCGTGCCGGGATCGATCCCAAGGACGATGCGATAGGCGTGATTCGACGGAAGTTCAGGTAGGTTCCGGATCGCTCCCATGCCAGGACAATGCACACTACGCTCCGAGAGGCAACCAAGATAGAGCCGCGCCGGATCCAACCGACTCGCTCTACGGCAGCGGTCCCTATCGGCCGATTGGAGTAATTTGGAAGCCTTCGCGTGTGCCCCATGGTGAATGAGCTTCGATCAATGGAAGGAGCGAGCGGCCGCGGCCGACCCGCGTGCGCAGCCGTATTGTTGGCGGCCGGGCATTCGTCCCGCATGAGTGCGGGCGATGCGGCTCCGAGCACTCGCAAGCCCTTCCTCGAGCTGGACGGGCGCAGCCTGCTCGCGATCTCGCTCGCGAGCTTCGCGGCGGCGAAGGAGATCGACGAACTCGTCCTCGTCACTCAACCCGAGGACAAGAGTCGAGTGGATCAGATTGTCGCGACCTCTCCCGCACGGTCGCTCGTGCGGGCCCAGGTAGCAGGCGGACAGGAGCGCGTCGATTCGGTTCGAGCGGGTGTGCTCGCGACATCAGCCACAGCCGAACTTGTGCTGGTACACGATGTCGCGCGCCCCTTCGTAACAGCGGCACAGATCGACGCGGTCGCGCGAGCGGTGCGCGAGCATGGCGCGGCCTTGCTAGCGATCCCGATCAGCGACTCGGTCAAGGCCAGCGACGATGGGACGAGCACGCGCGAGAGCTTGGACCGATCCAGACTATGGGCCGCGCAAACGCCGCAAGGCATCCGGCGTGAGATCTACTTGGAGGTGCTCGATCGAGCAAGTGATGAAGGCTTCGAGCCGACCGATGATGCGGCCTTGTACGAGCGCTACGTCGGTGCCGTGCGCCTGGTCGAGGGTTCGGCGCTGAACTTCAAGATCACAACACAGACCGATCTGGCGTTGGCAACGGCATTGATCCAATCCGGCTCGCTGACCTAAGTCCTGCGCATGCAAACCAAGATCTGCTGGAGCAACGAGGAATAGAAATGATGGACTTGCGCGTCGGTCTCGGCTTTGACCTGCATCGTTTGGAGGCTGGACGCCCCTGCATGCTGGGCGGCATCGAACTCCCCCACGATACGGGCCCGGTCGGTCACTCCGATGGGGACGCCGTGCTGCACGCCGTCGCGGACGCGATCCTTGGCGCTGCCGGCTTGGATGACCTGGGCACCTTGTTCCCGGACAAGGACCCGCGTTGGTCCGGTGCAGATAGTGCGCAGCTCCTGACAGAGTGTGTCGAACGCGTCTCGGCCGCGGCGTTGACCGTCGTGAACATCGATATCGTCATCGCCACCGAAGGTCCGCGCATCGCACCGCACCGAGCGGCGATGAGGGCACGCATTGGCGAGCTGCTTCGCATTGATGCGACACGCGTCAACGTTAAGGGCAAGTCGCTCGAGGGCATGGGCGCATTGGCGGCGGGCAAAGGCGTCGCGGTTCAAGCCGTGTGTTTATTGTGCCCGGCGCAAGGCGCCTGATCACACAGACTGAGCCGCACCACTCGTTGGGGCACCGACAAGACAGTCCCCCTTGACTCGCTGAAGCGAATCACTCACGTGGATTGGCCTCGATTGTGATTGCTCGCGTTCCATGGCCCACGCCTTCGCATCACACGCAATCACTTGCGCCCCGTGCACGGCCTCCGATGCTTCCCAGTGCAGGGCAGCCACGAGGCCCCTCGCCATCTTCACCGGCCGCGATCGAAAGACCCTCGCGTCGTCTCCACTCCCAGCGCGAGCTATCTGCGATCTAGTTGTGCACGGTTTCCAGGGGAGACTTTGTCCCCTCTAGCAGTGGCTTCAAGGCGAGGCCGGCAACATGGGCTGTGGGTGCTGCGGTTCCAACTTGCCTGGCGACGCGACATGAGGTGCAGCTCAGCATTGCGAGGTATTGCGTTCCAACTTGTTGGGGGACGCAACAAGAGGTGCGGCTCGGTATTGTTCACTAATGCGAGTACTGGAACTGAACCACGTCGGCCTGCACGTCACGGATGTCGAACGCAGCGTCGCTTTTTATCGTGACGTGATGGGCTTCGAAGCACTCGCTCGGCCCGACTTCGACTTTCCCGGTGCTTGGTTCGCATTGGGCAGCGGGCAGTTGCATTTGATCGGCAAGCGCGCGTCAGGTGACGGCCGCTTCAAGGAATGTCATTACTCGATCATGGTCGATGCAATCGATGACTTCGTCGCACGCTTTCAAGAACTAGGGCTCGAACACCGCGGACCGAAGTCACGCCCCGATGGCGTGATCCAAGTCTTTCTACTGGACCCGGACGGGCACGAGATCGAGTTGTGCGCGCAGCCGTGAAGCAGTAGGTCGAATGCCGCGCGCGGCCGAGACCCGAGTTTCTACGTGCAAGCTGAAGGTCACGCGCAGCCGCGATCGACAATGGGTCGAATGGCGCATGAGTGGCTCGAGCATCGAGCGCATCGATAGCAGCGTGGCCGCGGGCAGCCGTCCGCAGCGAGTGCTCCCACCCAGACTCGACAACACGACGGCTTCACTCGACAGCCCGGATGTTCACTCGACAGCTTTCCAGACTCAGCTCGCTTCTTCGAACTGCGCGGCATGCAAGCGCGCGTACAAACCACCTCGCATGAGCAACTCGTCGTGCGTGCCGATCTCCACCAGGCGGCCGTTGTCCATTGCTGCAATGCGGTCCGCGTTGCGGATGGTCGAGAGGCGGTGCGCGATGACGACGACGGTGTGCTCGCTCATCAACCCGTCGAGCGCTGCTTGCACCGCAGCTTCCGACTCGGTGTCGAGTGCGGATGTCGCTTCGTCCAGAAGCAGCAGCGGCCCGCCGTGCAGAATGGCGCGTGCGATCGTGATGCGCTGGCGTTGTCCACCAGACAAGCGGTCACCGCTGGCGGCGACATCGGTGCCGTAGCCTTGTGGCATGGCGCTGATGAACTCGTGCGCGTGCGCAGAGCGAGCAGCTGAAACCAGTTCCTCTTCGGTCGCGTCCGGCTTGCCGTAGCGGATGTTCTCTTCGACCGATGCGTGGAACAAGAAGGGCTCCTGCATCACCATCGCGTACATCTCGCTCCAGGACTCGGACTTGATCTTGCGCAGGTCGGTTGAGTCGATGCGAATGCGGCCACCAGTCGGCTCGACGAAACGGGCGAGCAGATCGACGAGCGTGCTCTTGCCCGCCCCCGATGGACCAACGAGCGCTAGCGTCTCACCGGGTCGCACATCGAGCGTCAGGTTCTCGAGCGCATTCCCATCGCCGTCGGGGTACGCGAAGCTGACATCTTCCAAGTGGATACCATCGCCCAGGCTCTGAACGCTGACCGCATCCGGCGCGTCGACGATGTCTGGCCTTGCGTCGAACAACTCCTGCAACCGCTCCGCACAGCCCGCGGCAGCGCTGACTTGGGTCGCGGCGCGCGTCGTGCGCTTGATTGCTTCGTAGGCGCCCGAGATCAACATGAAGAAGGTCACCATCTCGGCACTGCTAGCCAAACCGCCTCGATAGATTGCCAGGTAGCCGACCATGAGCAACAGCACTGCCAAGCCAACATGCGAATACAAGATCGACCAAGCCCGCGTCAGCGCAACGGCTCGCACCATCTTCATCGTCGCCTTGATGTAGCGGTTGTTAAGTTCTTGATAGCGCGACAACTCGCGCTCTTCCAAGCGGAAGGCTTTGACGGTGCGGATGCCCATGAACATCTGCGTCAGGATCTGCAGCGTTGCGCCTAGCTCGGTATGACTCTTCGTACTGCCGCGGCGCACCCCGCGCATCAAGATCATGACCGGCACCGCCAGCGCCGGCAGACCGAAGACGACGACCAATGTCGCATCGGGCGATATCACGTACGCCATCGCCAAGGCGGTAATCGCAGCCAGCGGTTCCTGCAGCAAACTCTTCAAGCTGACGTTGACGACGCTCAGCGTCGTGCTGACATCCGAACTGACGCGGCTGAGTAGGTCCCCAATCTTGCGTTGGCTGTGGAAGCGCAGCGACAGTCCCATCAGGTGTCGCGCAATGCTCATACGCAGACCAACCACCATCAACAGGGCCGCCTTACGCAGCAGACTGACAAAGGCGTACTGCACGATGGCAGCCATCAGCGCCAGGACCGAGATGATCTTGGCAACGTACAAGAGCAGATCCATCCGCTCCTTGTCCGATGACTCTGCACCGACGCCGCGCAATATCCAGAGCACGAACTCGTCCCACCACGCCCCAATCCCGCCCAGCTTGGCCGCATCCATCAGGCCTTGCGAACGCCCCTCCAGGGGAAACAGCAGCTCCCAGGTCGGAACGAGCAGCAACAGCACGCTCTTCTGCAGAATGGCCGAGACGCCGCCAAGCAGAATCACCAGCACGAACATGCCGGCCAGAGGGCGGGCGAACGGCAGCAGGAATTCGAAGAGTCGGGGCAGGCGCGGGCGCATCGTGCGCAAAGGTTGTCAGGTCAACTCGCCCGATGTCATGCAAAAACCCACAAGATCGCGCGAGTGGCGCGTGGAGTCGAGCCACGCGCAAGCGTTGACGAGGGCCCGCGAGTCATCCGAAGGCTGAAAGAGAGTAAATTTCACACTAAAATGAAGCGACCCCCGCCGGCCAAAGCCGGCGGGGGTCGCCCATGTCTTTCGTCAGATATCGTGCCTTACAGGCCGACGACTTCCGCAGCCTCGAGAGCTTCGTGCGCGTAGCGAATGAATTCGCGGCGCAGGTAGTCCTCTTGCAGCAGCTCGACGTGCTTGGGATCGCTGATGTTCAGCGGGTTCGTCGGGCGCGACTTCGACTTGAGGTAGATCAAGTAGTAGCCGTGCGGGCCCTTAAAGGGTCCGGCAACTTCGCGCAGCGGAATGTCGAAGAAGATCGCGTCGGTGATCGACGCACCCTCAAGGAACTGGATGAAGGGACTCTCGCCGATGTCGCGCTCAAGGTCGTTACGCGTTTTCGCACCGAAGCGGCCTTTGTTCTTCATGCCGACCATGGGCGGCATTTTGCCGGAGACCGGCATGGGCGGATCCCAGTATTCGGAGTGCAGGTCGACGATCTGGGCCCAGAAGCGCTCGAAAGCAAGAGGAGCTTCACCTTCGAAATCCTGGCCTGCGACGACGGCCGCGGCCTTGGCCGACTCGTAACCCGCGAGCTTCGCGTTGTGCGCGTCGATCGTGTCCTTCAGGTCGAAGGCGCGGCCCAGAGCAGTTTCCCAGCCGTTCTCTTTCCACTGGAAGGTAGGGAAGTCGAAGGCCGAGATGAGCAGCACATCGGCGTCACAGCGGGCCAAGCCCATGATGCTGTTTGCGATCTCGAGGTGCTCTTGCAACTCGGGGGTGAGCTTGCCGTTTTCGCCCGGCTCAAGCTTAGTCAACATTCTGTCGCGGAAGGACTCGATCAAGCGCATGTGCGACTTGTATGCCTCCGTTGACGGGAACTGATGTCCCTGCACGGCAAGGAAGTCCAGGTTGAACACAGACTGCGCAAGATCGCCTTCGAGGCGGCCAATAAGTGCCGCGTAAGCATCATCTGCAATCAAGTGTCCTTCAGCAGCGAGACGCTGCTCGGCGGCTTCCATCAGCGCCAAGAACTTGCGGCCGTCCGCGACCTCTTTCTGCGAGATCGCGCTCTTGTTCTCGTCGAACATCGCCTCGGTCGTCAGTTCAGCTTTAAAGCCGCCGCCCTCGACCGTCAGGACAAGGTCGTCCGACAAGCCGTCCGACGCGCTCTTGACCTCGACCAAACTGCGCAAGGAGCCGATGACATAGTCACGCAGCAGGCCCTGGAACATGTCGTCCTCAGGAGCGAGCGGGATGCCTTGATCTTCGGCGTACTGAACGCGACGGTCGTAGTTCTCGGCGGAGTCCTTAACCAAGTCGACTTCCGGCGAACCGGCGTAGACAGCTTCCTTGGTGACATCCGGCCAATCGTTCGGGTGGCCGGGGAAGAACATCTTGTCGAACTCGAGCGTCTGCATCAGGCTGCGCTCGTACCAGCCCACGGTCTTGTACGCCCGTGCGACTTCGATGCGCAGGTCGAGACCGGGGTAGCGTTGAATGAATTGATCGATCTCGCGCTTACGGGCGTTGTCGAATTCTTCTTGAGTGACCTCGTAGACCTTTACGTCCTCACCCGAGGCTTTTCGCAGCTCACGCTCCTGATTCACCAGCACGTCGAGCTTGCGCGCCTCCAGCATGTTGCGGCCAGGCCCGTAGACCAGATAACGCTTGAGGGCGTTCTCGTTGATCTCCTTCCCATTGATGACCAGCGGGCCACCTAGCTCAGGGCCCCCACGGGTTTCACCGGCGAGCATCTCATCGATGCTTGCCTCAGGCTTCGGTGCGGGCCCAGCTTCCTGTACGGCCTCCTGTACGGCCTCCTGTACGGCCTCCTGTACGGCTTCCTGTGCGGCGAAGCACACGGGAAGAGCAAGGGTTAAGGGCAGGATGAGGAGCGGCAATTGATGTTTCGGAATTCTCATGTCACGAAGGGTCGTCAGCGAATGGACACCGGTCGGGATTCGGGAGTCAAGAAGGGGGTCTACAGCCCTATCCCCCCTCAAATGGCCACTGGCCGAGTCTTTTGGGCCCACAAGAGTACGGGCCACATCGACCATGATGAGCAAAAAGATCAGATTCGACCCAGGATGGGTGCGAGCTGAATACCTGACGCGAATCCGCTCTAGATTTTGCCTCCTTGCCAGAGGAACTCCACGCTTGTTGCGCGGCGGAACCGAGCCCGACTAGGCTATCGGGTCACTCCCAGCCGGACCTCGCATCAGAGAATGCGCCGACCGGGGGTCTCCATGGGGCCGTCTCGCTCCCGCCCCAAACCAGATCCAGCCCTCCGGGTCCTCCCCGAGAGGCCTCACCATGCAATACCAGCCGCGTACGATCGCCTTCGTCACTGAGCTCTTCCACGAACCGATGCAACCGGATCCGCGCCCGATCCAAAAGCTCCACAACGAGATGTTCGAGAGCGGAGTGCCGGCCTATTCGAGTTTCTCCGCCACCCCAGCCGGCCCGGTTTTGTCGAATCCGACGGGTCGGCCGGGTGCAGTTTCTCAGGTTGCCTTCCTGCCGGATCGCATCCAATTCCGCGAAGAATTGGGCGGAGTCACCAACGAGGAGTTCGCGATCCGCGTGCGCCAGGTTGCCGAAGTAGCCGCCCCAATGCGCGGAATCCAACAATTCGCCGCACAGCAGGCCGTCGTTCGTAGCCTGGTCAACCCGAAGGCCTTCAAGGACGCGCGCGATTACCTCAGGGACGGCATGTTCGACTTCGAGAACACGCTGCAAACCTTCGACCGCCCGCCGCAGCTCTTCGGCCTGCGCCTGGCCTTCCCTCCGGGCGATGATCATCAGAACGCATTCGGCTTGCGCGTCGAATCGTACGCGCAGGATCCGCGCTCCCTCTTCCTAGAGGTCCAGGGCAGCTTCGGGCCGTTGGCCACTTTGGGCGGGATGAACGAGTTGGAGGAGCGTGTCGGCGAGACCTATCAATTCCTGCATGAGCGAGTGCTGCCCTTCCTGGCCCAATTCGATCTGGCGGGCGAGCAGTGATTCGGCAGCCCGAGCTCTGTCTCGGACTGGCCTGAAACTTGCTCGGACGCTGCGACTAGTTTGCGTGCCTCCCCAGTGGCACCTGACGACATGCCCTCGCGCCGATCCGCGGCACAAGCCCAGCTGCATCCGCCGCACCCATCGTCACGCGCTGCGAAGCGTCCAGCCACCGACTCAGATGAATTCTCTGGCCCAGTCCCTCCCTAGATCGATCGCGGCAGCCATCCTGGCGGCCATGGCGAGCGTCTCTTGCACCGACACTGTAGTTGAGCCGCCGCCCAGCTACCCCGCTGGCACGGTGATGCTCGTTGGAGCAAAGGTGCTTTCGAGCGAGGATGTCGACCGTTGGCTCGATGCGATCGATCTGATCGAACCCGGACGCTCGCGCGCCGGCAAGCGGCGCCTCGTACTGACGAACATCGAGCTGCACAAGGCCATCGCATCCCAAGTCGATCCGCCCGCTGTTCAGGCCGCTCGTGAGGAAGCCGAGGCTACGCTGGCCGCGGTGCTTGCTGGCGAGTCGCTGCCCAACTCCAAGCGCTCGATCGAGACGGTGGTCGAAGGTTATTGGAGAACGCTCGGAATCGACCTGTGGCACTTGGCACGCACCGCGCCATTGAACGAGTGGCAGCCTGTGCTCGAGTCGACCGCGTACTTCGTGGTCTGGCGCGTCACCTCGCGCGATCCGGAACCCTGGACGAAGGATGAGGGTGCCGTAATCGAACGCATCGTGATCCCCTACCTCGAAGAGGAGTTCGCAAAGGAGATAATTCTGCAGGCAGAAGAGATCACCACCCTGACAATCGTTGACCCGGCGTGGGATGAACTCTTGCCCGCTCACTACAAGTACAAGATGGGTGTGCAACCCGTCTCTCGGCGCGAGAAACCTGCGCCGGAACAGGTCGAAGAGAAATAATTCGAAGGCCTGCAGGATTCACCGCCCGCTCCCCACTGTCCGTTTGAACGCTGCCCCGCCATGTTCTCTCTAGCTCAAGCCGACCTCGAGTCGCGCATGTCCCGAGCATTCGGCACGAGTGCGCTCTGTCTTCTCTTGTTGTCCGCCAGCGCCGGCGCAACAGCCCTTAGCTCCAGCTCATCGAGCGCAATCCTTGTACAGGACGAAGAGGATGCGAAACCTATCGAGCGCTTCGAAGCTTGGCCCAAGCTGGCGAGTAGTGATGCCAAACGCGTGAAGCGCGAGTTGACCAAGCTGCGCAAGGCGCGCACGGAGGAGATGGGCAAAAGCGCAATGAGTACCTTGAAGGAGTTTGGCCCTGCAGTCGCTTCCGATCTGATCGATGTGCTCGGCAAAGAAAAGAACGAGGACGCACGCGCACGTGTGATCCGCGTACTTGATTCGGTCACGGATGCACGCGCAACGCGCCTCATGGCTGTGGCCTTTGATCACAAGTCACTGGAAGTGCGGCGTTGGGCGTTGAGTCGTGTCGCAAGCTTCCCCGACAAGGGAGTCGCCGCGCAAGCCGAAGCCGCGTTAGCTCGCGTCGCAGCGCAGCCGGACAAAAAGCCCGACGTCGAAGAGTTCGATCAAGCCGCGATGTGCGCATTGAGTGCGGGCTCGCGCAAAGGCCTGTCGCGCGCGCACTCGATCGCCAAGGATCGTTGGCAGCGGCATGCAACCAAGCTGCGTTCAGCGCTCGAACAAGTGCGCACAGAGGAAGCTTCTGCCGAACTGATCCCGGAACTTGGCGAGGCGGAGCGCGAGACCAAGATCGTTGCACTGCGTTTGCTGGCTGGCTGCGGTACCAAGTCGGCCACGAGCAAGATCGGCCGTCTGCTAGATTCATCCGACAACACGCTGCGCGTCGAATCGATCAACGCGCTACGCGGAATCGTCGATGGTGATCCACCGCTGTTGAAGCTGTCCGCATTCGAAGCCGTCGATCGCGCGAAGAAGTGGAAGGGGAAGCTTTGATGAGAAGCATCCAATGGCCCACGTTCGCAGCCTTGCTGATCGCAACCAGCTCACTTGTCAGCGCTCAGAAGCTAAAGCTGAACGACAAGACACAACCGCGCACGGCACCGATCAATTGCCCGTACACCCAGGGCAATCCCGAGCTTCTGGCCGCTGCTGGCATTGTGTCCCTCGGCGGTTTCGAGTTCGCGAACGATGACAACACGGCCAAAATCGACGCCTTCTTGTCCTCGAACGCTATCTACTGGGCCGAGACGGAGCACTTTGAAATCGGCTTCGCGCTGGGATCGATCAAGGTCACGCCCAAGGAGAAGAAGAAGATCCTGTCCGAGCTGACGCTGCTGCAGACCAAGCTCCCGACTGTTAAGCCGACGGCCAAAATCCTGGATCCGCGGCTGCGCCTCTATCTGTATTGCCAACGCCTCGAGCAGGCCTACGACCAGTTCTTGCAACTCGTCGACAAGACCCATGACGACTTCCCCAGCGGAGAAGAGCAGTGGTTGATGGGTCAGGTCTATCGCGGTCAAGGTCCCTACCTTGGCGAGACCGGTAAGTACGAGGTCTTGGTCCTGCCCAACGAGGGCTCGTCCAAGGCTTTCCTGAACAAGCAGTTTGGTCTGAACATCAAGCTGTCGCAGCGCTACAACGTCGTCGACAAGGGCACCTTGATCTTTGTCGTGCACACGATGCAAGGTGGTCTGAAAGTCGACGAAGCCCTGCACGGGCATTTGGTGTTCAATTCGATCGTGAACTTCGTCGACGGCTATTTGTACTACGCCTACGACACGCCGCCTTGGATTCATGAAGGCCTCGCGCACTGGTTTGAGCGCCGCATCAATCCGAAGTACAACACCTTTGATTCGAGCGAAGGTGCGGTCGCGGAGATGACGCGTAAAGAAAACTGGGAGCCGCCGACGCGCAAGCTGGTTGCGTCCGACGAGGCCCCGAGCATGGCCAGCCTGCTGGCTATGCGCGGCTACGGCGAAATGAAGCTCGATCATCACTTCACGACCTGGTCCATGGTCGATTATCTGCAGCGCGAGCATCCCGGCTTCATTGGCAAGCTGCTCGACGCGATCTGCGGCGTCAAAGACGAGCGCGGACTGGGCGATGGGAGCAACGTCGCAGAAATCCATCGTCTGGTCTTCAAGGACGAGCTTGGTATGAGCTACATGGCCTTCGACCGACACTGGAAGACCTGGGTGCTCGAGAACTACAGCGCTCGCTGAGAGATGGCCGACGGACGGGGCCGGGAATCACGAGCCCAAGTTCAGATGAGCCATGTGACGAGAGCGAGAATCTGCGCACGAGAGGTGCTCAGGGAGCTCTGCTAGCGAGTGCGTAACTAGCACGCATAGTCTGTGTTGAGGGGCGTCCCCCCAGCTCGATCCCAGGTCAATCAGGGTCGGTTCAAGGTCGATTCAGATCCGGCCAAGGATCAATTCACCGGCGCCAACCACGTCGCTTGCCGAGCTTACCGTCGACACGATCCGCTTCGAAGGTCTCAAGTAACTGCTGCAAGGCGTCGCCAAAACGATCGACTTGCCAGTCCAGCACGCCCTCGATGTCGCTCAATTCGTCGATCGTCTGTGGCTGAACAGCTGCGATGCGGTTCATCACGTGCCGATTCAATAGGTACGAGGACTCGACCGACATGCGTTCGGCCTGTCCTTTGCGCCAGGTCTTCAGCCGATCGAATAGCTCGACCTGTACTTCGTCTAGACCTGCGGTGCCGTCGCGCTTCGGGAGGCTCGGTAGCTGCGCGATCGGTTCCATCTCGCGTGCCTCGCGGATGGTGTTCAAGACCGGTTTGGCGAGCCGGCGGCCCATCTTGGGCGTGAAGCCCTTGATCGACAGCAGCGAATCCATCGACTGCGGAGCGCGGCTTCCGAGCTCGAGCAGCACGTGATTGCTCATCACGCGGAAGGGAGGCGAGTCCCATTCGTTTGCCATCTCGTCACGCAGGATGTACAGCTCACGCACGACGCGTCGCCCGCGCGGCGATAGGTCGCGCACGCCCTTAGTCTTGACAAAATCGTCGCCCCGGAAACTTGCGGGCCGAACATCGAGCGCCTCGAGCCTGCGGCACTCGGACTCGACAATCATCTCGCGATCGCGCTCCCGCAGATTGCGCCGCTGGATGTGCATCAAATCGAGCAAGTAGTGCGTGTCAAGGCGCGCATAGCGCACCTGCTCGTCGCTGAGTGGCCGTTGAGCCCAATCGGAGCGCTGCATCGCCTTGTCGACCTCAACGTCGAAAGCTTCGTTCAAAACCGAAGCTAAGCCAGGCGTCGACGACCCCAGGCAGGCAGCGGCAACGCGTGTGTCGAACAGCGACGCGAACTCGAAGCCGTACTCGCGCTTCATGATGACAACGTCGTACTCGCCGTCGTGAAAGACCTTAATACAGTCCGGATCGGCCAGAATCTCGCCGAAGGCCGACAGATCGAAGCCGGCCAGAGGGTCGATCAGGTAATCGTCGTCCCCCGCCGTCAGCTGGATCAGGCAGACCTTCTCACGATAGCTGTAGAAGGAATCGGCCTCTGTATCGACAGCCAGCTCACGATGTCCGCGGACCCGGGACATCATGTCGTCGAACGCACTCTGGTCCTCGATCAGAATCGGGGGAGGCAGCTCTTCGGTGGTCATTGAACGGGAGGGCGTCGTCTCGCCCGAGTAGGAACGTACTCTGATCGGGGTGCGGTCGGCAGCAAGCTTTCCGAGCAGTCGAGTTCAAGCGCGCAGCTGGCTGCCCAGGTGGGACCAGCGAGGCCGTGGCCCAGCTGTTGCGGCGGCGCCCCTGAATCCAGGGAGTGTTGGAGAGCAGGTGGGTTCAGATCGTCTGCCGCGACAAAAAAGAAACCTCCGCGAGTCGCCCGCCGGGTGGAGGGGGCCGAATGGCGGAGGATCGTTGCCGCAGCAAGCGTGAGCGGGATGGCGAGGATGACGGGACTTGAACCCGCAACCTCCGGCGTGACAGGCCGGCACTCTAACCAATTGAGCTACATCCCCGCTTTGGGGGCGGAAGTATATCCGTGCCCAGAGCCACGTCCACCCCGGATTTTGGGGAATTGTAAGCTGGGGCGAGCGCATGGGTCCGGGTGGCGGGAGCTTAGGTTGATCTGTTTACGGGCCGGAACGGGTCGAGCCATGATCGTGCGCACCTCTTTGGCGCTCCGACGCGGCCGCCTAACACCCTCGACCATCGCTTCAAGCGCGCCGGCGCCCGTGATTTCGCCCGCCCAGACCGTACCCTGATGCCGCGATGAGAATCCACGCCTCGATCCTGACGCTCACCCTGAGCCCCCTGCTGGCCGCGCCACCGAACGCATCCACGTCGAGTGCGCCGCTTGTAAGCCTGCAAGAAACAATCCCGTCCGCAGCCAGCCGAACAGAGAGCGCGCGCGAGATGCGCTCCTCACCCACCTCCGCGATGATCGGTCGCGCCCTCGAGCGCATGATCGCCGCGCACCAAGCTCGCATCGAGTCGCGTCGGCTCGATCTCTTTAGTGAGCACACGAGCTGGCAAGATCCCTGGATCGTTTCGACGCGGCACTATCAAGTGCGGGCCGTCGGCAGCTATCGCCTCGGCAACGATATCGGAGACGCGGTCGAGTGGATGCTGGGTCAGTTCCAGACCGTCCTTGGGTCGACCTATGCTCCTGGCCCCAATCAGCAGGTGTTCGTGCTGCCGAACCTGCAATCGTACAACGTATTCGGAGACAACCACTCGGACATGGAGTCTTCGATCCTTGGAGGCTTCTATGCCGCTGGGCATACCGAGCGACCGATCGTGTTGTACGACGATGGTAATCCTCAGCAGATGAAGATGTGGGCCACGCATGCGAGCTTCCTGCAATTCGTTGCGGGCGCGTATAAGCGCGAGATGCCCCCGTGGGCAGCACGTGGATTGGCCAGCTACTTCAGTCTGTTCTGGGACTTCCAATACGGCGTGGCACAGCTGAAGTCTTTGCAGGAACGGGGACAACTGATCCCGCTGCGAACCTTGCTGAACGAACCCTTGGCGCAATACAGGGTCGACCCGCACACGCGCTTCATGGAGCTCGGCATGTTCATGTCGTACATGTTGAACTTCCGCGAAGAGACGCGCGATGTTGAGATCTCGGGCAAGACGGTTGCGGGTCCCTTCTCGGAGTACCTGCGCAATGTCTTCCTCGGCATGCCTGTGCGCGGTAGCGAGGTACATGACTTGTTAACGACCGGACTAAGCGACCTGCAGGCCGAGTTCTTTGCCTACAACTTTGGCGGCTGAAAGCCTGTTACACGACTGGGATATTGCGCTAGGTGTTGGGCAGGGCGCACACCGGCGGATACCGAGCCCGGGTAGTCTGCTCTACCTTCGGTATCTACCTCAACGTAGCGAATGAAGAAGGTTGCGCGTGAGTTGAGTCCAGACCCACCTCGATATCAGCGTGCTGCTTGCATCCGTGTAACGCGCTCGGAGAGTTACATACAGTTCGCGCCGGCTTGAGTGCAGGCACGCAACGCGACATCTACGGCCGGTAGAACCTTCGGATGCTCTGCGCCGTATATGCCGCGTCAACAGTTGCCAACGCTTGGCGCGCGAATGCCGTCGCATGGGGAGTGCCCACTTCGAGCATCTCCTCCACGATCTTCAGTAGAGGTCTCTGCACTCCGAGGTCAGGCGCGCCGAATACTTTGCTAGGTGTCGTTAGCACGCAAGCCAGAATCACTGACGCTTCGTTGTAGTTGCCACGACGAAGGAGGAGTTCCCCCTAGCAGCCCCGTTGAAAAACAGCGATTCATGTCTCGGCCCCCTCGAGCCGCCTGTCCGCGTTGCCAGGACCTACGGATAGCGCGCAACTATGCGCAGAACCTGGCGCCTTGTCAGTCGATTCGAGGGAACCAATCCATGAATCGCTGTTTATCAACGGGCTGCTAGCCCCCACTCGAGATCGAGCGTCGACGGAGTTGTGGCCCCATTGACTTGGGTGCTAAGCGCGAGGTCATGAGCAATATCCGGGAGGTCAGGAAATACAGAGCCATCACGAAATGAGATTGTCCCTCGCCTGGGGAGGGGTTCAGCAATTCCCGTTAGCTGTAACTCCTTCCAAT
>JBLFWN010000098.1:0-25612 GCA_047611405.1 Planctomycetota bacterium | reverse complement strand
TCGAAACGGCGCACGGCACAGGCGACGACAAGCTACGTCATAAGCGTTTCGATGTGCGCAAGCAGCGCGGCCGTCAGGCGCAACTCTTGGTGCATGACTCCTCCGCGGAGGATGGCCACTTCGCTCGAATCGATCACATCGTGTTCAGTGATGACGAGGGTTCGGCGGCGCTGAATACGACGCTGAAGTCTGTCGACCTGGAGCGTTCGCGATCAATGGTCAAGGTCGCCGCTGCTTGGCAACGGCTCGATGCAGAAGCCTTGACCCAGTGGATCATCGAACTCGACGGAGCCGCGCGTGATGCTCTTCACCCGCTGTATCTGTTCGCTCGGTTGGCAGGAGAGATGTCGCGTGAACATGCGACCGAATCGGCCACCTTCACGAGTCGTCTGCTCGCGCTTTGCGAGGAACTGGAGGCGCGCGAGTTACGCGCCAACGAAACTGCTGACAAAGCGCGCCTCGTTCACGACTTCACGGTGGCACCGGAAGGCGCCCTACTCCAGAACGGCTTCGCCTTCCGCAGCGAGGAAAAGGGGTCCCTGGCATTCGGGTCAAGCGCTCGCCCAATCGAGGGAATCGCATCTCGCCCTTCTGCTGTAATGGATCCGCTTTGGCGCCGCCTTCGTACCGCGGGCGAGAGTGAGGGACACCCCGGCGCTTTGAATTGGTTGCAAGCGGGCCGCATGTTGAGGACACCGACCTTCGGCGTCGAGACCGGCAAGCTGTACTACTTGGTGCGGGGTGCAGGCTCTGTCTACGCTGCCATCGATCAGCACCGCCTGGTCAATGGCCCGTTGCATGGCAGCGCGCTGCGTCACTTTGACACCGCGGGTCGTTGGCAATGGATATCGCACGATCTGTCGCGCTACACGGGCCACCATGTGCACTTCGAGTTCAGCCCCAAAGTGGCTGGGCATGCGACAGGCGACATCGGGGGTGGCTCTGCCTTCGCAGTCGCCCTGTTGGTCGAGTCGGAGACGAAGCCCGAGCTGCCGAGCGCGTGGATCGCCTCGAACACAGCGCGAATCACACAGCAGACTCCTGGCGACCTGGCTGCGCTGGCGTGTCACTACGCCGATCAATTCGCGAGTGTTGCCCAGCGATGGATCGATACGCCTGATAGACGCACGACTCTGGCCCAATCCGATCTGCAACTACTCGACTGGCTGCTGAGGTCGCATGAGCTGCAGGACAGCACATGGGCCACAGAGTCTGCTGATGGCTCGAGCTCCGCGCTAGCTTCGAGCGAACCCGGCTCCGCGCTGCGCGTAGAGTACGTCTCCGCCATGCGCGCCTTCGTGGAGCAAATTCGCGATCACTCACGCATCGCATTGGCCATGCAGGAAGGAACCGCGAACGATGCACCCTTCCTTGTCCGCGGGAATCCGCGCACGGCCAGTGCTTCCGTTCCCAGACGCATGCTGACCGCGCTTGGTGCCGCAGCCCCTCATCCGAAGGAAGTTGGCAGCGGCCGACTTGCGCTGGCACGCGACCTGGCCAGAGCTGACAACCCCTTCTTCACTCGCGTTATCGTCAACCGGCTGTGGCATCACCTGTTCGGCCGCGGAATTGTCGCCAGCGTCGATGACTTCGGCGCAATGGGCACGCCGCCATCGCATCCGCAGTTGCTCGACCATCTGGCGAATCGTCTGGTCGAGCAAGATTTCTCGATCAAGTCGATGTTGCGCGAGCTGACCTTGTCCAGCACCTATCGCCAATCGAGTCGTTCGACGGCCAAGGCAGACCAAGTGGATGAACAAAACCTGCTGCTGCATGAGATGCCGGTGCGCCGCTTGCCTGCGGAAGCGATTCGCGACAGTGTGCTGGCTGTCTCCGGTGGGCTCGACCCCGCGCTGCATGGCAAGCCGGTCCCCGTACATTTGACGGCCTTCATGCAAGGTCGCGGCCGGCCCGGGGCTAGCGGGCCACTTGATGGCAAGGGCAGGCGTAGCTTGTACCTGTCTGTACGGCGCAACTTCTTGGTGCCGCTGTTCATGGTCTTTGACTTTCCCTCGCCCGCGACTTGCTCGGGTCGACGCAGCATCAGCAATGTACCGGCGCAAGCCTTGGCCCTGATGAACGACCCTTTCATTGCGGGACAGGCGCGACGCTGGGCCGAGAGCAGTCTCGCCGCGAGCGATTGCGATGCCGAGGCGCGAGTGATCGAGCTCTACGAGACGGCCTTCGCCCGCTCGCCCGAGTCACATGAGCTCGCAGCTGCGCTAGAGTTCATCGTTCAGGAAAGCGCGCGCCTCGCGGATCCTGAACAATCCGTCTCCGCCTGGGCAGACCTGTGTCACATCCTGTTGAACGTCAAAGAGTTCATCTTCCTCGACTGAGCGACTCGCAGAACCGCCGCTTGCTGTGCACTGCACGCACGAACCCATAAGCTCTCGTCATCACATGAACCATCGGCCGATCCTGACCCGACGTCAGTTCCTGCAACAAAGCGCGAGTGGCTTTGGTTCGGTCGCGTTGGCGGGGCTGATGAGCGATAAAGCTTATGGTGCCCTGCCCGCTGCCAAAGGCGGCGTGCTTGCAGCCAGACACCACAAGGCGACGGCGCGCAACGTGATCTTCTTGTATATGGACGGCGGTCCTTCGCAAGTAGACACCTTCGATCCAAAACCGCTATTGACCAAGGAGAATGGCAATCCCATTCGAATGGCCAACTTGCCGGCGACACAGTTCGACAACATCGGCGCGGTGTTGAAGTCGCCTTGGGACTTTCACCAATACGGCGAGAGTGGGATTCCGGTTTCAGACCTGTTCCCGCACGTCGCGAGTTGTGTTGATGACTTGGCCGTCGTGCGCTCGATGACATCAGCCTTCCCCGAGCACACCTTCGCGAACTACTTCCTGCACACCGGACTGGGTCTGCAAGGCAGACCCAGCATGGGTGCCTGGATGAGCTACGGATTGGGAAGCGAGAGCCGCGACCTGCCCGGCTTCGTCGTGTTGAACGGCGGCATGATTCCGCCCGGAGGACTCGAGAACTTCGGCAGTGGCTTCTTGCCCGCTTCCGCACAGGGTTCTGTCTTTGCGCCGCAAGGTACGGCAGTCGCAAACGTCGCACCGCAAGAGGCGAGCAGCGCGTTGCAGCAGCGCAAGCTCGGATTACTTGAGCAACTCGATGCAAGCGTGTTGGAACGCAACGAAGGTGCGGGTCCGATCGAATCTGCAATCGAGAATTACGAGCTCGCCTTTCGTATGCAAGCCGCCGTGCCTGACTTGATGGACTTGAGCGACGAAACCGAGGCGACGAAGAAACTGTACGGCCTGGACTCGGACTTCGTACACACCCAGACCTACGGACGGCAATGCCTCCTGGCGCGACGCCTGGTCGAGCGTGGCGTGCGCTTCATCGAGTTGACGTGCCCCAACACCGGGGGCGATCGCTGGGATCAGCACCAAAACCTGCAGCGCGATCACGCGAACAACGCGCGCATGGCCGACCAACCCATCGCAGGCTTGTTGAAGGATCTTCGCTCGCGCGGCTTATTGGATTCGACCTTAGTCGTCTGGGCCGGAGAATTTGGGCGCACGCCGATGGCACAAGGCACGAATGGCCGTGATCACAACCCCAAGGGCTTCACGATCTGGCTCGCCGGAGGTGGCATCAAGGGCGGGACCATCTACGGAGCCACGGACGAGTGGGGCTACTTTGCGGTCGAGAACAAAGTCGAAGTGCATGATTTGCACGCGACGATGATGCACTTGATGGGCATCGATCACGAACGGCTCACCTTCCGCTTCAGCGCGCGCGACATGCGACTGACGGACGTGCACGGGCACGTGATTCATGACATCATCGCCTAGAGCAGGGCGCGAGCGAAGATCTCGTCCCGATCGCTGCTCCCCCCAGGCGAAGCTTCCGCCAGCGTGAAAGACGCGACCTACGCGGCGAAGCTTCGATTTGCGCCGAAGTAACGAACAGGCGATACCGCTCCAGCGCGTCGCAGCGCGATCCCCTATGCTATTGGCTCCACCAAGAGCCACCGCACGAGGCAAATGATGACATCCCGCAACAAGCCGAGCCGTCCGCTTCACTCTGACCGCACATCACGTCGCCAGTTCCTGAAGGCCATCGGTGCTGTCGGAGTCGTATCCGCCTCGCCCGCAGCTTGGGCCGGGCCCGCAGCATTCAGCTATCGCCGACCTGGCGAACAACTAAACGTCGCATGCATCGGCGTCGGCGGGATGGGTGGCAGCGACCTGGCCAGCATTTCGAGCGCGAGCAACGTCAACATTGTTGCGCTGTGTGATGTTGACGCGAACAACCTTGGAGCTGCGGCCAAGAAACACGCGACAGCCAAGACCTTCACGGATTGGCGCATGCTGCTGGACGAAATGCACAAGGACATCGACGCGGTCAGCGTGTCGACACCGGATCACATGCATGCCCCTATCGCGCTGTCCGCGATGAGCTTAGGCAAGCATGTCTATTGCCAGAAGCCGATCGCGCACAGCCTGCACGAGTGCCGCGCGATGACCAAGGTGGCGGCACGGCAGAAGGTCGTGACTCAGATGGGCACGCAGATCCACAGCCAAGGGGCCTATCGCACCGCGGTGGCGACACTGCAGTCGGGCGTCATCGGAAAGGTCACGGAAGCTCACTTGTGGGTCAGCAAATCATGGGCGGGCCCCGCTGCCGGCCGGCCCGCACATACGGATGCCATCCCGGACACTTTGGATTGGAATCTGTGGTTGGGAGTCGCTCCCGAGCGGCCATTTGTCAAAGACATCTATCACGCCGCGCGTTGGCGTGGTTGGAAAGATTTTGGCTGCGGGACCTTGGGTGACATGGGTTGTCACATCTTCGATCCGGTGTTTACTGCGCTGGGCATTGGCTCACCGTCGAAAGTTGTATCGAGAGGACCTGCGCACTTCGAAGAGAGCTTCGCGGCCGACAGTGACGTCAACTACGAGTTCCCGGCCACGCGTTACACCAAGGGCAAGCTGAAGATGCGCTGGACTGATGGCAACGCTGGGAGTCGGCCGGATGCGAGCCGCGCTCAACTGCCCGAAGGAGTGAGTTTGCCGGGAGCAGGTTCCTTCTTGGTCGGCGAGAAGGGCGTCATGGTCATTCCGCATTGGAGCGCGCCCCGCTTCTACTCCAAAGGCGAAGTGATGGATGCCAAGGTGACTGAGATGCCCAACCTGAACCATTATCACGAGTGGGCGGATGCATGCCGCGGCGAAGGCGAGAGCTCGACGCCTTTCTCTTACTCGGGACCGCTGACGGAAGCCGTGTTGGCGGGCACGATTGCAGGACGCTTCCCGGATCGTGAGCTCAATTGGGATGCAGCGCGACTCAGCTTTGGAGACGAAGATGCGGACGCGCTCGTGACGCGTGACTACCGAGACGGTTGGAACATTCCGGGCGTTTGAGGGTCTATGAAACGCAGGAATGCGACTGCGCAGGTTGATTGCGTGCGCCACGGTTGCGGCTGATGATTGGCGTTGACGAGCGGGATACGTCTCGATTCTCTCCGCCTACTATTCACGGTCCCCGTCTCGAGACTTAGAAGATGCGCAATCCCATCTGAGTAGCCTTCGGACTGCTCACTGCAGCGTCGCTCGGAATCCGTGCCACGTTGATCCTCCGATGGCACTGACAATCGAGCTCACGATCCGAACACGAGCACCCCGACACTTGCCGTCATGGGGCTCGCCATCCTTCCGTGCTTGATCGCCTGTTCCGCGCTGACTAGCAGCCTCTATGCCCAGTTCAGTCGGCAACAGGGCTTGCTGTTCCCCACCCAAGGCGTGCGCGGCATAGCAGCTGGCGATCTGCACAATGACGGCGACAACGACCTCGTCGCTGCTTTGCAGACGCAGAACCAAGTCGCTTGGTTCGAAAACGGCGGGAACGCCAACTTCGGGCCGATGCAAGTGCTGGACACGCAATCGTCCTTGGTGACCTTCGTCGCCATTGCCGACATGGATGCGGATGGCTGGCTGGACATCTTTTCGGCCCAGACCGGCAATGGCGTCGTCGCTTGGTTCAAGAACCTTGGTGGTGGTCAGTTCGCAGCGAAGCAGGCCCTACCAAGAAACTCAACATCCCCCTGCACTCTTGTTGCAGCCGATCTGCATGGTGATTCGAACCTGGACGTGCTGATCATTTCATACGGCTGGGACCGCGTGCTGTGGAACGAGAACCTGGGCAATGGCGCTTTCGGACCGCAGCAGACAATCGCGATTGGCATCCAAGGTAGTCTTGGATACGCCGAAGATATGGATGGCGACGGAGACCGCGACGTGCTGACCTCCTCGAGTTGGGATGCTCCGATTTTCTGGTACGAGAAGCGCGCCAACGGCACCTTTAATCCAAGGCACACCATTCCATCACTGGGCTTGCCTGTCGCCTTCGTACCGGCCGACTTTGATCGTGACGGGGACGTGGATCTTGCGGCAGCAAACTTCTATGGCGGCAGCGTCTACTGGACCGAGAACTTAGGCGGTGGCAACTTCGCCCAGCCTGATGAGTTCGCAGGCGGTGTTCCATCCGTGCGCCAGATGCTGCCTGGCGCTGGTGATGGTGATCCAGACAGCTTGTTCAGCACCTTCCCTCCTTCGGGGCTATCCAGGATGTACTGGTGCGAGAACCAAGGCGATGGCAACTTCAGCGACAAGCATCAGCTGGCCACCGGAGGTGTGTACGACAGCCTGGTACTTGCGGATCTGGACAGTGACGGGCGCAAGGACATGGTCGCCTCGTCGCGCGATGCTTCGCGCATCTACTGGCTCAAGGGTGACCCCAATGTCGGGAACGCCTTTTGCGATGCGACGATCAACTCGACCGGCGGTCGTGCTTTGATCCATGGCTTCGGGAGTGCCAGTTTCAGCGCGAGTAATTTGACACTCGTCGTCGATAGCACGCCCGAGCAGTTCGGCATCTTCTATTACGGAGCCGTTCACGTTCAGATGCCGTTCGGCAATGGCTTCCGCTGCGTTGGTGGATCGACCGCACGCCTCGGTGTCACGCACGGCAGCGGTGGTTACCTGACTTGGGACCTGGATATCACAACGCCGCCGCAAGCAAGCTTCCAGATTCAGCCGAGCTCGGACTGGAACTTCCAAGCGTGGTACCGCGATCCGCTGACGGGGGTGGGCTACAACCTCTCGGACGGTGTCGAAATTCAGTTAGAGCTTTAGGGATACGAGCGTCAGTCACTGCCCAATGAACTCGGCCCCCAGCACCCATTGCAGTGGCTAGTTCGGGGCCGATTTCATGAAGCCCAGCGCAGCTGCGCCTGGCCCTGCCTTCAATTTGGTTTGTTGCCGATCAACTGTTCCTGTAACTCGTCGAGCTGAAGCGGAGACAAGACGTTCGGACGCGCCGGGTCGAGCGTGACGCGACCGAAGCGCAAGTTGCGCGCCGCCGCGCGCGCCTGATACAGCCGTCCGCCAGCCGACGCGAGCCATTCAGCACGGCCGTTGTCGCGTTCGATCTCGACCCGTTTGAGCGCGAGCTCGCCTTCGGCATCCATCGCCTCCGCAACGCGACTCGCTTCGTCGCGCCGCTTCTGTGCCGTGGCACCAGCATCCCGCAGGAGCGTCTTCGTCGCTGCCTGCGCTTGGCGACTTTCCTCTAGTCTGTTCACAGCTAGCTCGGACTCCAAGGCTTGGCGTGCGCTATACGTCCGCTGCGTGGCGAGTGCGAGCTGATCGGAGAGTTTTGCACGGCTGGCGTCTCCGGCGCGCAACTCTTGATCGAGCTGCGTCGCTAGTTCGGATCGTAGGGCCACGACAGTCCGTTCAATTTCGGCATTCAAAGTTTCAAGTTCCTGCTGGCTCAACTCTGCAGATGCGACGTCCAGTTCGAAGTGAGTTCGCTCCCACTCGGACTGCAAAGTCGCGCTCAGGTCCGATCGCTCTTGGTCGACTTCTAGCTGCAGGGTCACATTGCGTTGCGCTTGCTTTTGGCGCTCACTTACGCCGGCGCGGGCGGCTGCGTCGTACTCGCGCTTCAATGAACGCAGCAGCTCTTGCCTGCGGTTCTCAACCTGAGCGGCGACCGCTTCATTCTCGAGACTACGCGCCTGGACCGCTGTAATCACTTCTTGGGTCTTCTGCTCTAGCTTAGCCAGCTGATGCTCTTGCTTGCCCTTCTCGTAGGTCATCGAGAAATGAACACCCGTGATGTGGACCGACAAGGGCACGGCGTGATGCGGTGTCAATTCGACACTCAAACGTTCGAGTGCACGCTGGCCAGCCTGCATGCGAGCGTCCGGCACAGCAAAATCTGAAGAGGTCAACTGCGATAGCTCTTCCAGCAGAACCTTTTCCACGCTGGAGCCGACGCGCTTCGCGTGCACGATCTTTGCGCCTTCGGAGACGATTTCGTTTGCTGCACCGTCTTGAATGCGCCACGCGACACTCACCGCGACCTGCGCCGAGTTGCCCTCTTTGGTTCGAATCTCCAGCGCGTGGTCCGGCTCACCTTCACGCTCGAGGGACCAGTTCGAAAGCTGGGTACGCGCGTCAAGTCGATGCCATGTCTGCAGTGCCGGCATAGCGAAGTACAGCCCGGGCCCGAAGTCGCGCCGCTCGATTCCGCGTTCGCCACCCCAGTTGCGCTGACGCACACCGACTTCGCCGGGGAGAATGCGTGTGAAGCTAGATGCGATTGCCGTCCATCCCACGAGCGCGATCACCAGCGCCAATGCGCCGATGCGTGCCATGCGACGCAGTGGTTGTCGCAGACGTAGATACAGTTCGCTGTTGCGCGCGCGATTCCACTGTGCGTGGACAGCTACGGCAGTGCTGCGAGCGATTCGATAAGTACGCTTCAGGGCCGCCATGAAGTGGTCTCGGATGCGGAGAAACATGGAGGGTTCGGCGGCTGATTGTTCGAGGCCTTGCGACACTTTGTCTTCTTCGGTGCTCATGGCTTAGTACTTAGTTTGTGTCGCAACGTACGGCGCTGCAGGGCTGGGAGGAACGAGTTCGAATTGGATGCCTTCGAGCCCTTCGATCAGGGCCGCGCGCACCACTGCTGGACCAGCGCGCGCGAGCGACTCGGTCTCGGCGCGGAAGCAATCAACTTCTGATTGATAACGCTGCTGCAGAACTGCCGCCAAGGCCACCCGCCCATCACGCTGGATGCGCGCCTTGCTGACTTGGTCAGCGGCACTGGTCGACGATGCCGAAAGCAGGCTGGCTGCGGTCTGGTCAGCCGCGGAGCGCTCCGCATGAATCGTGGCTCGCATGCGCTCGACTTCGAGCTCGTCTTTACTGCGGACGAGTTCTAATGCGGACTGCTCGCGCGTCGGAGCGGACGCTACGAGCCGGCTCAGATCGCTCTCCGCCTTGGCCCACTCATCACGCTTGAATTGCAGCAGAGTGGAGTGCTCTTGTCGGACGCGCTCTAGACGATGCTCCCTCCCAACCTGCATCTGCCCGCGCTTCTCTGCGAGAGCGCTCAAGGCCTTGTTCCACTTCGCACGATCCCTCGTCATGCGTACTTCGTGGACCGACTGCAGTTGTGTCAGCGCATCCGCACGTTGCTCTTGCTGGAGCGTGGCAGCCATCGTCAAGTCCTCCAACTCACGCGCCCACTTGAAGCTGTCCTTTTCAAGCTGGAGTTCGAGCTTGCGCCGCAGGTTGGCATGGGCGGCGGTTTCGCCGGAGAGGACCAGCTGGGATTCTCGTTCAAGGCCGTGAACCTTTTGCTCCGCCACTTTACGCCGCTCGATCGTCTGCTCCCAACGCGGATCAAAGGAGGGCCGCGACAGCGAGATCTCCATCACGCGCACGCCATGGCTGGCCAGCGCAACGGATAGGCGGTCGCGAGCCGCATCAACGGCTTCACGGCGCTTGTCTGCAAGCAAGACATCGGCCGCGTCGAAGCGCCCCAGTTCCTCACCCAAGATGGCTCGCGCCGAAACCTGCACCAGGGCCGCACGCCTCTCATCGGCACGTCCGGTGTCGCGCAGGACCTGAGGTGCGGCGGTCGGATCGAGTGTGGTTTGCACCAACACGCGATCGAACCAGAAGCTCGATCCATCGCGCGCACGCACGATCAAACGTGGAACATGCCAAGGTCCGACCTTATCAGACCCCTCCAATAGCAATTCGCGCGGTGAACGGTCGAGCACCCAGAGTTCTTGTGAGAAGGGCAGGACACTCTTGTAGCCAGGCCCAATGGGACCGCTCAGCTCTCCGCTTCCATAGTCGATCAAGACGCCGACAGCGTCATCGTCGACTCGAACGAGTGGGTCGATTAGACCTGTTTGACGTGCAAACCAAAGACAGCCGATGATTGCCAGAGCCGTCGCGATCCCGAGGTCGACCAGGATTCGAGTGCGGCTCAATCCTCGTTGACTTCGAAACAATGCCGAGCTTGGAAGGGATGTGGGAATGGACCGGTGGCCCTTCCCATGGGTTATGGGTTCTTGCATGTGGCTGGTATTGAGGATCGATGCGAGCAAGCGATTCAACCCTCAACCATGAACTGGGTTCCGTAGCAAACTAGGACTCGTGGGATAACCGCGTGCGTAGAGGCTGTTCAAGAAAGTGACTGGGGCTCCGTTCTCGATTTTGACGCCCGCACGCGAGCATCTCCGGCGCGGCGAGTGCACCATCGAGGGCGTCATGAACCACTTGAAGATCGACATCTGGTCGGACATCGCTTGTCCCTGGTGCTACGTCGGTAAGCGCAACCTCGAGGATGCGCTGCGAGGCTTCGACCACAAGGACAGCGTGTCCGTGCGTTGGCGGGCGTTCGAATTGGATCCGAGCGCGCCGCGCATCAAGGACCCGGGGCAGGGCTATGCCGAACGACTCGCGCAGAAGTACTCAGCGTCGATCGAACAGGCGCAGGCGATGATTCAAACCATGACCGATGCGGCCGCAGCACGCGGGCTGGACTTTCGCTTCGATATTATCCGGCCGGGAAACACTTTCGATGCGCATCGTCTGTTGCACCTCGCGGAGTTGCGCGGGCTCTCTGAGCCAACCAAGGAGCGCTTCTTGCGTGGGTATATGTGCGAGGGATTGGCGATCGGAGATCCAGAAGCCTTGCTTTCCATGGGGCTCGAAGCCGGCTTGCTGGAGCCGGAGCTACGTTCGGTGCTGGAGACGGATACGTACGCCGACGAGGTTCGGGGAGACGAAGAGCAGGCGCGGACGCTTGGCATCACAGGCGTGCCCTTCTTCATGATGAGCGCTGAGGTGCGTCTTTCCGGTGCGCAGCCACCCGAGACGTTGTTGCGCTCCTTGGATGCGGCTTGGAAAGCAGCTCATCCCGATGCGGCGGCAGACCCTGACTCCGCAGGTGATCGCTGTGGGCCTGCGGGTTGTGATTGAGACCTTGGCTTGTTCGACGGGAAGTCACGTCGATTAGGTGCCGTATGAGAACCAGGCCGATCATCGATAAACGAATCATCCGATTCGCGACCGAGTGATGCACTTGCCACACGGATCTCCCCCTTGCTTACCCGCAAGGCAAAGACAGCCCTTATCTTGAGGCGTGACTCTTCCAAGAAGGTCTGCGTAATCGGATGGGAGCGCCGGGGCGACAACTTCCAAATGAGTCGATGGATCAGCGCGCACGTCCAGGAACAGCTCTGTGGATTGTTGCCCCCCCCCTGCGGCCCTTGGCTGAAGCCTGGCGAGAGCATTATGTATGCTCGCGTCTCTCATGTTCGACCCAAGCCTTTTCAATTCGCGCCATCGTCGCACTTCGCTACTGCTGTTGTTCACAGCTACAGCCTGCGCTGGCTTGCGAACCAATGTGCAGACTCTTTTCGAGCAACGCCCGAACATCATCGTCATTCTGGCCGATGATATCGGGGCCGAAGCCTTGGCTTGCTACGGCGGCGAAAGCTACGCGACACCACAACTCGACCGGCTTGCGAGTGAGGGAACACGCTTCACAAATGCGTTCACGCAACCCTTGTGCACGCCGACGAGAATCGAGCTGCTGACCGGGCGCAGCAATGGTCGCAACTATCGCGCCTTCAGTGTGCTTGATCCGAACGAGCGCACCTTTGCACACGAGTTGCAGGGTGCAGGGTATCGAACGCTCGCTGTCGGTAAGTGGCAGCTCCTTGCTGCGGAACACTACGAGAAAGCGATCCGCGGCAGTGGCACCAAGCCCGAGCACGCTGGCTTTGATCGGCATACTCTTTGGCAAGTAGAAGCTCTTGGCAACCGGCACTGGTCACCGCGTATGACCATCGATGGTGTGCTGACAGATTTTGACGAGCAGCACTATGGACCTGATGTAGCGCTACAGAGTGCGCTGGATTGGATCGATGAGTCGAGCGACGCGCCCTACCTGCTTTTCTGGCCAATGATCTTGCCGCACGGGCCCTTCCTGGCGCCGCCCGGAACCGAGGGCCAGCGAACCGGGAAGAGCGACAAGTCGATGTACGGTCCCATGGTCGAATACATGGATGCACTTGTCGGTCAGCTCGCGGGTCACCTTCGCGGCCAGGATGCCGAGCGCGAGACCTTGTTGTTGTTCATTGGCGACAACGGCAGCCCGCAAGGCATCGTAAGCGTGCAGAACGGTCGTGAGGTGAAGGGCGGCAAGGCGATACCGACCGATGCGGGCAGCCGTATTCCATTCATCGCTTGGGCTCCAGATTCGCTAAATGGCGGCGAGACATTCGATGAGCTGGTATCGACCGTGGATGTCTTCGCGACTCTGCTGCAAGCCGCAGGCATTCAGTCACCTGATGATCGAGTCCTCGAGAGCCGCAGCTTCCTGGCCGCGCTCTTTGGTCAAGAGGCGACGAGTCGAGATTGGGTTCGATTCCACCATCATCCTCGCCCCAACAAGGAGAACAGCAAGGCCAAACGTTGGGCTCGTGACAAGCGCTGGCAACTCTTCGATGACAACCGCTTGTACGACATGAGCGTCGATCCGAATCTGAAGCAAGCCATTGCAGAAGGAGCGGCGAGCAAAGAGGCGCAGGCTGCACGCGCTACATTGAGCCAGGCACTTGCGACACTGCCGCGTCCCGACTGAAGCAGTTTCTCGGCCTCAAAAGATCGCGGCTGTTGTGCGCTCCCGCCTCCTGCAAGGCCGGCCGCGAAGCTTCATCTCGCGCAGATGTTCAGGCGGCGACGACTCTTGTCGACGACCCAGTCTCGAGCCAATTCCGCAAAGGCCAGGAAGTGAGGGGTCGTGTGATGGTGCTCGAGAGCGGACGCATCGGTGTAGACCTCGTACAGCACAAAAGTGTCCGCGGCCTCCTCGTCCTGCGTGACCTCGAAACGATGGCAGTGCTCTTCCTCGCGCACCGCCAAGCTAGCCGCCTGCAAGATGTGGGTGCGGAAGTCATCGATCGATTCGGGTCGGACGCGAATCGTTACGAGCAGTGCAAAGCTGGGTTGAGTCATCGGTGGAGCATCGAGTGCTGATGCGGAGTGGAGTGAGGCTTGGCGCGATCTCGAATCGAGACCTGGCTTTATACCGAACCGCCGGACCCCAGGGGAACCCGCACCTAGCAACTCAATGAGGCTAGCAAGGGGAGCCGAACAACCCGCGGCTATCTCATTCGTCACACTTGATGCAGAAGCCTCCCTCTACAGTTCGATGCGGCGCTTCGCAGGTGAGTAGCCGATCCTATGGGCGAGTACTTCGATCGATTTCAGCGACTCAACAGAGATCGGATTCGAGTAGATAGACCATGCTCCACCGTCCGCCGTTCTGTAACCGATCGAGGCGCCTTCGGTCTGGCAGCTCAAGTGCAGCACATCTCCGTTGCGTTCGTGCTCGATGGGCGCCGTGGCGGGTTGCTTTAGGTCAGGCCACAGGTGGGCCGCGACCATTTCTTGTTCATCCGCGAGCAAGCCCAGGTCTCCCGTGTCCTCCACCCAACCGTCCAAGGCAGCGCGTAACCGAAGCAAAGTCTGCTGCATCTCAGGCGCATCGACTTGATTGCTTAGCTCCCAAGGATCGGACTGCGAGTCGTACAGTTCTTCAGCGGGCCGCTTAGTCGATGCCGTTTGCCAACGCGTCGCATGCGCAGCATCGGTCGGTCGCAGGTCGTACAAATCCTGCGTCATCGCGATGCGTTCGCGATAGGCATTGCCGATGAGGTGCGGGATGTCCGTTTGCAGATTGCGCACATAGCGATAGCGTCCGTCGCTGACTGAGCGAGCCTTGTCATACACGCCATCGAAGCGATCGGCGTGGGTGAAGGCAAAGCCGCTCCCCTCTCTCACGAAGGGCCCTAGGAAGGCGATTCCATCGAGTCGTTTGTCAGGCTCGATTCCCGTCAAGGACAACACACTCGGGCCAAAGTCGACGAAACTGACGACACGCTCTTCATCGGTGCCTGCATCAGATCCATCGGGTAAACGTACGAGCAACGGTACGCGCGTACCCAAGTCATAGGGTGAGCGCTTGCCGCGCGGCAATCCGACACCGTGGTCGGAGTAGAAGAAGACGACGGTGTCGTCCGCCAAGCCGGCTTCGTCCAGCTCGGCCAGCCGTTGACCAACCCACACATCCATCGCTGCGATGTTGTTGTAAGTGCGAGCCATGGCGTCACGCACGGCCTCTGTGTCCGGGTATAGAGGCGGGATCGGCACGTCTTCCGGAGTCACCGCGACTGGGCGCCGCTTCGCATCCGGGAATGCTTGGCTCTCGTGCGTTCCGCCATGGTTGAAGACAGCGAAGAAGGGCGCTCCCTCGGGTCGCTTGCGCCAGTGCGCCTTGCCGTTTGATTGATCCCAGACCGTGGCTGGCGCTCGAAACTGATAGTCCGTCTTCGAAGCATTCGTGCAGTAGTAGCCCGCTGCACGCAGGTGTTCCGGAAAGCAACGCACGAAGTCGGGCGGCACACCCTCGTAGCTGGGGATACTCGCATAGGCCTCGGGATCCTTCGCAACCGCTGCCGCACTTGGCTTGCCCGTGCGCATATGCATGGTGCCAATCCGAGTCGCGTACATACCCGTGATCAGCGAGGAGCGAGCCGGAGCACAGACAGGACTGCTTGCAAAAGCTTGCGTATAGCGAATCGACTGTGCTGCAAAGCGGTCCAGGTTCGGCGTCGGCACCGTCTCGTCTCCGTAGCATGGCAGCCACGGGGACATATCTTCGACGACGAGCCAAAGGATGTTAGGCCGATCACTTGGGATCCCAGCGGCCGTCGCTTGGGAAGTGGCGCTCAGGAACAGGAGCACGCCTGCAAGCACTCGCGTGAGTTGTACTTCGTGCCCTGATCGTATCCGTGTGCATGCCTTCATTGGATTCTCCCGGCCACATCGAGCTGGAACACATCCTAACGCACTTCGGCTGCTAGAGCAGCTGTGAGCGAGCATGCCTCATCAAGTCACGCACTTGCACGAACTCATCCAAGTTGGCGGCTAGTTCATCACGCTCGTCTCTATACCAGTCGAAGTTGGCGCTCCAGGCCTCATGTCGAAGCTCGGTGCTTTCTGAATTCATCAAGCTATGGGTCTTGGTCAGCGCTATTTCCTCACCACCAAGCAAGACCTTGCCTGATCCAGTCAACTCCGCATAGCAATCCGCCAGTTGGCGTTCGCGGACCCGCCGCTTGCTATTCATCGGCGCCAGAGTCGCTTCGCGAACACGAAGCACGCGCAGCAATTGAGCTCCATATCGAGCCGTGATCGCTTCCGCATGCCAATTAGCTAGCAGCGCCGCAACCATGGCTGCCTTGCCAGCCTCCGCTGCCGGCGTGATCTCTTCCCGGATGATACGGTCCGTCTCGCGCGCTACTGCATCATCCAAGTCCTTGGGACGCTCGAGACTCTTCACTATCAACATAAGACTTCACGGCATGCCAATCTGCGAAGAGCTCGATCCCGCAGGGCATCGAAGCCTGCCTGCGTCCAATTCGCCGTGAGAGCCATTGGTCGATCCGGTAGGTGAACGCATTGCATCCGCTCACTGTATCCACCCCGCTTCGATGCGATACCAAGCCCAAAGTCTCATACGCTTGAGCTATCAAGCGGCGTCAATGCTTGCGCCTCTCAGCAAGCGCCTGCGCAGTCGCGCCCTTATTCAACTCTGCAGGTGGCCCCGCCGTTACGACTTGACCGCCGTCTGAACCGCGGCCAGGTCCCAAGTCGATCACCCAGTCAGCAGCGGCGATCAACGACAAGCGATGCTCGGCGGCCACGACCAAGTCGCCACGCTCGGTCAGGCGCCGCAAGGCTGTGACCAGGCTTGCGATGTCGGCTTCGTGCAAACCAGAGGCCACTTCATCGAAGAGGTAGAGAGATGGCGATGGCGCATCCGCCAGGCTAGCCGCAAGGTTCAAACGCTGCAGCTCGCCGCCCGACATCTCGCTCGTTCGACGACCCAAGGATAAGTATCCCAAGCCGACACGCATCAGTTCATCGACAGCTTTACGCAGTGCCCCCTCGTCGATGTCCTCCGCCCAGGTCGAGATCGGTTGACCCAGGAACTCGGCCACATTCCAGTCCTTCCAGCGCACCTCCAAGACTTCGCTTCGATAGCGCTGCCCGTTGCAGCTCGGACACGGCAGGTTTAGGTCAGCCATGAAGTCCATGGCGATGCGTTCACGTCCCGTACCGTGGCATGCTTCGCAGCGCCCCGCGGGACTCATGAACGAGAAGGCTTGGCGCGTCAATTTGGTGTCCCGCGCATTGGCGTGGAAGAGTTTTTGCAGCGCCCCCATCGCGTTCATAGCTGTCAGCACCGACCCGCTGCCAGTCATCTCCTTCGCACGTCTCAATTGAGCGAAGCGTTGCAGTCCCCCGTCGACCTCGATTGCATCGCATTCGACTGGCTTCTTTGCTTGGATGGATGCTTCGAGCACGTCGAACACCAAGCTGCTTTTTCCGCTGCCCGATACTCCGGTCACTGCGACGAAGCCAGCCGTAGGCATGTCGACATCCAAGGCGCACAGGTTGTTTGCGCGCGCACCCCGGATACTCAGCAGCCCGCTTCGCATGCTTGGCGGCTGAACCGTAGATCCAGTCGACTGGATCTGTCGCAAGGCGGATGCTGTTGGCCCATCGCCCTTCAGTACATCGGTCGGTGCGCCGCATGCAATGACCTGGCCGCCTTCATCTCCGGCGCCGGGTCCCAGTTCGATCATGTAATCCGCGCTAAGCAGCACCTTGGGATCGTGCTCGACGACCACAATCGTATTGCCTTCGTCGCGGAAGCTAGCGAGTTGCCGCAAGAGGTCGTCGATGTCGCTCGCATGCAAGCCCGCGGTCGGTTCATCCAGCACGATGGTCAACCCGCACAGACCCGAACGCAGCACGCCCGCTAGGCGCATGCGTTGCAACTCGCCGTCCGACAGGCTGTTGCTGGCCCGCTTGAGAGCCAAGTGGCCCAAACCAAGACGAATCAGATCGTCTGTGCGCGACTGCAGTTCGGGGAGCAAGTGCTGCAGAACGGCGGATGCTGACTGAGGAGAGTTTGGGGTCAGCGTTGGAATCAAACTGTCGATGGTGCATGCCATGGCATCGGCCAGTCGCAGCGAGTTCATCGTCACAGCCGCGACCTCGGGCTTCAGTCGCTCGCCTGCGCAACTCGCGCACGGTGAATCGACCAGCGTAGTCTTCCACTTGGCTGCGTTCTTGCTGCCTGAACGGCGGCGTGCCTCTTGCTCGCTCAGCGCGAGTAGCCCATCCCAGGTGCCCTCGAACTCGTGTTCGCCCGTGCGCTTGCCACGTGTGAACTGCCAACGCACGGAGAAGCGTTTTTCACCCGCACCTTTCAACGCCAAACGCTGATCCACAGGCTTCAGTTCGCGCCATGGCAGAGTCCAATCAACGGTTGGGCCAGCCGCTTGCAGCGTTGCCAGGAATTGCCCGTCGGCTTCGCCAAGGTAGCGCCCGACGCGTGTTCCTTGCAACGCACCGGCAGCCAGGGAAAGCGCTGGATCCGTAACCAGTTTGTCGGGATGGCAACTCGCGACAACGCCCAGGCCTTCGCAATCGGGGCAAGCGCCGAGCGCACGATCCGGGCTGAAGTGCTCCGCGCTGAGGCGGCATGCTTCTCCGTCCGATTTTCCCGCGCGCGACCACAGCAAACGCAGCAGAGGTCCGAGTTCACTCTGAGTTGCAACCGTGGAGCGTCGGCCGGCCCGTGCGCCTCCCCGTCCAAGGGCAATGGTCGGCCCGAGTCCTTGGGCGGATTCGATCTTGGGCCGAGGCATACGGCGTACGAATCGGCGCACCTGGAAGGGCAAGCTCTCGCAGAAGCGCGACCAAGCTTCGGCGGCTAGCGTGTCCATGGCTAGCGAGCTCTTGCCGCTGCCCGACACACCCGCAAGCACCGTCATCTTTCCATGCGGGATCGCGACATCGATGTTCTTCAATCGGTTTGTGCGAACCCCGCGCAGCCCAATTTCTGCTGGTGGAGATGCAGCCGTCCGCTTCGCGAGCTTCGCTGCACGGCTGACCGGATCGGGCAAATCAGCGGGCGTGGCCTTACCATCGACGACCTCGGTCAAGTAGTCCGCCGCTGCCCAAAGCTGACGATGATGGGAGATAGCGAGCACCGTGTGGCCTGCGTCGACGAGCTCATCGAGGGCGCGCGTCAGCAAGCTGACATCAGTCGGATGCAAACCGCGATCGGGCTCGTCGAGCAACAAGAGTGAACCCACAGGCGCTTTCTTGCCCAAGAGCGTCGCCAGCTTCACGCGTTGTGCCTCTCCTCGACTGAGTCTGCCGGATGGACTCCCTAGAGGTAAATAGCCGAGCCCTAGCGTCTGCATAGCATGGCACAGCGCGTGGGCATGCGCGTCTTCCTCGAAGTAGTCGACGGCCTCGTCGACCGACATCGCCAATACATCGGCAACTGTCTTGCCTCGCAGCTCGACTTCTAAGATGTGCGCTGCATAGCGCCCGCCATTGCATGCCGCGCATGCGAGCTCTAAGTCCTCGAGCAGATGTAGCCCGACGCGCGTGTAGCCCAGGCCTTCACAATATTGGCAGCGGCCCTCTTTGTTGTTGTGAGAGAATGCTCCCGGTCCAAGCCCCATTGCCTGCGCGGAATTCGTCGCAGCGAATCGCTTGCGTACAATGTCGAACAAGCCCGACCAGGTCGCTGGTGTACTGCGTGATGTTCGGCCGATTGGGCGTGCATCTACTGCGCGCACGCGACTCGAAAGAGAACCTTCGAGTGACGCATAGCTCGCGTCCTGCGGTCGCCGGCCTTCGTGCTGCAACGCGCTCAGCAAGCTACCAAACACGAGCGAGGACTTGCCCGCACCGGAGGGACCCATGACGACATTCAGTGCCGGCATATGCACGATGAGATCGGTATCCCGCAAGTTGTGCAGCTTCGCGCCGAGCAGGCTTATCTTCGAGCTGGCCGAACGCTGCGCGCGTTCGCGACCTGCCGGTTTCCCAAGCGGGTTCGGAGGCACGGCTTCATCATGCGTGACGCGTCCACCATGCGGCCCCGCGCCGGGCCCCAGTGCGACCCAATGATCCGCATGACGAACCATGTCGGGGTCGTGCTCGACCACTAGCAATGTGTTGCCAAGCGACCGCATCTCTTCCAGCACGGCGCTCATACCGGCTTGGCCACTCGGATGCAGACCCAATGTCGGCTCGTCGAGAGCGATCAACATGCCACCCAAACCCGCAGTCAGTTGGGCCGCGAGCCGGATGCGCTGGCTTTCGCCAGCGGAGAGGCTCGAACTCTCTCGCTGGAGCGCTAAGTGCCCAAGCCCCAACTGCCGCATGCGCTGCAAGCGCGCCTCGAGCGAAGGTCGCAGCGCATCCAACACCGGCGAGGGCGGCAGCGCCTTCAGCGCAAGTGCCAGCTCACTCGAAGGCATGGCAAGTAATTCAGGCAGGGTCTGCTGACCCAGATGCGCTTCGCGACCCGGGCGGTCCAGGCGCGAACCCTGACAAGCGGCACAGTTGATCGAACGAACGAAGCGTAGGATATTCGGATTGCGATTGCGCTTCAGGGTCTCTTCGATGACTGGGATCAGGCCACGGTAGTAGCCGACCTCGCGCGGACGCGCGGTGATGCCTTCCCAGCGCATACGCGATTCGATTGGGTGCTTTCCAAAGGGCACCTGCAACGCATTGCTTCCAAAGAAGATCACCTCTTGCTGCTCGGGTGTCAGATCACGCCACGGGGTCTGCACATCGAAGTCGTGCGCGTGACAGATCTGGCCCATCACTTCCAACGTGACTTGGCTGTAGACCGTGTAGCCATTCTTCAGCGTTGGAACCAATGCGCCTGCTGCAATGCTCTTGCTCGGGTCGGCGATCAATAGTTCGGGATCGACACGATCCTCTACTCCCGAACCACGACATTCCGAACACGCGCCCAACGCGTGATTGAAGCTGAAGTGACTGCGCGTCAACGGCACACCGCCTGGATCCTGCGCGGCGCGAGCGTACAACAGACGCAACAAATCCAACACACCAGTCAGGGTGCCGACCGTGGAACGCGAGCTTTGCGTCGCGTCGCTTGCACCAATAGCGATGGCCGGCGGCAGGCCTTCGATGGACTGCACGTTCGAGCGTCCCAGCTTGCCGAAGAACTGACGTGCTCGGGCGGAGAGGGACGCCAGGTAGCGATGCTGACCTTCCCTGACAATTGTGTCAAACACGAGCGAGGTCTTGCCCGATCCCGATGGTCCAGTCACGGCAGTCCAGACACCACGCCGCAAGTCCAGATCGACCGCTTGAAGGTTGTGCTCGGACGCTCCACGGATTCGAATCAAGGACATCCAGGCATTCTAGGTGGCGCGACGTGAGGAACCGATGTCGGGCTTCGATCCTTGCGCGTCTGTGGCGAGCTCGATGCCGCACAGCGCACGATGCGCCTGCTAACTAGCTCATGCAGTACGCTGAGGCTCTCGCACGCACCGTGACCAGGCACTCCCGCGTCTATTTGATGAAGCACCGCGCCCTCACACTCTCGTATCTGCTCTTCGCATCCGTGCACGCTGCCGGCCAAGGCTCCGTGCTGTGCATCGTCGCCGACGATGTCGGTATTGACCGGATCGCGGCCTATGGCGGAACGGCTCTAGGCTTGCATCCGGATCCCGGCAAGACACCGCAGATCGATCGCTTGGCAAGTCGAGGAGTGATGTTTCGCAACGCCTGGTCCAGTCCAGTTTGTTCCGTTGCGCGTGCAGCCATGCTGACCGGGCGCTTCGGCTTTCGAACGGGCGTTGGCGACAACATCGACGTAGGACACCTCGGTACCGCTATTCAAGCCAGTGAAGTCTGCCTACCGGAGATCTTGAAGCTCGGTACGGGTGGAGCCTATACGAGCGTTGGCATAGGCAAGTGGCACCTAGGTACAAGCTTGGATGGGAACGCACATCCATTGAGCGTTGGATTCGATGCACACTTCGGCCTCAAGCGCGGCTTCGGACAAGGCAACTACTATCGTTGGCGCAAGCTCGTCAACGGAACGAGCTATCCGACCTTCAGATACGCGACGACGGATAGTGTCGACGACGCACTGCGCGCGTTTGAAGCGAGCACAGGTCCCGCCTTCGTGTGGCTGTCATTCAATGCGCCGCATAGACCCTTTCACCGTCCGCCGAGTCGACTGCACTCCTTTGCGCTATCCGGGCCACCCGATGACACGCCGGTCGATCACATGAAGGCGATGGTCGAAGCGATGGATACGGAGATTGGTCGCTTGCTCTCGAGCCTACCTGCTGGGCATGCGGACGAGTTGACGGTCATCTTCATCGGCGACAATGGAACCTCGCCCTACGCTACCGACGCTCCTTTTTCTCCCGACCACGCGAAGGGCACACTCTTCGAAGGAGGAATTCGCGTGCCGCTGATCATCGCCTGACCGACCGTCGTCGATCCAGGGCGTGAATGCCACGCACTTGTCCAAGCGCTCGATCTCTATTCGACGATCGCTGAGCTCACGGGGGTCGATCCGCGCCAGCACTTGCCCGCCGGGCACAAGCTGGATTCGAAGAGCCTCTGCCTGCTGCTATCTGATCCGGATCTGTCAAGTCACAAGGACTACCTGTATGCGGAACACTTCTCTCCGTACGGCAGTGGCATCACGGACTCGGAGCGCTTCGGAGTGGCGATTCGCAACGACCGCTACAAGTTGATTCGGCGGCGCGTCTCCCCTGTGCATCCGCCTACGCAAGAGATGTTCGACCTTGTGCTCGATCCCTTCGAGCAGATCGACTTGCTGCTTGGTCCTTTGACACCAGATATCGATCAGGTCTATCTCGATCTCGGGGCAGCTTTCCAGCGCTTGATTGAGTCGGAATAACAAGCCGCGTCGCCGTGTGCGCGCCGAGCTAGCGCCAAGCTAGCGTTCGGCCTGAGCCACTTAGCGCGCCACCGCTCAGGCGACGATGCCTTGCAATTGACCCGATGTGGGCTCCCAGTTCGCTGCGATGATTATTGGTTCGCGAATCATCACGGACTCGGCGTGAATCCGCAGACCCTCGAGCAAGGGTGCCGAAATCTGCCGGCCCGCAGCCACGAGCAGCACGCCGTCTTCCGTTTCGATGTCATTCAATAAGAAGTGCCCGGGCAAGAGCGCGTTTAGCCGCACTGTCCGCTTCTCACGTTCACGCCCCGCCTCCATGTGATGATCCAAGTCCGGGCAACGCTTTGCAGCCGCTAGCACCTGCGGATCGTAGACGCCCGGGCTGCCTTGCATTGTTCGCAAGGCCGCGGCCAGGTACATGCCCTTATTCTGTAGCTCATGCAAGTCCGTGGCCACTTTCAGGATGCGCGACCCAAGCGGGATGGAGTTGCCTGAGAGTGCGTCGACGGGGTAGCCGTGACCATCGAAGTGCTTGTGCTGATAGCGAACAATGCTGGCGACACCCTCGAAGCGAGGGATGTATTTCAGCAGCTCGAATGCGATGCGCGGTGCGCGTTCGATTTGCGCGCGAGCGAAGACCTGCGCTAGCTCTTGCTGCTTATTGCCTTTCTGCGGGGGAGCGGGGATGCACATCACTCCGATCGGCGCCAGTAATGCCGCGAGCTTGATCTCCCACATATTCAGCTCGTCGAAGCACGCACCGAGCAGGCTCGCCTTACCAGCAATCGCTCGTGCAGCGCCAAGTTCGACGGGCCGACTGAAGGACAGCAGCTCGATAAGCACTTCGATACTGCCTTGCAATGTGCCTTCCATGAGGCTGCGCTCATGAACGCGTCGCTCGTACTCCTTGACACCGTCCAACAGTGCATTCGAGAGATCCTCGCCTTGCCAAGGTTTTGGGATCAAGCGAAACAATCGCCCACGATTCATCGCATTGACTGCCGAACCGATGTCCGCGCTGGCGGTCATCAGGATGCGAGTCGAATCGGGATACAACCGGCCGACTTGGGCGAGGAATCCAGGCCCATCTAGGCCCGGCATCATCATGTCAGACAACACAACGGCAAAGGGCGGACTGCTCGACAGCACCCCCAGTGCCTCCTCGCCCGAGTGTGTGGCCGTGATGTCGAATTGCCCCCCGTAGCGAATCTCGATCGCGCGCGGGACGTTCGGATCATCATCAACGATGAGAATCTTAGAGCGCGCCTGCCGCGCTCTGCCCGCCTGCAGTCCAGTCCTTGTCGCCATCCTGTCGAATCCTAGTGCTGTGTTAGTTGTCTGTGGGTATTCCCTCACCCAGCTCTCCTGTAGAACCTTCGCTCTCCAGACCCTGTATCGAACCCCGTTCGAGGCCAGCTTGTGACAAGCCCGTACGAATCGAGTTAATTTGCACGGGGCGCTGCTTGCGCAACGCCCCCTTTCGTATCAGTTGTGAATATTGGGTGCTGTGAGGCTCACTCAGTTGCTTTGACCTCGATCAGATTGTCGCTCAGCCAGAAGCCTCCGGATAGCTCGCTGGTCAAGCCCCGCTAGAACAGCGTGCTGAACGCAACGACGCTAGTACGGTGCCCCCATCAACTTGATCTACGAAGGGTTTAGCGGCCGCCTTATTGTCCCGGTGGCCTCTCCTCCACAGGCATCCACCATGGAGCGTGAGTGGTCGAGGGGCATGTCTCCGCACGGGTGAAGGGCAGCACCGCTCTCTGCGAGATCGATTGTGATGTCGTCTTCGGTGATCTGCATCGCGAGACGCTCGTCGAGCTCAGTCTGATCGAGGTAGAGCTAAATACCTGATGAGTCATGGAGCGAGAAGCCGGACTTGACCCAATACGGATCACGATGCAAAGGGCGCATGTTCTCGACCTTCAGTACATCGGAGTCATGCAGTCAGCTCTCGGCTTTGGCGCAAGCACCGTGCGCATGCATGGACCATAAACGAGGACACCAAGTCGAATGAAACTCGTCTTGTGAGCGCTACGGCAGCAAGAATGGGCATGACCGTTCCCGAAATATGAGCGGGCGCCGTTCAGGTGGAGCCGGCTACCAGCTTCACGCTCTCGCTCAGCAGTGTCGACACAGGTGGCCTGTCCGCAGAGTGACGAGCACGGAAGGACCAATGCACATGATCCTGCTCGCACAAGAAGATGCCTGGCATCAAGCGAACATCGCCGCGCGGCCTTTTAGGAAAGTGTCCTCGCGCTAGCGCGCGGAAACTCGCGAGTATGGCTCGTACGCCGGCGACTTGTGCGATCGATCCTCGGCCCAGGCCGAAGGCGTCAAAGAGTGCACGCTTCGGATCGGCGATCACTGTGACATCGCTCCAGTACTTGTCGAAGAGTGCATCCCAGTCCGCCTCACCGCCCTGATGGATGAAGACGATGCGCGCTATAAGGGGCTGTTGCTCGCGCGCACGGCGCAGGTCGGCGATCCACTCGCTCGTGAACAGTCACCCACAATGCCGCAGGAACACCAGCCAAGTCGGCACCTGCAAGACCTCGCGAAGAGTCGCGGCCTGACCGAGTTGTCGCCCCTGAATGGGCTGGTCCAATAGACTCAAATCGATACGTTCCATGTGGTGCTCTTGCGTACGTAAGTAAGTCAGCTCTGCGATCAAATGTGGTGTACGGGGCCCGATTGCTCGGCTGCAGCACGCAGCGTGCGCTTCATGTAGACAGGCGCCATGTCGCGCCTGTACTCATGATCACCCGGGATGTTCGCCATTGGCCTGCATTGTGCGTACGCAAGCTTGCCAGCCTCATCAACAGCATCGTTCCACGCATCACTACCGATGCGCACGCCAACCAAGATATCTGCGAGCCGCTTGAGACGCACGGGTCGCGCAACGAGTGCCACGAACACAGCCTCGGCAGCTTGAATCGTCTCGGTCTCGTCGACATCCAAGCGCACCGCGACGCCCAGCAACGGGAAGTCGATCGAGCCTCGATCACGCAGCTTTCCGTAAGCACCGCGATGCCCACGGGCTGTCGCAGGAATTCGAATCTCGACCAATAGTTCCGTGCGCTCGAGCTTCTTGTTGTAGATCCCATCCGGCAGCCAGAAGTCGTCCAAAGAAACCTCGCGCCGCCCATCGGGGCCCTGCAGGATGATCGACGCGTCCAGGCTCATTAAGGCCGGCACGCTGTCATTGGATGCAGCCGCCACGCAGCGTTTGCCTTTGTCGACGACGTGACAGACATCGCCATCCTTCTTCAAACAGAAGCCGAGCGATTGACGCCAGAAGTACGTCTGGTTGTACCACTGGCAACGAGTGTCGAGCATCACGTTACCGCCCAGCGTGCCCATCGCTCGAAGCTGCGGGCCAGCGACCAGACCGGTCGCTTGTGCGACAGC
>JBLFWN010000097.1:0-25980 GCA_047611405.1 Planctomycetota bacterium | reverse complement strand
CGGCTTCCAGACGATCCCTCCCCCCCCCCAGCCAAGAGCCGATTCATGCGTCTGATCTCCAGCCTCTCGACCTTAATGGTCGTGGCCACTCTCTCAGCGCCTCTTCTCGCCAGTAGTTCTCTCCACGAGGACGACCCCAAAATCCTCTCTCGTCAAGCTCCCTATGTGGGTCCTGGCTATCGCAACACGATGCCGAGTCAGCCCGGTGGCGGGACGACTTATGGCGGCTTCGATTCGGACAATGTCCAGCTGCTGTCTTGGATGACGCTGAGCGAACTCAGCAACGCATCCGAGGCAAACGACTGCTGGGGTTACACCGCTCCGAGTGGCCGCGAGTACGCGATCATCGGAACGCACGAAGAGACATGCTTCGTCGAGATCAGCAACCCGGGCAACCCGCAGTTGGTCGGCGTGATCGATGGCAACGACAGCCTGTGGCGCGACCCGAAGGTCTATCAGGACCACGCGTACATGGTGACCGAGAACGGCAGCGGCATCCAGGTCGTCAGCATGGCGAACATTGACTCGGGTGTCGTCACCCTCGTCAACACCATCGACGACGTGGGCTCGAGCAACACGCACAACGTCGTGATCGACGAGGACAGTGGCTTCCTGTATCGCACGGGTGGATCGAACCACGGATTGCGAATCTACAGCTTGGCGAACCCCGCGAGTCCGGCCTACGTCGGATCTTGGGACGACCGTTACATCCACGATGCTCAGGTCGTGACCTATACGAGCGGACCCTACGCAGGCAAGCAGGTCGCCTTCTGCTGCAGTGGCTTCAACGGTGGTTGGGACCAGACAGGCCTGGATGTGTTGGATGTAACAAACAAGTCCAACATCATTTTGATGGACCGCGTCTTCTATCCTGCGCCGGCCTACTCGCACCAGGGCTGGTTGTCGGAAGATCGTCAGCACTTTTACCTCGGCGACGAGCTGGATGAAGACGGTACGTTGACGACACGTACGCACGTGTTCGACGTCAACAACTTGAACAACGTGAACCACGTCGGTTTCTTCTCTAACGGAAACCAGGCGGTCGGTCACAACATGTACACGAAGAACGGGCTGCTGTTCCAGGCCAACTATCGTAGTGGCTTGCGCGTGTTCGACATCGACGCCAACGCGACGAACCCGCCCGAGGTGGCCTACTTTGACACCTATCCGGGCAGTGACGCGGACGATTACAACGGCTTGTGGAGCTGCTTCCCCTACTTCGACAGCGGAGTCGTCATTGGCTCCGACCGTGAGCGCGGCTTGTTTGTGCTCTGGGTCGGTGATGCGGCGGTCGACATCAGCTTGAACGCTCCAGCGCCTTTCACTTTGGATCCGAGCGGCGAAGACATCGGCGTTACGATCACTGAAGGCACCCCGGGTGCCTTGGTCACTGGCAGCGCCAATCTGGTCTATGACGCGGGCGCGGGAACCATTTTGGTTCCGTTGACACACGTCGCGGGTGATCAGTTCCTCGCGAACTTTCCCGCTTTCCCGTGCGGCACGGCAGTCAGCTGGTACGTCCAGGCCCAGTCGCAAGGCGGCTTGGCCTGGAACGAACCGGCCACTGCGCCGGGCTCCCAGTACAGCTCGATCGCTGCAGAAGGCGCGAATAATCTCTTCAGCTACAACATGGAGAGCGTAGCTGGCTGGTCCAGTGGCGCCGCTGGCGACACGGCCACGACAGGCATATGGACGCGGGTGAATCCGGTCGGCACAAGCGCGCAGCCCGAAGATGACCACTCTCAGCCCGGCACAAACTGCTGGGTCACGGGTCAAGGTGTGGTCGGAGGCGGCCTTGGTGACAATGACATCGACGGTGGAACGACGACGCTGCTAAGCGCGACGCTCGACCTCTCCAATGCAAGCTCGCCGACGATCTCGTATTGGCGTTGGTACTCGAACGACCAGAACGGCACGGTCGACGACTCGCTCGTGATCGATATCTCACCAAACGGAAACAACAACTGGACCAATGTCGAGACCATCGGCCCTGGTCACCCCGAGGCCTCGGGCGGTTGGTTCCAGCACACCTTCGAAGTCGCTCCGCTCGTCAACCTAACCGCCAACGTTCGCTTGCGCTTCCGTGCATCGGACGGGGGCGGTGGATCGATCGTCGAAGCGGCCATCGATGACTTATCTGTCGACGATGTGCTCTGCACCGACTGCAATGCCAACGGCGTGCCCGATAGCTTGGACATCTCGAATGGCACCAGCACGGACAACAACAGCAACGGTATTCCGGATGAGTGTGAGTGTGGCGCAGAGAGCTACTGCACCGCGCTCACAAACTCGACCGGAAACCCGGCCACCATCTCGCTTTCTGGCAGTGTGGTTGTCGCGGACAACGCGTTCGGGCTCTACGCCTACGACCTACCGCCTACGCAAGTCGGTGTGTTCTTCTATGGACCGGCGCAATCGCAGTCCTCCTTTGGCAATGGCAATTTGTGTGTCACCGGCGGCTTCTTCCGACTCCCCGTGGTGTCAGTGAGTGTCCTCGGCGATATCCAATACAACCTCGACCTCACGAACCCTCCGGGCATGCCGGCCCAGATCAATGCAGGCTCGAACTGGAACTTCCAGTTCTGGTACCGCGACCCCGCCGCTGGTGGTGCCGCCTACAACCTGACGGACGGATTGTCCGTGACGTTCTGCCCCTGATGGGCTGAGGAATTGGGGCGCCGCCTCGATTCCTCTCTCCAACATCGATTCCAGCCCACCGCGATCCTGCGATCGCGGTGGGCTGTTTTCATTTGGGATGTTGGATGTCGAGACTGTTGCTGGTGCGCGTTGTTCGCAGAGCGTGTCGTGAAAATTTCGGCCTAAAGCTGTGAGCTCATTCTCACTCGTGGACGGTTGCCTTTTGCCGGGCTGCTCGCCCGGTGCGCGCTGGCTCGGCAAGAAGTGGCCACTCGCTCCGACTCATGATCTTCAGAGGCAACACATCTTCCCGTGAGCCACTGAAGCCTCATGAATTCGGGAGGAGGCCCGTAGCGCGCACCACTTCCGCACCACTTCGCGCATCTATTGACGCGCGATCATGGCCGCTTGTAGCGAGTGATGTGCACGCGTTTACTCTCGCGATCAACCGCGCGCTCGAACAGGGACCCGTCGGGCCAGCGCACGATCAAGCGCGCAGCCCCCGCGGGCGCCGGCAAGTACAGGGTGGTAGACGACTGGGACATCCAGCCTGAGCCCATCCGCAATTCGCGTTTGCGCGTTGGCCGGCCCTCTTCGATTAGGGAGACCTTGGCACCAATCACGGTGTGACGGCCTTCCGGCGCTCCAAGCCGAACGCTTAGCACTTCACTGTGGTCCGAAGTCCATGCGTGGAGTGCTTCGCCTTGGCGGCTGAGCACAATCTCTGGCATGCCGAAGTCATCCAGATCCATCCGAATCAGCGCGCGCCCCTCGCCGGTAACGGCCATGCCACTCGCATACGCCGGCAGCGCTTCAAAACCGCCATCTCCGTCGCCGGCAAGCAGCAGGCCGACGCCACCATCCCAGTGACCTGTTTCGGGCTCGCGGCCGAAGAAATTCTGCGCAAGAACCAAGTCCAGCTCGCCGTCACCCGTCCAGTCGCCTGCGATGAGGCCCTGGATCGGCGCTCGCTGCGCTGCGCTTGGCAGACTTCGGTATTCGAAACTCGGCGCACCAGCATGGCTGCGATTCAGCAGCACGCCGCTCTCGAGGTGAGTGCACTGGAAGCGCGTCGACTCGGCCAGCGAAGCCGGGTCGTAAATCTGCTCCAAGGTGGCAGCGGCGAAGTCTCTGTAGCTGGGCATGCGTTCGCGAACAGAAGGCATCGCGTGGGAGCTGCAGCTCAAGCCACGCGTCGGCCATGTGCAGTCTTCACCGCCAGGCAAGGTGCCGCGCTCGGCTTCGATCAGGTTGGGAGCATGGCCTTGCTCTAGGCTTCCGTAATACAGAGACAATGGCGTCTTGCCCGCGTACTTATTATTCGTCCCTGCGTTACCGACCGCGTAGTCGATGCGTCCATCCGCATCGAAGTCACCGGCTTCGATCGAACTCCACCAGCCCTGACGCCCCGCCAGTCCTTCTACTGCCTGCGCTTCGACCATGCCTGCAGGCGTGTTCATCCACAGACCAATTGTGCCCCACTCGCGCGCGAGCATTAGGTCCATGCGGCCGTCGTCATCGACATCGCTCCACAGCGCGCTTGTCACGAGGCCGGCTTGCAACAATCCCGGTGCCAGAGACTCTGTTACGTCGCGGAAGACACCGAACTCATTACGCAAGAGGCGACTAGCGGGAGAGACTGGATAGCGTCCGGGAATCGAACGATTGCCGATGAAGAGGTCAAGATCTCCATCGCCATCGAAGTCTGCGGCGCATGCGACTTGCGTGCTCTCGCGCAAGTCTGGCAGTGCATCCACAACGCGCGTGAAGTGCCCCGGCACGTGCTGGATGTACAAGCGGTTTCGATAGGCGAGGTGCCCTTCCTCAAACTCGTTGCTGCCGCTCGCGATGAACAGATCCAGCATGCCGTCTTGGTTCGCATCGAACCAAAGCATCGCACTGTCTTCGCACTGACGATCCTCGCGCCATGGGTAGCTACCGTCGGGCCCCTCCGTCGCGATGCGAAAGCGAGGCGTTCTCTCGCTGCCCGCTTCACCGTCGCGAATGAATAGAAGGCCACTCTGTCCCTTAGCGCCCCCTACGAATAAGTCCTCGTCACCGTCGTTATCGAAATCGGCACAGGCCAGCCCGGGTCCTGCGCTCGAGAGGCGCGCGGGCAAGAGCGGCTGCGACGCATAGTCGTCGAACAGAAGCTCGGGTCGTCCCCCAATCGAGAGACCCCCGGCCTGAGGGAGTTCGCGCAACACAGTCGCCACGGGCGCTGGCTCCACAGGCTCGGTCTGCTCTTCCGCTTCGCGTACCAGGATCCAAGTATCGGGAGCGACATCGCGAACGGTCGTCGTGCGACCACTCGGCCAGCGCACCGTAAGTACAGAGGATTGCCCCGCCTCAAGATTGGGTACACCTGCAAAGTGAGCGATCGGCTCAGCAGATGACAAGTAGCCCTTTGCAGTGAAGAGTTGCCGGATCTGCGCCGCACCCGAGCCGGTAGCGAGCTTGAGCTCGGCCCCGATCCCATCGGATGGGCTCGCCTTGCCCTGTAAACTGACAAGCAGCCGTCCTGTTTGTTGCGATTGATTCTCGAGTAACGAGACGGGCTGACCGAGGTTCTGCACCACCGCATCGAGATCACCATCTCGGTCTAGGTCGGCCAGCGCGGCGCCGAAGGATAGGCCGACTTGATCCAGGCCCCATGCATTCGCGCTGCGTTCGAAATTCAACCCACCGGCGTTGCGGAAGGCCCAGTTGGCCTCGGCCCGCGGAGGCTCGCTTCGATATAGCTGCCACGCTTCCTCATAGCGCGCCGCAGGATCCGTCAGTCCGCGCTCGTCCTGTTCCGAAGCCAAGCGCTGCATGCGCGCGTTCAAGTCCGGATCGAAGGAGTGGTTGGCGCTGCCGTTCGTGACGAACAGATCCTCGCGGCCGTCCATGTCCAAGTCACCGAACAGGACCGACCAACTCCAATCGCTTTGCGCCAATCCCGCTTGAAAGGCGGCCTCTTCGAAGGGCTGTTCGCCAGTGTTGAGGTACAGCGCATTGCGCATGTACTGCCTGGGTCGGGCGCTCTCGAGGAACCAACGACTATCACCCATCTCGCCCATCATCAGCTTCGACAGAAAGTGAGTCGTGGGAGCCATATCCGCGGCCAAGAAGTCGATGCGACCATCACCGTTCACATCGGATGCATCAGCCCCCATCGTGAACCACGGTGTGTGCGGCAGGCGATCGTATTTGACATCCTCGAAGCGTCCGTTGCCGAGGTTGCGGTACAGGAAGTCCGGATCCCAGAAGTCGTTGCCAATGAATAAGTCGGGCAAGCCGTCGTGATCGAAGTCGAACCACAGCACGGCCAGTCCGGGATGATGGCCGAAGATGCCCGCTTCCTCGCTGACATCGTGAAATCCGTCATCTCCGTCGTTGCGGAATAAGCGGTCCCGCTCGCCAGCTTTGACGACGTAGGACGCCATGCCATTCGGTTCCAAGCGATGTTGAATCGCGAAGCTGTCCTCTTGACCGGCCGACAGAACCTCGCGGCCGCGTGGCCCACGCTGCATGACGGGCGCGTCTGTTCCACCACCGGGGTAGATGCGATTCGTAAGGAGGAACACATCCAAGTCGCCGTCCCGATCGTAGTCGGCGAGTGCAGCTTGAACGCTGGCTCCGTGATACGCCAAGCCCAACTCGCTTGCGCACTCTCGGAAGTGCCCGGCCCCGTCGCCGAGCCATACCTCGTTGGCTGCGTCGTAGTTACAGACCACAAGGTCGAGCGAGCCATCTCCATTTAGGTCTCCGAAGGCTGCGCCAGCTGACCAATGCGTGGCTTCGTTCATGCCAGCCGCTACGGTGGTATCCTCGAAGCGCATGCCGCCACGGTTCATGAACAGCCGATTCGAACCGGTTTGGGACGTAAGAAAGAGCTCGGGTAGCCCGTCCTTGTCGATGTCGCCAACAGCGACGCCGCCTCCAGCCCAGCCATGCTGGTAGAGGTGCCGCATGGGATGATCCCAATCCAATGGGTTCTCGAAGCTCAAGCCAGAGCGCTGCGCTTCGATGCTTCGATACAGCGTATCTGTCAGCGCATCGGCTCGATCAGAAGGAGGACGCAGTGAGGCGCGCAGAACATCTTCATTGAGAGCACCGTTTCGCAATGACCAAGGTGGCACGACCGCTTGGGCTTGGTGCGGCTCGGAGGGAGCGAGGGCATAGGGCTCCTGATCAGTCTCGGACAGGCTGTCGAGCACGGCCTGCGCTCGCTCGCGGACGGCAGGAGCCCGATCCGAACGAGCCCTTTCCAAAGCTTGTAAGGCAATCTCAGCCCGCGAGTCGCCGACGCGCGCGAACGGCTCGAGGAAGTCGACGGCTTCTACCCGCACGCGGTACGGCACATCGAATCCAGACAACACACTCGTCACCACCTCGATTGCATGTTCGCTTGGGTAGTCACGGAAGAGCTTCCAAAACTGTTCGCGCCGTTCCGGATCCACAATGCCGTGCATGCGTTGTGCTGCAGCCGAATAGGACTGCGTGCGGCTGAGCGCCCAGCGCACTGAGGCGAGCAAGGCCGGATCCCCCTCTTCGTGTAGTGTCGCCGCCAGTGTCTGGCCGCATTCCACGAGTCGTAGCCTGCCTGCCAGTTCCGCAGCGTGCCGAGCGACAGCCGGAGTGGAACCACTGATGACTTCGTTCAGGTCGCGCGCAGTTACGGCTCCGGGCAAACGGCCAAGGGCTCGCAGCGCATGTAGACGGACCTCGGGAATACTGAGATCGAGGGTGCGGCGCAATAGGCGCATGGCTCGTTGCTCATCAGCGCCAGCAGGAGATTCGTCGCCTCGAGCAGCGCGCGCCCGGACGATGCAATCGTACAAGGTCCAGATCGCATGACGCCGAGCCCTGTCACTGGGCAAGCTTCCAAATCCCATGCCGCCAAGCAGCGCTCGCTCCAACGCGACTAGATGCTCGAAGCCACTCGAGGCGCCCAGCAGCGAGGCATGCATGCGCTGCGCCAAGCTTGGATCATCCAGTATCTGGATCCATGCATCACCTTTTTGCAGATCACCCTGATCCGAGCCGTCCGTCGACTGAGCTTGCTGCTTATTCTCAATCGAATCCCGTATGGCAGATATTCGTAGCAATTGCACCGCTGAATCTGCTTCGCCCATTCCTTTCGCGAGCAGCACGTACAGCGACTCACCCTCTGCGTCGAACGCCAGCTGACGGAGATGTAAATGCGTTCCGTCCTGACGCCATAACACGTCAATCGCGTTTAGTACCGTATGGCTGCCACCGCGCGGAATTTTGGCCACAGCTTTCAGCTTGCCACGATCAGAATCGAGGCAGAGCAGCGCGCCCCTATATATCTCTGGCCAGTCCGAGCCTGCGTAAGTGATTGCCGGACCGACTCCTTCTCGCGCCAACACGAGTTGTCCATTTGGCCAGAGCATTGGTGCACCCGGAAAAACGTGCAGGATTCCAGCCAGAGGGTTCTCGCCTGATGGATCTGCTCCGACAGCGAAAAGTTCAGCGCGTTCATCGAACACGAGTTGCGTATCCAATCCAATCCCAGGCAGCTCGTATGTGACGACTCCCTCGCGCTGCGGCATCTTCACGGCATAGCTAGCATCGCCCAATCGGAATGCGATCCTGCCATCGAACGCGCGCGCCATGCGGCCCTGCGCACGATCTTCCGTTGCCTGCCATAGCACGCTGGCAGCAGGCTCGCTCGTGAGCTCGAGCCGCACAAGCCGCTCATAAGTCAACACGAGAAGGCCATCGTCGCTCGCAAGCAGATCGAGCACGCCCTCGAATTTGGCAAGCACAACCGGCGCAGGAACGGTCGCCGAATCCGAACCGGGCGTCCAACTCAGAATGCTCGACTGCACTCCTTTGCGCACCACGAGGAACACCTGATCATCCTCTGCAACTGCGATGGAATGCAACTCGCCCACTACCTTGGGCAGAGAGAGCACTTCCACCGACAGTGACTCCGCCACTGTCCACTGCCGCTGTGCCGCAGGAGTTAGGCTCACCACCGCATAGGCGGAGGCGGCAGATGGGATCAAGGCACAGACGAGGAGTGCGAATAGAGAGCGAGCCTGCAGCTTCATGCTGCCATCATAACGATCCTCGAAGCCGGATCTCGGGCTTGACTCGAGCTTGCAGCGAAGTGTTCGGGGCAGCCTTCCAGGCAAAGTACCGCGCAGACTCAACCTTGAGCCTGCGCGGCACATGAATGAGCCTATGGACCGTCGTGGCTTACCAACTCACAATATCCGTAGCTGTCACTACCATCGGCGTGAAGGGCGGCAGATTAGCGACGCGGTTGAAGTACGGATCGTACGACCAACGCCGTTTCGGCGCATTGTAGCGATCGCTGCCGTACTGCCAGAGGCCGGTCGCATACTCGCTGGTCCAGGCATTCACGAAGGAGCCGAAGATGTTGCAGTCCATGTTGGTCCACTTCTCGTGGAAGCGCGGCAGGTTCTCGAGGCCACCGTTGTAGTTGCCACCTTCCTCGGTGTCATGGTTGCCCGTGATGATCGCCATGTAGTACGTCGTTGTACTCGCAACCGGCAAGGTACCCTGCGTCTTCGAGTTGTCCCACGAGTTCGACAAGAGACTTGCCGCATCCGCGATAACGGACGCGCCCTTGCGATCAACGTTGTTGAAGTCGCCTTGCACGTAGGCCGAACCTTCGGCCACCGTTGTCAGGGCAGCGAGCAGTTCACTTCCGTTGACAATTTTGAGGCCCTTGGCATCCGTGCCCTCACCGAGACCATAGTGCGAGGTGTACAGCAAACCGTTCGCCGGGAAGGCACCCGATTGGCCTAGCTTATTCATGTCGACCGTGACCGTTGGTACTTGATCGGAGTTCGTTGATTGCCGTGCATCGTAGATCGAATCTAGGGTCACGGCGCCTGCGGCGTCGAGAGCCGGCTTCATGTCGACTCCGTCCACGTCGTACGCAACCCAATCTGTCCCATCCTCATTGACGATAATCGAGAGGCCCGCATTCTCGTGATAGAAGCCGCGCTCGAATTGGCCCGTCCCTGCGACGAGGGCGAGTTCATACTCACCCGTCTCGCCATTAAGTACGTAGTTGCCGGCCTCAGCTTCCTCGTACATCTTGATTGACCCGATGCTCGGGCTGACCGCCTCCGATACACCGTGCGAACCAGTCAACACGGTGTTTCCTTCTTCGCTCTCGGTGCTCGCCTCGGACCAATATTCGAGAGCACCTGGTAGAAAGGGCAGGATGTCTGTGGCGTCGTCAAAGTCACCATCGCCGTTGTCATCGTGGCCCAAAGAGAAGTCGGAGTCGTACCCGCTCTCGGTCGTAACTCCAAGATTCGTCATCTGTCCACGCGAGTTCATCGTCACATATTCAGGCGAGATCGAAGTGTCGTACGGATCCTCAACCCACTTGCGAATCTTGACCGTGCCATTCGACTGCCCGCTGTCCTTCTTCTTGCGGTACATCTCACCGACCGAGCGCACGTAGTTCGTGTTCATCGTCAGTGTGTTGCCGCAGCCCAGGTACATGTTCCGGTTCGTGTGAACACGCCCACTCAGCGTCATATTCGGACCAGGATGGATCTCAAGATCCTCTGTGTAGAACACTGCGAACTGGAAGATGGGCGTCGACTCCGCATTGATGATGCGGTGAGCCTGGCGCTGTACGCGCTCATAGGTCGCCGTCGAAACGATTTCATACGAAGTCAGGATCGTCTGAATACCAGTCGCATCCGTGACGATCTCGCTCGCGCCAGTCGGAGCGATCGAATAGCTGACAGCCTCCGTCCCGATTTCGACCATACCGCTTGTGGGCGGATCTTCCCAGTTTGCGATCGCGACTTGGATCTCCTTCTTGGCCGCCTCAACCGCTCCTTCTGCCAGGTACGTCGCGCGAATCTGCGACAACTTCAAGCCTGAACCACGCCGCGTGACGGACGCCATCGTCAACATGACCGAGACCAAGCTCGCTGCTACGAAGGCGCCGAAAACGGCATACAGCAGAGCCACACCTCGACGACGCGGATCCGCTTCTCTGAACACCACCCTGCGATTCATCTATCCCACCCTCAATCTTGGTTGCGAAGCCTCAGTGCGACCTCACTCATGTGCCGGAACCAAGCGCCCGTCTCGTCCTGCTTTCGCAGGTACAGCCGAATGCGTACGGAGTCGAGTGGGAAGTCTTCTTCCCAGCCGGACGACTCCGGTGTATCAAAGACGACGCGTTCGAAGCCGCGCCCGAGGCTCTCCGGGGTCTCGCCATTGATGCGACGGACCAGGTGATTGCGACCATCCATCATCGTCTCGACGGTGTAGGTGTACACGTTCGCGCCCCAGACGAGTTTCCCCGAGTCCTCATCCAGGTCAGGTCGGCCGTCGTTATCCGCATCTTGCGGAAGGACGAAGATGATCTCGTGGCTTGGCCCGAAATCGGGATCACCTTCTTCTGCGAAGGAATCCGCTGGTTCATGGCTGAACTCGCCCATGTCTTCTGGCGCCACGCCGTCTTCGATGATCATCGGAAACTCGAGCTCGTTGACGGTGACGAAGCCGGAGCGTCGAATCTCTGGGATGATCGCGAACAAAGCCTTCTCGGCTTGCTCCTGCATCGTACCGCGGACATTCGCGGTCGTCGTGACACGGCTCATTCCCTTGGCACTCTCAACCAAGGCGGCGGCGAGCATTGTCAGAATGCTGCCGGCAATGACGACTTCCAGTAGTGTGAATCCGGAGCAGCGCTGCGCAGGCGATTTGGGTTCGCTGTACATCATGCTCACCTCGTTTTCATCGTCGCTAGAGTGAGCGAGCGGGGACGAGCGCCGTAGTCCCTCCATGTGATCGTCAGCACGATCGGCAAGGGGTCCGGAATGTCGTCGATAGCGACGAGTGTCGGATAGCTCGGCACGATGACTTCGTTCTGCAGGTTGAGTCCGGAGTAGAACTCGACCGGCGTATCCTCGGGGTAGTTCACCGGGATCTGATCCGGGAGATCAAGCAGTACGCGCTCCATAGCACTCTGCAACTCGGACATCGCGCGATTGCTTTCGCGGCTGGTCGTCATCAGATTCATCGAAGTGATTTGGCTCGAGACCGCAGACATTACTGCGACCACCAATACACCGATTGCGATCATGACTTCGATCAGGCTCATCCCTCGACGGGATCGCGCGGAGCGGTAGCTCCGAGCTGGTAGCTGATTCTTCAAGGCGAGCATCGTCCCCCTCTCCGGATAACTCTGGGAAGTCAATCCGGACCCTGCTGTGGCCGACGCAATGTGCGCCAACACTACACAGGATCGGGCCGTGTATAGCGCAGGCTTGAAGCGAGTTCAGGGAATGTTCGAAGCAAGTTCACGTTACCTCCCTGTGTGCCCCTACGGCTGCTGAGCGCGCTCTTCCGGCGATCGATAGAGCCCGTGCTCGACCGTCGCGTAGCCGACCTGGGCCAGCTCAGATGCGATCGTGGACTGCATCTCCGTCGCGCGCCCGAACTCTGCCGACCCGAACTCCAGCTTCGCGTGCGCTCCTTGATGACGAACGCGAATCACTTGGAATCCCAAGCGGTGCAGACACGCTTCCGCCTGTTCGACCTTGGCCAAGCGCTGGGGTGTCACGACTACACCACGGGGAATTCGTGACGCTAGACAAGCACTAGCCGCCTTCTTTGCCACCTTGAGTCCGGCATCACGCGCGTAGCGCCGGACATCATCCTTCGTGAAGCCAGCCTCAGCCAAGGGTGCACGTACGAGATGCTCGCCCGCAGCGCGCCGGCCGGGTCTGTCGTCCCCGCCATCGTCCAAGTTCTCGCCGTACGCAAGATGGGCTAGCCCATCCGATTGCAGGACCGCCTGCATCGCTTCGAAGAGCGCGTTCTTGCACCAATAGCAACGCAAAGCGTCGTTGCGCTGATAGCGCGGGTCATCGCCTTCATACGTGCCAATCACACGCAGTTGCGCGCCGATCTGCGCGGCACAATCGCGAGCCCGTTCTAGCTCGAGCCTTGGTAAGGAAGGGCTATCTGCGATCACACCCAACGCGCCGGCACCTAGCACACGCTTGGCCGCGTGCAGCAAGACCGCCGAGTCCACGCCACCCGAGAACGCGATCGCGAGGCCACCCTCGAGTTGGGAGAGAACCTGATCGAGCGCAAGCAGTCGATCCGCATAGCCATCCGCGAATGGCTGCATGACAGCTTCGCTCGTCTCGCGCTTCACTCCAAGTACTCCTGAATCCGGTCAACGTAGCCTTGCACGCTCTCGGCGATCATCAAGATCTCCTCGTCGCGCACGGAACGCACTACCCTGCCAGGCAAGCCGACAACGAGTGAGCGCGGCGGGATGACCGCGTTCTCTTTCACGACTGCACCCGCGCCGATGATCGATCCCGCGCCGATCTGTGAACCGGCCAGCAAGATCGCGCCCATGCCGATCAAGCAACCATCGGCAACGGAGGCCCCATGCAAGATCACGCGGTGACCGATCGTGCAGCCCGCACCAATCGTATTCGGGATGCCATGATCGGCATGCATGATCGTGCCGTCTTGAATGTTCGTACGCGCACCGATCGTCAGCGCTGCATCGTCGCCGCGAATGACGGAAGCAAACCAGATGCCGACATCAGCGCCCAAGTTCACTTCACCCGTCACGACCGCGGTCGAGGCGACGAAGGCGCCACCCTCGACGCGCTGCATCAAGCCCTTCTGAGGGAAGAACGTCATCGGAGAGACTCCAAAATCAATGCGCCGGCACCGCTATCGGACTCGACCGGCATCGTACTGAGCAGGATCGCCACCTGGATCCCGTTGTGAAGTGCGTGCAATGCCCAGACGGCAAGCAAGCGTTGTGTGCGCAGCATGACCGCGCCAAGCAGCAGCGCCAAACCAAGGATGGGCACGAAGGCGCTCTCGCCGTGCATGGCTGCGAACAAGATGGCGGTCATAGCGACACCGCCTCGATCGCGGAAGTTCTGGACCAGCAGTGGTTGCAGGAAACCACGGAAGAGCAGCTCTTCGAAGAAGGGCAAGACCAAGACCGCCATCGCGACGCCGAACCACAGCTCGCCGCCTGACGCCATCTCGAACAAGCTACTGAACGCCTGGTCTTCGTATGCACCGCCAAAGCGATCTAGCAGATAGGGCCACACCACCATCAAGCCATAGAAGCCAGGCAAGAACGCGAAGTATGCGAGCAAGCCACCGGCCATCGCCCTTGGCGTGCGATTCCAACGAAGGCCCAAACATCGAATGCCATCCGGATCGAGGCGCTGCGCCAAGAACATCACGAATAGGCAAGGCGGGCCGAAGATCAGACACTGCGAAGCCAGAAGCATGCCAATTCCAAGCGGCTCGTCCTCTGGCAAGTAGGAGTCCAAAGCGAAGGATATCAGGATCGAAAAGCCGAGGCCGAACAGGATCACTTGCAGCAGGTGCAAGAAGCCCCAACGTGCGAAGAAGATGTTTCGGCCGCCATAGATGCGCTGCACGATCGTCCAGATCGCGGGCGTGACGGCGAGCACGGCAGTGACCACGATGGCCCCGGCCAGCGCGTGTTCGAACGGGATGCGCTCGAGCGTCTCCTGAACTTCCGACTGCGACATAGACACGATCAAGAGGCAGGACCCGCCTCTTCGATTAGTCCCTCCATCGGCGATGACGCATTCGCGTACCGTTTGCGCGGAATGCGGCCGGCCAAGAAGGCTTGCCGACCCGCGATGCAAGCGTGATTCATCGCCGCGGCCATGCGCAGGGGCTCGCGCGCACTGGCGATACCGGTGTTCAACAAGACTCCCTCGGCGCCCAGCTCCATTGCCCGCGACACATCGGAAGCAGTTCCGACGCCTGCGTCCACGATGACAGGACAAGAGACGAGCTCGATCAAGATCGACAGGTTGTGCGGATTCAGGATGCCTTGTCCCGAGCCGATCGGCGAACCGGCCGGCATCACGCACTTCACGCCGAGGTCCTCGAGCCGGACCGCCAGGCGCGGATCATCCGAGGTGTAGACCATCACGTGAAAGCCTTCGTCAACCAAGACTTTGGCCGCTTCGAGCGTACCGACAGGGTCGGGAAGCAAGGTCTTCGGATCGCCGAGCACCTCCAGCTTGACCAGAGGCGTATCAAGCAACTCGCGCGCAAGGCGCGCGGTGCGAATAGCCGACTCCGCATCAAAACAACCCGCGGTGTTCGGAAGGATCGCCATCGTCTTGCGATCGATCGCGTCGAGCAGGTTTGGCCCCTTGCCGGACATGTCGACGCGCCGGATGGCCACGGTGACAAGCTCGGTCCCGCTGATGCGCAGCGCTTCGGCCGTTTCGTCGTTGTCCTTGTACTTACCGGTACCGACCAGCAAGCGCGATGTCAGCGTCAGATCACCGATACGCAGCGGCTGATCCTTGAGATGTGCAGCAGTCATTTCCATCGATCCGTACCAGACGAGATTGGCGAGAGGGGCGAGAGCCGATCAACCACCGCCGACGAGCGTCACCAGCTCGATGCGGTCATCAGACTCGATCCGAGTGTCAGCACAGCGCGCGCGCGGAACAAGCTCGCGATTACGCTCAACCGCGACGGTGCTCGGCTCGAGTCCGAGCTCGAGGATCAAGTCAGCCAAAGTAGTGCCTTCGGAGACTTGCCGCGCAGCGCCGTTGACTCGGATCTCGATCATGAGCCGGATTCTCCCACGCGCCCGAAGCGCGCGCCACGCCGAGCATGTGGTTTCGAGGGATCAGCGCGGATCCCAGCGTCGACCGGTGACGCCGAGAGCCTCGCAAGAGGGTTGGTGAGCTCGATTAGCTCCCTGCTCGACCGAAAACCGATAGGGCTCATCGGATCTGACCACAGCTTCTGTTTCGAGCTTCACTGGAAGCCGCTAGCCGACGCTGAGCCGGCTCGAAGGCCTCAGTCGGGTCGGCGCCGTACGAGGCTGGCCCTCCCTCAATCAGAATCTGATCTACGAGGGAGCGTCCGCAGCCAGCTGGCAATCAGCCGATGCGCATGAACGCGCACTTCAAGTACTGCGTCTCGGGCAGCGTGATCAAGTGCGGGTGATCGAGGCCTGCGCCGCGCGTCTCGGTCAACCAGACATCCTTGCCGGTCAAACGTCCCGCGCTACTCAAGAAGGAGACGAATTCTTCCGGCCTGATGTTGTACGAGCACGACGCGCTGACGACGTGGCCTTGCGATTCGGCCAAGAGGAAGGCCCTGCGGTTCAGCTCGACGTAACCACGCTCGGCGCCGCGCACCTCTTTCTTGCTGCGTGCGAAAGCGGGCGGGTCGACCACGATCACGCCGTAGGTCTCGTCCCGCTCGGCTCGTACGCGCAGCTCGTTCATGCAGTTCGTCTTGACGATCTCGATGCGATCCGCGACGCCATTGAGTTCGGCATTCGCCTGGATCCGCTCACAAGCCGCCTTGTTCTGCTCGAGGCAAACCACGTGCTCGGCACCGGCCTTCAACGCATGGATTGCGAAGAGTCCGTCGTAGCTGAAGGAGTCGAGCATGCGGCGGCCGGTAGCAAGCTTGGCCGTTGCGATGCGATTGTCGCGCTGATCGAGGTAAGCGCCTGTCTTGTGCCCCTCGAGCACGTTAACGCGAAAGCGAATGTCGCCTTCGCGCACTTCGACGGTGCCATCGATGTTGCCTTGCACGATCTCGACACGCTTCTCGAGCCCTTCGAGCTTGCGCACCGAGGTATCGGATCTGTCGACGATCGCGACCGGTTCTTCACCGAGCGCCTCGATCAGCAACTCGAGCAAGAAGGGACGCATCCGATCCGACGCCTGAGTACCGCATTGGAGAACGAGAACACCCGCGTACCAATCGACCAGAAGGCCGGGTACGCCCTCAGCGTCACCCGACAGCAGCCGGCAGGCGCCATCGTTCTCGAGCAGGCCGTGCTTGCGACGCAAGGCGACCGCACGCCGCATGCGCTCGGCCCAAAAGGCCCGATTCGGCTGCTCCTCCGCGCGTGTCACGAGACGAACGGCGATACGCGAGGTGTTGCTGAACAACCCCCAGCCCATCGACGCGCCTGCGGGATCCAGCACCGGGACCAATTCCCCCGGTTCACCTTCGCCTGTAGCTATATCATCGGCGTAAACCCACGGGTGTCCCGAGAGCAGCCAACGGCGTCCTTTTCCTGAAAGGGTAATCTGGCCCATCCCCGCAGTGTGTGCGATGGCCGGCCCGGGCGCACCCGCAGTGCGCGGGAATTTGGAGGATCGGGACAAAGAACTGGTGAATCCAGTAGGATCCGAGCGAGTCGGAGAGGGCTGGGCTGCGGCGGCGCGCCCCGGAGAAAGTGGCCCAAACGTGTCTTATTTGACCAATGCGTGTCGATCAGGATAAAGCAATCGGCGGACGACGGCCGGACCGATGCGAGCTGGGCCAGATCCCGGGAGCCAACGATGATGCGCGAAGGAGCACCGCCCTGCCGGCTCTCATTCCGCCCCCTCCCTCCCTCCCTCCCTCCAACCGCCCAAGGAATTGATAGTGGGCATGCCCCCCCCTACTAACCGAGTGCGACCAAGAGACCTCGACGACACGCGTTTCGCTCGGATGGACCACGACCGAGAACGCCGACTTCAGACCGCACGACAAGTCCTGGAAGCTCGGCGATCTCGGCCTGCACCTGGCGAATCTGCGCTCATGGACCAAAGCCACGATCACGCAAGAAGTGATGCACCTGACACCTGCCGATGGCCCTGTTTGGACCTCGCCGACCTATGAATCACCGGAACAGGTGCTGGAGGTATTCGACGTCAACGTCCGCGAGTCACGCGCCGCAATCGAGACCGCTTCGGATGCAGAGCTCATGCAACCATGGACTCTGAAGAGCGGCGACCAGGTGCACTTCACGATGCCGCGTATCGCGTGCATTCACCTTCAATCACCTGATCCACCACCGCGGGCAATTCACCGTATACCTGCGCATGTGCGCTGTACCGCTGCCGCAGGTGTACGGGCCGACGGCGGAAACGCCAATGTAGAGAGTTTGGTCTGGCACCCTGCTATCGAGCCTGGGGAGGAGTCGAGCGATGGGCAGGAACGCTGCGAGTCAGTGCGCGATGGTCGCAGCTACTGGCCGGGCCCAACCAAACGCTCAAAACGCGGATCCTCGCGCAGGTTCCGAAGATCCGGATCCTCGCGCGCCCAGTCCATCTGGCGTTGGCGCGCCGCTTCGCTCGACTGGTTCTCTTCCAGCTCGCGCTCCAAGTAATCGAGTGCGCGTTCGACATCGCCGAGCAGCGCATGCGTGCACGCGAGGTTGTAGTAGAGCTGCGGCCTGGGCCGCAGTTCGCGCAACAGCACGCGCGCTTCCGGTATGCGGCCGGAACGGGCTCGGTAGCATGCGAGTAGCACCTGCATGAAGTCGTCTTTACGCAGCTTGTAGGCGCGCTCGTAGTACTGCAGCGCTTTCTCGGCATCGCCCAGTTTGACGTTCGCATTGACGGCCAGACCGACCAACGCTGCACTGCGGATGCCGCGGATGACCTCGACGTTCGCGCGCGCCGCGCCCAACTCAATCAAGCGTTCTTCGATGCCGCGCAGGCGCTCGACGGCTTTCTCGAGTTCCTCTTCGGCGCGCTCGGGTTCGTCCTCGTCTGTGTACGAGTTGCCGATCGCCATCTCGATCTGAGCCAAGCGTTCGAGACCCCAGTAGTAGTTACGGAAGAAGGCAGACTCTTCCAAGTCGTCGCGCATGCGCTCGGCGTAGCGGCGTGAGTCGACGGCGCGGCCTTCGCTGCGCAGGTCGCGTGACAACCAAAGTGCGAGCGAAGACGGATTGCGAAGCTCGAGCAGTTCTTTGTAGCCCGTCGCCTCCCACTGCTCCATCGCGCGCAGAATGCGCCCGCGGGCGCGCAGCAGCAGGGTGATCTCTTGGCGCTCTTCATCAGGAATGCGACCCGGGTCCGCCGCCTGCTTCGACAGCATGCGACGTTGCACGGTCCCGATATCCTCATCGAGCATGTCCACACGGTTCTTCTGGACTTGCTGCAACAAGATGCGTCGCGAAGGATCCGCAAGCGGGTCCATCATCTCGGGCGCTAGGTTTTCGAGCGGCGCGAAGCCCGGCATCTCAGTTGTCGCGACGCTCGCCAGCAAGCGCCCCATGGAGGCTTGCAACTCGAGTCGACGCGGCATCGGCAACTCTGGCCAATCGAGCTCCGTGAACAACAAGCGGAAGGGCGACAACTCACTCTCGAGCAAGGAGTCCCAGCCTCGATTTCCATCGCCGCGAACAGCCGCATAACCAACTTGTGATTCGAGCGACAGAACATGCGCGAGGCGCGCAATCGGCAAGACCTTGCGCGGATCGGTTCCCGCCGCGATCGAACAACACGCACTCGAAATCGCGACCAGCGCGCGGTGCTGCAACGCATCTACGTGCCTCAGCTGCGAGATGTCGTCGGGTGATAAGTCATAGCGCTCTGAAAGCAATGTATCGAGCACACTACCCGCGCTCTCGAAGAGCGGCAAAGCCTGCTCGGGCTTGCCTGTGCCCCACAATGCCAGCGCCTCTAGGTGGAACGAACGGAAGCGCCAGAGCGAATCCTGATAGATGCCGTCATCCGCGGAACCGGCCGGCGGCTCCTCGCGAATCGCGCGACCCGCGAGCAGCGCGGCTGCGGGATCTGCTCCCGGGTAAAAGGCCAAGCGAGCACGATGATAGTGCACGAGCCTGCGGTCGAGCCCGAACTCGCCGAGTGCCTCCAAGACTCGCGACGCACGCCCATATTCGCCCAGGTTACGCAAACGACTAAGCAGGCGTTCGAAGCCGCGGCCGGCCCCGGCGCGCACAGACGGATGCGGGTGATCGATGCCGAGAACGAGCGGCGCACAGTCGCGCGCGTTGCTGCCGCCAGTCGGATCGTCGGCCAACAAACGGCCATGCAGCGGGAGCAGCACGGCCAGAATCCGCGGCGGCGTTCGCTCGCCGGGCGGCGCGTCGAAGCCCTTGACGACGAGGTCGCGCACAAGAGCGCGTGCGCGCTTGGATTCCGGGAGAGCGCGCGCTGCGACGACGCGCTCGTCGATAGGAAGGTCGACCAGCAAACGCGCCAACACTTCCAGCGCAGCATCCTCGTCGATCTCGCCCAGCAGCAAGATCGAGCCACGACGCAGGGCCAAGTCCGCATCCGTGCGCACGATCCCCTCGAGCGCCAAGACTCGCGCGTCGATTTCATGGGCAGCGTGATCCGGTCGAGCCAAGAAACGCGCGAGCTGCCGGCGCACTCCCGAGTCTGCGTCCGATAGCAAGCGCAGCACTTCCGGCAAGGACTCTAGGCTCGCTTCGCGCCGAATGATGCGCGCCCACTCTCGCCTCGCAGACAGATCGGCGGTTTCGAAGGCCTCGATCGCGACCGCAGCCAATTCGCTGCCCCCGCCTTGGCACTTCCGTTCCGCCCGCGCTCGCATAACCCCGTCGGCAGAAGTCAGCTGATCGAGCAGTTCACGCCAATCTTGTGCCGTCTCTGCCAGCGCTGGGTACAGCGAAACGCTCGATACAGGACTTGCCGATGCTATGGGCGAGATCAGTGCCAAAAGGGACGCGGCAACCGCCAACTTGAAGTGCTTCAGAAAAGAAGGCTCGCCACTCTCATTCATATACATAGGAACAGCCTCAGTTCTGCGTGTCATCCCCAGATGCATCCTCGCTGGTGGGCTTGGGTGCATCGCTCTTGCGCATTCGGTACTCGAAGGCGCGTCGCGACAAGCCGAGCTGCCGCGCGGCCGCCGTTACGTTGCCACGCTGTTCGGCCAGGGCTTCATTCATCATCGCGTTTGCGAGCGTGTCCAAGTTCAGACCTGCGGCGAGCGCCATCCGCGCGAGCCGGGATTCTTCACCTTGGACGGCCTCCTCCAAAAAGAGAAGTTCCTCCGGCTCGATCGCTGTCGCCACCGACCCATTTCCCGCCGGACCACGCAGCGCCAGCACACGTTCCAGCGCATTTTCGAGCTCGCGCACATTTCCAGGCCAAGGATGGGCGGCGAGCCGATCGAGCGATTTCGGCGCCAATTCCAATGTAGGAAGGCGCGATCGGTCCGCCACGCGCCGCAGCAGAGCACGACACAGTTTGGGCAAATCGGCTGCTCGACTGCGCAGCGGAGGCACGTGCAGGACGACCACCGCCAGCCTGTAATAGAGGTCCTCGCGGAAGCGACCAGCCGCAACCTCGCCCATCAAATCGACCGAACTTGTCGCGATCACACGCACGTCGATCCCGATCACCTGCTCGCTACCGAGGGGCTCAATCTGACGCTCTTGCAGCGCCCGTAGCAGCTTGACCTGAAGCTCGAGCGGCAGGCAATCCACGCCATCTAGCACCAAAGTTCCGCCCTCAGCAGCCCTGAAACGGCCCTGACGCGCGTGGCTGGCGCCGGTGAAGGCTCCGGCTACGTGCCCAAACAGCTCGGCCTCGATCAGCGTCGGCGACAGCGCGGCCAGCGGCACCTCGACCATGGGCTCACCCGATCGGGGGCTCTCGGCGTGCAGCCTGCGGGCCGCGGTCGTCTTGCCGGATCCGTTCTCGCCCTCAACCAAAACGGTGACATCCGAATGAGCCACGCGCTCCAGGTCACGCAGGAAGGCGATCTGGGCTTCGGACTCGGGTTGTAGGAAAACCGAATGTGCCATCGGGGTCGTTTGGGTCGGGGCTGACTCACATCTAGCCCGCAGATGGGATTCTGACACCGGGCATAGGTTGACTCACAACATCCTAGACATCAAACTGATGAATCACCCAGCCCGCCGACAAAGCTACAGTCACCTGCCTCGGACGGACAACCGGATCCCGCACGATCCGGCCGGATGGGTCGCCCCGCTCCGGCTTCTTTTCTCGGATATACGAGAGAACGAGGCTTTCACGAGGACGATCCTTTTCGTCCGTTATGCTGTGATTCACGCGGGAAGCGGGGACAGCCCACTTACTTTCAGTTAAACAATCAGCCCAGCGACCCCCCCCCCGCGACCAACTAGCCTCTTCTCACCACGACCCGCCCCGCCCCGCCTCTACCCCGAAGCTGCAGAATCGCGCCTCATGAACGGCGAAGAACTCCTCCGGATGATCGATATCATCCACACCCAGAAGGACATCCCCAGGGAAGTCATTTTCCGTGGCCTCGAAGAGGCCCTGGCGGCGGGTGTGCGCAAACGCCTCGGGATGGGCGAGGAATTGCTCGTTTCCCTGGATCGCACCACCGGGGAAGTGACGATGGAGGACGACGAAGAGGTCTACGAGTTCGAACTCGCGGAGCTTGGCCGGATTGCTGCGCAGGCAGTCAAGCAAGGCTTCATGCAGCGCGTGCGTGAGGCCGAGCGCGATGTTCTCTTTGAAGAGTACGAAACTCGCGTGGGCACGCTAGTCAATGGCGTGGTTCAACGTTACGAGGGCAACGACCTGGTGATCAACCTCGGCAAGGTCGAAGCGCACCTTCCCAAGGAAGACCGTGTTCGCGGCGAGACCTACGCCCCCGGCGATCGTATTCGCACGATTGTCGTTGAGGTGCGCAAGGACGGTAGCCGCGTTCGCATTCTGGTTAGCCGTACACACCCCGACCTCGTGCGCCGCTTGTTCGAGCTAGAAGTGCCCGAGATCGCGGACAACATCATCGAGATCAAGCGCGTCGTGCGCGAACCCGGCTACCGCACCAAGATGGCCGTGATCTCGTCGGACCCCAAAATCGATTGCATCGGTGCCTGCGTCGGTGTTCGCGGATCGCGCATTAAAGCTGTCATTGACGAGTTGCGCGGCGAACGGATCGACATCATCCGTTGGAGTGATTCACTCGAGCAGCTGATCTTGAACGGCTTGAAGCCGGCCACCATCCACCTCGACAACATCTATCCCGATATCGATAAGCACAGCGCCGTTGTGCTGGTCGATGAGGACCAACAGTCCCTGGCGATCGGCAAGCGCGGCCAGAACGTGCGCCTCGCGAGCCGCCTGTGCGGTTGGGATTTGGACATCAAAACACGCGCCGAATACTTCGGCGATGAAGAGAACGCAGAAGAAGGTGCCGAGTCCCCGCCGGCAGAAGGAGCCTCTGACAACGAGGCCGATTCTGGAGCAGGCGAGGAAACGGGACCGATGAACGAGACATCTTCGGACGATGCCACCGCACGAGCGGACACGACCGAAGCCACGAAGCAGAGCGCAGAAAGTTGAGCCGCTCGGCCGAACCTCCAGCGGGCCTCGTGTAGGGTCGCTGGATACGGCTCATCGCTGAGCCATGCGCCGAGTCCTCGACCCTCACTCCCCCCCCAGATCATTCGATCACCCGCATCAACCGGTAGGTAAGGCTTCTTGAGCAACAAGCTCCGCATTCACGACCTGGCGAAGAAATACGGCATGTCCGGCAAGGACATGGCCGCGAAACTTCGTGACTTGGGATTTACCAAGGCCAGAAGTCACATGTCCGCCCTCGACGAGTTCGAGCAGCTGCGGGCAGAGGGCATTCTGCAGGCCTACGGCATCGTGCCGGATCAGGCTACTGTCGCTCCGGAAGACCCAGTCCCTGGTGGCGGCCTTGTTCTTCGCAAGAAGAAGAAAAAGAAGGCCATTGATCCGGTTGGCACGGGTACGACTGAGGCTGAAGAGCCTCTCGTCCGCACCGAGATCATTCCCGAACTGGTGGAGCATGATCCCGAGCCGCGCTTTGCGCCCGCTGTGGCGGAGGCTGCGCCGGTCGAGACGGTTCCTGAACCGGTCGAACCTGCTGTCGTAGCCGAACCGGTCGTAGCCGAACCGGTCGCGGCTGCCGAAGCCGTGGTCGCCCCCGAGCCTCAAATCGAGGTCCCGGATGCGGCGACGCCTGAGATCAGCGCGACGTCGGCACCCACTACAGCGCCCCCGGCCCCTGTCGCAGAATCCACGCCTCAAGTGGAGCCTACTCCCGCCCCGAAAGTGACGGAGCCCACCAGTACTGGCGATGTCGCAGCCAAGGCGCCCGAGCCGACAACCGAAGCGCCTGCACCTGTCGCAGCGAGCACGACGGAGACGGCTCCCGCGCCCGCCGACACGCCCCCTAGCGCCGCCACGCCCAGTGAGCCCGCAGTTGTGGAGACGGCCGCGAGCGGTGCTGCTCCCGCGCCTTCGGCCATCGTTCCGACGCCAACCGCGGCCGCAGCACAAGCTTCCGCCCCCAAGCCCGCAGCCGCTGCAGCTGCCGCCGCTGGACCGCCGAAGGCCAAGCCGCGCGGAAACGTTGTCGGCTTCATCGACCCCTCCAAGTTCCAAGCAAGCCAGCCGGTACGTCGCAAGACAATGTCGCGCCGCTTGCAGTCGCGTGACGACGCTACGCCGGATGTACGCCCGACCTATACGCACGGACGCGGTCCTGTCCCGGGCGGCGGTGGTGGCCCGCGTGGCAACCTGACTGCAGCCCAGCTGCGTGAGCGCGAATCGGGTCGATTCCTGCGTCGCAACCGGGGCGGAAATTCCGGCGGTGGTCGTGGAGGTCGGGGACGTGGTCGCGGAATGGTTTCGGTACTGGACTCGCCCATGGCGGGTCAGACTGTCACGATCCAGGCACCGACGACCCTGTCGAAGCTGGCCGAAGCAATGAAGCTAAAGGCCAACGTCGTCCTGAAGACTGCTCTTCAGGAAGGCATCGGCATGCTGAACATCAACGCGGCTCTCGACGAGGACACGGCGTCCTTGTTGGCTGACGCCTTCGATGTCGAGCTGAATATTACGCGCGAAGTGGCTGCGGAAGAGGCTCTCTTGACCGACTTGCGCGCGACGCGAGCCGCGGTCGATGACGTGCACCTGGCTGTCCGCCCGCCGACCGTTGCCTTCCTGGGTCACGTCGACCACGGCAAGACGACTCTGATTGATTGCATCCGTGCCTCGCGCGTCGCCGACAACGAGTCCGGCGGCATCACGCAGCACATTGGTGCCTACCAAGTCTCGACGAAACTCGGTCACAAGCTGACCATCGTCGACACCCCGGGTCACGCTGCCTTCACGGCCATGCGTGCTCGAGGTGCGAGGGCCGTAGACATCGTCGTCCTTGTCGTCGCTGGTGATGATGGCGTAAAGCCCTCCACCGAAGAGGCGTACAACCATGCCAAGGCTGCCGGCGCTCCGATCATCGTGGCCATTACGAAGAAGGACCGTCCGCAATACGACTCGCAAAAGACGCAGACTCAGCTGGCCACGATGGGCCTGAACCCCGAGGAGTGGGGTGGCGAGACTGCGATGATTCAAGTCAGCGCCCTAGAGAACGACGGCGTCGAGGAGCTCCTCGAGCGCGTATTCTTGGAAGGCGAACTGCTCGACCTCAAGGCCCACCCCGACGGCGCTGCCTCGGGAACGGTCATCGAGGCCGAGAAGCAGCAAGGCAAGGGCATCGTTGCTCACCTGCTGGTCCGAGACGGCACGCTGCGCGCCGGCGATGTGATCCTGGCTGGCGAGGGCTACGGCAAAGTGCGCTCGATGCACAACGACTTGGGCGAGATCCTGCAAGAAGCAGGTCCCTCGATGCCGGTCGAAGTCGCTGGCCTCGATGCTTTGCCCGGAGTGGGCATGCCCTTCCACGTCGTCGAGAAACTGGCGAAGGCCAAAGAGGTCGCGACCGAGCGTGAACGCTCGAACCGCGCCATCACTCTGGCTGAGTCCCGTGGACCGAACGCAGCAATGGACGCGATCCTGGGTAAGTCCCCCAAGGTCGAGGTCAAGTCGGTCAACCTGATCATCCGCGCCGACGTGCAAGGTTCGGTCGAGGTGCTCAAGCACGCTCTATCCGAGCTCCAGCACGACGAGGTCGGTGTCAAAATCGTCCACATTGGTGTCGGTCCGATCACCGAGAGCGATGTCGACCTGGCAACGACTTCGGACGCCCTTCTTGTGGCGTTCCACGTTGGCGTCGGCAGCAAAGCACGCACGAGTGCGGAGCAACAAGGCCTGCGCATCGTCCGCTTCGAAGTGATCTACGAGCTTCTCGATCAAGTCCACGACTTGATGGAAGGCACGCTGTCGCCCGAGTTCAACGAGAAGATCATCGGCCACGTCGAAATTCGCCGTCTGTTCAAGTCGTCGAGAATCGGCCTGATCGCCGGTTGCTACGTGATCGACGGATCGATTACGCGCGACGCCAAAATCAGGCTCTTGCGTGATGACGCGGTCGTCTACACCGGCAAACTCGGGTCGCTGAAACGCGAAGCGGAGGACGCACGCGTCGTCCGTGAAGGCTTCGAGTGCGGTATCGTGCTTCACAACTACGGTGACATTCGCGAAGGCGACATCATCGAAGGCTACCGCATGGTGGAAGTGAAGCGAACTCTGGAAGGCTCGGCGAAGAAGAGCAAATCTTCATCGCCCTCCTAGTCGAACGTAAATCCTCGACCCCGACCCTCCCCCCCCCAAGAGCGAC
>JBLFWN010000096.1:0-26154 GCA_047611405.1 Planctomycetota bacterium | reverse complement strand
CAGATTCGGCAGCTGCGCGTGAGATCATGCAGACCGAAGCGTCTGCCTTGAGCGAGATCCAGCACCCCGGCGTCGTGCGCGCCTTTGATCTGGTCGCGGTCCCAAGCGGTGCTCCCTTTGACGGACCGCACCTGATCCTCGAGCTCCTTCCGGGATCGGACTTGGCCACGACGCTCGCGCAGCAAGGCGCTAGTTCGTCAGAAGAACTGCTGGCTTCGGCTAAGCAAATGGCGCACGGCTTGGCAGCCATTCACGAGGCCGGCTGGGTTCACGGTGACATCAAGCCAGAGAACCTGAGGCGCGACGAATCGAGGGCCGCTGTCTGGGTCGACCTTGGCTTTGCGCATCGAGTGGATGACACAGAGGCGGAGGTGGCGCGCGCCGGCACGTTGGCCTACCGCTCGCCCGAGGAGATCGCGGGCTCGGTCGGAACCTGTGCGAGCGATGTTTTTTCACTTGGCATCGTGTTGTACGAGTTAGCAACCGCGCAGCACCCTTTCCTTCCGATCAGTTCGCATCGACATGCGGCCAGTGCCGAGTTCTCCTCTGCTCATACTCCAACCGCCGACTCGGCTCGAGCAGCACGAGGAACCGATGCCGAGCGACTGTCCAGTGACCTTATTCAGCGACTGCACAGCGGACGCGTGTCGGCCCCTTCGGTGCGCCGGCCGAGGTTGCCAGCATGGATCGACGTAGCCGTGCTGCAGATGCTCGCCATCCTTCCAGAGGACCGTCCTTCGGCTGCGGAGGTTGCAGAGATCTTCTCGATGGGCACGCGTAGCACGTGGTGGGCAAAGGTTCAGACCGATGTGCGTTCCGGCGGTACGGCTCTTCCGACGCGCGAGGCCCACGGTCGCCCACGCTTCGCCGGCAGGCAACGGGAATTGACCGGCCTGATACGATCGATCGAGAGCGGGGCGCATGCAGGAGGCGCTGTGTTCATCGAAAGCGCTCCAGGCATGGGCAAGTCGCGCATTGCAAAGGAGGCATGCATGCGCGCGCGCGTGCTATGCAAGTCAGAACCCATCGTGCTAAGCAGTCGCTGCTTCGAGCTGATTGACGGTCAACCCGGGCAACCGATTCGCGACTTGTTGCTGCATTGGCTCGGGCATGAACGCGGGCGTGAGCTGGGTGATTCGCAACGAGCACAGCTCGAGGCACTACTCGCCCCACGTCTGGTCGAGGTACTGCTGCAGTCATGGAACGCGCCCGTCAACGAGACCGCTCCCGTCGCGTTGACCGAAGCGCTCGCCAGCTGGCTGGTCGCGCTCGGGCAGAGCAGCCACGTCATCATCACGATCGATGAACTCGAGTGGGCTGGCACCTTCACGTTGAACGTCTTGTCACGCTTGGCGGAGGACTTGCCCTCGACGCAAGTCGTGCTGCTGTTGATGCGAGGGGGTGCGATCGAGACTGTGCAAGACGAGTCGCTGCTCGCGCTGAAGCAAATCCTGCCAGGGCCGGGTGGAGCCAAGCAGGCAAAGGTGCTCGAGCTCAACCCGTTCTCTGAGCGCGAAGTCCAGCAGTTCGTCGAGGGTATCTTCGATCAACGCGTGCCACGCCTGCGATTAGCTCATGTCTTGTTTGAGCGCTCGGGCGGCTCGCCGATGCTGCTGACCGAAATCCTGGGCGATTTGCGCCGCAACGCGCAGGTTCGCGACCCAATCGTTGGACGCGCAAGCTTGCTGATTCCGCCGGACGAGATCCCCCAACCTCTCTCGTTGAAGAAGCGTACGTACCGGCGCATTCGAGTGATGAACGCTCGCGACCGGGATTGGCTCGGACGCCTGGCCGTTCTTGGCGGCAGCCTGCAAGCAGACTTCATTCACCACGTGTTTCCCGAGGAGCCCGTGTCCGCCATCGAGGCACGGCTCAGCAGTCTGGTGCAGGATAACTGGCTGCGACCGAATGGAAAGCGCTATCGATTCAAGCGAGCAGACACACGGCGAGCTGTGTACGAAACAATTCCTCTGGCTCGTAGGCGCAAACATCATCTGGCGGCGGCGAACGCATTGAGGCAGTTCACTGGAGACGAGCTGGAGATGTCGCGCGCGTTTCCGCTCGCGTTCCATTTACGAGCCGCTGGCGAGGCGCGTCAGTTGGTCGAGATGTTGCCACTCGTCGTCCGACGGGCGCTACTGCGTGGCCACCCGCAACGCGTTCACCGCATGTGCCGCTGGGGCTTGGAGGCACTGGATCAACTCAACGCCGGTGATACCGATTTATCCACGCGCTTCGCGCTCCTCGAAGCGGCCGCAGACGCAGCAGACCGCCTGGGTGCGCGGCGCATGCAACGGCGCTGGCTAGATCATCTGAGCGAGTACCCGCTCGACCCAGAAAAAGATCCGGAAGCCTGCGGGCGCGTGTACCTGCTGCATGGCCGCTATTCGATGAATACCGGCCGTTATGGCGCAGCGCGCGGCCAGCTGCACAACGCCCACTTGCTTTTCGCAAAGGCGGGCGCGCGCGAGCCGAACGCCGAGAGCTTGCGACGCTTGGCGCGCATTCAACTCGACATCGGTTTGCTGGAAGACGCGCGGGACTACGCGCGCCAGGCAAGAGAACACGCGACGCATGGAGTCTCAACGGCACAAGTCGACATGGTCTTTGCGCTCGTCGATTTACTCGACGATCGTTATGAGGATGCGCTGGCGAACATCGAACGCGGACGCGAACAACTTCGCGGAGAGCGGACAATCGAGAATAGTGCGGTCCACTCATCCCTCATGTTGCTGCGCTCGCGTATCTGGCGCGCGTTGGGACGCCCAAGACGCGCCATCGCCGCTGCTAGGCGAGCAGTCAGTTTCGCACGCAACGGGGGTGAACGCAGGCTCGAAGTTCTCGCGGGTGCTCGCCTGGGCGGCTTACTGCTCGGTGCGGCTCAACTGGATGAAGCGCAAGCCCTGTTGCGCGACGCGATCCTGATGGCGGAAGAGTGTGAAGATCAACGCGCTCTGACCTTGAGCACCCTGTGGCTGGCGACGATGCTGTGCGAAGACAATGACCCGGCCGGACCGGAAATGCTCGAGCGCGCACGAAGTACAGCGGCGGAGTTCGGGTTGGGACGGGCCGAAGCCTTGGCGACTGCGCTCTCCGCGCGCGCAGCCTGGAACGGTAGGGCGCGTTCAGAAGCGCGTGCGCTCAGTCGATCCGCAGTCGAACTACTCCAACGCTATGGCTCGGAGTTGCCGGACCGGATCGTAATCCTCGGCACGCACGCATTGATTCTAGCCGAGGATGGAGAGCGCGCAGAGTCGGACAAGATCACCCGCAAGCTCGAGACGCGCATCCGTGAAATCAACGAAGCGATTCGCTCACCGATTTCGCGCACGCGCCATCGCCTTGCCGCTCGGAGTTTGCTGCGTGGCGTACGAACAACCGAGGGCCCTATCTATCCGCGCGTCGACTATCCGTGGATGCGGGCGGAGAGGTCCGACTAAGGCTCGTTCCGCGCACGCATGAAGAGCGCATTGTGCTGTGGCACAAGTGGTACGCGGGGCGACGACAAACACCTCGAGCCGATCGTGCGCAGCATCAACATGCCGCGGTTCGAATAACTCGCGGCCGTTGCTCAGCGCGCTGTGGCGCGTCAGCCTCAGTCGGCCTTGGTCTCATCCGCATCCAGGTCTAGCGATACTGAGTTGATGCAGTAGCGTAAGCCCGTCGGCGGCGGACCATCGTTGAACACGTGTCCCAAGTGAGCGTCACACTTCTTGCAGCGAATCTCGGTGCGCGTCATGCCGACTGTGGTGTCCGACAACTCAACCAGATTGGCGCCTTCGAGCGGTTCGAAAAAGGAAGGCCATCCACAGCCGGACTCGAACTTCGCATCCGAACGGAACAGCGCTGAATCGCAGCACACACAGTTGTAGGTTCCTGCGGTTTTGGTGTCCCAGTAGCGACCCGTGAAGGCGCGCTCCGTACCCGCTTCGCGAGCCACGTGATACTCTTCGGGCGACAACATCGCCTTCCACTCTTCTTCGGTTTTGACGATAGTTTCGGACATGGCGTTGCTCTCGTTGTCGGGCTTATCTGAGCCCTCGGCAGGTTGATTCATTGTTTCTGAGTCGGCGAAGCTCGCCGCGTCGGCCGGATTCGCGTCTTGATCCATCGCAATGGACTCGAGTTTTGTGTTCGAAGGCTCACTCGCATCCTGCAGTGCGGATGCCGATTGAGACTCCGGACTGCCACAGGCGCCCGAGATCGCGAGCGACAGAATGAGGAGGGTGACGGATTCAGGTCGTTTCATGACGATTCGATTGGGGGTTTGAATTAAGGATACAGAATGCGGGGCCTCAGCAGACAGACCGAGTTGTCGGGCGGGCCGTTGCAGAGTTGAAATTGGTGCGTCAGCGGCTCAGGCTCGGACCTGCGGGCCCGTGGGGGTGCCGCGAACTTCGCTCAGCGAGGCTTACGAAGGTGTGCTCAGGTGGTGACCAATGGAGTGCCTTGCGGTGGAGCGGAGTGCTTTGCGGTGGAGCGGAGTGCTTGGCGGCAGAGCGGAGTGCGTTGCACGGGACCGGATTGATTGGCGGTGGAGCGGACGGCTTTGATCTCCATCGAGCAGCAACCGGCGGACGATGTAAAAAAGTGCGTCGAGCGCGCCAGTGACGACCGAAGCCGTGGGAAGTAGGCTCCTCGCCATGTGCTCAATTTTCGCCCTTCTCGACATCACCGGCTCCCCCGCCGAAGCCCGTGACCTCGCGCTCGAACGATCCCGCCTGCTGCGCCACCGTGGTCCCGACTGGAGCGGAGTCTGCGCCGACGAACGCGCCGTCCTGGCGCACGAGCGTCTATCGATCGTGGGCGTGGACTCCGGCGCGCAACCGCTCCAGACGGCTGACGGCAAACGCTGGCTCGCGGTCAATGGCGAGATCTACAACCACCGCGAACTACGAGAGGAATTCGAGAGCCGGCACGAGTTTCTGACGCACTCGGATTGTGAGGTCATCCTTCCGCTCTGGAAGGAAGCTGGAAATGACCTCGCCCCTCGGCTCAACGGTATCTTCGCCTTCGTCGCCTACGACTCCGAGACTGGCGACTGGCTGATCGGCCGCGATCCGATGGGAGTGATTCCTTTGTACTGGGGCCGCGACGAGCGCGGAGTCCTGATGGTGGCCTCTGAAGTGAAGGCCCTGCACGGAATCTGCACACGCATCGAAGAGTTCCCGCCTGGTCACACCTGGGCCAAAGGGCAGGAAGCACCTACGCGCTACTACGAGCCCGAGTGGCGCGAATACGACGCGTGCAAGGGCGTGAGTGTCAGTCCTGAGGCGTTGCGTGAAGGACTCGAAGCTGCCGTGCACCGTCAGCTGATGTGCGATACACCTTACGGAGTCTTGCTCTCCGGTGGTCTCGACAGCAGCGTGATCGCCGCGATCGCTGCAAAGTACGCCGAGAAGCGCATTGAAAGCGATGACCAGGATGCAGCTTGGTGGCCGCGCTTGCACTCCTTTGCGATCGGACTCGAAGGATCGCCCGACCTCGCGGCGGCGGCTACGGCAGCCAGCGACTTGGGCACCGTGCACCATCAATTTCAATTCACGGTGCAAGAGGGTTTGGACGCACTGCCCGACGTCATCCGGCACATTGAGACGTATGACGTCACGACGATCCGAGCATCGACGCCGATGTTCTTACTCGCGCGGCGCATCAAGGCGATGGGCATCAAGATGGTGCTATCGGGCGAGGGCGCGGACGAGATCTTTGGCGGCTACCTGTACTTCCACAAGGCACCCAATGCGCGCGAATTTCACGAGGAGACCGTGCGCAAGCTGGATGGGTTGCACAGTTACGACTGCCTGCGCGCGAATAAGTCGATGGCGGCTTGGGGAGTCGAAGCGCGTGTGCCGTTCTTGGACCTGGAGTTCCTGGACTTGGCTATGTCGATGGACGCCGAGCACAAGCTTTGCGTTGATGGGCGCATCGAGAAGCATGTTCTACGGAACGCGTTCGAAGGGGCGTTGCCGAAGGAGATCCTGTGGCGACAGAAGGAGCAGTTCTCTGACGGCGTCGGCTACAGCTGGATTGATTCATTGCGCGAGACGGCGGAGTCGCGTGTCAGCGATGAACAGATGGCGCAAGCCGAGTTCCGCTTTGCGGTGAATACGCCGGCTACGAAGGAAGCGTATTGGTATCGGCACTTGTTCGATGAGTCGTACCCGGGTGAGGAAGCGGCGCGTTTGGTTCCGGGTGGGCCGAGTGTGGCGTGTTCTACGCCGACTGCGATTGCTTGGGATGAGTCGTTTGCAGGAATGGCTGATCCGAGTGGGCGTGCTGTGCGAGATGTGCACGATGCGGGGTATTAGGGGTTAGTGTGTGGGGAAGGGGCTTTTCGGCTTTGGCGTTGGGGTGGCGCTCGGGTTCAGGATCGAAGCGCCACCTCAAAGCCACCACCAAGCAAACCCGCCAGCGCCCAGGTCGCGCCCCCCCTACCTCTCCCGTCCCCCATCATCCAACACACCCTCACCATCCGCCGCCGCCCCATACCTCTCAAACCAAGCCAGGATATGCGCCACCTTCGTAATCAACCGGCTCGGGCGCGAAGTAATCCCGTGACTCGCTCCAGGAATCCGAACCAGAGCCGTATCAACCCTGCGTAACTTCAACGCCTGGTAGTACTGCTCGGATTCCGAAATCGGCGTGCGGTAGTCCTCCTCGCCAGTCAGCAACATCGTCGGCGTCGTCACGTTTCCAACCAGTGACAATGGCGAGCGCTTCCAATACTGCTCGCGATGCTCTTCTTCCCAAGGCATGCCCGCGAACCAGTACTTCGTGAAGAAGGTATATGCGTCCGCAGTCAGCACGAAACTCGTCCAGTTAATGACCGGCTTCGCAACCACGGCAGCGCGAAAGCGGTCCGTCTTGCCGACGATCCATGCCGTCAACACGCCGCCACCAGATCCGCCGGTTACGTACAACTGCTTAGCGTCCACGTACCCTTTTCCGATGACGTGATCGACACAGCTAATCAGATCGTCGTAGTCATTGCTGGGATAGTTGTGATGGATCTCGTTGGCGAAGGCTTTGCCATAGCTCGTGCTTCCGCGCGGGTTCGTGTACACGACGACATAACCAGCGGCCGCGAACAATTGAGCCTCCATGGAGAAGCGCTTGCCGTAGTTGGCAAAAGGTCCGCCATGAATTTCCAGGATCAGCGGGTACTTCTGCTCTGCATCGAAGTGAGGCGGCTTCACGATCCAACCCTGGATGTCCAGCTCGTCGACGCTCGACTTGCACCAGAACTCCTCGACCGCTGCCGGCTTCTTGAACGCAAACAGATCCTCGTTCAGCCGCGTCAATTGGCTGACTTTGGCGGAACCAATTTCCCCTACCGCTACATCCGCCAAGTGAGTTCCATCGCCGATCGTGTACGCGTAACGACCATTCCCAGAGACACTGAACGAAGCACTAGCGTACGGACGGCCAAGCGAAAGCCCTCCCAGATCACCGGCTAGCACCTGCTGCTCGCCCCCGGTCGAGACATACCCAAGGAAAGTCTCCCCGCGATCATCGAAGCTATAGAACAAGCCCTTGCTGTCGCCAGCCCAGCGAATGGACCCGGGATTACGATCAAACTCCGGCGTGATCGAGCGGATGTCTGATCCATCACGACCCATCAACCAAATTTGACTGGGCTGATAACCCAAGTACTCGTTCACATAGCCCGTGAATGCAATCAACGATCCATCCGGACTGATGCGCGGATTGGACTCGGGGCCCAAACGATCCGTCAGTTGTTCGATGTCGCCACTAGCGACGTCTAGCTGATAAATCGCGCTCTCACCGGGTTGATAGTCCGCGTCCTCATGCAAGTTCGCCGAGAACAATATGCCTGCTCCAGCGGGTGTCCATGTCAACGGGCCGCTGATGCTGCTCGACGCCATCGTCAATTGACGGGCCGTACCTCCTTCTGCCGGCAGCATGAAGACCTGACTGTAACCTTGTTCGACATAGCCCTGCCCATCCGCTCGGTAGCGCAGTGACTCGATCACGGTAGCCGGCTCGGCCCACTGGGCTCCTTCCGGCGCGCTCGGCATAGACGCCATGGCTTGCGGCTTCTCCTCAACAAACATTGTGAACGCGAGCCACTTACCATCTGGCGACCAGCTCATGCTGCCCGGTGAATTAGGCAAGTGAGTCAAACGCACGCTCTGCCCCGTGTCCATCCAGCGCATGTGGATCTGCGACGAGCCACTCGCCACCGTCACATAGACCAAGCGGTCACCATCAGGAGACCAACGCGCAGATAGTGCGCCCGCTTCCTCTTGCGTCAAAGGCCGGTGAGTCGTGCCAGCATAATCGCACAACCACAGTCGCGAATGCGTGCGATCGCGCATCACGTCCATCGAGCTGCGGCTGTACACGACCCAATCTCCGTCAGGCGAAATTTGCGGATCGAGGGCACGCTCGAGTTCGAAGACATCCATCGGCTCGAGAACATCGGACAACTCCTCGGACTGAGTAGCTGCCACGCTCGCAGCGAGCAGCGGAAGCGCGAGCAAGCAAAGCGAGAGACGGGACTTGAGCAAAGCGCGTGAATGCATGACAGATCGTTTGGGGATGGAAATTCAGTCGTGGAAGTGGACAGGATAGCTTCCCTCTCGATCAGGCTGGGTACGGAACGTGTTCCAACGGCAACTTGTCGCCGCGCCAGCCCTGCGACCCGTCCTGCGACCGATCCTGCGTCTTGCCATGTGCATCACCTCGCCCCCAATCCGCATGCGGCGGTCCCACAGCGTTCCAAATCGCAGGCAGGCGCGCCCGACCGTGATTAGGGCGATTCGATGATCGCGCATCCCACAGGCTGAGGGCGCATCCCGGCACACTCTGTTGCTGTCGGCGCACGCTCCGACCTAGTACATTCGTCCTAAGAACGCACCGCCTGAATTCCACTACGAACGCCCCGTCATGAGCCCGCCTGATACGCGCTTCAGCGCGCCTCCCTTCCACCTCGCCTTCGCGGTCGATGAACTGTCGAGCACCCGGCAATTCTATGGTGATTGCCTAGGTTGCAGCGAAGGGCGCTCCTCCGCGAGTTGGGTCGACTTCGACTTCTTCGGACACCAAATCACTGCGCACGTCGTCGGTGGAGCGACGATCCAAGCGCCCACGAATCCTGTCGACGGCGACCGCGTTCCGATTCCGCACTTTGGCGTAGTCTTGCCTTGGAAGCAGTGGGAGGCGCTCGCGGAACGCTTGCGTGAACACGCTATTCCCTTCCTGATCGGCCCTCGCATTCGCTTCCAGGGTGGGGCCGGAGAACAGGGCACGTTCTTCATCCGTGACCCCAGTGGAAACCACCTCGAGTTTAAGTTCTTCCACGACCTGAACGGAATGTTCGCGGAAGAATCCGACCAGCCCTCAGACGGTACGAACTCGCCGCTGGAATCATTGAACTGACTCGCGCGTCGCAGTCCCGAAGGCGCTGTATCATCGAAGGACCGGAACCCTCGCTATGAACAAGACCACTCCCCTCGCAACTCTCCTCTGCGTAGTAGTCAGCGTCGCTCCCGTTAACGCGGACTTCGACTTCCCCAACTTCACCTCGACCGCGGGCATCAACCTGGTCGGCAACTCGCTAGCAACAAGCAGCACGATTCTGCTGACGCTGTCGCAACCCAGTATTTCTGGCGGTGCTTGGCATGGCACTCCACAGGTAGTCGGTGACGACTTCATGTGCGATTTCGAGTTATCCATTGCTCCCAGCGGAGGGGCCGATGGGATGGCCTTCGTGATTCAGAACACCCAACCCGGTCCGCTTGGAGCTGCGGGATGTGAGCTGGGATATCACGACATAGCGAATAGCGTCGCGATCGAATTCGACACCTTCTCGAACAGCTCGTGCTTCATCGGCGGCATCAACGACCCTGCAGGAGTACACATCAGCGTGCACACACTAGGCACCAGCGGCAACTCGGTAAGTGAAGCGGCATCGATCGGCGCGACGACCTCGATTCCGATCATCACCGATGGCGCGACGCATGCAGTGCGCGTGCAGACCATCGGATCGGACATGCACATCTATGTCGACAACTTCGTGACACCGGTCTTGAGCGTCACAATCGATCTCGACACGACGCTGAACCTAGACAATGGACGCGCGTGGGTTGGCTTCACTGCGGCTACAGGTGGTCTGAGCCAGAACCATCGCGTCCACTCGTGGTCCTTCGATGAGTCGGGTACGTCCAGCGGAAATCAATCACCCGCGACCCCCACCATCACCGAGCCTAGTGCGAGCGGCATGACGCTGAGTCCGGCAGATGTGCACATGGAGACCTCCGCCTTCTCCGACGGCGATGTCGGAGACATGCATCGCTGCACCGATTGGGAAATCTGGAGCCAAGGCCCGCGCGAACTCGTCTGGCGTTCGCCGTGCACGACGGGACCCGCCAGCATCCACATTCATTTGGGCGATGGGCAGTTTCAAGGATCCCTGGCCGGTCAGACCACACTAAATCCGAACGCCAGTTATCGACTGCGCGCCCGGCACTCCGACGATAGCGGAGACGCACTTAGCGAGTGGGGTGGCTGGGTCGAGCGAAGCTTCAACACGGGTTCGAACACTCAGGTCTATCCGTTAGACCTCGAAGACATCACGACCGTCCCCGCTCCGGCTTGGACATTTGCGGTCGGTGGCAATCCCGCGATTCTGCCGCCCGGAGGAAGCCCTCCAGCCATGCACGTCGAGTCAGCATTCAGTCAAACGTTGCTTACCTTCGAAGGCTTGGACGGCACCTCAAACTCGGTTAGCAATCCCGTTGGCCTCGGCGCTCACGTCGATGTTCGCTTGCACATCGATGGCGGAAGCACGGGTTTTTCGCTCGACGAAACCGACCTGCGTTTCGTGGACGAGCACTGCCAGCTGCATACCATCTACGTCCCAGCCCTGAATGTGCCGGCGAGTGGAAGCGCGTACTACTGGGTCGCCTCCACCGGCGCGACTTGGGTTGGATCTGCAGGTCAGACGAGCCCAGTGTTCACGACGCTCGCGCGTGCTCCGGAGCCGCCGTGGGTAACCTTCGAAGCCGGCTATGTCGCCGAAGTCTTCGCCGAGGGTCTGCAGCTGCCGGTGCACATCGCCTTCGTTCCTGATCCAGGTACGGGCGCGAGCGATCCGCTTCTGTATGTAACCGAGCTCTATGGCGACATCAAAGTTGTTACGCGCGACGGTAGCGTCGGAACCTATGCTTCGAACCTGCTCGACTTCTCTCCGACGGGCGCCTTTCCCGGTTCGGGAGAGCAAGGGCTGACCGGCATTGCCGTCGACCCAATCAGTGGCGATGTCTTCGCTTCGCTGCTGCACGACTCTGTAAGTTCACCTGGCACGCACTACCCCAAAGTCATGCGCTTCAGCAGTGTCGATGGCGGACATACGGCCTCGACTCAGACCACGATCATCGACTTCACTGGGGAATCTCAGGGTCAGTCCCATCAGATCTCTACGCTAACAATCCATCCGGATGGATCCTTGATCGTGCACATGGGTGATGGGTTCAGCTCGTGGACCGCGCTGAACCTCAGCTCGTACCGCGGGAAGATCCTGCGCATGGACCTGAATGGCAACGCGTTGCCCGACAACCCTCTCTATGACGCGGGTAATGGTATTGGACCCGCTGATTACATTTGGGCCTATGGAGTGCGGAACCCCTTTGGCGGTGCATGGCGTGCCTCTGACGGCAATCAGTACGCCGTCGAGAACGGGCCAGGAACGGACCGCCTGACGAAGATCGTCTCGGGCCGCAACTTCGGCTGGAACGGCAACGAATCCAGCATGCCGACGCACGCGCTCTACCGTTGGATTCCGGCGCATGGTCCGGCCAGCATTGCATTCGTGCAGCCCGAGACTCACTCAGGCAGTGGCTTCCCACAAAGCAAGATGGGACACGCCTTCGTCAGCGAATCGGGACCGACCTACGCGTCTGGTCCACAGTCGCGGGGCAAGCGCATCAGTGAGTTCGTGCTCGATACAGACGGGACGGTACTCAGCGGCCCCACGCCCTTCTTGGAGTACGTAGGCTCGGGTCGTGCGACATCCGTCGGCCTCGCCGCCGGCCCGGATGGCTTGTACATGACCGACCTGTACCGGGACGCGGGCAACAATGCGACGGCGACAGGTGCGCGCATCCTGCGCGTGCGTTACCTCGGCGGCGAAGACTGCAATGGCAACGGCGAGCCGGATAGTTGTGATATCGCGTCCGGCTTCAGCCAAGACGTGAATACCAACGGAGTTCCGGACGAGTGTGATTGCGCAGGAGTCGTGTATTGCGATAGCGAAGCCAACTCGACCGGCAACGTCGCGATGCTGTCAACCAACGGCAACTGCGATGTGTCTGCTAACAGCTTCGAGCTCACTGCTGCGCCCGTTCCGAATCAGATCGGCATCTTCTTCTACGGAAACAACCAGGCCGGCGGCGGCGCGGGCATCCCCTTCTACAATGGAAGATTGTGCATCTCTGGTTCCTTGCGACGTCTGTCGCCTGTAACAGCATCGGGACAGTCGGCCTCATTCACGATGGATCTGACGAGCCCGCCGACCGCGACCGGCCAGATCACTCCCGGCTCGACGTGGAACTTCCAATTCTGGTTCCGTGACCCCGCTGCCGGTGGGCAGTTCGTGAACTTCTCTAACGCGAGAGCCGTCACATTCGACTGATCCTCCACCACGGGCTTCAGTTCGACTCAGGAAGGACTCGCGAATGACGCGGGTCCTTCTCCTAATTTGGGGGACACCGTCTGGGAGACCCTCCTCACCCATCAGCCGTCGAGGAAGAGCTTCAGCCGGCAGACACGCACCAAGCCCGGCGCGTGTTTAGTTCTCCATCCGCTTTGCTGCCTGCGCCTGACACCCGTCGCTGCGCATTGAGCCGGGATTTTGATGTGCTGGCCGGTCCTGCCCCCAACAAGGGTCGCGAGGCGATGATCCGCGGCTGACCCTCGAAAGAAAAACAATTGACTTTGAGACTCGTTCTCAATGGATACGATAAAAGCTCGAACCATGAGCCTCTTCATCCCGTTCTTGTTGAGCGGCGCAGCTGCGCCCTTGGCAGTTAGCCCGACCTCCATGGCATCGCCACTGGTCTTTCGCCAATCGCCGCAAGGCATCGAGGCTCATGGATCAGTTGCGGACACATTGGAACGCAGACTGCTGGCAATGGGCACCTGGCTTGATCTGCGACTCCCCTCCGGACCGGCAACCCGTGCGCAGGACCTCGCAGCAACAGAACTTGCCTTGGCCGCGATTCAGAGCGTCGAACAGCGTTTGTCGAGTTGGCGTGCAGAGAGCGAGTTGTCTCGCTTGAACCGAACAACTCTTGAAAGCTGGACCCCAATCAGTGCCGAGTTCGCCGCCGACTTGACCATTGCGTGCAAGTGGCGAGACGAGACGCAGGGTGCCTTCGACCCGTCGGTTGGCGCCTTAGTCCACCTGTGGGGCTTGCGTGAGGGCGGAGGCGCGCAACCCAAGGCAGCTGCGATCGAAGCGTGCGTTGCCGGCGCAAGAGCGTGGACCTTCGACTCGAAAAGAAGACAAGTTCGGCGCGAGCATACGGACGCGCTGCTGGAAGCAGGCGCCTTCGGTAAAGGGGTCGGACTCGACGCGGCCTGCACGGCATTGCGAAGTGCCGGCTGCCAGCAAGCGTGGCTGAATTTCGGAGGGCAGCTCGCAATTGTCGGCAGTGGCATCAACTATGAGTTCGTCGTCGCTCACCCAATGGACCGCAGTCGTGAGGCTGTGACCCTTCGCATATCCCACGGCTCTTTGGCCACTTCCGGCAACTCGGAGCGATCGATCCTGGTCGACGGAAAGCTGCGCGGACACATCCTGGATCCACGCAGTGGCATGCCGGCCTCGAACTTCGGCAGCCTTACGGTTTGGGCGCCCGACGCTACAAGCGCCGACTGCTTATCGACGGCGCTGTATGTCCTCGGTCCTGATGCGGCGCTCACATGGGCTGAGGCTCGAGATGGCATCGAGGTGCTCGTGCTCGAAACTTACGAGGGACGGCGCGAGCCTGTTCGTGTGCGCGCCACGAGCGGCATCGCGGCGATCCTGAAGGCCATCGAAGACGAGAATCCCGCGCAGGCTGACTCGCGCACGCAGCTCTCCCCTCTTCGAGAGAAGCTCCCTGCGAAGGCGACGCCCTCGCATTGAACGCAATAACGAACACATCCACACACTTGTCTGGCGCGCGAGCGCGAACCTCCTCGATCAGCGCAACGTATCGAATCCAATCAATGTCTCTTCAATCCGAACCCACTCCATTGAAGTCTCACCACTCGAAGCCCATCAATCTGGCGCTGCGCACAGTGCCTTTGGCGTTCCTGCTGTTGACTCCCGTTTCAATCGCAAACGAGGATGACCTCGAGAAGCGCGTCAGCGAACTCGAAGCCACGATCGAAGTGCTGCTCGAGGAAGCGGAGCGAGACCAGATGCCCGATCTGTTCACCCCCCTCGGCAAGTCGCAGCACGGCTTGGGCCCGGCCGCTTCGAAGATCTACGCAAAGGACGAAGGCGTCAGCATCGGTGGCTACGGCGAATTCCTGCTGACTGACCCCGCCGGCGGAGATCGCCAATTCGACGCCTATCGCTCGATCCTGTACGCAGGCTTCAAGTTCGACGAGCACTGGCTGTTCAACTCCGAGATCGAAATCGAGCATGGCTCGACAGGCGTCGTGGAAGAGGACGATGACGGCCACACCGAGTCCGTCGGCTCCGTATCGCTCGAATTCGGCTACGTTGATTATCTGCATAACGACTCCTTTGGCGCGCGCGCCGGCTTGTTGCTCGTCCCGGTTGGGATCACCAATGAGCTGCATGAGCCGATCACATTCTTGCCGGCCAACCGTCCGCAAACGGAGAAGCGCATCATCCCGACGACCTGGCGCGAGAACGGCGCGGGTGTGTTCGGTTCGACCGAGAGTGGCTTCGATTGGAAAGCCTTTGTAGTCAACGGCCTCGACGGCAACTCCTTCAGCTCCTCTGGCCTACGCGGCGGTCGCCAGAAAGGTGCCAAGGCGAACGCCGAAGACTTTGGAGTCGCCTGTCGCTTGGACTACTCCGGAACTCCCGGCTTGACGGTCGGCGCTTCGATCTATCACGGTGATTCCGGCCAGAGCGGGCCGCAGGATCTCACGACGACGATCGCCGAAGTCCATGCGATCTATGAAACGGGCCCTTGGTCCATGCGCGCACTCGCTGCGCAAGCCACGGTCGACGATGTCGCAGCCTTCAATGGCGGAGACGCGGGAGTTGCGGAAGGCATGCACGGTCACTACGTCGAGGTCGGCTACGACCTGTTCAGCGAATTGGTGCCAGTCGAGGGCCAGTCGCTCTCACCTTTCGTCCGCTATGAAGGCTTGGATACCCAATCCGAACTCCCAAGTGGACAAACGAAAGCAAGCGACCAGGATGACACCATCATGACGGTAGGCCTGGCTTACCAGCCGATCGACAACATCATCATCAAGATGGACTACGAAGACTGGGACGAAGGAACTGACCGCTTCAACTTGCTGCTCGGCTATGTCTTCTAATTCCACAAGCCATCCGGACATCAGTAGCATGCAATCGCCACTCCGCTGGCTATTCATTGCGTTGGCCCTGCTGATGGCATGCCCCATCAGCTTGGCCGGCGGCAAGGTGTTCATGAAAGTGGACCAGGCCCTGAAACTGGCATTCCCGGACTGCAAGGTCGAACGCGGAACTCTTGTGCTCTCGAAGGAACAGCAAGCGCGAGTCAAGAAGCTCGGCGGCAGTGAGAGCGGCTCACGCATCGTGCATCCGTACGTCGCTACCAAGGATGGCAAGCTCGTCGGAACGGCCTACTTCGACACTCATCGCGTGCGGACGATGCGCGAGACTTTGATGGTCGTCGTGACGCCGGATGGAAAGGTCGCACGCACGGAGATGCTCGCCTTCGGCGAACCGCTGGACTACCTGCCCAGCGCACGTTGGTACGCACAGTTCCTGTCGAAGGAGCTGAACGCGGATCTGCAGATCAAGCGCAAGATCAAAGGCATCGCCGGCGCAACTCTCAGTGCCAAGGCGGCCACCGCTTGTGTTCGTCGCGCCCTCGCGATCCATAAGGTCTCAGCGGAGAAGAAGCCTAAACCGAAACCTGAGCCACAACCGAAGAAGGTGCCGGACAAGAAGGACTCCGAGTCGCATCACGCAAGCACGGTCTCGAGTCCACGGAGCGCCAGATGCAAACACTGAGCCCCTTCGAAACGCGACTGCTGCACATCGCGACTGTCGCCATTGGCGTGACCGGCTTGGCCTACGGTTGGATGAAGTACTTCGTCGAGCCCGCGGACGAGTTCTCGATCATCGGCCATCCATGGCAGCCACACATGCAGCATTGGCACATCCTGCTCGCGCCTCTGCTGATCTTCGGCTGTGGCCTGATCTGGAAGTCACACATCTGGTTCAAGATCAACTGTGGTGCACCTGCGCGGCGCGTGACCGGCATCGCGCTGACCGTACTGCTGCTGCCGATGGTTATCTCCGGCTACGCGCTGCAGGTCAGTAACGGCGAGACCATGCGCAGCTTTTGGATATGGACGCACGGCAGCTCGTCAGTGCTGTGGCTGGTGCTGTATCTGGCGCATCAACTACGTCCGGCCTCATCCGAGTGAGGACGAACGTTGCGTTCGCGCGGGCGCAAGCGCTGGCCGAACAGGCTCTCGAAGAACCAACCGATGGCATGACTCCATCGACTGCGCGCATGCGCACGCTCGATTGAACGCCAGTCATCGCGCCAGCGCGTTCCATCCGGATCATAGCCGCGCATGAAGCGCAGCTGATCGGTCACACTAATCGAGCGGCCATGAGCCTTGGCACGTCGGTCGATGTGGCGAAACAAGCGGCGCAGATTCGTACAGCGCTGAGCTGACGTGAGCGTGTGATGAAAGACGGAACCGTCGAGGTCGAGCACAGACATCTCCAGTGCACCTCCTTGCAAGCCGGCTTCCTTGACCAAGATGTTCGCCGGCTGCAAGTCCGCGTGTAGATAGCCGTGAACATGCATGCGTCGCACCAAGGCGCCCGTCTCTCGCATCAAGCGCCGACGCAGCCCGGCATCTAGCTCGCCACGGCCAGCCGCCGTCAGCAGCACACCTAAGTCGACGGACTCCTCGACGCGGCGCGTCATCACCTCGAGCTTCCAACCAAGGGGTCCAGCCCACCGAGCTCGCGCAGCCACGACTTGGGGAGTCTCGATACCCAGGCGGCGCAGAGAATCGGACAGGATCAATTCGCGAAAGGGCCGTTCCGGGTCCAGGAAGCGCTCGCCAGTGATCCAACGCATCAACCCGCCATGGCTGAAGCGCCGCACGACGAAGCGCGTCTGGCCGAGCCGTAGTTCGAACAGCGGTTTGCGACCATGCAGCTCGGATGTGACGAGCTCGCCATCCGATTCGGGCCCGAAGCCCGCCTCGTGCAGAGCCTCGATCACATCGCTGTGCATCACGAGGATTCCACCGGGACTCTCCTCACGAAAGTAGCCCGCCGGTAGCTCCTTCAAGACAGGCAGACTGGCGATCGGACAACCTCCGAAATCGGGAGTAGAGAGGCGCTCGCAGATCGCGAAGCCGCTGTGAGGGAAGGCGGAGAGCCGGGTCGGCTCGATGGTGCATTGAATTGCATCGACCCGCCGAAAGCCACTGCTGTCCAGATTCCGGGCCCATGCGCCGCCGGGAATGGCCCCGCAAAGGGCCAATCGGCCTAAGGCACGGATGGGCGGCTAGCGACAGACCACGCCCGGCAAAGGCAGGCCGTGCCACTCACGAGGAGAGCCACGGCCATTTGCTGTCATTGAATTGGGGGAGTAGACCCGCTATTGGCGAATCCTCAGCCAAGAATGCCGGCGCCGAAGCCGCCGACTGCGTTCTCTTCTTGCTCTGCTTCGTCTTCGCTCGGGGCATCATCCTGCTCCGGGACGATCTCCTCGAACTCAGCCTCTTCAGCACTGACCTCGGGTGCGGCCGCTTCGACGATAACCTCCGGCTCGGGCTCGGGCTCCGGCTCCGGCGCGACAAAGATCCCAAGACCAAAGCCGGGGGCCGGCTCTTGGCTCTTCACCACGGGCTTTTCGGCGCGCGGCGCGGGTGCTTGCTCACGGGCGGCTGCGGGCGCTTCGCGCTTCGGCTCTTCGCGCGGACGTTCTTCGCGCCTCGGCGCTTCACGCGGACGTTCTTCGCGCCTCGGCTCTTCACGCGGGCGCTCGGGGCGACGCTCCTCGTCGCGGCTCTGCGAATCGCGGTTGGCAGGGCGCTCATCGCGCCGGCCGGAATCGTCCCGCTCGTTGCGCTCGCGGTCCTCTTCGAAGCCTCGACCACGGTCTCCGCCTCGGTTACCACCACGAGGTCCACGATCACCACGCCCGCCGCCACGACCGCCACGCCCACGCGGGCTGCGACCACCTCGCCGCATCGGCTCCTCGCCGTCGTCGAAGACTTCCCCGACCTCCAAGAACTCGGTCGGGATCGGATCCGACAAGAACAAGGACTTGCGGTCATAGAACTGCACGCCTTCTTCCCAGGCGTCCAGCGCATAAACAGTGATGACCGAGTAGTTGCGCGCCACACGGCGCCCCGTCTCCTTGGCCTCTTCGAAGCTCGTGGCCAAGTGCAGATAGGTCCTGCGGCCGCCCTGCAGCCCAGATTCCTCGGCGCGATTCGCATCGCGGCTGCCAACTCCGACATAAAGCAGCTCGGGCGGCTCGCATCCCTCTCCAGCCTCGACCTGGATCGAGTGACCGTACATGGCTCGGATGGAGCCATCCTTGACCTCATAACGGGGGCGGTCGCCTCCCTCGATCGCATCCATCAAGTCGTCCTCTTCGATCGGCTCGCCGAGTCGCTCGTTAAGGGCGCACACCACCTCTCCAATCTCGCCAAAACCTTGCTTGTCCAACTCCAGGTCGAACTCTTCGGGCTGGTGCCGAAGCATGTAGGCGAGCGAGCGTGTGATTCGTTCCGTCAGTGATCCGTGCATCGTGAATTCCTTAGCGTCTGCGTCCACGTCGAAGACCTGCGCCGCATTGCGGTCGCGCACCGGGTTGGCGGACTCGTGGTCGCGAGAGTCGGCCTGGACGATGGTCCGAGCGGTGCGGAAAAGGGCAGTAGGTCAGCTGATTGTAGTTGCGGGGAGAATCTGGTCGATCCCTGCCCGCGGGCCGCAGATTCTAGTGGAGAGATCCTGAAGTTCGGAGCATTTGTCCGCCCTCTTTCTCAGCGAAGCCCACGCAGCCGCACATTGCTGAGAATGCGCGGCACGAATCCCCCAATGCGGGCAGCGCCCGTCGGGCGTGGAATGGCCACGCTCGACTTTTCGGCCGCTACCTCGGGTCGATCAGGCCGCAGCCAGCTCCCCCTCGGGACCGCCCAACGGATTGGCGGGGCCTTCCTCTCCTTCGCTGCGCGCGACAACCGCGGCACCGCAGGAATCAGACCAGACGTTGACGACGGTGCGCAGCATGTCCAGCGGCCGGTCAACCGCAAGCAGCAGCGCGGCGCCTTCGACCGGCAGATTCAAGGCCGAGAGGATGGTCAGCATCATGACCAAGCCGGCCGAGGGGATTCCTGCAGCTCCGACCGATGCCAAGAGCGCCATCAACACGATCATCGCCTGCCCACCAAAGGTCAGGTCGAAGGAACCCGTCGTCATGTAGTACTGCGCCAGGAAAATCACGCCGATGCACTCATACAGCGCGGTGCCATCCATATTGATCGTGGCGCCGAGCGGCAGAGTGAAGGAGGTCACCTTGTTCGAAACGCGCCCGCGGTGCTCGACGGTGCTCATTGTCACCGGCAGCGTCATGGCGGACGAGCTAGTACTGAAAGCAGTCATCAAGGCGGGAGACATCGCCCGCGCCCATGCGATCGGCGAGACCTTCGCGACGAACTTCAGCACCAGTGGCAGCGTCACACACGAGTGAATCAACAGCGCCAAGGTGACCGTGAACATGTACAGCAGCAGCGGCTGGAAAACGGCGAAACCCGTGCTGGCGACGACCTTGACCATCAACGCGAAGACGCCATAGGGCAGAAGCGTCAAAATGCCGCCTGCCATGCGCATCATCACTTCCATGAAGGAACTGAAGATCTCCTTGATGCGCTTCCCATGCGGATCGGCGGTCTTTGTGATGAATAGTCCGAGGATCAGCGCAAAGAAGATGATCTGCAGCATCGCCTTGTTGTCTTGCAGCGCGCTGAAGATGTTCGAGGGCACCATGCGCTTCAACACGCCGATGAAGCTGTCTTCAGTTCCGCTACCTGGCGGGGCTGCGGCGGACAGTCCGAGGGCCGCGCCGTCGCCGGGTTGAATGATGTTGACAAGCGTCTGACCCACGACGATCGCGAGCAGGCTGGTCGTCATGTAGTAGGCAAAAGTCTTCCCGCCCAGGCGGCGCAGATCTTTCATTGACCCTACGCTGGCGACGCCGCTGACGATCGAGGAGAAGACGAGCGGCACGATCAGCATCTTCAGCAGCGCCAGGAAGATGTCCGCAATGAAGATGAAGGGTTCGATCAGCTTCGAGCGCATCGACTCCGGGTCGATGCCAAGCGTCATCGAGAAGGCTGCGTCCCCTCCCGCTCGCTCGAGCCAGACGACATCACCGTTCTGAGCCTGAGAGAGCGCCGCCTCAGGGTAGGCCGGCCCCTCCTCGGTGTATTCCGACACGAAATCGGACACGACCCGCAGCTCGAGGCGCACCTCTTCATCGTTGCCGCGCTCGAGAATGACCGCCTGCAGCACATCCCCCCCGGACAAGCCGGCCTTGGCTGCCGGGCTGCCTGTGTGGACGCTGCTCACCTGCAGACCGCCTGCGTGTGCCTCGAAACTCGCGCCGCTCCAGGCTGGCGCGGGCAAGAACCACTGTATACAGAGGCCGACGACGAGACCCAGACCCATCCACATTAGGACCTTCCAGTGAAGCTTCATGCGCGCAGCCTAGCAAGGCGCGCACGCTGTGAGACCCCGGAACCGGCTCGGATTCCCAGGACGTGAAGGCGCCAGCCGCTTCCATACGCTTTCGAAACTAGCTCCAAGGGGCGAAGGCTCGTACCAAAAGCGGAGTCCGCTGGCGAATGCAGTGCGTCGGGCTGTATCTTCTCTGCCCCATATCAGGTCCTCTCCGATGATTCTCAGCGCAACCATAATTCTCGTCATCGCGTTGGTCGGCGGCTTCTTGCCGCTCCTGCTGCGTCGTTCAGAACGGCAGCTGCACACCGCGCTCGCACTCTCGACTGGCATCTTTCTGGGTGCGGTTTTTCTGCACCTGCTGCCGAGCCTCGCGAACTTCGATGATTCGCAGGCCTCGCATGCCCATCCGGACGAAGCCGCCGCTGTCGTCGATGACGGTCATGTTCACGGACCGGCCGCCGAAGACGACGGGCACGAACACGATGCGGCGGAAGATGGCCACGAACACGGACCCGAGGATGACGGTCACGAGGCCGAGACCGATGTCCACGCACAGGACTCCGAGCTGACAGACGAGCACGAGAGAGAAGGCGCTCCGATCGCCGCCCTCGACGAACTCCACCACCAAGGTGGGCATGCGCACGCCAACACGTGGCTATGGTTCTGCGTACTCCTCGGTGTCCTTGGGGTCTACCTGATCGAAGCGCTCGTTCTGCGCACGCACGATCACGGAGACCTGCACCGCCACCGCAGCGTCGGCTATGCGACCCTGCTCGGCATCTCGATTCATGCACTGACAACCGGCTTCAGCATGGGAGCCATCGGCAGCAATGCCGAGTTGCAGGGCGTGATTTTGGTCGCGGTGCTCGGACACAAAGGCTTCGAGGCCTTCTCTTTAACGACCGTGTTCCAACTCGCCGAATTCTCCAAAGCAACCATCGTCAAGCTGGTGATTGGTTTCGCGCTCGTAACGCCGGTCGGCATGCTGCTGGGCGAAGCTGTCGCGGGCAGCCTGAGTGCGACGGGCGTTGGTGTTGCTACAGCACTCGCGACGGGCACCTTCTTGTTCGTCTGCTTGAGTGAGCTCTTGCCGGAAGTCTTCCACCATCGTGAGGACACGCTGCGCAAGGTCATCTCGCTCGCGATTGGAGTCGGTTTGATGGTCCTCTTCGAATCGGTGGGCGTGTGATCGAATTCCTGACAGAGTGGCTGGGTGAGATTTGGATCGTCCTGATCGAGTCCGGGCCGTATTTGCTGATCGGCTTCTTCCTGGCCGGCTTGATCAAGGTCTTCGTGCCGGAGTCGTGGATCTATCGCCACCTTGGCGGCAATACGTTTAAGTCGGTCGGCATCGCGTCGATGGCCGGGGTTCCGATTCCGCTGTGTTCGTGCTCAGTGATCCCGACCGCCATCTCGTTGAAGAAGAGCGGCGCGAGCAAAGGCGCGACGACTTCCTTCCTGATCTCGACTCCGGAGACCGGCGTCGATTCGATCGGGATCACGTGGGCGTTGATGGATCCGATCATGACCATCATGCGTCCGCTCGCTGCCTTGCTGACGGCGCTTGGCTGCGGAACGGTCGTAAACTTTTTGGTGCGCCGCGGCGCAGATGGAACAGCGCCTGGGGATCCGGCGCCGAAGAGTCTCGCGTCGGGCGAAGCTGCTGCGACAGATGACTCGAGTGTTTCGGATGCAGCTGGGCACGAGCACGCGCATGATCACGCTGCCGACTCGCACAGCGAGCATGACCACGGCGGCTCGGCCGATCACGGGCATGATCACGGCATCGAACACGGACATGACCACGCTGATGGCGAAGATCACGTCCACGCCGAAGACGACCCCAACCGCAGCAAACTCAGCCGCGCATCCGGCTACGCCTTCGGCACACTGCTCGATGACTTGACGCCCTGGTTCGTACTGGGCTTCGTCATCTCGGGCCTGATCATGGTGCTCTTGCCGGACGGCTTCTTCGGAGAAGTGCTTCCGACCGGCTGGATCTCGATGCTGACGATGCTCGTCATTGGCGTGCCGATGTACATCTGTGCGACCGCATCGACGCCAGTCGCAGCGGCGCTGCTGGCTAAGGGCCTCGATCCTGGCGCAGCCCTAGTGCTGCTGCTGGCGGGCCCGGCGACAAACATCGCGACCATCGCAGTCGTGTCGAACTTCCTCGGTCGGCGCGTTCTCTACGTCTACTTGGGCGGGATCGCTTTCTTCTCGCTGCTGCTTGGCTTCTTCGTCAACTGGATCTACGCCAGCTTCGGCATTGATCCGACCTCGATCGTGTCCAGCAATCCGGAAGAGGGTCGCGGCTGGTTCGAGATAGCGGGCGGCGCGCTGCTCGCCCTGTTGATCCTACGCAGCTCGCTGCGCATCGGACTTGCGGGTCGCACTGCGACCGTGCTACGCCGCTGGTGCGCACCGCTCGGATTCGATCCGACATCCTCCATCGCACGCGCAGGTTGGGCCGGAATCTTGGTGATGCTTTGGGCTTCGACTTCGATCACGAACGTCGAGTCGGGCGAAGTAGGCTTCAAGCTTCGCTTCGGAAGCATCCTCGAGACTTACGAAGAGCCCGGCCTGATCCTGCACGCCCCCTACCCGATCGAGAGCGTCGTGCGCGTCCGCAAAGAAGAGATGCGCGCGATCGACTTTGGCTTCTTGCGTACTTCCGCTGACGGCACTGCGCAACGTGATGTCAGTCCACGCGAGCTGGCTGACGAGGCCGAGGTCCTCTGCGGGGACGAGAACCTGTTGAAGCTGACGTATGTGCTGCATTACGACATCTCTGATGCGCGCCGCTATCGCTTCGAAGTCGCCGAGCCAGAAAAGCTGCTCTCTGCGTTGACCGCCAGTGCGGTCAGGCGCGTCACAGCTAAGATGTCCGCCGACGACATCCTCGTAGATGAGCGCACCACACTTGAACAGCGCGTGCTGACCGAACTCGAGCACGAGCTGAGCACGCTCGACATCGGCGCACGACCGACCTCGATTGAATTTCTCGAGACGCATGCTCCTCCCGCGGTGCACGAAGCCTTCCGCGACGTGGCCAGCGCCATCGAGGACAAGGATCGCAGTATTCGCGAGGCCACGCAGTACGAGGCCGATCGCCTCACGCGTGCGCGCGGCACAATCTTCCGTCTGGAACAAGAAGCGATGCGCGATGCGAATAGTGCACTGCAGGAAGCGCAGGGCCGCATGCATGCTTTCGAAGCTGTGCGCAATGCCGATGCGGAGGCTCCGCACGCAAACAGGTTGAGGCTGCGCTTGGAGACTGCTGGCCGTACCTGGGAAGAGTCGCGCCTCATCTTGGTGGTGGGCGACGGCATCATTGTCGAGTTGTGGCGCGGCGAAAATGCAGTACCGGCCGTACAGGATGTCTTTGGAGGATCGGATCGATGAGCTATCCGACACAGTTGCAGAAGGAAACGAATCGATCATGAAGCGCGGATTCTGGATCTTGACCACCCTGGGCGTTTTTGCGCTGCTGCTCTGGACCTGTGCGTTCCAGTTGGCGGAGAACGAGTTCGCGATCGTGTCTCGCTTCGGCGACCCGCGTCGTGAAATCAATGAGGCGGGCCTGCACTTCAAGCTGCCGGTACCGATCGACACCTTGCGTCGAGTCGATGGCCGCGTGCACGTACTCGATCCCGCTCCCGATGAATACCTGACGGGCGATAAGAAGAACGTCATCGTCGATAGCTTCATGGCTTGGCAGGTTGCCGATCCGCTCGAGTACTACCGCAGCGTCACGGATCGCTTTGGAGCCGAGGCCCGTTTGACCGACGTGCTGCGCTCGGTGGTCGGCGATGTGCTCTCGTCCTACAAGTTCATCGACTTGGTCTCTCAAGGCGAGCGCGAGATCGACATGAGCGACATCAATGATGCGATCAGCCGCGAAGCCAGCAGCAAGGCGGCCCAGAACTTCGGCATACGCGTTGCGGCCGTCCGCATCAAGCGCTTGAACTTCCCGATGCAGAACAAGAGCGCCGTCTTCCAACGCATGGAATCCGAGCGCGAAGGCTCCGCAGGTGTCTTCCGGGCCGAGGGCTTGGAGCAGTACGAGAAGATCAAGGCAGAAGCGGATCGCAAAGAGGCCGAGTTGATCTCGGAAGCGCAACGCAAGGCGCGCGAGTTGCGCGGCGAAGCCGAAGCCCAAGCCACTCGCATCTACGCCGAAGCCATCGCGGCCGACCCGGAGCTGTACGAGTTCCTGCAATCACTTGAGATTATTGAGCGAGTGCTCGACGAAGAAGACACAGTCGTGCTGCCGAGTGATCACCAGCTGCTGCGCGTGCTGGAAGGCAGCCAGCCCGTGAGCCCGAAAGCCAATGGAGCCCAAGGTGACTGAGCAAGCCGCCAAGCGGGGTGGACGCAGTCCCCTTGCACGTTTATTCGTGCCCGCCATGATCGTGATCGCGCTCGGCTACTTGGCCTGGGCGTCGGTCTGGATCGTCGAGCAAAACGAACGTGGCCTGCGACTGCGCATGGGCCGCGTAGTCGAGAACGTGCCCGCCGGCATTCACTTCACACTGCCCTGGCCGATCGAGAGTGTTCAGACGCTGTCGACGACCAAGGTGCGCACGATGCCGGTCGGCTTCGCGCTCGTGGATCAACAGAAGGGCCTGGGCCCGCGCGACGAAGAGGTGCAGTGGTTGACGGGTGACACAAACATCGTCGAGTTGCAAGCGACGGTCACCTACACCATCGCCGACCTTGCGAAGTATTTGTACGGCGTCAGCGAGATGCCCGGTGGCCGGTCGCGCGGCTTCCTGATCCGTAAGACTAGTGAAGCGGTCCTCACCTCTTTGATTGGTTCGATGCCGATCGATCACGTGTTGTCTGCTGGCAAAGCAGAGCTGCAAAGGCGCGCGATGACCGATGTTCAGATTTTGCTGGACGAGATAGGACTTGGCGTTCTGCTGAACAACATCAACATCGTCGAAGTCGCTCCTCCGATGAGCGTCGTAGCCTCCTTCAACAACGTCGCCAGCGCCAAAGCGCGCCGCGAGCGCATGATCACCGAAGCTCACGGTGACGCCGACCGCAGCATGCCGCGCACACGCGCGGAGGCGAACGATGCAATCCAGGCCGCGCGCATTTACGCCACCGAGTTGCTCGACGATGCCAAGGGCGCCGCGTCCAGCTTCAAGAAGCTCGCGACCGAAGCCCGCGCTCAGCCGCAAATCACTCGACGCCGCCTGTGGCTCGAGTCAATGGGTCGC
>JBLFWN010000095.1:0-26342 GCA_047611405.1 Planctomycetota bacterium | reverse complement strand
CCCGTCACCATCACCTTCGGCCCGATCGGCCGCAGACGGCCGAAACCTTCGGTTAGGGGCCGAAGGTGATGGTGACGGGCAGAAGGGCGCACGCGGGGCGGGGGCTTGTTGTTTTGGCTGGCAGTAGGGATCAGGGGGCCACGTGCGAGTCGGTCATGTGACTTTTGAGGGGGGATTGGTGTGCAGGAAGAACGGGTCAACTCGAGAGCTGTAGGGGTCGGGGCCTTTGATGTGAAGGCCGTGGTGGGTGGCGTTGTTGAGGACGTAGTTGATCAGGTTGGTCAGGGCTTTGCGGTAGCGGGCTTGGGCGCGGACGATGGCTACGTGGTAGCGCTCGGCGAGGAGTTTGCCTTTGCGATTCCAGAGCTTGTTGAGGGAGCGGACGATGCGGACGTTGAGTCCTCTCATGGCCGTCGCGAGTGAGTCCTTGTTCGTGGCCTTGACGACCAGGTGAATGTGGTTGGACATCACGCAGTAGTGATGGATGCGCATGCCCAAGTGATTGTTCGCTGACTTGAAGCATCTCCGGATGACTTCCAAACTCGAGGTCGTACGTGTCGAAGGAAGGCCTTTGGATAAACGAAGCGTTACATGAAGAGTGTCGGAGCGAGTGAAGTCGTCGCGCTTCTGATGGCTTGCGACTCTTCGTTCACCCTTGCGAAGGCGACGCTTCTTGCGACCAGCGCCGGGTCGCCATCCCCCATGCGTTTGGTCAAATCGAAGGAAGCCCTGTGTCGTTGCGGATTGTCGTTTGGTCATGTTTCTCTCCCAGCATGACTAGTCCGCGAGGATCCGGTCGACTACAGGCATATTGGCAATAAGTGCCTCCATGCGAGTCTATTACGGAATTGGGGCCGACTGTTCGCCTCTGATCACCCGCGAGTTGTCTGCCGGAATCAAGTCATGCTCAGGCATGGACCTCTCAGTCAAACCCAAAAGTGAGCCCCAATGCGTCACGATACCCAATGCCACAAACGCCCCGACAAGCCGCCGCCCTGCGTGCGCCGTTCTGCCCGTCACCATCACCTTCAGCCCCTACCTCTTCGGCCGTCTGCGGCCGTAGGGGCTGAAGGTGATGGTGACGGGCAGAACGGTGAACGCGCGCTATTCCTGCTTGGATCCTGAACCAAAGCGCCACCACTAAGCCGCCTCTCCCCAATGCGCCGCACCAAGCGCCCCGCCCAAACAACCCGGAATGAACAAGTACACCCGGCCCACACGCCGCAGGCACGACCTCCGCGCGCCGCAACTGCCACGCCCAATCCTGTTACCGCGCCCTCTACCCGCAGCAGTTCGCTACTGCACCTCGCTACTTCGACTCTGACCGTTCCGCCAACTTTACAGGCAACGAGCGATACTCACCATCGCGCCAAATGCGGACGGTCACTTCCTCGCCGGGTTCAATCTCAGCGATCGTGTTCAGTAAGTCACGCGTCGTGCGCACCACCTTGCCCGCGATCGATTCGATCACGTCGCCACTACGCATACCTGCACGTGCCGCAGGTCCGTCGCGCAACGCGACATCGACGATGACTCGGCTCGATCCGTCGTAGTCACTTCGCGCGACCGCACGCTCTGTGAGCTCGTTCATTTGAACGCCCAACCAACCGCGGCGTACCTTGCCGTCGGTCATGATGGCATCCAGTACCTTCTGTGCCATGCGCGCCGGGATCGCGAAGCCGATTCCTTGACCGCCGCTGGCCGTGGACGCCATCGCGGTATTGATACCCAACACGCGTCCGTCCAGGTCGATCAGGGGGCCACCGCTGTTGCCGGGGTTGATTGCGGCATCGGTTTGAATGAAGTCTTCGTAGGTCGCGATGTTGAGCTCGGATCGCCCCAGGCCGCTGACGATTCCAGCCGTCACTGTGTGACCGAGTCCGAGCGGGTTGCCAACCGCAAGAACCCATTCGCCGACTCTGGGAGCGCTGTCGACGCGTAGCTCCGCAGCGACCAGGTCCTCGTTCAGTTCGAGCCTCAGTACGGCCAAGTCCGATTCGCTATCCGTTCCGATGATTTCGCCGGCAACGCTGCGTCCGTCACTTAGGGTGACCAGCACGCCGTCGGCGTTCCGAACGACGTGGTTGTTCGTCAGGATTATTCCCTCTTCTCGAACGACCACGCCCGAGCCTTCGCCGAGCGGTTGCATCCGCTCGCCGGCAACAATGCGATAGGCCTCGATGCGGACGACGGAGGGGGCGACAAACTCGGCTGTTCGCTGAAAGGCGGCTGACAATGCGCGCACTCCCGTCAATCGCCCCATGCTCGCGTGCGTTGCGCCTCCGGCTTGCCGCGCTGGTCGGGCTTCGAATGAGCTCGTTGCGCAGCTTGCGGCGATGAGGGTCAACAGGACGCAGGGCGTGAGTTTGGAGAGGCGCATGAGCGATGTCATTGGCGTTTCTGTCAGCGAGGGTGGCCACGAGGACCAGTTCCACGGTACGAACCAGGCTTGCTTGTGCAAGTTGGTGTAGGACATGCCTACGCAGCGGAGGGTGAAAGATCCGGTATCTATCCTGTAAGCGGGGCAGAAGCCGAGCCCAAGAGCATCGCAGATGCCTTCGCCAGGGGCTGATCTTCCCATTTGCGTCCGTGAATGAAGACTCGCCTCGTTAGTGGCCGCCAGAGGAAGAAGCTTTGGCAATTCTTAAAGAGGCGGGGCGGTTTCGAACGGCAATCGTTGCTCGGATTCATGCCGGCTGGCGCATCGTTCGCCCGTTAGGGTGAGCCAGTGCGATCCAGCTCGCATCATTACGGGCTATCCCGAAGCTGATGGTGATGAGGCAGACACAAGCGTACTCCGTAGCGTGCGGCTGCCGCTAATCTGGCCAGTCACCGGCAGGGTTCAGTGGTGCCAACCGACGAGGAGAGTGCGGGTTGTCACGGCGGACGACCCAGGCCCATGGGTTCGACTTGCCGTACGACCCTCTAGGCAGCTGACCCGGAACGCCCAGAGGCTTATTCTGGGTAGAGGGCAGTAGTTGCGCCTTTGAGCGCCCTGATAGCGCGCGTGGGGGGCTATTGTTCCCACTTGCGCCCGAGTTCTTGTGCTCGACCTCCTGCGCACGCCATGAAGTGGACTCTTGACGGTGTTCCGGATCGACCGGGTTGTTACCTCTTCCGCACGACTGCGGGGCGGGTGCTGTATGTCGGGAAGGCGCGCGATCTGCGCGCGCGTTTGCGCAGCTACGCGCGTCCGGAGGGTGACGGTCGCTGGCAAATTCCCTTTCTGATGGAGGACGCCGATTCGGTCGAGACGATCGTGACGCGCACCGAGCAAGAGGCGCTCCTGCTCGAAGACTCGCTGATCAAGCAGCACAAACCGCCGCACAACGTGCGTCTGAAGGACGACAAATCCTTCTTGATGGTGCGCGTCGATCTGGGGGAGAAATTTCCGCGCTTGAAGTTGGTGCGTGCGCACCAGCCCAAGGCGGGCAAGACGGGTGGTCGCTCGCGGCTCTTTGGTCCCTTCGCGACGGCCAGCGCGGTCAGGGGCACGCTCTCCGATCTGCATCGAGTCGTCCCGCTGCGCGACTGCCCGGACAGCGTGATGAATCATCGTTCGCGTGCATGTCTGAAGCATCAGATCGGTCTGTGCAGCGCACCGTGCGTCGACAAGATTTCGGCCGAAGGCTACGCTGGCCTCGTGACACGCGCGATTCGCGTGCTGTCGGGCGAGACCGAGGAGCTTGAGAGCGACCTCGAGCTGCGCATGCAGAAGGCTTCGGAAGCTCTCGAGTACGAACGTGCCGGGGTCTGGCGCGACCGCTTGGCTGCGTTGCGGCGCACGGTCGAGGGGCAAGGCGTGCGTCCGCCCGATAGCGTCGTGCGTGACGTGTTGCACTTCGCACGCCGCGGCGATATGGCCGTTGTGCACCGTTTGTCCTTTCGTGACGGACGAATGGCAGAGAGCCGATCGCATCACTTCCGTTCGCAGCTTCCCGACGAAGAGCTGATGCACGTCGTACTGACGGCCTTGTACTCATCAGGCCGACGAGTCGTGCCCGAAGAACTGGTCCTGCCTTGCATTCCGGCCGAGCGTGAATTGCTGCAGGAGGTCTTGGGTCCTCGGGCTCCCAAGAAGAAGCTCACTATGCTCGTTCCGACCAGCGGCCCTCGTCGCAAGATGATGGACATCGCTGGTGAGAACGCGCGAGTCGCTCTGACTCAACAGGATCGCGAGGAGAGTCGTGAGGAATCTGCTCTGGCCGAACTCGTTACTCTTTTGGACCTCGATCCAAGCCTGGAGGTAATGGACTGCTTCGATGTCTCTAACTTCCAAGGATCTCACGTCGTCGCCAGCCGCGTGCGCTTCCGGCGCGGGCATGCTGACCGCAGCGGTTACCGCCGCTTCAAAGTCCGAACCGTCGACGGCCAAGACGACTTTGCATCAATGCGCGAGATCGTCTTGCGCAGTCTGCGGCGCGGTATGCAAGACGATGACCTACCGGACCTGATCGTGATCGACGGCGGCGAACCGCAACTAAAAGTTGCGCTCGAAGCTCGTCAAGAAGCCGGCGCGTGGGAAGTGCAGATCATCGGCCTCGCCAAAGCGCGCGCCGAGCGCAAGGTTGGCGGCAAGCGCAAGGAAGCGAGCGAAGAACGCGTCTGGATCCCCGAGGCAAAAGCTGCTATCGAGTTGGCGCGCCACTCACCCGCACGCCATTTACTGGAGCGTATCCGCGACGAAGCGCACCGCTTCGCGATCACCTATCACCGCAAGGAACGCGGCAAGATCAAGAGTCGCCTCGATTCGATCCCCGGCGTTGGCGATGCGCGTCGCAAGGCACTGCTGCGTAAGTTCGGCAGCGTCGCTGGCGTGCAGCGTGCGAGTGTCGAAGAGCTCGAAGGAATCCAAGGCGTCAGCCCGGCCTTGGCACGCACGATTCTGGATCACCTTGAGTCGAAGGATTGAGCCTCGCGCGGCTTCGTACTCGGCGGTAGCGATCGCGGATTGCAGCGACCGATGGCTGAGCCACGATCCTTGTGTTCAACTCCTGGCCAACGATTCAATCGTCACCAACCATAATCGCGAGTGGCTCTGTGACGAAGGCTTCCCAACAGTACGCCCCACGCCTCGCTGGTCAGGTTCCGTCCAAATGACTCGTTGAGGGACCTAGCCAAGTGCCATGTGAGTGAGTTCGACCATCACTTCCGCAATGCGGTCGCACTCCGCCTCTGTTGTGCAGGCTGGGGGCAGCGCGTACAGCACATTTCCGAGTGGTCGCAGTAAGACTCCGGCATCAAATGCTGCCGCTCGCAATGTTGGAGCGAGTGAGGAGAGGTATCCCGCCTCTGCGCCACTGGGATGCAAATCCAATGCAACCATGCCGCCGAGTTGGCGTAGATCTGCGACTCCAGCGAGGCCCTCGATCGAAGAGAGACCTGCGCGGATCCGTCGCCCGATTGCAGTCAAGCGCGCTGGAACATCGCGTCCTAGTGTCAATCGCAGTGATGCCAACGCAATCGCGCAGCCGATTGGGTGCGCGGTGAACGTATGCCCATGGAAGAACGCGCGCCCGCGGTCGGTCGATAAGAAGCAGTCAAAGATCTCTTCAGTTGCCATCGTCGCGGACAATGGGAATAGACCACCAGTCAAACCTTTAGCCAAGCACAGCAAGTCCGGCGCGATCCCAGCGGCTTCGCACGCGAACAGGTGTCCAGTTCTGCCGAAGCCCGTCATGACCTCGTCGGCGATCAATGGCACACCGTGGCTTGTGCATGCTTCGCGAGTCGCGCGCAAGAACTCGGCGGGGTGAACTTTCATCCCCGCCGCGCCTTGCAGCAGCGGTTCAACGATCACGCCTGCGGCGCGCGGACCGAGCTCATCAAGAGCGGCACGCATGGCTTGCTCGTCGGTCGGGACACGCCGAACTTCGAATAGCAGGGGGCCGAAGGCTGAAAAGAACGGCTCCGGCTCGCCGAGGGCCATCGCGCCAAAAGTGTCGCCGTGATAGGCACCTTCCAACGCAATGAAGACTACACGTTCGGCTTGACCGCGATGACGCCAACTCTGTAGCACCATCTTCAAGGCGACTTCGACGGCGGTCGAGCCATCGTCGGAATAGAACACGCGCGATAAACCCGCGGGCGTCACTTCACACAGCCGCTCCGCAAGCTGGACTGCCGGTTCGTGGGTCGCGCCCGCGAACAGCACGTGATCCAGACGCGCGCCTTGCTCGTTCATTGCACGCAGCAACTCAGGCTCGGCGTGACCATGCAAAATGGCCCACCAGGACGAGATCGCGTCGATCAGCTCCCGGCCATCCTCCAACGTCAAACGCGCCGCATGGGCAGACACCACGGGCAGGGGGTCTGCCTCGGCGCCGTGCTGCGTATAGGGGTGCCAGAGATGCACCCGGTCGCGTTCGATCAGGCTGGGCGTAGACACGGTGGAATCGGGTGAGCGGTTAGCCATTGAGCTAAGTCCTCGGGGCCAAGCTGGTCGAAGTGAGGGATAAGGATCGGTTCGACATCCAATGCGCGTGCCAGCGTGCTGGTGTTCGATGCGTGCGCTGCTCCTACAAGCAACAAGCGTCCGATGCGAAGCCCGCGTGTGCGCAAGGCTTCGACAGTCAACAGCGTGTGGTTCAGCGTGCCCAGCCCGCTACGCGCGACCAGGGTCAGGTGCGGGCGGTGGCGCTCGATCCAATCGGCGCCAGTGAACTCGTTCGTCCACGGCACGAGCAGTCCACCAGCCATCTCGACGATCAATTGACCGCCTCGAATGCGCTCGTCACTGGCGTAGGTAAGCAGCTTGCCGTCTAGGTCCGCGACATCGAGCTGGCGCCCCTCCGCGGCTGCAGCTTCGTGAGGGGAGGCGGGCAATTGGAAGTGTTGTCCGGCGTCGAAGAACATCGCTTTGCTGCCAGCGGCAAGGCGGCAAACTTCTTCCGTGTCGCAATCGCTACCCGTTTGCACCGGCTTCCAGTACGCAGCCGGTCCTTCCAGGGCGGCTGCACGCAAGAGCAAGGCGGAAGCGACTGTCTTGCCGACATCGGTATCGGTGCCGAGGATCACGTTGACAGACGCGGACAGACAGCTGCTGGAGCTCCACTTCTGGTGAGCGCTTGAGCTCGGGAGCTCCGTGCCGGTGAAGCTGTTCGAGATGGCTTCGAACTCGGTGGAGTCGGAGTGCCGTGCAGGCGAGGGAGCTTGTCCTCGTTGCCTCTCTTTGCGATTCGCAGGAAGAATCACATCGCGCAGTTCCGCCTCACGACGCCCGAAGTTTTCTACCTGATCTCGCAAGAGATCCGGTTCGCCCTCCACACGTACGGCTCCCAACGCGCGCGTCAGCCCTTCGATCTCCGTCTCTGTGTTGTTTGCATGGCACACGACTCGCAAGCGTGCCGTGCCCTCCGGAACCGTCGGCGGCCTGACCGCTCCCACTTCGTAGCCCTCTGACTGCAGTTCGGACGCGATGCGCATGACTCGTTCGTTCGTTCCAATATGAATCGGCACGATGGCCGCTCCCGGCTGGGGGAGATTCAATGTGTTGGCCAAGCGCCGCGCGCTGGCCAGTGTTCGTTGCCTGCGATCATCGGATTCGCGGCATAGTTCGATGGCTGCCAACAGGCTGGCGGCAGTCGTCGGCGGGGGAGCGGTCGTGAAGAGGAAGGAGCGCGCACTCTGCAGCATCCACGCACGTAAGCTGTGGTCACAAGCGACGAGTGCTCCCGAAGCTCCCAGCGACTTTCCGCCGGTGACGATGCGCGCCACGACTCGCTCATCGATATCTGCAGTCGATTCGCGTAGCGCACACCAAGCACCTGCGCCGTGCTCGGACAGTAAGCCGATCGCGTGTGCCTCGTCGACAATCATCCACGCGTCGTATTGGCGACAAAGCTTGGCTATCTCAGCCAGGGGCGCCAGATCGCCGTCCATGCTGAACACGGACTCCGTGACGACGAAGCGCATGCGTGCTGACTGACCCGCGTGAAGCCTAGACTCGAGCGCTTCGAGGTCCACATGCGGAAAGCGCTGCACCGTTGCTCGCGATAAGCGCATCCCATCGATCAAGGATGCGTGATTGAGCTCGTCCGACAGAATCAAGTCCGGCGCCTGTGCCAGCGCCGGCAGCAGGCCGACGTTGGCCTGGTAGCCTGACGGGAATAGCAGCGCCGTTTCGGCGCCCAGCCAGCGGGCACAGCTGGACTCGAGTTTGGCGTCGAGTTCGCACCCGCCGCCAAGCAAGCGCGCGGCGCGTGCGCCCACGCCAAAGCGATGCGCGGCCGCTCGAGCTGCTTCGACGAGGCGCGGGTGATCCGCAAAGCCAAGATAGTCGTTCGAGACGAAGTCGATTCCTGAGCGCACTCGGTCCGTGTTGCGATCCAGACCCTCTGCCCGCGCCTGCTCTAGCCGCTGTCGCAGCGCGCTATCCCAGCTTGATGCTTTCGAAAAGACTTCGGGCTCGGGGCCGCTGGTCAACTCGACGGGTTCAGACACGCGTCGGTTCCGGCGCATCACAACGTGCGTCCTCGGATGCAAGCGGGGGAGTCGAGTGCATGCCCAAGCGAGTCAGGAGCTGAGCGTCGCGCGGTGGTGTCACGTTCTGAGTCGTCAGCAATTCGTCGCCGACGAAAATTGAGTTCGCACCAGCCAAGAAACACAGCGCTTGTGCTTCGTCGGTCAGGTCGTTTCGTCCGGCCGAAAGACGCAAGGTTGTTCGCGGCAGCAGGATTCTGGCGACCGCCACCATGCGTACCAACTCGTCCCACGGCACGCTCGGTTCGCCTTCCATCGGCGTTCCATCGACCGCGACCAAGGTGTTGATCGGCACGCTTTCGGGCTGCGGGTCCAAGTGAGCGAGCGTGTGCAGCAGCTCGGCGCGCGCGCTCTGATCTTCGCCCAGACCCAGGATGCCTCCGCAGCACAGGGATAAGCCGGCAGCGCGCGCGGCCCCGAGCGTGTCGAGTCGATCCTGATACGTGCGCGTCGTCACGACTTGGTCGTAGTGACTCGCTCCGGTGTCGAGATTGTGGTTGTAGTAGTCGAGCCCCGCCTCGCGCAGTCGTCCCGCCTGCGATGCGTCGAGCATGCCCAAGGTCACACAGGTCTCGAGGCCCATCTGCTTCACGCCACTGACCATTTTTAGCACGCGCTCAAAGTCCTCGCCCTCGCGCACTTCGCGCCAAGCCGCACCCATGCAGAAGCGATCCGCGCCGCCGTCTTTGGCGCGCTTGGCTTCGCTCAGGACCTGGTCCACTTCAAGCAAGGCTTCACGTTGCGTGTCGCTCTTGTTGTGAGCGCTCTGCGAGCAGTAGCCGCAGTCTTCGGGGCAGCCACCAGTCTTGATCGACAGCAGTTGCGAGCGCTGCACATACTGCGGATCGTGGTGCTCGCGATGAACCGCCGCGGCCTCGAACACGAGGTCCAACAATGGGCGATCGAACAGCGTCTCGATGTCGGCCTGAGTCAGTTGTGAATTCATGGGCTTGTACGTGCTTCGGGCTCGCCAGCGCAGATCGTACGCATGGCCGTGCGCGATGAAAGGCGAGAGCGACATTCGTTTGCACTTCGCCGGTGTTCTGTGAGAATGTGCCCCACGGCGTCGGACAACCGATTGTCACTTGAGGCAAGGCAGTAACACAAGCAATCCCAGAGCCTTGGCGCCTCGACCGGTTGATCTCTCTTGGAAATCGACTGAGGTCTAGGTTGTCGCGGGATCAGGCGCACAGAGCCACTTCGCAAGAAGGAAATTTCGCGCGAGCAAGCATCGTGAGCGACTCGATGCTTACCAGTCGTGGATCAGATGAGATGACAGTGTGTGTTCTGGTCCAGTCAGTCGCATCTAAGGACAGCGAGTGCCTCAAGATCTATGGGCTGCGAAGCACTCACAATAACCGTGTGACTGCCGCTGCTCAGGCGCAAGTAGGGGCCAGCGGTCTTCCAACTCCAAATTCCATGCGGGCTACCAAGCTGCCACTGACGCTCCGGGTCGCCATCAACTTGGACTCGCAAAATGTCTGAATCGGAGCCAATGGAGCGAGCGGCAGCCCAGAGGACGAAGGTGCCAACCCGCGGGGTCTTGACCGTGAAGGTCACGCGAGTCTCTGATGGACCGAATCGGATGAATTCGGAACCCGTGCTCCGGTCTTGGTGAAGTTCAGATTTGGGTGAGAGCTTCATCTCTGAGGCGTGCAAGAAAAGATGTAGCCGAGACAGTTCCCCGGCAAGCCCCTCTCGGGCTGTTGTTTCGTAGGCGTCGCCAGTTCGAGTTGCGCTAAGCTGATCGCCGTGTAGGGAAAACGCATCGAGCATCGGAAGAGTGTTGGACACAAGATGCTCCGCCAAATGGAGGTGTCCAGCCAGGGACAGATGTCCGTTGTCCTTAAACAGCCACTCGTTCCCTCCTGGCCAGCGGGTGAGTTCGAAAGCATCGATGAAAGGAGTGCCAAGAGCCTCGCCTACTTTTGCCGCAGTGGAGTTGCCAAGGCGAATCCAATCGCCTGGGGACTCGTTCTTCTGAATCGCCCGGCCAACCAGAATGATCTCCGTTCCGTGGACGCTGGCTTCTTGAATCATTGCTTGAATGTTCACGCGTGTCAGTTCGCGCCAGCGCAGAATGTTCTCGTTTTGCTTGCGAGCCTCCTTCTCCGCTCCAGGTGTCGCCGTGGCCTCAACTCCCGTACCTGCATCCACGAGCTTGCGTAATAGGGTTATCAACTGGCTCTCGAACACGAGCCCTGTGGGTCCTGACAGCTGCTGCGAGCGCCTTGCAGCGGCTTCCTCGTCTTCGAATTCGTTGGTGATGCCTACGTCGATGACCACGACATCGAATTGGTGTTGCAGAATCTGGCTCAGAATGGCGTGCATCCTCGCCGAGCCAAAGCCCGGTACGCCAAGGTTGAGCGTCTCGATATTCACGCCAGGGCAGCGCTCCCTCATAAGTTCTCCCACCCGATGGAGATAGCAGACCGAGCCGCCGAGCGAGGAACCACCGATGGCCGCTAAACGCAGTGCTCCTTTGGGCTTCTCGAGGGCCATCTCTTGCGGTTTATACCTCCGGTATTCTGTTAGCCGGGTGACCAGTTTGTCACCTTTGGTGTCGAACACAGGCTGGGCATGATCAAAGCCGAAGGAGTAGGCAGGCGTGAACTCTCGATAGAGATCATCACTGATTGTGCCCGGCCGCCATAGGATTCGCATCCCTAGCTCTCCTAGTGCGAACAATGCCAGCGCTACGGACGCTGCCGCGACGCTAGAACTGAAAGTAGATAAACGTCTGTGCACCATCGACTCCGAATACGGCTAATTGAAGACCCATCAAAAATAGAATCACTCCCCGTGCAAGGACGGGCCAGCGCGTAATGACAGGCGTTTCGCTGCCATTCTCTTCCCAGATTTCTTGAACAGTGTCGATGAACAGGAGCAAGAGAGCGAGTGCCCCCAGCTGAATGAAGCGAGCAATGACTGGGTCACTCCATTCGAACCCGGATCCCATGGCCGAGAGAAACCCAGTCACCTGCTCGACTGACTCAGCTCTGAAGAATAGCCAACCAATGCAGACCAGGTGAAAGAAGAACAGGCCAGCGAGGAAGCGCCTCACGCCTCTGAGGTCAGCGAAGCGAATCCGGCGGACATCACTTTCGAGCACGCGATAGATGATGAGAACCATTCCGTGCCAGGCACCCCAGAGCACGAACATCCAAGTGGGTCCGTGCCACAGACCTCCGATCAACATCGTCAGGGCGAGATTTCGGTAGGTTTTCGAGACACTGGCCCGACTTCCACCCAAGGGGATGTACAGATAGTCTCGTAGCCAAGAGGAGAGACTGATATGCCATCGCTGCCAAAAATCGCTCGGACTCACTGAGAAGTACGGACGTCGGAAGTTCAGCGCGAGTTCGATTCCCATCATGCGGGAGATTCCGCGGGCAATGTCAGAGTAGCCGGAAAAATCGCAGTAGATTTGGAGCGCGAACGCATAGACCCCAAGCAGTGCCTCCGGACCTGTGACATCACCGCCCTTGGAGAACACCGATTCGACGATAGGAGCGGTCGCGTCCGCGACGGCGACTTTCTTAAAGAGTCCGAAGTAGGCAAGCCACAGCCCGCTCTGAATATTGCTCAGGCTGAAAACTGGGCGCTTGCTCAGGGCTGGCAGCAGACGCGAAGCGCGTTCGATGGGACCGGCGACAAGCTGCGGGAAGTAGGCCACGTAGACCGCGAAAGTGAGTAGGTCATCTGTCGCCCGTTGGCGTTTCCTATACACATCGATGGTGTAGCCCATCGTCTGGAAAGTGTAGAACGAGATGCCAACCGGCAGGACTATGCCGAGAGTCGGTGCCGATAACTCGAAGCCCAGGCTTGTTGCGAGCGCGGAGAAACTTCCGACGAAAAAATCAAGGTACTTGAAGGTTGCCAGGAACCCCAAGTTCGTGGCAATGCTGAGCAGCAACCAAAATCTGGCTCCGCTTTCACTTATCTTCCTGGCGCAGACAAAGTCGACACACGTCGAAATCCAAATCAGGGACAAGAAGCGCCAATCCCACCAACCATAAAACAGGTAGCTGGCGAGTAGCAGGATCCAATTGCGTAGGCGCTGGTTGTTCCGAGAGGCCCAGAACAGTCCGTAGACGATCGGGAAGAAGACGAAGAACTCTACCGAATTGAAGTACATATCAGGCGTACTCGTGAGGAGCGGCTGCCCCTCTTGCTAAGTGAGTGCGCTTGTCCTTGTTCTACGCGTGTTCCGGCACTTGCAGAAGGGCTCGGGTTGCTTGAAGGCATACACAGCTTTGTACTTAAAGGGTGGGGCGAGTCTTCGCTCACTCTCAGAGCTTGACCTGATACCGATGTTGATCGGTCCAACCACGCCCGCGCAACGGACTGCGTGGGCAACTGTGCGTTGTGCTGTCAGCACTTCCTACGGCGGTTGTCATCCCTGGACGGTCGTGTGGAACTCTAGTTGTTTGCGAGTGCGGATCAAGCGATAATACCTGTGCCCCGCAAGGCGGTCGGTCGGCGCAGGCTCTGCGGTAGACGATAGATCTCGCATTGACCGTTTCGTTTAGAATTGGCGGAGCCAAGTTGCGGCGAGCCTCGCTTGCTGGCGTGGCAGAGCGTACTACCATCGGCCCCGGTCTCGACTAGCAGGCTGCTTCACGATGATGAGGCTCGCGAGGAAGTCCTAGCCCCCGGGCCCACTTCGACTCGGCGTCTATCCAAGTGAATGAAACCCGAGGGAGTGCCCTACACTTGTTGGTTGCGAGTCCAAACTCTTGTCGCCGAGCTACACTCGGCTGTGCAGCACCTTCGAAGTAGGTGGACGTGAGCCGTATGAGATTCGACGAGCTCGTCGGTCAGCAAGATGAACTCAATTGACATCATGATGCAGCGACATCGAGGCTAGGATCTCGGCGTGGAAGTTAGGAACACAACCCGAGACAGCGGGCTTCGCATTCCCGCACGGGCAATATCGATCGACGAGTCATGAATTTGATGACGCAGCCCATGTCTTCGAGAAAGTTCTGGCTGCTGGCAGCCCTCGCGTGCACCGCTCTCGTGATTCTCACGCGGCTGCCCGCCCTATTGGGGCCGCATCTGATCCCGGATGGCGATGAAGCCGTCCTGGGCTTGATGGCGCGCGAGCTTGTTGCCGGTGACTCGCTGCCGCTGTTCTTCTCGGGCCAACGCTACGGGCTGTCGATCGTCGAGACGGCGAGCGCGGCGCTGGCCTTTGGTGTGTTCGGCTCGAGCACGCTCGCGTTGAAGGCGGCGATGTTGCCGCTGTTCATCATCGGCACCTTGCTGCACGCCTCGGCGGCGCGTCGTTTCTCGGGCACGACAGCAGCGGTCGTTGTCTTGCTGCTGCTCTCGGTTGCGCCCGCGTGGGGCGGCTTCGCGCTGAAGGCGCGCGGCGGCTATTTGACGGCCTACCTATTCTCGGGGCTGGTGTTGCACGTCGCGTCGAAAGGGCTGCGCGAGGAAGGCCAAGCGTCGCCGGTGCCTCTTGGCCTCAGCCTCGGTGCGGTCTTGGCGGTCCAACCGCTGTGGGCGTTGCCCTTGTTGTTGTGGGTCGCGCTTCGAGCTTGGCCGCTTGCTTGGTCAGGTCGAGTGATCTTCGCCGCGTGCGCGGCAGCACTGCCGCTTGCGAGTCTCGCGCTCGCTTCCTTGCTCGATGTAGAGGGCCTCGACTGGAGCCCCTCGCTCGCGAATCGTGCGTTGGGTCCCGCGCTCTTGCTCGAATGGCCACGCGATGTCTGGGAAGCTTCGACCGGTGCCTTCTATCTGCGTGATGTGTCCACGAGAGGTGTGCTCGCCGTCACGGGCGGCCTGTGGGGCCTTGCATGTGTGTTCGCGTGGATCGCCTCGGCTCTCGCGATCTTGCGTGTCGATATAACATCGGGTTCGAGTCGGCAATCCAATCATGCCATGGGCTTGCTGGCCATTGGCGCCCTGGCTGCGACAGCGATCGCGTTGCCAACAGACACTCCGCGCTACCTGCTCCCGGCCCTGTCGATCGGAGTCTTGTTGTTCGGGATCACGCTCGCGCCTGCACTGGCGCGACGTTCGGGGTTAGCGCTGAGCGCTGTGGCGGGCTTGATATTGAGCGCCTTGCCCGCGCTGACCGGACTGCGCGAGATGCCGCTCGCGGGAGGAGTCGAAGCTCGCGTTGACTCCGAATCGGCGGCTCTCGCAAGCTTGATTGAAGCCCTCGACGAGCGCGGCATCGAGCACGTGTATTGCGAGCACAATCTGCTGCAGTGGATCGTGATGTTTGAGAGCGAGGAACGCATCCGCGCCCGCTGGCACCCCGCCGTCGACCGCATCCCGGCTCATCCCATCGTCGTCGATATGGCCGCGGCTGCCGGCGAGCCAGTGGCGTGGATCGGCTATCGCGAACAAGCGTCCGGCGTCGAGTCTCACTACCAGAAGCTCGGTAGTGAACCGCCCGTGATCGAGTTCATTGCGGGGCGCTACTTCCTGATTGCCGAACCGCTCGATCCGGTATTGCGGAACGCTGGCTTTGAGCTAGCACCCGTTGTGGATTGATACGGCGACAGGACCCGCAGGAGTACCTGGGATTCTGTTACCCGTCCGATCCACAAGCGAGACACCAGCTTCACGAGGCGCTACCGGATCGTCTTGGAGTCCGCGGAGATGACTGATCTCAAGATGCCTTGCCATGCGTTGAACGAGAATGTCTACACGTACTAGTCCGTTCGCTTGATCAAGGAGGAGTTTCTCGACCGTTTGATCTTGTGCGGCGTGGCTCATCTGCCCGGGACGCTGGACGAGGATCTCGCGCACGATCACCGCGAGCGCCCGCCTCAGGGTGTTGAACATTGCCTGCCCGAAGGGTCCGTGAGGAAGCGAATCACTGCAGCCGAGCTTTGCTGCAAGGAGCGCCTCGCGGCCTCCTGCGGCGTCACAAGCGCGCGGCCTAGCGATAGGGCAGTTGCGGGGTCAGGGCAGGGATTGCTCTCTCCAGGCATCCTCAAACTCCCGTGCCCGCTGGCGCAGACACCTGCGGCTGTACCTGGCTTGCTATTTGGCCCGATCGCGGCTAGTTCTGGTTGCTAGTCCCTGAGGCGGTTCGCCAGCGCGTTGCCGAGTCTGTTACTCGGTGCTTCCGTGCCCCCCCCCGCGCACTTTGAGGGCAGGCGTCCGCCTGCTCGCTGGATCAAGCCATCAGAAGATCCTGCGGTCGTCTCTCGCAATGAGATGCACTTCCTGTCCCGGCTGGCCCCAGAACTTCTGAGCATTCTCACTCACCCCCATGAACGGACTGATTTCCATGCGATCCCTCAACACTCGGATGAACTCGGCTGAACAAACCTTCACGGTACGACACCTGATCGAGGTCAAGGCGCTTCGTGCGCTCGTCGGCTTGGTCGCGCTGCTCACGCTGATCGGAGAGGCGCGTGCACAGGACATTGTCTACGGGACCTACATGGCAGCGAACTCGCACGGTTCGGCTGAGCCGTTCTACTTGCACCAACCTGCCTTCTTCAATGAGCAGACGATCGCGTTCCGATTCCGGGTGCCGCCCGATATCGACTACACGCTGACCCGAATCGAAACGACGCTGGAGCGACGCTCTCGAGGAAACTGGAACCACGCTTACTATTTTGACCTCTTCGAAGACCTCACCGTGGGCAGCAACCCGGCCATTCCACCCACGCCCGGCTCGACCCCCATGTTCACCACGGATAAGGTCAACATGCAGTATCTTCCGCCCTATGTTCCCGAGCTTGTGAAGGCCTTTCCCCCGGCACCCGTGATTTTGGAGAAGGGGAAGGCGTACTGGATTCGGGCGCATGTCAGTGGTGGGTGTTTCACGTTGTGCCCGTCCGCTTCAGCGAATTGGATGCTCAATAGCGCAGGTGTCGTCGGGGATGTAGTCAAGGGTTCATTCTGGCCCTCCTTTTCCGATCCACAGGGGGGGGGCTGGGACCCGGTCGCGACTCAAGCACTGCCGGCCTTCCGCGTAGTCGGTGAACCGACGCCCGATCTCGGGATCAAGGCCGCTTATACGGCCTATGCCACGACCGGCACTTCCAACGAGACCCAGGTCACCCTCTACCCCGAGGTGTTTTGCCCGGGACCGGTGTCGCAGTTTTTCATCGAGGTCGATGTGACGGTCCCCGCGGGGGCCAACTCCGCCGAGGTCTGTGTGCTGCTCGCCGACAAGATCAACAACGGGCCAACCATCTGCCACGACGGGGCGATTGCCTGCCCCGGTACCTTCCCGTTCGGATTCAGCGCCACTTGCGCTGGCAACGTGCTCCGCGTCACGAACGACTACGCCAGCCTGACCTGCAATCCCGATGGATTCGTCTGCGCAGACCGTGGTAACAACGTGGACATATTCCGGCGCTCGATGTCCAGTGACCTGCTGTCGGTCGAGGGACAGCTGAAGCTGCACTTGATCGGGCAAGCGTCCGGGATCGTCGAGGACCCTTCCTATAATAACAGCCTGCGTGTGATCCACATGCGACGCTGCGCAGGGGGCCAGCGCCTGCAAGTCTTTGACGCCGAGGTACCGCTGCTTTCGGGCATGCTGCCCATTGACATCGTCCAGGCGATGGCGACGGCCCTCACGAATCTGGGCGATCCCGATGTCTTCGCCGACGGCACGAGGCTGGTCATCGACGCGGCGACCGACTGCCCGTCGACCACGCCGATGCTCGCCATCCTCGACAGTGTCTCGACACCGGTCGAGCAATCCCTCGCATACGTGCTTTCGGGTGCGAACGAGCTCGCCACCGTAGACCTCGGTGCGAACTGCACGATTACGACGATCGGGCTCACGCAGGACGCAGGTGGTGGGCCGCTACGTGATGTTCGCAGCATGGTCTTCGACCATGACGGTGGTGTGCTCTACGGCATGACGCCCGAGGGCGACCTTGTCACCATCGATCGCGAGACTGCGGCGACGACGCCTCTGCTCCAGCTGCCCTTCGGGACGCCAGGATCCGAGAGGTGGGGAGGGCTGTCCTTCGACGGGAACGTTCTGTACGCGGTCAATTACTTTGCGCCCAAGGAACTGGTCAATATCGACCTCAACACGCTGACCTCGACCCTGATGGGGATCCCGGCCTCAGCCTCTGGTTTCCAGCACTCGATTACCGACATGGACTTGTTTCCGGCGTCCCTGCCGGAGGGGGCGCCTCACCCGCTGCACGACCGGTTCTATGTATTCGACCAGAACAGCCGGATCTCTACGATCGACCCCGTCAGCTTGCTCGTTTCGACTCCGTTGAGCTCGAGCATCTCCAACACGCGCGCACTGGCCTTCAATCCGGAGGATGGAGTGCTCTATACGCTGCAGGCGGTTGGTAGCGACTCGCGCCTGTCGACCTTCGACTTCACGACGAACCAGCTCACCGAGGTCTGTCTCATGCCTATGAGTGTCACCTCCGCAGGTGGCGGTTTGATGCTGGCCGCTCCCCCCACCAGCGGCAGCGCCGCGATAGGAGTCGGCGAGTTCCATGTCGATGTGCAGACCAACGAGTTGACGTACGACATCCAGCTCTCTGCGTTGGAGGGAGCAGTGACCGCCGTGCATCTTCACGGCCCCGCGCCCGTCGGCGGAACGGGTCCGATCCTGTTCGACCTGCCGATCGGACTGCCCATGACCGGCATGCTGACGTACTCCGAGGCCTTGGAGGCCGCGCTCCTCGCAGGCGAGATGTACCTCGATGTCCACACGACCGCTCACGCTGGAGCGGAGATACGGGGTCACATCGTCCTCTCCGAGGGCCCTCCGGCGCAGGGGCCCGCTAACTACGACATCACCGTGAAGCTGAACGATGATGGACTCGGCTTCGCGTTGTCTCCGCTCGACGATCTGTTCGCGCTGGTGGCCGGATCGATCGGTTCCAACTTCTGTGCCGGTGATGGCACAGGAAATGCCTGCCCGTGCGGCAACCTGGGCGGAGCGATGGAGGGCTGTTCGAATACGAGTGGCGCCGGAGCCGTTCTTAGCGGTAGCGGCAGCGCCAACGTCGGGGCCGATGACCTGGCGCTGAACGGAGTCAATCTGCTCCCCGGTCAGCCCGCGCTACTGTTTGTGGGGGACACGCAGCTCGTGGGCGGTTTTGGAATCCCGTTCGGTGACGGGCTTCGCTGCGCTGGTGGCAACGTCCTTCGTCTGGGAGTCAGGCTTCCGAATGCCTCTGGTGCGGCCTCCTGGGGCCCGGGTTTAAATCTGGCAGGAGGCTGGTTGCCCGGCGACACGCGCAACTTCCAGGTTTGGTACCGCGATCCCTCCGGGCCTTGCGGTGGTGGCTTCAACCTCTCGAACGGACTCGCCGTTCAGTTTCAGTGATCTGAAGCACCTTGCCTGTCGGTGGCGAGCGCAGTATTCAGGATGCTGCGCTCGTCGGGGGTGCTCGCGTAGGCGGTGGACCTAACGGCTCCGACTGTCCCGAGTTGCCAGATCCACGCTGGAGACTCGCGAAACCTCCGGGCTTGGGTCCGAGATCCTGGGGGGGGGGAGCTGCCTACAACACCCCGGACGGCGTGCTGCTCGACTTCACGCCCTTGAGTCGCCGAGTGGGCTCAGAGAGCCGGGCAGCGTCCGCTCTCCGACCTTCTCCTATGCCCTGGGTCGGAATACGCTCGGGGAGTGGTAAAGCTAGCAGCCCGCCCGGAGAACTCCGATCCATGCCTCGGATCCTCCGAATCGCCCCTCAGCGTTGCCAGTACCCACGAATAGCGTCCAACTATGCGCGGAACCCGGCGCATCAACCGGCCTTTTCTTTCGGCCCGCAACGAGGCCGCGAGCCGGTCCTGACCGGCACTTTCGAAGTCGGTCGAAAATGCCCTCTTATCGACAGGGCGGGAGTATGGTGTCCTTTGCCCCAGCAACGCCTTTACGCGCTCGATCCGGTCGCGCGCAGGTTTTGCCGGCTCCACTCTCGAAGCTGCGCCAACCACATGCCGACGGTTTGACGAGCACAGCACAGCCACGATCCTTGTCGCGCAGCAAGTGCTGAGCGGCGTCCCCCGGAGCACTCTGCCGCGCTCCGACTCCCTCGATAATTCGCAGGCCATCTATCGTGAGAACATCACCTGTCATCGTTGCCCTGCTCGCTCTCTCGAGCACGGCGGCCGCACAGTTCCAGGCGACAGCCCCTCAGGGCAAGCGTGCCGCCAAGCAGACTCAGGGCGCGAGCAGCGCCTTCCTGACACCGCCAGGTGGCGGGAGCTTTCTGGGAGGCGGTGACGACTGCACCACCCCCACGCTGATCGCGGGGCAGGGCGTATTTCCCCTCGACAGCAGCGTCGCGAGCACGGGCCTGGAAGGGCAGAACGAGAGCACCTGCTACTTCTTCGGCGCAACGGGGATCGATGCGGACGTATGGTTCGAGTGGACTGCCGACGCAACGGGTGACGCGCTGATTCAGAGCTGCGGCCTGGCGGGGCATGACACCAAGATCGCTGCCTATGCAGGCGGCGGCTGTCCGGTCGACGGCACCTCGTTGGCGTGCAACGACGACAGTTGCGGCCTGCAGTCCTCGATGGGCTTCGCCGTAACTGCGGGCACGACCTACTCCTTGCAGGTCGGTAGCTTTCCCGGCGCGAGCGGCGGCGCAGGCGGCATCGACATTAGCATTGCGCCCACCAGCACTGGCTACTCCTATGACGACGGTGTCACCGATAACCTCGTTGGCCTGGGCGGCGCGGGCGGGGTCGTGTGGCTGCAGGGCTTTGACGCCGTCGGCGGCCAGGACACCCTCGGAACGATCTCCACGGCCTTCGGCTGCGCGCTGATCCCGGGCTTGCTCCCGGGTGCTGACATCGAGATCTGCGTCTGGGACGACCCGACCAACGACTTCGACCCATCAGATGCCGTGTTGCTGTACAGCCAGGCCAGCGTGGCCAGTGACGAGGACACGGACATCTTGGTCAACTTCGGCCTGCCCAATATTGCCGTCAACGGGGTGTTCTTCATCGGAGTCGCCTATGACCAAGTGACGGCTCAGAACCCGGCTCCGCTCGATCAGAGCGTCACCTCGAGCGGCCGCGCGTGGATCCTCGGGAACACGCAGGCCAGCGGCGGCTACGCGGGCCTCGACGTGAACGTCCTGACCAACAACGACCTGCCGCCGACAGAGCTGGATTCGATCGGGATACCGGGCGTCTGGCTGCTGCGCACCGACAAGTCCTCGGATCCCTGCACCACGGGCGAGATCCGGCGGAGGCTCACGGGCAAGGGCTCTAGCTCCTGGGCCTCCGATGTCCAGAACGTCGGCGAATACACTCGCTTCGAGGTCATCGGTGTCTCGAACATCCAGTCCTATCAGTGGTCGGTCTCCGGACCGATTCTCAATAACTACTTCGAGCAGGCGGGCCCACTGGGCGATCCATCGGCCGCGAATGCGGGGCTCTTGCCCTGGAGCGTCGTACCCATGGTGCCGGCTGACTTCACCAACCCAAGGCTCTCGTTCTATTGGGAGCCCATGCCCGTCCAGCGCTGGGACGCCGCCTTCCCCAATACGTTGGCCTTGCCGCGTACGGTTACGGTCGAGATAACCAAGACCGACGAGACGGTCTGTTCGCTCGAGCTAGTCGTTATGGTCGAACGCAATCCGAGCGATGTCTGCCGACAGCCTCAGGACTTCTACACAGAGAATCACCGCTCAGCCGGGAGCACCGTGAGCTTGAGGGAGCACGTGTTCTGGCACAACTACTGGAACTTCGGCCGGAGCGACTACGGCAAGGCTTTCTTTTTGTTCCACGCCGCGTACATCTCCCGTTTCGACAGCTGGCGTCAGACCTTTGGATACCCGCCCGTCGGCATCTGGAACCCGGCGACGCCGATCCCGCTAGACGACGAGCTGTGCGTCGAGTTCGGACCGAACTCCTGTGCGTGTTCCTCGGTCTCCGAGTGGGATCCGGTACTGCGCAACCCCTACACGCCAGGCAATCACGAGCTGCCTCCCTGGTTCCAAACGCCTCCGCTGATATACACAGGCAGCGAGCCCTTACGGAACAATGTGGACATCAACTGTGGGATCGACTCGGACGGCTTTCCTAACGGTGGAGTTCCATCCATCTACGTACCGGACTTCGGCCAGGACAATCTCTGGTCGGAGTCTCCCTGGAGTGGCTTCGAAAATCTGGACCACTTGGGACGCGCCATCATCCGTCCGTATCACGACTGCGTGCACGGGGATATTGGAGGGACCATGGGCGACCTGACATCCCCTCGAGACGGCATCTTCTGGCGCTGGCACAACTTTCTCACAAGCATCTGCGTGACCTACCTGGAGAATCCTAACGGCTTCCTGCGGGTCGCCGAGGTGAGCCCGCTGTTTGTGTTCGAGAACCAGGTCGATCCGCCGCCGAAAGTCTTCGTCAAATTCGCTGAATCGGCGATAGGCGTCACGGCCGATCTGTTGACAGTGAACGGGTCACCAGCGACTCAGGTCAGCGGCTCAGGGGAGGGCTACTATGTGTTCTCGGGCTATGCGGTGCCCACACCAGGCCCAATGAAGATCGAGCTGAACCCGGGCTCGATTCAGGACACGCTGGGGAGAATTTACGAGGGAGATCTGTGGTGCTTCCAGCTGCTCGACCCGCTGGGGGACGAAGATGGGGACACGCTCACCAACGGCGACGAGGTGCGGCTCTACTACTCCGATCCATACGCCCCAGACAGCGATCAGGATTGCTTCTCGGACTTGGTGGAGGTAACTGCTGGCACGGATCCGATCAACTTCGAGGATCGCCCCGCTTCGGTCGGGACCCCGTACTGCACCACGCATCAGTTTCATCATGAGATGGTCAATTGCCCCTGCTGGAACGCAGGGAGCGCGCTGGGCGGCTGCGCCAACTCGACAGGATTGGGTGCGCTCATGTGCGGCGGCGGTTCGCCGAGTGTCAGCGCGGATGATCTGACCCTTAGCGCCTCGGCTCTTCCGCCGGGGCAGTTCGGAGTATTCTTCATGGGCGGCGGCCAGATCCGAGCTCCCTTCGGAGACGGCTTCCGTTGCGTCGGCTCCACAGCTGGTCAGACCATCCATCGCTTCAACCCGCCGATGAGCTCCGGCGCGCAGGGTGTGGCAAACCTGGCCGGAGCCATCTCCGGTTCCGGACAGATCAGCGCGGGTCAGACCTGGAACTTCCAGTTCTGGTATCGCGACCCGAGCGGGCCTTGTGGCACCGCCTACAACCTGTCGAGCGCGCTGTCCGTGGTGTTCCAGCCATAACTGCGCCAGGGAAGGCCATGGACGTGGTGAGGGTCGTCACCTGACTTGCAACACGTCATTGGAACCCGGTGGGTAAGCAATCCCATCGGGCAGAGGCTGGCTACCAGCCGGAAGCGAGTCTTGCGTGGTGTGTGCTGACGGGGGTCGATAGGTGACGCGTCCCCGTCGTCTTTGGGTAACCCTCACCGCGAAGCGTTGGCAGCGAACTTGTGGGCCGCGCGATAGAGCGCTGCAAGAGAGTGATTGTGGGAGCCGAGGGACTTCAGGAAACCAAGGCGGCAATGAAAGGCCGCGATGGTGTGGCGTCTAGGTCCCACCGGTGTCAAAGAGCGGAGCGCGCATGCACCGGGGTTCTCAAGGAAGTTGGGAGACGCTGTCACTTCCAATGCATTGGAAGCCGGAGCGACCCGGCCATCCAAAGCAGCTGTTCCGGTAGCTGCGTCCATTCTCTGCGGTTACGTGCAACGGAGGACGCGAGCAGTCGCACTGATTAACGAGAGGCAAGGCCGTACTGCAGGGGGACGAATGACAGGGAGTCTGAGTGTCTCGTAGTACCGTCGAAGTGGGGGAGCCATCTCGATGGGACCCCGTTGAGGAAAGGGGAAACTCGGTCATCATATTCGTTTCGAAGAGAGACGCGCGAGATGCTGAGCTCCACAAAACTTCGAACTGAGACGGATCCGGAGCGTTGCTCCAGATCCCGTACTGCATCGCCGTTTGGCCAAACGCGAGGTGTACGAACCGCTGCTGAATTATGTGATTACGCTACGGGCTCCGCTCGCCCGCGCGTATTGCCTAACTCTTCTTGATCGTCTTGTCGACGTACGCCTGAATCGCACTCGTCACTTCACCTGAGCTCCATAGCTCGAGCATGCGCTTCATCGATGCGGCGCCACCTGCGGCAAAGCGTGCGTGACTCCGATCGTGTAGACGTTCCTTTGTCGCGGCGAAGGAGGAGGGCGGGATTGTCATTAGATCACGCGCTACATCGAGTGCGCGCTCTTGCATCTGCTCGCTCGCGACGAGCTCGTGCACAAGTCCCAGTTCGAGCGCACTCGCCGGGTCGTAGGTGCGTCCCTGCCACACGACTTCTTCGATGCGATGGCGCGGCAGCACTCGTTCGATCATCTCGAGCGGGATGATGGGGAAGGGGACTCCGACGCGTAGTTCGGGAACACCGATCGTAGCTTGGCCATCGACCAGCAGCCTGTGATCACAGGCGCAGGCGAGCACGCATCCACCTGCGATCGCGTGTCCGTTGACGGCGGCGACAACCGGGCGCGGGAAGTCGAAGATGGACAGCACCATTTCATCCAAGGCCGGCAAGAAGGCCTCGATGTATTCTCGCCCCTCACGCAGGATCCGAAACAGATCGACACCGGCGGAGAAGATGCGGCCGCTTCCGGTCAAGACGACAGCGCCATCACTGGCATCACGCTCCGCGACGAACGCATCCCGTATTCCGTTCAAGAATTCGAGATCGAGTGCACTCGCTTTGCCGTGCGCCATGCGCAACACGGTCACATCATCTTGTTGGCTTCGTTCGATCATGAGCAGCGCGGCAGCTTGGAAGGACTGTCCTGTTCAAACAGATGGACAGCGGGATAGACAGCAAGGAGAGTCTCAGGCTCTGGGATGATAGAGCGTGTGAACGCCGCGCACGTGCTCTGCATCCAAGTGCGTGTAGATTTCCGTCGTGCGTACCGACGCGTGCCCGAGCATCTCTTGGACCGAGCGCAAATCAGCACCGCCCTCGATCAAATGAGTCGCAAAGGAGTGTCGCAGACCATGCGGTGAAGGTACGACGCGCAAGCCCGCCGCCAGCGCCGCGGCCTTGACGCGGCGCCAGGCAGCGACGCGATCCATCGGGCGCCCGCTGCGAGTCAAAAAGATCTGATCGGGCCGGCGGCCCGGCGACTTTGCCAGCAGCTCGGCGCGCCCCCCATGAATCCAGCGTTCGATGGCCTCGCGCGCTCGGAGGCCGACGGGCACAAGTCGCATTTTGTCGCCCTTGCCGTGCAGGCGAACGACGCGCAGGCGACTCTCGAAGTCGCCGATCGTCAATCGAATCGATTCGCTGACGCGCGCGCCAGTGGCGTAAATCAATTCGAGCAGCGCGCGATCCCGCTGATCGATCCAACTGTCTCCGCTGCGCACCTCCAGTAGCTGCTCGACCTCGTGCGGACTGAGCGTGTGTGGCAGCAGCCGTTGCAGCGAGGGCGCGGGAAGCGTCGCAGTCACATCGCGCTCGATCACGCCTTCCTTCACCATAAAGCGAGTGAAGAGCCGGATCGATACCAAGCAGCGAGCGATGCTCGCCTCGGCCGCGCCCTCGTCGCGCCGAAAACCCAGATAGTCGACCACGAAGCCGATGTCGAGATCGGCGGGGACTGAGCCCCCGGCCCGCTGCAACCAGCGCAGGAAACGCTCGAGGTCCGTGCGATAGGCCGACAAGCTTGCTCGGGCCAGGCCGGCCTCGACCCGCAGGGTCAGCAGGAATTCATCGAGCGGGCCGCAGAAGGCTGTGGGGAGTTCGCGTGTTTGAAGTTTGGGGTCGCTCGGGGGACCGTCGAGCGCACTCGTTTCAGCGCCGGGGCCTGCTGGAAGACCCCCCGGGTCGTTCATACGACCCCCCGGGTCGTTCATACGACCCCCCGGGTCGTTCATACGACCCCCCGGGTCGTTCATACGACCCCCCGGGTCGTTCATACGACCCCCCGGGTCCGTCACTTGGGGGTCCGAAGGGTCAGCGGCCATGCCTTCAGCTTCTACCCCTGTGCGCCCAGGTTCAAGTCATGCCGGGCCCAGGCTCGCGCTTCTTCCTTTTGTCCCGAGTCAAAGGCCTGCAAGCGGGGGCCTCCCACGGTCGGCTCCGCTTGTGACCGCGCGGGGCGCACCCTATACTTCCGCGCCCTCGCCCCGTTGAAGCCTCTGATTCCAGTATGTCTACCCCCCGTAAGCCGACTGAAAAGGACCATGAGTACTACGATCTGGCGCTCCGCCACATGCTCGGGGCGCTGACCGGAGATATCAAGACGCTCGAGCACGAGACGCTCGGAGAGGGCACCGGCCACGGCCAAGGTGATGTCATCGAAGAGGGCGGCGGCGACGGCTACTTCCAGGAGCTCAGCCTCGAGCTCTTGCAGCGCGACGAGAGCACTGTGCGCGAAATCATGGACGCTCTCGATCGACTGAAGGAGGGCACTTACGGCAAGTGCCCGGGCTGTCAAAACTGGATCCAGCGCCCGCGCCTGCGCGCGATGCCTCACGCTGCGTACTGCATCGAGTGCCAGCGTGCTCGCGAAAACGGCAACTTCGAGTGATCGGGCTCGCGGCGCACGAGCGCCGCGTCGATCTGCCTCGCAGGACCCACTCACGCGCCTTTTTCGAAGCCATCTCTATTGAATTCGAGTGATCCGTCGACAGCTGCGCCCGCCATGACTTCCTCGGAGTCATGGAAGCGAACCGCCCGGATTGCTCTGGTGGTGATCCTGCTCGTGGCGTTCGACCTTTGGAGCAAAGATGTCGTCTGGGGTTGGTTCGAGGGTCTGAAAGCGGCAGGTCTCGTCGATTTGGACTCGCACGGGCACCCGCGACACCCCGTGCTCGGCGGTTGGCTGGGCGTGATGACCTACCCGAACTACGGCGCGGCCTTTGGGCAGTTCGATCAGATTCCGT
>JBLFWN010000094.1:0-26509 GCA_047611405.1 Planctomycetota bacterium | reverse complement strand
CTCCCCAGCCTTGGCGTGGGTGGATGATGCGGATCGGCATGGACGGCTCGATGGAGCCTGTCGCGCTGGGCTTGCGCAGTCCGGCCGGCATGGGCTATGACGCGCAAGGACGCTTGTTCGTGACGGATAATCAAGGTGACTGGATGGCCAGCTCGCCGATCTTCCACATCAAAGAGGGCGCCTTCTATGGACACCCGGCTTCGTTGAAGTGGACCGATGAATACAGGACGAGCCAATCGGAGCCGTCAGACACGATCCCGCCAGCGCGCGCCAATCACCGCGAAGATGCCTCGGTTTGGATCCCCTATGAGTGGTCGCGCTCGACCGGTGCGTTGATGGCGGACGCGAGCCGTGGGAAGTTCGGCCCCTTTACGGATCAACTGCTCGTCGCCGAACTGACGAACGGGATGCTCCTGCGCGCGCAGATGGAAACAGTGCGCGGGCAGTTGCAAGGCGCGGTCTGGCCGATGCGTAGAAAAGTCGGGTCTTTGTCGCGACTGTTGCAGGCACCGGATGGAACCGTGATCGGTGGCATGACCAATCGCGGTTGGGGCGGACTCTCTCCGGCGGATGGCCTCGCTCGCATTCGTTGGACGGGCGTAGCTCCGATGGAGATGAAGAGCGTGCGACTCTTGCAGCGCGGTTTCGAGGTGGAGTTCACGCGCCCTGTCGCCGCCGAACTGAACCTCGCCCCCAGCAACGTGCAACTGACGCACTTCGACTACGACTACTGGTGGGAATACGGTTCGCCGGAACGAGACACGCGTGTGATTGACGTTCGCAGTCTGCACCTGTCGAGAGACCGCACGCGCTTGACGATCCTGACGGGCGAACTCGAGCCCGCGCGCGTCGCGCGCTTGCGCTTTCAAGGCGTGGTCGCGGAGGGCGGCTTCCCTCTCTTGCACGACACCTGCGCGTACACAATTCGACAACTACCCGAGGGTCCGTTAACCGAGCTATCGGTCGCGAAGATCGTGCCTCCGCCTCCCGCGCGCGGTTCGGGTGAGGACGGCTGGCTGCGTCTGACCTGGGGTGACGCTCTCGATGCCTTCGACTCTTCGGGCTGGGAACTGTGTTCTGCCGAAGTGGCGGAGAGCGACCCGACACGCTTTGTGATCAAGGAAGGCAACGGAGCACTCGTCAACACTGCCCCCGACGCCAGCGAGTTCGTCAGCAAGTCCGACTTCCGCGACTACGATTTAACCTTCGACTTCAAGCTCCCGGAGGGAGCCAGCGCGGGCGTATTGCTGAACGGAAGCTATGAGTTCTTGCTCTCCGATGCGGATCAGCTCGAGACATCTACGAAGAGCCTAGGAACCCTCGTTGCAGGCTTGGTCGAAGGCGGAGCTGGAGTCGCACCTGCGCGCAATGCCTATCGCGGAACCGACATGTGGCATGCGGTCGAAGTGAACTTCCGTGCACCTCGCTTTGATGCTACGGGGAACAAGATCAAAAACGCGGTCCTGCAGCGCTTAAAAGTCGACGACATCCTGCTTCATGAGCGCGTCGAACTAACGGGGCCGTCCCAAGGTGCGACACGTACCGACGAGAGCGCGATGGGTCCTGTTATCTTCCGATCCCACAACGGATCACTCGCGTTGGGCGACATTCGAATTCGCCCTACCCGCGTCGAGGGCGAGATCCTCGCCGGCAAGCCTAAAGGCGATGGCTGGCAAGCCTTCTTCGGCGAATCAGGCATTGACGACTGGACCGCGGAAGGTGAAGCCATCTGGGAGTTGGAAGACGGCGTCCTGGTCGGAGAAGGGCCGCAGGGGCACTTATTCAGCCCGCGCTCGGACTACAAAGATCACGAACTACGAATGTGGGCCAAGATCTCGGACGGCGGCAACTCGGGTATCTACATGCGCGCCACCCCCACAGGCGACTGGCCCACGGGCTATCAAGCCGAGATCAACGCATCCTTCCCAGACGCGCAAAAGAGCGGAAGCGTGTACGACGTATTCCCCCTCCTGACACATTTGGTTGGACCCGACAACTGGTTCGAGTACGGACTTCGCTGCGAAGAAGTCGCGGGCGGTACGCGCATCCGAGTGTGGATGAACGGGATTCTTGTCAGTGACAACATCGACGCGAGTTCGAGGCACAAAGCCGGCCACATCGCGATTCAACAACACCACGAAAGCTCCGTGGTCGAGATTCGCGACGCGTGGGTTCGTGATTTCTAAGGCGACCGCGAGCGACTTGCGAAGAAGGCCATCGCTGACACATGCAAACGACTGACATGATGAACTGGACACGAATCTTCTGGACGGTCTGCCTACTGTCTATCTGCATCAGCCCATCCCTGTCGAATCACTCCAGTGCTACATCCGTGGCGGCAGGAAAGCCGGGGTATATGATCATCGTCGGAGGAGGTGGAACCACGCCGGCGATCCAAGGCGAAGTCGCCCGTTTGCTGGGGAAGGACTTTCACGTCGCGATCATGCCGCAGGCTTCCGAACGCGAAGACCGCGGCAAGCCGAGCGCGGATATGTGGACAGCTGCAGGCGCGAAGCATGTCTTCAACCTGATAGATCTACGCGCACCCAAGACACGCGAGAAGCTCAAGCAGGCGGACCTCATCTGGATGCCGGGTGGCGCCCAGTCAAAGCTCGTCGAAGCCATCGAAGCCGCTGACCTTGCAAGCTTCCTGCGCGCGCGGCACAAGGCGGGAACGATGATCGGCGGAACGAGCGCTGGAGCTGCTGTCTTTGGGGAGCTGATGATAGCGGGGTCACCCGACCCTGCCAGTCTGCGCTGCGGAGCAATGAAGCCTTTGCTAGGCCTCGGAATCTGGCCGGAAGCCGTGATCGACCAACACTTCATCGCGCGCAACCGCGGTAATCGCCTGCTGACCGCCGTGCTCGATCACCCCCAAAAGCTGGGCATCGGCATCGACGAGCGAACAGCCGTCATCCAACGTGGCAATGAGCTGCGCGTGATCGGTGATGGCTGCGTGATCGTTTATGACGCTCGCCAGGCGAAAGTGACGCCGGCCAAGAAGGGCGCGCAGCAGTCTGCGACAGGCTTGGAAATGCAAATCCTCGCGGATGGCGCCACCTGGAGCTGGCGTAAGACAGAGTGAGTATGAACGCTGCTCCGCTGTGCCGCTACAGAGACACTCGCGCAGCGAACTCCAGATCAATTGAGAGCTAACAACAAGCGACGGAGCTTTTCTGTATTTCCGCCTCTCGTGCTCCCAACGAGGTACTCACGCACCTTCTCATCCGTCACTGATACTTTGGCGTCGACGAGCAGCTCATGCAGGCCATCGAGCAAGTAGGAAAGATCGCGCGGATCGGCCGAAGGCTGGCCGCGCAGACTTGCCTGGATTGCGACTCGCAGTGCATCGGCGACCTTGGGACCAGCCTCCGCCGCACTCAATAGTGTCTGTGCCTAGCGTCGCACTTTGATCGCGCCGGATGCCAAAAGGCGTCCCATCTCCTCGCCCAGGACACGCGAATCGAGCCGGTCTTTTTTGGAAGGCCGTGACAAGGGCATCGATGGCCATCCCGGTCTGCCCAGCTTCCTTTGCAACAATTCCGAGGGCGATCAACAAGTGGGCGATCGGGCCAAGGACTACGTAGGGCTCGAGCATCGGCTCGAAGAAGTGTCGCACCTCCCATTGGGCCATGTCCCAATCGAGGCCGATGCGCTCCACAGCGACCGAAAAGTAGCCCTCCAAACATCCCGGTGCGATTTGAGCACTCCACCGAACGAGTCCGACATGATTGCTGCACGCAAGAGCATCTCGGGGTCCGCCGCACTGACCGGCATGGAACAACACCGTTGGATGAAGAGTCGGAATCGGACTGGGAGCAACTTGTTCTATCCGTAGGTGGACCCACAAGATGCGGTACTTGGGTCTGCAATACTCGTCGCTCTCGAATTGCTGCCGCGCGACCTCAACGCCTCCCGGTCCGGGCCCTTTGTGGATGCGCATGAGTTGCGGGTGATCACGATTTGGGTCACGCGCTTTGGCGGCAGCGATCCAGAGTGCAGCCGACCTTCCGACTTTCGCGTCCTTCGAGTCAAGCGCTTAGCGGAGAGCGTCGCCGAACTCGCCGCGCACTTTCTTCGCGGCTAAGAGTGCGGACTCGCGGCCGTGCGGCACCAGGCGCAGGAGCGCAAGAACCTGGTCTGCTGCTTGCACATCTCCTCCCGCATCCTGCCAACGCAGCCTTCGCTCGATAACAGCTTCAGGCTCGACCCAACCGCGATGACTTGTCGGGCAACTGAGCAGCGGCAGGGACAGGGAGCGGAACCCTTCGCTCGACGATTCGATCCGTTGGCGTATCCACAGTGACCGCACTGGCATCGACGGAGAGCGATAGATCTACCCCTCGCCTCACTTTGCGGAGTGCTACCCGCAGGGGCGCTTGATAGTCGACGTTGGTCGTGCCCGGCGACATCTCTGACGCCTAGAACCCATCAACCCTTACGTCGAGGCACGCGTATGTACTACAACAAGCTGAGAAGCCCTCGAAGCGAAGTGTCTTTCGGTTGGCCGTCACGACAAGGCCGCAATCAGGCGAGGTTCATGTCAAGGCTTGACCAGCACGGGCTGCACCCACGCTTTGTCCAGGAAGGGATCGCGCCAGTCTTCCGTCTCAGTCTGTTGCGGAGTTAACTTCTCGACCACCGCACGGACGTACAGCTCATCCCCGGCAAATCGGTAGGTCGCACTGAGTTGATCCGTGGTTGAGAAGACACTCCCGACCTTGCCCACCACATCGCCATTGATTCGCGTTCCGATGAAGCTGGTCTTATAGCGCATGCCGAACTCCGGCTCGATCTGAATCGACAAGCTCGTTCCGTCGTTGACGATCTGCTTCAATTCAACGCCACTGGAAGCGTAGAAGTCGCCAGCGTGCATGGCTTCCAAAAGTGCGACCTCGCTCAATTCTGTGGCGCGCACCATGACCCATCCGCGCCCAGGATTCGTCTTCATGGGCCCCCACTCGTGGTATTCGTGAGAGTCATCCGTTGCTAGCGCGTACAGCAATCCAGCTTCACCCCCTCGCCCCAATTCAGTCATGCGCCGAACCATGGCCCGATCCCACATATCCTCGGTGCTGGGATGAGCTTCGTCGCCGGCATTATTGGTCGAGGGATGTCCGTTATAGACCTCGAAGAAGCGGTCGTGAGTCAGCATCGCCAGCTCTTCGAAGTCCATCGCCCATTGGAAATTGGGGTGATTGACAAAAGCCAATGTCGGGTGCGAACGACCTTCACCATGTGCGCGGATCAAGCCCACCGTGTCGTCCATCATCGCAGACAAGGTGTCACCATCACCTGGCAACAATCGCTCATCGACACCTAGTGCATTGATGTGGACCGGCCTGCCATCGAAGCCACCCGTGACCTCTTCCGACTCGATCAACAAGAATTCGTTCGGCTGTTCGAAGCGTTCACGCACCTGCTCGAGCGTCCACAAGCGCATGCTCTCGACACCTTCGACAACGCGAGTTTCGACCGGGCTCAACTCGCTTACTTCCTGCAGCTCATCCAGACGAGCTTTGGTCAAGCGTTGATCACGCCCGCCTTCCTTAGCAACCGTGAACCACTTTTCACCTCGCATTAGGATGTTGTGATCCGTCAGCGCAAGGAAGTCATAGCCACGTTCCTTGTACCAACGCGCGATGAGCTGCGGCGCGCCGTTGCCATCACTCCACAGCGAATGTGTGTGTGTGTTGCCCTTGAAGTAGCGTGCGGCGGCGTCGTCTGCAGGTTGGTCTCGAACTATCGAACGGCCCACTGCGGTAGCCAACGCAGCCGTTACGAGCAAGACGAGTTTTGAGCGAGGGTTCATTAGGTGTGCATCGTGTGGGCAACGGGTGCCCAATCAGAGGTCCCGCCAATTCTACGCCGGTCATAGGGCCAAGGATCGGTTATCCTGCAGCGAGTTCCGCGAGACCCGTCCAAGCGATACCGAATGATCCTCAACCTCGCCCTTCTATCTCTCTCGGCCGCCCCAGATCTCCTCAATCAGCCACCGCTGCAATCCGGCGCTGGTGCGGATGCATCTTCGAGCGCGATCGAGGTCTTGCTCATCAGTGGCGAGAACAATCACGATTGGGAGTGGACGACACCTTCACTCGTGGAAATTCTCGAGCAGAGCGGCCGCTTCCATGTCGAGGTGACGACGACGCCGGCGACGACACTTGCAGACGCTGAGGCATTGAAGAGCTTCGATGTATTCCTGCTCGACTACAACGGCCCGCGCTGGGGTGAAGTGGCAGAGGCTAACTTCCTCGCTTCTGTTCAGGCTGGCACGGGCGTCAGTGTCGTGCATGCCGCGAACAATGCGTTCGAGGGTTGGACGGAGTATGAAACCCTGGTCGGTCTATGCTGGCGCAAGGACTCAAGTCCCGCCGAGCGACACACGGGCCACGGCAAGTTTCACACCTTCGATGTCGAAATAGTGGATCGCGAGCATCCGTTGACAGCGACTCTGCCGACGCTATTCGAGCATCCCGACGAGCTGTATCACTGGCTCGTACCCATGCACGATGCCCAGAACCGGGTGCTGGCGCGCGCCTTCTCGGATCCGGAAACAGGGGGCACCGGCGAGCAGGAACCGATGATCGTCGTTCAGAGTTTTGGCGAGGGTCGCATCTTTCACACACCGCTAGGTCACGTCTGGCGTGGTGTCGAGGCTTCGCGCGCTTCGCACATGGATCCGCAGTTCCGCTCACTCGTCATCAGAGGCACCGAGTGGGCGGCCACTGGCGCAGTACGTGATGGAGCCCCGCTTGCCAACCACTTGAACCAACTCGAGCAGGACTCGGGTTGGCAGCTACTATTCGACGGTAAGACGACGGATGGTTGGCGCGGTTATGGTCGCGAAGATGTTCAAGAGGGTTGGAGTATCCAGTCGGGCTGTCTTGTTCGCAGCGAACACGCCGGCGACTTGATCACGACAGAGACCTTCGAAGACTTCGAACTCGAATTCGAGTGGAAGGTCGCGGCCGGAACCAACAGCGGTGTGAAGTATCGCGTGCACGAGACCGAAGAACGCGCCGCCCCGAGCGGCCCTGAGTATCAGGTGCTCGACGACAGCAGGCACCCGACAGCTGCCCCAGGCACCCGTGCCGGCGACCTGTACGCCGTAGTCGCCGGCAAGGGTAGCCGCTTGGAATTGCCGGGCTTCTTCAACCACTCGCGTATCGTCGCGAATGGGGACCGCCTAGAGCACTGGTTGAACGGTAGGCAAGTTTTGTCCGCCGACATGAGCTCCGAGTCCTGGGCCGAACACATTGCAGCAAGCAAGTTTACCGGTATCGAAGACTTCGGGCGCGGCGCTGGCCACATCTGCTTGCAAGACCACGGCGGCGAGGTCTGGTTTCGCTCGATTCGCATTCGTGAACTGCCGGGAGAAGGTGAGCAACTCGCTCTCTTCGAAGATGGCTTAGACGGTTGGACTTCGATTGGCGACGCCGTCTACGAGGCCGGAGACAACCAAATTCACGGCGAGGTCGGCGGCGGCGGCCAAAGCTTCCTGATCACGGATCGCAGCTTTGGCGACTTCGTGATGGAAGTCGATGTGCTAACTGAAGAGCGCGGCAACTCCGGCATACAGATCCGCAGCCACCGCAAGGAATCGGGTCGCGTCTTCGGTTATCAAGTCGAGATCGATCCATCGGAGCGAGCCTGGTCGGGCGGCCTCTTCGACGAAGCGCGGCGCGCTTGGTTATCCAGCCTGGAGCACAAGGAGACTGCGCGCGCGGCCTTTCAGCACGGTGAATGGAATCACTTCCGAGTCGAGTGCTTGGGACCTTGGATCCGCGTCAGTGTCGACGGCATTTCGACCGTTGATTACCTGGACCCGCTCGATGTTGAAGGATTCATCGGCTTACAAGTTCACTCAGGTCACAACACGAAGGTCAACTGGCGCAACATGAGCCTGCTCGACCTCGGCGAGCGTAGCTGGAGCCCGATCTTCGATGGCAAGAGTCTGGCCGGGTGGAAGGGCAACCTGGGCGATTGGCACGTCTCGGAGGGAGCACTGATTGGAACCCAGCCGGACATGCTCAGCTCCGAGCGCAGCTTCGAGGACATGTGCCTGCGCATGCGCTTCAAAGAAGAGGGCGGGCGCTTCTCCGTCGTCTTCCGTCATCAAGCGCTCGTCATGCCTCAGGGCAGTCAGCGTGCAGAGGGCGTGTTCTCGTCCGACTCCATGTGGATGCTGCACCCAGCCGCCATGCCGGGCTTCGAAGCGGGGCAGTGGAATGACTTGGCGATCAGTGCTTATGGCAAGCGCGTCGCGATCCATTTGAATGGCAAGCTCGTGTCTGATCTGGCCAATGCACCCGGCCCTTTGTCTGGCACAGTCATTCTCGCGCTCGGAGCGGCCGAGGGTCAACGACTCGAAGTCGAGTCGATCGAGTTGCTCGGCGCACCGGAGTAGCGCGGTAAATCGCATCGGTGCGCAACGCCAAGTACGGCGTTGCGCTTATATGTATAGTGCCGTGCGCGCCCAGGCGCCTCGAATGATGCGCACTGATTGAGCGAGCACCATGCTGTCCCTCAGTCCTTGAACTTCTTCAGTTCCTCGACGGTCAACGGCCCCGCGGCTTGAATGGCGACTTTGCGGACGGACTCTACCGTCGACTCCGTGACCGCCGACACGCCATGCCCCCATTCACGCCGGATGTACGTCATCACATCCGCGATCTCACGATCGCTCGCGACAAAGGCCGGCATCTCCATATTCCAAGTCTGCCCCTGTATCTCGAGCCGGCCGACCAGGCCGCGCAGCAGCACGGTCGCGAGCCGAGTCTCCGACCCAAGCACATACTCCGAGTTGCGCAGCGGCGGAGCCTTACCGGGGTCACCACGACCGGACGCTTGGTGGCAACTGGCGCACAGGTTGGCAAAGGTCAACGCACCGCGCTCGTAGGCCTCGCGCTGCTCCTGTGTCAGCGGTTCGACATGAAAGTCAGCTTCCATCCCCACTCGTCCCGGCCAAGCCAGAGCTGAATCGAGCTTGCCGGCACGTTCGGCCAGGGCAGCGCTTGTTGCGCTCGCGAGTCGCGCGATGTGCGCTGAAGGGTTTGAGAGGCGAAAGCGCCCGGGCTTGCCATCCGGCCGCTTCGGCCGTCCAGACAAGAGGCCGTCGAGGATGGAAGTCGCTTGCCATTCGCGTTCTGCAGGCAAGCTTACCACACGACCCAGGAGGTCATCGACGAGGTCACCGCGGCCGTCGCGTGCTACGCATGCGGCCAGGTCATGAAGCAAGCGGTTGCGCCCTTTGGATGAATCAGCCCATGTCTCTCGACCTAACAAGCCGACCAAGAAGTCGAGTTCTCGTTCAGCCAGCCCAGACAGGACGGCGCCGCGCCGATCTCCATGCTCGCAATCGCTCGTCATGAAGTCGGCCATTGCAACATCAGCCGCCGGCGTATTGCCTTGACCGAGTGACAAGAGCACCGCGTGCTTGAGCGGTGCCCATTCCGTGGACTGTCCGACACGTACGACAGCGTCGATCAGTGGGCTAGGGTCAACTGCAAGCCAAGGTTCGCTCAAGCGCACGGCCGCCATACGCACGCGCGGGTCAGGGTCCGCGAGGGCGCCCTGCAAGAGTTCGATGTCGAGCCCTTCAATGCCCTCGAGGGCCCACAATGCATGCATTCGTCCGAGCGGCTGCTTGGACTCGACGGCTGCTGCGCGCGTCAACTCCCACGCATCGAAGTCGCCAGTACCGTCCTCGACGATCAATCGTTGCGCTGTGTCGCGCCACCAACCGTCTGGGTGAGAGAGTGCCTCGATCAGTTCACCCCACGAAGCTTCACTAAAGAGCGGCGCTTTGGTCGTAACGGTGTCCTTGGGGCGAACACGCCAGATCCTGCCATTACCTGTCGGCGCAGCCAACCCACGCTTGTCGGACTGGGCACGCAGGAAACTCGTCAAGTAGATACGATGCTGAATCAGACCGCGGTTCAAATCGACGATGTACAAACCGCCGTCGGGACCGTCGGCCATTTGCACGGGTCGAAAACGCTCGTGAGTCGAGGTCAAGAACTCGCGCCCCTCGTAGGTGTTCTCACCAATCAGCCGGCCATGCTCGTCCTCACGCAATTGATAACGCTTGACGAGGTTGCCACAAGGCTCGCACACGAAGGCGTTGCCGCGGAACTCCGTCGGGAAACGAGTGCCACGATAGATGTGCGGGGCGCAGGCCCCGGTGAAGCTCGCCAGCGTGAAGTCGTCGCGTAACGTCTGCGGCTGATAGCCGCGGTTGACACCCGGGTTGATACGCGCAGGCCAGACCGTCATGTCTTTGGCGACGCGCGTGTTCCCGCCTGGAGCCCGTCCGAAGCTGGCGTTGCGCAGCAAGTATTGAGACGGCAAGCAGTCCGCTCGCAGCGGATCCGAGTTCGTGTTGAAAAAGATGCGCCCGATGTCGTCCTTACTGATACCCCACTGGCCACCGCCGCCTGTCGTGTGCCGTTCCCATGCACCGTCTCGAAAGCGATAGCGCACGCCTTGATTCGCACACTGGAAGAAGTTGTCCAGCGTCGGAAGCAAACCATTGATCGCGTGCTCGGGATTGCCGAGCCCACCAAGCCCGGTGTCCACGACGACTTCTTGATCGGCGACACCATCACCATCTTCGTCCGTGTAGTGCACAAGTCGCGGCGGCACGATCGCCAAGACACCGCCCTGCACCACCGCTATCGCGCGTGGCAGGATGAGCTTGTCGACGAATACCTTGCGCTCGTCCATGCTCCCGTCGCCATCAGTGTCGGTCAGCACCGCAATAGTGCCGATCTTCGCGTGCTCACCCTCGCCATCCGCGTTGGGCATATAGCCGCGCATCTCGACCACCCATAGGCGCCCGTCCTCGTCAAAGGTGATCTGAACCGGATCGTGCACCAAGGGTTCGGCGGCGACAAGTTCGACGACGAAGCCGGGATCGACCGTGAAGAGCTTCAGCTGCTCCGAAGGGCTCAGCACCGGAGCGGCTGGGATCACCAAATCGGCCGGTAGGGGCGGCTGTACCTCCCCCTTGCGGTCCCCGTTCTGGCGCGCTTCCGCTGCTCCAAGTATCAGGCTCAGTGCAACGAAGCCGCGCAGGGTCACGATTCCGAGCCGCCCGGAGGCCAAAATTGCCCGAGCTGAATTTCGCCCAGGTGCGAGGGCGCAGGCGTCAGTCTTAGTGGTGGAGAGCGAGTTCATTGCCCTTTTTCTAGGTGCGTTGCGGCCTAACCGCAACGAATCTGCCCGTAATGCGAACGAAGCCTGCTGCGAGGGAATCAAAAAATGTGATTCAGCCGGCAACGCGTGCAGCCGGTCCTCGATAAGCAGGTAGACGACGCGCAGCGTTCGGGTCTCCTCCAGCCGGTACGGTTGGGGGGGACACATTCAAATAGGAGGCGCCGGGCGAATGACCCGAGTGACATCGAAAAGTACAAGAGCGCGGACCGGCACGGTCCGCGCTCTCTTTTTGTAGCTGGAACTGACTTGATCGGAACCTCAGGGGCACCAAGTCGTGCTGAGCCCGTCGCTCAAATTGAATCCAGCACCACCGCCCACGGGATCGCGATACCACAGCTGGAAGTTCCAAGTAGAACCGGGAGTGATTGCACCCGCGCCGGCGTTCATCGGCGCAGCCGCCAAGTCGAGCACACGCGCATAACCGCCTTGCACGCTTGCGGCGATCGGCGGATTGAGCCTGAAGAAGCCGCTGCTGACGCACAGAAAGCCATCGCCGAACACATTCATCGCTTGCGACGGACCATAGAAGAACAAGCCGAACTGACCGGGCACGCCGTCAGACACGCACAGCGACAAGTCGTTAGCGCCGACGCTCGTCGAACCACTCGAGCTGATCTTCGCCCCCATGGTCGAAACCGAGTTGGCTCCGGCCAAGCAATAGGAACTGGTGCCGCAGGTCGGCGTGCCACAAGGACCGTCGACGCCTGTGGTCATTGCACTACGCGGGCCGGGCTTGAACATGCCCATGATTGCGTTGCTGGAAGTCGGTGCAGCGTTCGCGGTAAAGCCGAAGTTGTAGAGCTCGCCCCAACGAATCGCGTTGGCGTCCGGGCTCTGCGCGTGGGTCTCGGTCGACTCCCATGTCATCAGGCCGCCCGCTTGGCTGGCGGACCAGTCGGTGCTGGACCACGGCGAACCGCTGTGCCCATCGACATCGTGGAAGTAGATGTCGCTCAACTGCACTCCGCATGCAATCGGAATCGAGAATGAACTGACAGCTTGATCAGAGTTGATGTTCTGCAGCGCGTACTCGTAGCGCCAAAGTCCCTCACCGAGCGAAGTCGCGTTGTAGCCCAGGACGTAGTGCCCAAGAGCAGCGCCGAGAGCCGTCGGCTCGAGGTCATTCGCTAGCTCGACGATAGTCACGCTGGGATCAAACTCAGCCCACGCCTCGAGCCCGCACTCGTAACGGCGAATGACGTGGCCGGACCCATTGACGTTTCCATTCGCGGCACTCGTGTTCACTTCTCGCCAGGCGACACTATTGCGTGCGTTGCCATCGAAGTGATCTTCGCCGCACAGGTACTGGAGCTCCATCAAGTAGCGCGCACCGGGAAGCCCCATCGCGGCAGTGGGCACTTGCAAGCGTCCCTTGATGGGGAGGTTTCCTGTAGGCGCCGTCGTCGGCTGGATGAAGTTTGCCGTAGTCGGGTCGAGGTCGTGCTTCCCGTACCCGGTCGAGCCTTCATTGACACCGCCTGATGTCGTAGACGCACAGCCGACACCCAGTGTCGAGCAGCTAGTTGCTTGGCAGGTGCCGCACCCGAGTTCGTTGATGGCGCACCAGTCTTGGTGAACCCAACTGAAGCCGAGCTGTTCAAGGCGACCCTCGTGGTAGCGGAACATGTTCTGGCCAACGTGGACAGTGTCTGCGCCGAAGGGCACGGGCAGTGTGCCTTCGTTGCAAGATGTCGCGGACATCGAGTACGCACGCACGCCTGTGTCCTCGCCCCAGTAGTTGAAGGAACCCGATCCCGTTTCGCCAACCTTCAAGACTGTCAGATCGGTGGAGTCTTGCGGGGCTGACGGCGTTGCGAGCGCTGTCGGAACAAGGGCACAGGAAGCCAGCGTGAGAGCGCGCAGAGTGTGGAGTTCAGCTTGCATAGAGGTCTCCAATAGAAAGCAGTGGGGCGTCGGAAAGGCACCAGAGTTAAAGAGTACACGGCCTGTGGAGAGCGTCTACGGAGCAGCATGGAGTCGCAAAATCGAGGGATTGTTTTGGGACTGATCGCAGAGTTGCCAGAAACAAAATTTCGGCCCAGATGTAGCGGCTGTGCGAGCGGAAGACACCTTCCCTGCATCTGCAACGCCCCCAGCAAGCTATCCGTTCACGGACTCAGCGTGCCACCTTGCGTGTCACACATACGCCCAGGCGCGAGTGCAGCGCATCGGTCTGGAGGGACCCGGGCTAAACTCACGACCCTCCATCCTGGAGCCGGTCAAAAGCTGGAAACTCTAACTCCGCGAGAATTCCTCCTCGATCACGCAACACATCCGCCCGCCTCGCGATAACCACTGCACAAAGCGCGCAGCGCCCTACGGGCCGCCTACCCACCTTCAGGCACACACCACGGCCGCAGGCCAATCAAGCAATCCAGCAATACAATCAGACCTGTCGCAATCGCGCGGCACACAAACGCCCCGTCGGCTCGCAATGAGCAGCCAGGGCGTTTTGGCGTTCGGAGAACAGGCGCGTCAGGCGAGACAGACGCTCACTTCGCGCCGATGCCGAGTTCCTCCGCGAAGGGCTTCAACGCATCGATCACGAATTGAATGTGCTCCGCCATTTCGACGCCCAGCTTCTCAGCGCCGGCGGTCACTTCGGCGCGCTCGACCTTGGCTGCGAAATGCTTGTCCTTGAGCTTCTTCTTTACGCTCTTGGGGGTCAGCGTCGAGACTCCTTCGGGACGCACGAGGCAGCACGCACCGACGAAACCTGTCAGCTCATCACAGGCCAGCAGCGCCTTGTCCAATGCGGTGTCGTACGACACGCCCCAGTGCGTGTAATGGGCTGACACCGCGTGTGCGATTTCAGGCAAGTCCACTTCCTGCAGCCAGGCCACAATGCGGTCCGGATGATTCTCGGGCCACTTCTCGTAGTCGGCGTCGTGCAGCATGCCAGCGAGACCCCACGCTTCGACATCCTCTTCGCCGCGACCGTACTTCAAGGCAGCAGCACGCATCACGACCTCGACGGCGCGCGCATGCTTGCGCAGGGATTCGGTCTCGGTCCACTCGCAGAGTTTGGCCCAGGCGTCGTCGCGTGTCAGAGTCATCGTGTGTGCTTTGGTTCGAGAGGTGAGGCTCGTTGCAGGGTGTCTTGCGAACTCAGGAATTAACGTGCGTCAGCCAATGATGCCGATCTTCTGCTTCCCCGCGCAAAATCGCGAAGTAGTCCTGCTGCAAACGCTTGCTGATCGGGCCCGGGCCCGGCAGTTCATAGTCTCCGCGCGTCCAACCAGACCCGACCGGTTTGCGGTCGACGCTGCGGATCGGAGTGATTTCGGCCGCGGTGCCTGTCATGAAGACTTCGTCCGCAATGTATAGCATCTCGCGCGGAATACGCTCTTCGCGCACTTCAATGCCGGCGTCCGCTGCAAGCTGCATCACGTTCGCACGAGTGATGCCAGCCAGGATCGAGTTTCCGATGGGAGGCGTGTGAATAACGCCGTCCATAATCAGGAACAGGTTCTCGCCGCTGCCTTCACTCACATAACCTTCGGTATCCAACACCAAGCCTTCGTCGAAGCCGTTCTGCTTGGCCTCGGTCACGATCAGGTGCGAGTTCAAGTAGTTGCCCGTGGCCTTGGCCATTGACGGGTGTGTGTTCGGTGCCATGCGCCGCCAGCTGCTGACGCCGACATCCACGCCTTTCTCCAAGCCGGCTTCCCCGTGCAGCGCGCCCCAGCCCACGGTCAAGATCACGGTGTTTGTCGAATCATCCTCAGGCATGATCCCGAGCTCTTCGCAACCGCGGAACACGAGCGGACGGATGTAGCACGCATCGTGACCATTGCGGCGCACCGTCTCGAGGATGGCCTCTTCAATTTGCGCCTGCGTCCAACCGACTCGCATACCGACGATCTTCGCGGAATGGAATAAGCGGCGCGCATGTGGCACCAGCGAAAGGATCGCCGGGCCCTTCGGAGTCGCGTAGGCGCGCAGGCCCTCGAAGACTCCAGTGCCATAGTGGATGACGTGCGAGAGGACGTGGATCTTGGCGTCTGCCCACGCGACGTACTCTCCGTCCTGCCAGACAAATTCGGACTTCTGCATGGGCGCCCAAAATACGCCCCTACGCCGCGCTGTCCAATGCAGCTACGGAAGTCCGCGAAGGATCGAAGGATTCTGGCCTCGCGAGTGCGCTCCCGCACAAGCCTCATGCTTTCGCAACCCGATGGCCTCAGGCAGGCCAAGGGCGATGAAATCAATCGTCCAACACCGATTCGACTCTTCCGCCTGCTTCGCCGTCAGCGTCGAACCACGAGTCCAACACGATGCCCAGATCCGGATCCGTCAGGCGTTGAAGCAAGGTAGCCCCCATCGGCCCGGCCAATTCAGGGTTCGCGGCACCATCTCTCAAGCCTGGCGCGACAGCACCTTCAGCGGACAGCGGGTGCGCGTTCGAGCCTGTCGAAGCTCCCGTCTCGTCGACAATTCGGTCCAAGTTGAGTGTCGCGCGATCCACATCGAATGAATCTGCGGGTGCCACACCGTCACAACCATAGCGGTTGTCGTTTTCATCGAGCGGATTCACGGCGCAGCCGTTCTCGTCGAACAAGAACAACCCGCTGCCGAGCCCAGCCACTTGATGCACCCACAGCGGCGAGTTCATTTGGTTGCCCGGGTTCTGGCCAATGTGCGACTTCAGGATCGTGAACATATCCGTGTCCAAACCGCTTAGGTCTCCGGTCGACATCGCCGTACGCAGGCTCGTGTACTCGTCCCCGTAGGCTTCTAGCCCCTCGTCCGTAAGGTGGCACGACACGCAGTAGCGCGGCCCTTCGTTAGCCGCATCGACTCGCCCACGAATCGAGTGCGGCATCATCACATTGTGTGCGAGCGAAGGACGCGTCGCACGGCTCGTATTGTTGCCACCGCCGTTGCGGTCGGAGAACGAGAACACCTCGGAGCGATTGCGATCTTTGTCCTCGTAGCGGAAGAAGGTGTCCGTGTTGGCCATGATCGGCGAGATCTTGCCATCGCTGCCGACACCCAGCTGGAAGAACACTGGACTCTGATAGACGAACTGGGCCTCGGCCTCTCGGAAAGCGATCCGCTCACCCGTGATGTTGCTGAAGTTGTTGCCCAGGTTGTATTCACCTTCCAGGTGACAACCGATGCATGAGTTCGACCAGGACGAGTGGCAGGACGCGCAAGTCATGTTGTCGCCATGCGCGAAGCCGGTGTCCGCGACACCACTCTGACGCGGGCCAATGCCGGTCGACGGATCGCCGTCGGCGCGCCCCATCGCATAGGACGCTTTCTCGGTGTAGATCGCTCGGTTCTTGACCGGGTGCGTCTTGCCGTTGTCGATGACCACATCGCGCGTCTGGGTCACATAATGTCGCCGCCCCGTCAATCGACTCGTCAACCAGTACTCGCCTTCGGACTCGCGAACGACGTGTGGAAGTGGATTCCCCTTGGAGTCCGTGGCCAAAGCGCTCGTAACGCCAGCATAAGTCTCGCCACTGATCGTATCAGCGTAGCTGCCCACCGAGCCGTGGCAGCTCTCGCACCGAATCGCAGCGCTCTGCTCCATGCGGCTCATAATTTCGGCCGACTCGGGATTCTTGACATCGCCGCCGTGCAAGTCATAGCTGCCATGACAATCGATGCAGCCCATGCCCGCGTCGTGGTGCACATCCGCGGGCGTGTCGTCACGACCATCGCCGTCGTAGTCCTCGAAAGCAAGGTACTGACGATCGCGGCGGCCGTTGAAGGTTCGGTTCTCAACCTCGGGGTCGAACAGGCGCGGGTCCTCGCCCGTGTCCACAAAGGTGACCGGGTTCGCCGGGTACTGCTGACGGCGATGAACATCCTCGTTCTGATCGAGACGGATGCCCCAGTACTGCATCACGGTTCGGTTCGAACCTTGGTGGCAACCCGCACATGCAAAGTCGCTGATGCCTTCGACGTGTTCACCGCTCGGAAGAGTCTTGGCCACACTACGAATCAGGTGGCGAGAGATGTGCGAGCGTTCGGGAGCCCGAATCTGGTCAGGATCCAACGGCTCCATCGGGTTCATGTTCGGATCCCCGCTGCCGCTGCGTCCATCCAAGCTGTACTGCATGTGGCAGGAGGTGCAACCCGATGAGCGGAAGTCGCCATAGCGATTGTTCGCACCGGCGCTGCCCAAGTGACAATCGCCACAAGTGAACGCGGTCTGCTCGTGGAACAAGCGCGCCAGGTTTGAATCGCTTATTACGCGCCCATCTGCCTCGAGATCATTGGAGAGGTCGAAGGCGTTGTACGCATCGTTGTTGACGATTGCGGTCGACGAGTCATCCGTGCGGGCACTGTAGACCGGGAATTCAACGAGTTCTCCGACGCCACCAACGCGGGCAGTCAGTTCGTCGAAGTTGGGATCACTGACAGCTCGGAAGCCCATATCCGCTGCCGTGTCGTGATGGCTATCACGGCTGGCCTCGACCTTGTTCTCGGCTCCGATCGAGTAGGTCGCCCCCGAGAGCACGCCGGCCGAAGTCGCGAGCAGACTCATGCCCACTACATCCGAGTGGCCAGAGTGACACTCGCCGCAACTGCGCTCCTCCTGGACGACGCGCAAGTCGCCAGGATTGATGAACTGCAGGTAGTCGATAGCCGTGTACGTGATGCCGTCCACTTCGTAGTCCTCGAAGCGATCGATCCCGGTCAGCGTCAAGCGATTGAAGTAGGCCTGGGCATTGTGCTCAAGGTTATCGCTGTCACCGATCTCGGGCGGCGGCGGGATGTGGCTGTCATCCTTGTCTTCACCTGCACCGTTGCCGCCGTGGCAAGTCGTGCACGCCATATTGCTGGCGTCACCAAAGGGGTGGGGATCTTCGATCCCTGACCCGCTGTAGTCATTGCGCACCGTGCCATTGTGGCAACGCATGCACGAACTCGCGGTGGACTCTGGTGCTCGCTCGCCCTGGCTACATGCCAGGGTCAAGCTCGCGATCATGATCGCCACGAGTCTGTTTTTCAGGTGAACAAGCACTTCCATCTCCCCCTCTACCCAGCGTGGCTACCATGGCATCCGACTGCCCTGCATCTGCCCGCCTCACTGCGGCACCCCCTCCTAAGAAGCACCACGCTGCGCTAGACCAGCGCATGTATTGATATCGTCTTACGACACAGCCCACTTGAGCTGGAGGTCGCGGAACGAGATAGCTACCTCGGGGTGAAGCTGACATGGTTCCAGTTGGTGGGTGTGTGGCAACGATCACATCGATCGATGTAGCCCAGCCCGACGTGATTGGGATCGTTGGCATTGACCAAGTCTTGTTGGTGGCAACTCGCGCACTCGGTATCGGTAGGCACGAAACGTCCCACTTCAGCACCCAGGTGACAGCGCCGACAATCCGTCGTTGCGTGGACACCGATCAGCGGAAAGCGCGTTTGGAAGTGTCGCGCGACCTGCCCCTTGGGCCGCCAATCGTGCTCGCCATGGCACGAGGCACAATCCGCGCCAAGCGTGCCCTGATGGATGTCTTCGTGGCAGCCCATACATCCTCGCTCTGCGAACATGTCCACAGGGCCGCGATCGTTGTGACAACGAAGGCACTGTGCTTCCGTGTGCACTCCCCTCAGCTCGACCCCAGTCTCTAGCTGGTGGTTGTACTCGAAATCTAGACGCAGCTCTTGCCAGCTCCCCTCCAGGTGACACAAGCCGCAGTCTGCGGGGAAGCTGTCGTGTGGCAACACGGGCCCGAGCCCCTGCCACCAGCCATGCTTGACCGCGCTGTGTTGTTGCCGTGCCAAACAGGCCGTGATGGCCATGCACAAGAAGAACCCGATGGTCAAAGCCAGCGGGCGCGGGCCGCGCGGCACAGGCGAGTCTCTTTGCTCACTCATTAGAAACTCCTCTGCATGTGAAAGCCCAGCATCCACGAATCCTCTTCATCCCAGAAGAAGCTCTCGGCATAGGTCGACAGCACGAATCCATTCGATGCGTACCAGTCTTTGTTGGCTCTCACACGATGCTGGAAAAGGTCGTCCGCAGGCGACAGCAGTGCCCCATCAACATCGACGCGCGCTCCCTCGTACATAAGGCTCCAAGCAGGTCCTGCACTGTTGCTAGCTAGTGTCACGCGTCCACCGACTATGGATTCGAAGCGCCCTTCTGTTCCGAAGACAGTCACATCGGTATAGCCGTTACTAAGCAAGAAGCCGTGCGCCTCGAGGCCAAACTCGCCGTCAGCTCCAGATTCATCCTCATCGCTCCATCCCCCGAGTGAACTATGAAGCTTGTGGTCCTTCCCCATCCAACGCCAAGCACGTGCGGCCAAGCGATCGTGATGATCGCGGGCGACCTGAGTCGGTGCGACCGCCAAGAATTCTTGACGTTCGATCTCGGGAAAGGTCGATCGGTTGTAGGTGAAACTGAGTCCGTTTCCTGTCGTCCAACGCCGCTGCGCCAACAGGATGGCTTGAGTCAGCGCGAACTCAGCGCCCTTGGCGTCTTCGCCGGATCCGTAGTGATCAATCCACGCGGTTCCGTGAAACTGCCAGGCATCAGTGGGCAGGTAGCGGACCTGGGCCAAGAACAGGTCGCGATCGCTGTCGCCCTCGTGAAAGCTCTTCTGGTAGCCACCGGCCAGCGTGAACAATTCGCCTTCATCCGCGACAAAGCGATAGAAGGCCGACACCTGTAAGTCCTCGCCCGTCTCGAAGTTGTCGAGTGGGTCCGGCATATAGCCGACGCTCGCCCCGACGTGGTCACCATTACTGAGTCGGCGACCGATCTCGGCGCCATCGACAACGCCAAACTCGGGCATGCCGTGTTGCAAGAAGCGGCCACCTTCGATTCGGGTCGGATCGAAACGGGTACCGCCTAGAGAGTACGAGAGGCGATCGATGCGCAGTTCACTGCGGTCTTCCTCGTCGCCGTCCTTGGCCAGGTAGCGGCGAAAGTTCTGCTCCGTATCCAAATTCAAACCGCCGCCGCGCCCGAACGGGTTCTCGAAGCTCAGGTCTTGCCCGACGCGATAGAAAGAATCGAGCCTGTCTTCGAAGCTCGTGTAGCGCGAGTCGGCCGTCATGTACAAGCGTCCGCGGATCCGGCGCATGCGATCCTCGGGGCGAACAGTCTCATCGTTCGACAACAGCGGCATCGTCGAACTCCACTCGCTATCGGAGTTGGACCAAGGTAGATCGAGGAGCTCTGGTGCTGCGGGCTGCAGCTCCGTGTCTTCTACAGCAGGCTGGAGGCGAGCGCGCGGAACCAAGGCTTGCCCGCGCGTCCCCAACGGAAGCTCTGCCCCAGGATCCATCAGCTCGACTGAGGCTCCGCGCTGGTTCACTTCGCTGACATTGCCGCCGAAGGTTCCGCCATCACGCGGGAAGAACAGGACCATATCGCCCACGGCCAAGCCATCGCTCGAACCATGGTCCACGCCAACACGGCCGTTGGCCTGAACGGAGATCACGCGCAGATCGATGCGCTCGTAATCATCCACCTGCTGTGCCTGGGCCGCTGCTGTCATGCAACAAAGCAGGACGAGGAGCGTTCGCAATAGTGTCACTACTTGCGCTCCTTCCCGCCACCGCTTGGCCGCAATCGGCTCTTGGTCACACCGTGACAATCCACGCACTCACTGCCCATTGGCTTGTATCGAACCGCACGCACACCATCGATCGATTCACTTCGATGGCAGGCCGAGCACTCGACTTTTTCGTGCGCGCGATCCAACGCAAATGGCGTATCGCGATCGTGGTCGAATTGCAGATCAAGAAAATCTCCCTCCGGCTCATGGCAAACGCTGCAGTCAGCCTTTCCCTCTAGACTGAATTGTCCTGCGTGCGGATCCAAATGGCAGTCTGCACACGCTCGGCCATGAGCACGGTTCCATGTTCGACCGTCGGGCGTGCGTTTTTTGAGTGGTTCATGGCAGCTGGCGCAAGACAGGTCGGCATGCGAGCCATCGAGTGCGAAGCCAGTCCACTTTGCGTGCCGGAATCCATTATCAAATAGGCGGAACGAGGTCTCGACGTGACATCGCGCACAGCCCTCGCGCCCATCGATTTCTTTCGGCATGCGAGGCCGGTCAAAGCGGCCGCCGTGTGGGTCCTCATGGCAATCCACGCAACCACCGGCGCTTCCGTAGTGATCGTGGACGAAGCCGAGGTGTCGTCCATCTTCATTCGGCGTCCCGCTCCGCGTGTGGCAACTTGAGCAATTGTTCTGTGCATGCGCGCCTTGAAGCGGGAAGCCGGTCCATTGTCCATGATCAAAGGCGCGAGTCTCTTTGCCCCCAAAGGCCTCCGTTCCATGGCACTGCGAGCAGTCAGTTGCGACGGAGGACGTCTGCTCCAGCCCATGCTTCTCGAAGAATCCCACGTGGGCATCCGAATGACATGCCGAGCAATCCTTGGCAGTTCCGTTGAAGTGGCGTACTCCGGATCTTGAATCGACTGCGTGGCAGGCCTCACATTCGAGTGCGAGGTGGCTACCCGTCAATGCCATTCCAGTCTGCGCATGTTCCTTGGCCGTGAACTGATGCGGGTCAAAGGCCATATCGCTATGACACTCTAGGCATCCTTTGGAGAAAGGGCCTGTCGCGAACTGGCCGGCATGCGGATCCTCATGACAACTCGCGCATTCCGTCGCAGCCCTGCCGGGATGCCGCTCTTCGAATCCGCCTGCATCAGGGTCATGGCAGTCCGCACATGCAAGCGACGCATGCGGGTGATCGAGCGCGAAGCCGGTCTCGGCGTGCTGCTCGGGAGTCAATGTGACGCCGAGCTCATGGAAGGACGCGTCGCTCGGATCGTGACACTCGCTGCAGCTGTTGCCGGGCAATAGGCCAAGCATGCTCGCGATCCCGGTGCTGAATTCGCGGCTGTGTGGAGTCTCATGACAACGAACGCATTGCCTCGCGCTCGGATTCGCGTCGTATGAAGCCAGCTCTTCGACCGAGTTTGCGCTGTCCGGTTCATGACAGTCAAAACAGCTTGCTGTCGCGTGCGCTCCGCGGAGAGAGAAGATGTCGCTGTGATCGAACTCCGAAAGTAGATCGAAGCTCTCTTGCCCATGGCAGGAGGAGCACTCGCGCCCCATGCGCCCCTCATGCGGGTCGCTATGACAGCTGTCGCAGCTAGAGCTGAGACCCAAGTAGCGATGCTCACCTGGTTCCAATACTTCCTTATTCGCGTTCTCGTGGCATTGATTGCAAACGACATCGAGGTGTCCACCCTGCATGTCGAAGCCGATCAGGTTGTGATCAAACTCCTCACGATTGGAGACCCCTGCGATCGCGAAGCTGCGATCGTTGACCAGTTGGAAGCTTCCGCCGTGGTGGTCGCTGTGGCACAGCGCGCACTGGCTCGCGACGAGAGACTCGAGCGTTCCGTGAAGGCCGAGGGCACCTTGGATGTGGGCTTCGATCTCCGAGTGACACTCAGTGCACGCGTTGGCCATCGTCTGATCGCCTTCGCCATGGCAACTCTGACAGTCACCCCGAGAATCGAGATCGGGATGCCGGTCATGAACGGTGGACAGCGGACCAGGACCGCGCGGGCGGAGGTCGTCAAAGACGAGCAGGCCGACCGCGACGGCAGAGATCGAGCCCATCCAGAGCTTCGGACTCAAGAACCTGGAGACAATCACAGTGAGCCCTCCGTCATAGCAAGCGAGCGCTTGGACTGGCTCTGGGTACAGTCAGGAGCGACGGCGTGCGCCAAGCTCATGCGCGTCATCTGAATTCCGGCACAGTGCACTTGTCTTTTCGACTCCACTCAGCTGCCCTCCGAATAGACCAAAGCCAGCACGACATGCACCGTAACGAGCAGAAGCATCGCCAAGGCTCCCCAACGATGCAGATAGCGCCAGGTCCCGATCAACGAACGCAGGTCCTCATAGTGCGCAAGCATGCTGGCGGACTTGTGAGCTGCGCGAGCCAGGCGAATCGTCTCTTGAACGACTTCCTCCGGGACGCCTTCCTGCCTGCCGTCGAGCTCGAGCTGCTGTAAGGTGCGCCGTAAGCGACGTTGTCCCGAGAGGACTCCAAGGATTCGTCCACTCAGGGTCGAGTTCCATTGGCTGGCCCGAATGAGGCCGAAGACTTCGCCGCGCACGCGCTCCCGGAACTTGTAGAAGCCCGCGTCAAACTCCTCAGCGAGTTGGCCGAGTGAAGCAGTGACCTCACTCAGTTCGAGCTCGCGACCATTGGTCGCACGTGGAACGAAGGCGTAGAAGTAGCGCCCCACTGCACCGGTCACCAGCAGTATGACGATCGAGATGAAGGCATGGCCTCCGGCCGTATCACGCGGCGACATGGCTGCGTGCAAGAGCACGCACACAAGCGCCAGGACGCCGGTCGCTATGTGACTGGTCATCCACGACTGCAGGGATCCCCAGTTGAAACGTGTTCTGGGCGAGCGACGCGGCAGATAGGCCAGGTTGGCCAGGATCAGTGCGACACTCGCAATGCCGAGCCAAAGGCCAATGCCTTGCGAAGGCCGCAGCATGTCGTGCTTGGCGTGCACCGGACGCTCTGTACCTTCGAGTCCGTAGTAGTCTAAGTGCCACAGCGCCCACGCGAGACTCAGCAGCGCAAAGCAGAAGGCTGGTGCCAGTGCACGTGCGAGACCGTTTCCACGTTCGCCGACGGCAGCAGGCTTCGGCCGCAGCGCGGGATCGAAGGAGATCCCCGATGCTGACAACAGATCAAAGGGTGGCGTGCCACCCGCCAACACGAACACATAGTCGTTTGCCAGTGTCAGCGTCTGCGTGCCGGCAGTAGCTTGGTGCGAGAGGTGAGCGCTGTTTTCTTCGACCGAGATGACTTCGCTCTCGAACACCAGTTGCATGCGTCCCTCTTCCGCAGCACGCCGCAATTGTTCCTCGTGCGTGGCCTTCATGCGGAAGAAACCCTCACGCCTATAGGACATCGTCACGCGGTTACCGGGCTGCGCTGCGAGCGCGAGTGCAGCTTCGGCCGCAGAGTCTCCGCCTCCGACCACTAGGATGTCCGCGTCTTGGTAACCGGTCGCGTCCATCAGGCCGTAAGTAACCTTGGCCAGCTGCTCGCCTTGCACTCCAAGCTTGACTGGATCGCCCCTGCGGCCGATGGCCACACACACGTTGCGTGCGCGGCGGGTGCCCGCATCCGTATGCACGGTGAAGATGCCATCGGCATCTTGATCGAGACCTAGGAAGCTCACGCCCCCCTGGATCGGAAGCTGTTGTTCGTGCGCGATGCGCTGCCACAACTCAACGAGTTCTTCCTTCCCGTAGGTCGGGCGGTCGAGTTTGCCGTGAAGAGGCAACTCGACCGGTTGAGTCATCACCAACTTATTGCGTGGGTACTTGGCGACGGTGCCACCAACCGTCGCCTCACGATCGATCGTCACGAAGCGCAAGCCTTCACGCTTCGCTACCAGGGAACAAGCAAAGCCGGCGGGCCCGGCACCGAGGATGCACAGGTCCAGGACTTCGGCAGCGGTTTCGCGCAGGTCTGGGTCTGTGACCGCTTGTGAATTTGTATGTGCGGTGTACGCCTCAGAGGAGAATGAAGAACCGAGCTCGAATGTGCCTGGACTGGCACTTGTCACCCGCATGGGAGCGTGGCTTTGGCTTGCAGGAACAAGCGATGCGGTCTGCGCTAATGCGACGCGCCCAGCAATGTGCTCGCCAACGCGGGTCCCTTGCTCGATCGCGGTCTTGATCAAGGCGTGGGCGGTCAGCTCGCCGGCGACAAAGAGCCCAGGAGTGCCGACAGCCTCCAGCTCAGCGTTCAGTGCTGGAATATCAGTCCGTTCCTCTGCCCCGCTGAGCGTGATGTTGATTGCCCCGACCGGGCACTCACGTTCGCAAGCAGAAATGCCCTCGCAGCGAGCACCGTTCACCACGACGGCTTGACCATGCACGATCTCGAGTACGCCCTGCTCGGGACAAACGGCCACGCAAGTCGCGCAGCCGAGACAACGACTCAAGTCGATTGTCGGATGCTGCAGCTTAGGCTCTGCCCCGCCCAAGCGCCGCGCCCGCTCTCGATCGTCGAGCGTCGCAGCCATGTGGGCGAGCTCGCCACGACGCGAAATCGAAGCCAAGAGCATGATCCCCAGGATCAGGACGAGGCCGAGCAGCAGCGTCCAACTCAAGGCTCCATCCCTTCCTGAACTTGACTATGGGAGCTCCGCGGGAGCTCCCAAAGGCTGGCAGCAAGTGGTCCCGGGAGATGCGCTCTCCGGTGGAGACGCGAGTTGCGCATGGCGCATTCGTCTCCACCACAAGATCGTCTAAGGAAGTGTCCCTACTTGAACGACTCGCGCTGCTCGTTCACAGCTTCGGTCTCGACGCTCTCGACGGCCGGCTCCTCTTCACTCTCAATCTTCGGGCTGGGAGCTGTTGGGAGTGCGTTCACCTCGACATAGGCCCGTGCCGCCTCGAAACACTCTTCGAACTGTTTGTCCAGCTGCGTCGCGTGGATCGTGACAGCTTGAACCTGGTCAAGGATCTGAGCCACTGCAGTCTCGTTGAAGTCGTGGGCCAGGAAGATGGCGTGATCACGAAGCGCTTGGTTCAAGTTGTGAAACTCGTATTGCGTCGGCTCGAGAGCCGCCACAATGACCTCGAAACGCTCTCGTGTCTGTGTCAGACGAGCGCGACTGCGCAAGCGCATCTCCGGGCTCGTGTACGCGCGCAAGTCGACCAGCCAACGCGCGAAGTACGGTTCTGCGGCTGATTTCATTTGCGCAGAGCTCGCGACGAGCTGTTTCTCGCGCTCCTCGGACGCACGAAAGGCCTGCACGTACTCGTTGTAGCCGGCAACAGGATCACCCTCGAAGCCCGGCTTCACGATCATGTGCAGTTTGGTGAGTGCGAGGCGCATCGCCTCTTGGCTCATCTGCGATTCTACGTGAACACGTTCGATACGGCCTAAGAGGTCGTGGACCTTGGCTGGCCCGGTGCTTTGCTTGGCCGTTGACTTACAGCCGCTGAGTCCCGCAGCCAGTGCGAGTATGAGGGCGATTGACTTCACGATGAATGCCTGTCGTTCGAGGGGTTGGTCGTCGATGACAGGTCTCCTCCGTTTGAGCACTGTCGTCTGAAGCCTCTCGACATTGACGAGTGTGCATCCGTAACCGTTTTGAAAATCGAGCGCGTGGTGCCAGGGGTGGTTGTTGGGTTGTGGAGTGGTGCAGGTGGAAGATTTTTCCGGATGTGGGTGCGCTGCGGGAGGAGCGACTCTCGTGGTAGTGCTTGGGATTGGGGTGGTGCTCTGGTCAAGGATCGAAGCAGAGCGCCACCCCAACGCAAACGCAACCGACACCCCCCCCCGCGGGTGGGGGGGGGGGGGGC
>JBLFWN010000093.1:0-26715 GCA_047611405.1 Planctomycetota bacterium | reverse complement strand
CTCGGTAGGGCCCCGTATCCACTACGAATAATCGGCAATAGTCGAGATTGCCTGTCCCTGTCTAGTGCGCCTGCAGCACTTAACTCTCGACGGGGGAGGACGTGAGCCACCCCAAGTACTCGTGCAGTCCACCTAGAAACTTTGAACGATGAAAAAGCTGACCACAGAACAAGTCCAATCTGTCACCCCGATCGACATGCGGATCGCAAGGCTCCTTCCACTGACGCTCTTGGCACTCGCCGCGAGCGCGAACACCGCCAGCGCGAATGGTGGCAATGAGTGCTCCTCGCGGACCGTGATCGCAGGTTCTGGACTCTACTACTTCAACACGCAAGGCATGAGTCTGGGCAATCCAAGCATCCCCACCTCATGCGAAGTATCGCCGGCAGGAACCATTCAGAAGGACGTCTGGTACGAGTGGATCGTTCCCGCCGATGGCAACTACGAGATCACGACCAACCAACTCACGACCGCAAACACGTTGCTTGTGGTGTACGACGCTGGCTTGGTCGGTCTCAATGGATGGTGCGACGGTCCCCAAACGCCCGTCGCCTGCAACTTCACTGACGAGAATCGTCCCGCATACAACAATGGCTGGTGCTACCACACGAGTCATGTCTCTCTCTCCTGCCTCGAGGAAGGTGACGTGTACATCATTCGCCTTGGCACTCCCGATTACAACGGCTACGGCAGCTCGGGCCACTTCAAGATCAAGCCCGGAGCTACTTGCGGCGACGACGAGCCCGACGGATTCTCAGGCTACTGCGATGCACTACTCAACAGTGAGGGGTATAGGCCGGTCATCCATGGCACGGGGTCGGGAAGCATCAGCAACAACGACTTCGGCATCTGGGCTGCTCAATTGCCGGCGAGCCAGTTCTGCCTCTTCTACTTCGGCGATTCTCAAACTCAGGTGCCCTTCGGCGACGGATTCCGCTGCGTGGCCCCTGGCCCCCAGGGTATCCTCGTGCGCTTCCCGGTGCAGCAAGCGGACTCATGCGGGGGAGTCGGACTCACCATCCCTATCGACAACATGCCGGGCGGAACGCAAATCTCTCCAGGCATGAACTTGAATTTCCAAGGTTGGTACCGCGACCCATTGGGACCTGGAGGCTCTGGTTTCAATCTAACCAATGGTCTCTCCGTCGCGTTCACACCTTGATAAGTGATGGATACTGATGGATACGAAGCCCGCCCCAAAACCACCACCCCGATAGGCGAGAGCCATAGCAAGAATCCGAGGATGGTGAACTTGGGGCGGACTCCGATACCGCCCGATACCGTGTTGCACATCCGTGGGCGCCTCTTCGCAAGATAGTGCCGGACATATTCACGCGTTGAGAAACAGGGAGTCTCGTACTTTCTAGATCAGTCAGGCACTCAGCAGCCCCCTGTTTCAGCGTAGTTGCAGCCCGACCCGCGCACTCCCCTGAGCTGCTCAGCGTCAATTAGAAATCCTCGCGCATTGCGTTACCTGTACCGAGGCAGCCTCCTCTTCGTGTCTCATAGCCGACTTGACTTGCCCGTTGCGCTCGACATCGCAACGCGATCCATACTCCGCACCGGACATTGGAGAGGCATGCATGGAGTTCCTGCCGTAGAGCCGAAGGTCTTGCCACATGACTTGCACTCCTTCGACTAGGCACCTACCTCGGCACGCGCTACTCACTCGAACGTGGTCGCTCGATACCCATCGTCCTGAGACGCGATGCGAGCGTAGCCGGATTCACTCCCAGGAACTCGGCCGCGCCATCGGGGCCGGCGACCTTCCATCGAGCGCGGTTGAGTACGGCCAAGACGTTCTCCCGCTCAAACTTCTTTAGCTCGGCGTAGCTAAGGAGTCTCACTTCTGCCTTGGCCTCTTCGCTTGCCGGCCCTCCTCGTGGCTGCCCGGACGGCACCTCGAGTGATAACTTGCCCCCGCGCGCTAGGATGAGGGCTCGCTCGATCACGTTCTGAAGTTCGCGAACGTTACCGGGCCAGTCGTACTTCATCAGGGCAGCGATATCGCTCGGCTGTAGCCGAGAGCGACGATTGACCGGGCCTTTCGCCTTCGCGTTCACGAAGTTTTGGGCGATGAGCGGGATGTCCTCTTTGCGTTCTCGCAGCGGGGGAACCCGGATCGGAAACACCGTTAGGCGGTAGTAGAGATCTTCTCGGAACGTGCCCGCGCGCACCTCGCGTTGCAGGTTGCGATTGGTTGCAGCAACGACACGCACGTCGACCTTGCGCTCAGTGTCCTCACCGATACGGGAGAACTGGCCATCCTGTAGGGCGCGCAGCAGCTTGCCTTGGAGGTCGAGCGGGATCTCGCCGACTTCGTCGAGGAAGAGAGTACCGCCGTCTGCGACTTGAAAACGCCCGGCGCGGTCACTGACTGCGCCGGTGAACGAACCCTTCTGGTGTCCAAAGAACTCGCTCTCAAAGAGCTCTCTGGGAATGGACGCGCAGTTGACCCGGACTAGCGGGCGGTCGGCGCGCGGACTCCGTTCGTGGAGTGCAGAGGCGACCAGCTCTTTGCCGGTCCCTGACTCGCCTTCGATCAGGACAGTCGCCTCGGTAGAGGCAACGACGTCGACCTGCTCCAGCACCTTTCGGATCGAAGGGCTCTCGCCCACGATTTGGCCAAACGCTTTGACGACCTTGATCTCTTCGCGCAGGTAGTCGCGTTCGATCTCCAGCTGCTCGCGAAGCTCCTGAACCTCGGCGAAGGCTCTAGCGTTGGCGAGTGCAACAGCTGCTTGGTCCGCAAAGGTGCGCAGCCACCCGAACTCTTCTTCGGCCATGACCTGCCTTGAGAAGACGGCCAGCACTCCGACGGTCTCGCCGCGAAAGCTCAAAGGCTGTCCGGCGAAGCATCGGATGCCTTCGCGTTGCCCCCAATCGGGCCGTGCGAGCCAACGGCTCTCGTCACCGACGTGGAGTAAGAGGGGCTCCCCGGTCGCACCGACTCTGCCGACCTTGCGCACCCCCATTGGGAAGCGTCGGAAGTGTCCCTCTGTTCGCGTCCAGTCTTCCTCGGGATCGATGAGCGAGCTACCTGCACTCGCCTTGAGGTGCAGGCAATCGACTTGGCCCGGACACTCAGCTCGAAAGGCGCACGCGTCGCAATGGTCACCCTGATCAATCAGCCAAATTCGGGCTAGCGCGACTCCGGGCTCCTGAGCCAGGCCAGAAACGATGTTCGCGAGGACCTGTGCCGGTGCCAGGGCCTGGGCAACACTCAGGGCGGCTTGCTGAAGGGTTTCGGGATTCACGAGGGCAACCGTAGTGAGATCTCACGATTCGGTCGTGATAGTTCATGGTTTAGGGATAATTGGAGAGAGATTGCACTTAGGTGTAATAACCGTAAGCCACTACAAGAAATAGCTTTATGGCAGATGGCTATCTCATGGCACGACAGGTGCTTTCACCCGCCCGTCCGATCAAACCGCTCCCAACAACCAAGCCATGAAGTCCTCGAGCAAATTCGCCGCCGCCATTCCGGTCAGCCTCGCAGCAGTCTTTTTTGCACGTCCCGACGCGACCGCCGAGACAACTGCCGAGGCCGCCTCACCCACCCCCAGCTCGGAAGCTCCGCAGGGCCTCCGGACCTTCGATCCCAAGAACACCGCGCTCGTGGTGACTGACCCCCAGAATGACTTTCTCAGCCCCGATGGAGTGACGTGGGGTGTCGTGGGCGAGAGCGTCACCAAGAACAACACCGTCGAGAACATCGAGACCTTGTTCAAGACGGCTAAAGCCAAGGGCTTCCCCGTCTTCGTTTCGCCGCACTCCTACTTCCCGCACGACCACAAGTGGCAATTCGAGAGAACGCTCGAGGCGATGATGCACGACATCAACATGTTCGAGCGCCCCGATGCTCTATCGATCGAGGGCTTCGAAGGATCCGGAGCTGACTGGCTCAAGCTCTACAAGCCATACATCGAAGACGGCGCCACCGTCGTGACCAGCCCGCACAAGGTCTACGGGCCGGAGACGAACGACCTGGTCCTGCAACTGCGCAAGCGCGGCATCGACCGTGTGATTCTGGCGGGCATGTCGGCCAACCTCTGCACCGAGTCGCATATGCGTGAGCTGATGGAGCAAGGCTTCGACGTGACGGTGGTCTCTGACGGCACAGCAGCAGCGATCACGCCCGGTCTCGGTGATGGCTATGCCGCCGCTATGACCAACTTCAAGTTCATCGCGAACGCGGTCGTTACCACGAAGGAAGCCGTTGCCTCGATGGTTCCGGTCTCCAAGTAACGCGCGTCGAGCGCATCCACTCTTTCCTCAAACACTCAACAATCAGACACCAAAGAGAGACCGTCATGATCACACTCACTGCCCTCACCGCCTTGCTCATCCCCCTCGGACTGCAACCCTTGAATGACTCGACCGCGACCAGCGCGACCGTCTCCCAAGAAGCTCAGCCGCTCGTGCGTTACGGCACCGAGGTCATTGAAGATCTCGACATTTTCTACCGTGAAGCCGGTACTCCTGGCGCTCCGCAGCTTGTGCTCCTGCATGGCTTCCCGACGTCCTCGCACATGTTCCGGGACCTGATCCCGGCACTCGCGGACGACTTCCACATTATCGCTCCGGACTACCCAGGCTACGGATTGAGCTCGGCTCCCAGTGTCAATGAGTTCGAGTACAGCTTCGCGAATATCGCCACGATCATGGACAAGCTGCTCGAGAAGCGTGGCTTCGATCAGTACACGCTCTACTTGATGGACTACGGAGCTCCGATCGGATTCCGCATAGCCGAAACGCATCCCGAGCGCGTCAACGGCTTTGTCATCCAGAACGGGAATGCCTATGACGAGGGCCTGCTCGGCTTCTGGGACCCAATCAAGAAGTTCTGGAAGAGCGGCTCCAAGGAAGATGGCGACGCATTGCGCGGGCTCTTGAGCATTGACGCCACGAAGTGGCAATTCCAAGACGGGACGCGCAACCCCGAGTCGATAAGTCCCGACAACTGGCTTGTGGTGCAACCGTTGCTGAACCGTCCGGGGAACCAGGATATTCAGTTGGCCATGTTCTACGACTACCGCACGAACGTCGCGCTATATCCGCGCTGGCAACAGTACTTCCGCGAGAACTTGCCGCCTACACTGATCCTGTGGGGCAAGAACGATCAAATCTTTCCGGCCGAGGGCGCAGCTCCCTATCTGCGCGACCTGCCCGACGCTGAAATCCATCTCTTGGACACCGGCCACTTTGCGCTTGAGGAAGAAGGTGCACGGATGGCCACGATGATGCGTCGCTTTCTTCTTCAGGACGCCGCGCAGTAACGAATAGCAGCGTTGCGAATGAGGTCGCCGGGTTGCCCGGCGACCTCATTCGCCAACCAAGGACTTCTCGGGAATCATCCCTTGTCCGGGACATCGAGACGAACAACCTTGCGCCCATGGGAGCGCATCATGAGCGGCCAACTCACTCCGCCCTTCTCTAACGAGAGAGGCTTGAACTGCCACTTGATCACAGAGCGTCGGGCCTTCAGCGGAGCGCCCATCGGAGTGCGCTTCGAATACGAAAGACGCAGCACCGCGGGTGGCCGGCCTTGAGCGTATTGAAACTGAGAACGGCACGACCAACGAAGACGGGCTGATGGTCTGGACACAGGCCAGCATCAACGACGCATCGTCGACGAAGGCGAGCGACTGTTCCACCGGGACAACTCGCGTTTGAGGCTTGAATGGGCAGCCGAGTCTGACGAGGCAAGGCATCGAGACAGGAACATAGAATGGTGAATCAATACGACGCAATCGTCATCGGCACTGGCCAGGCGGGTCCCGCGCTCGCTGGTCAATTGAATGCGGCAGGCAAGAAGGTGGTCGTCGTCGAACGCAGTCGAATCGGAGGGACCTGTGTCAACGCAGGGTGCATCCCGACGAAAGCCCTGGTTGCGAGCGCCCGTGCAGCCCACGTTGCTAAGCGAGCCAAGGATTTCGGTGTTCAGCTCGATGGGCCCGTTCGGGTGGATATGGCGAGAGTCAAGGCTCGAATGAAGACGATCTCCGGTCAGTCAGGGCAAGGCGTGACCGACTGGCTCGAGGGAATGGAGAACGTCGACCTGATTCGCGGGCACGGCCGCTTCGTGGATTCGAAGACCGTAGAAGTCGACGGAACTCGGCTCGAGGCCGAAGCGATCTTCATCAACGTCGGCGCGCGTTCGTTCGTTCCAGAGATCCCTGGCCTCGAAGATGTCGAGTACCTGACGAGCTCCAGTATTCTCGAGCTCGCAAGCGTGCCGAAGCACTTGATCATCGTGGGTGGGAGTTACATCGGTCTCGAATTCGCACAGATTTTCCGACGCTTCGGAAGCGAAGTTACTGTTATCGAGAAGGGCCCACGCTTGATCGGTCGCGATGACCCAGATGTCTCTGCAGGCGTTCAGGAAATCTTGGAAACCGAAGGAGTGCATGTGCGCCTCGACGCTGACTGCTTAGGCGTGGGACCACACCGCGAGGGTGTCTCGGTTCGGTCAACCTGTAGTCGCTTTCCAACAGTCGTCGGTTCGCACCTGCTGATCGCTGTGGGCCGCACGCCGAATACGGATTCACTCGGCCTAGAGGCCGCAGGAATCAAGGCCGACGCACGCGGCTACATCGAGGTTGACGATCAGCTGAGAAGTAGTGTGCCCGGCGTCTGGGCACTGGGGGATTGCAATGGTCAAGGAGCGTTCACGCATACTTCCTACAACGACTATGAGATTGTCGCGGCCAATCTTTTCGACAATGAACCGCGTCGTGTCAGCGACCGCATCCTGACCTACGGTCTATTCATCGACCCGCCACTTGGCAGGGTCGGGATGACCGAGAGCGAGGCCCGTGCCTCGGGACGTAGAGTCCTGATCGGCAAGTGGCCCATGAGCAATGTCGGCCGGGCGCGCGAACGCAGCGAGACCGAAGGCTTCATAAAGATCCTCGTCGACGGCGACACGAAGAAGATCCTGGGTGCTGCCATCTTGGGGATCAACGGCGACGAAATCGTGCACTCGTTGCTCGACGCCATGTATGCCGACGTGGACTACACCGTTATTGCCCGAGCCACGCACATCCATCCGACCGTATCCGAGTTCATTCCGACGACACTTCAAAACCTAGTTCCTCTGGAGTAGACGAGCATGTCACGCAAATACACACAGCTGACGTTCACCGACTCGGTCAAGCAGGCGCAGACCCACTTTGGGTCGCGCACCATGGCGACCAACATAGAAGCCTGGGACATCGACGACGAACACTTGTCAGCGGAGGAGAAGTCCTTCATCGCCGAGCGCGACAGCTTCTATATGGCGACCGTCAACGCCGAAGGATGGCCCTATCTCCAGTTTCGTGGCGGCCCAGCAGGCTTCCTGAAGGTGCTCGATGAGTCGACCCTTGGCTATGCGGATTTTCGCGGAAACCGGCAGTACATCAGCACCGGCAACCTGCGGGAGAACGACCAGGTCTCATTGCTCTTCATGGACTATGCGAATCGGCGTCGTCTCAAAGTCATGGCCCGAACGGAAGTCTTCGATGCCGAGCAGCGCCCGGACCTGATGACGCGAGTCGAGGACCCCGATTATCGCGCACGCATCGAGCGCGTCGTTATGTTTCACGTGGTGGCCTTCGACTGGAACTGCCCTCAGCACATCACGCCGCGATTCACCGAGTCGGAGTGGGCCACGGTTAGGCAGGGTCCGCGGCAAGCGGATCCCTCTTGAGCTCATCCTTCGGCACCGAGCAAGCGTAGTCCTGCAAGAAACCGCCTATCCGCAATGAACATTCAGACCATTTTCGGGGCTCAGTTTGTCCTGAGCCTAGTGACCTTCGGGCTCGTGACGCGCTGGTTCGTGAGCCCTTGGCTTAGTTCCAAGTCGTGGCACGACGCGACGATCCTGCTGCTCCTGCCACATGCAATCCGTCACGTCGGGCTCGGCTTCCTGGTGCAGGGCCTCGTGGATGCTGACGCTCCTAGCTCCTTCGCTGGCCCTGCCGCCTATGGCGACCTCACGGCAGGCTTACTGGCTATTGCTTCGATGCTGGCGGTACGCAGGGGCTCGAGTCGAGCTGTTCCACTGCTGTGGGTGTTCAGCGTCGTGGGGGTGGTCCACCTGCTCAACGCATTGCGCCAGGCTGACGCCATCCCACACCTGGGCGGCATGTGGTTCATTCCTACCTTCTTAGTGCCGATCCTGTTGATCACCCACTTCATGATCATCGCGCAACTTCGTACGCATAGGAGCTGAGGCCAGAAGAGCGAGAGCGGCCGCGATGGCCGAAGCCTGTCTCGCCATCATCATGACGAGACGCCTCACCTCTCGCAGCGGCACCTCTAAGGTGCCGCCTCCTCGCACTATCGCGGACCAGGCTCGGCTGTTCCTTACGCCGAGAGGACACTGGCCCGCGAGGCTAGATGAAAGGGTCTCCTGACACATCTTGCCCATACCCAGGCTCGATTCGGGAGTGCCGTCAATGTCGACGGCCTCCATGATCACCCTCGCCAGCCTCCCGAGATGCATCCACTCCTCGAGCGCCTACTCGGGCGCGTCCCTTTGGAGCGCCTATACTCACGGAGCAAGGCTTCGACTTTCCTCCTGCTCTGCCCCGAGCTGGGCATTGGCGTTTGCGTCCTCTCGAACACAGCCAACCTCTGGACACGCCGGATCGCTCAACGTCTGTTCAGTATTCTGCGAGACCGGTAGTCGCGCATCCAAGAACAGTGCCGAGCTTCACTGGTCTATCCACGACCGGCTCGGCAAAATGCTCCCCCGGCAGCTTCACCTCGCCTAGCTTGTTCGAGGGGCCATCTTCACGATTCATGCTCACCACCATCAGTCTTGCGTTCATACTCTTCTTCCCCCAGAGTTCGGATTGGCCACAATTTCGTGGGCCCGATCGAACTGGCCACGGGCCGGAGCAGCGCCTGGCTGCCACCGGGAACGCCGAGCCCCTCTGGACGAAGAATGTCGGCCTCGGATACTCCTGCCACTCGATCGTCGGTGGGCGTCTCGTCACGATCGGCTACGACGCAACGGCCGGTGTCGATCGCATTGTGTGCCTCGCAGCCGAGACTGCTGACGAGCACTGGAGCTTCGAGTTCGAGGCGACAGACGAGCCCAAGTACCACGGTGGCGGGACGCTGACAACTCCCACCATCAGCGCCGGGCTGGTGTACTGCTTGAGCCGCAACGGCAAGCTTCACGTACTCGAGCTCGAGACCGGCGAGCTCGTTTGGTCGAAGGACTACATGGCAGAACTCGGGCTGGACCAGACCTTCCACGGGTTCAGTGCTTCGCCGCTTCTCGCGGAGGGGCAGATCCTCCTGCAACTCGGAGGTCTCGTCGTCGCAGCCGATGCCAGCGATGGCCATGTTCTGTGGCAGACCGAGGACCGAGGTGAGATCAGCTACTCGAACTTGGCGAGAATCACCGTCGGTGACGAGGAAGCGCTCGCGGGGGTGCTGGGTACGTCCTTCGTGGTGTTGCGACTCGCGGATGGTGAACTGCTAGGCGAACACTCTTGGCCACTCACAGGCAACGCTGTGCATTGTGCGACACCCATCCAGGTCAGTGAGGATCGAGTGTTCTTGTCGTCGGCCTACGGCAAGGGCTGCGAGATGGTGAGCCTCAATGGTGAAGAGGGCCCCGCTACGTTGTGGAGCAGTCGCAACATGCGCAACAAGGTCACCGCTTGTGTTCTGCACAAAGGGCACCTGTATGGCTTCGACGAGTCGATGCTGCGTTGCATCGACCTCGAGGGCAAATCCAAGTGGCGCGTTCGGGGTCTCGGCCTCGGTTCGCTTTCGATCGTCGGTGATCGCTTGCTCATACTCAACTCCGATGGCGAGCTCATCATCGCGGAGGCGAACTCCGATGAGTTCCGAGAGCTCTCACGGCGCAAGGTTCTCGAAGGAGGTGTGTATTGGACGATGCCCGTCGCCGTCGACGGGCTGATCTATGTGCGCAACAGCCTCGGGGACATGAGCTGCCTCGACTATCGCGCGGGCGCGACGGAGCCGGGCCTCACCACGGACCCCACTCCCGAGTCACTCTCAGTATCTGCGCCAGCAGCGCTCTTCGAGCGACACGCAAAGCAAATCAGCGGTAGCCATTTCCAGAACACGGATAAGGCTCTGCAACTGCTGGGCACCTGGTCCATTCCGTTGCGCGGCCTCGACAAGGGCGAGCTGTCATGGACCCTCGCCGCTCCCAACCAATGGGACATGCGGCTCGAAGGTGGTGGCCTCCTCTACACCTTTGACGGTGAAGAGAGCTGGGCCATCGAACCCCAGGGAGCGCGCCTGGTGAAAAGTGAAGAGCTCTTCGAGAGTCGCAACCTCTTCCCACTACCGACACTTTTCTCACCCACTTGCCCCAAGGGTGCGAGTACGAGTCCCAAACCGATCCGATTCGCCGAGACTGAGTGCTGGCAAGTCGTTTCGCCCATGGCTGCCTTCGACGACCAACCCGGGCACAAGTATCACTACTTCGAACTCGAAACCGGCGCGCTCATCGGAAGTGAAGGCGATGGGCTCTCGACCCTGGTCTTCCACGAGTGGCGGAGTCTCGGCGGGATGACCCTGCCCAAGAGCGTCACCCGCTATCGAGCCGAGGATGGCCAAGAACACGAGTTCGTGATCACGTCGGCTCAATGGATCGAGACGCCGGCCGAGCTCTTCGAGCTCCCCGTGACCGTCCAGCGCTTGCTGCGCAGTCCCGCCGAGATCGAGCAAGAAAACGCAAAGCTACGTGAGCGCTTCGCCGGTGCCCTCGCGCGCTACGAGCCGCAAGAGAAAGACACCCCCCTCGAAGACGACATCATCGAGCTGCAAGTCCACGACGGTGAACTGTGGTTCGTCACGCCAGAGCCGGAATTCCGCATCGATGTCGCCGAAGAGAAAGATGGCGTCTTCCCCATCGACGGCCCACCGCTTCGCGTTTCGCTCGAGAACGACGAGGACGGTCAAACCACCGTCTTGTGGATCCACATGCTGGGCCCCGGTGGCGAGCGTTTGATTGCGTGTGACCGCCTGACCGAGTGAGTCAGCGCTGAGACAAGAAGAGAAGCACGTTGAGGTCGTGGTGGTGGAGCGGTGTGTCTGGTGGTGGGGATTCCGGGAGGAATGCCTGAATTGGAGGGGTGTCAGCTCGTGGGTTGACGGCTGGCTGAAGGGGTGGGGGAGTCGGTTGGCTGGGTTCGGGTGGTCCGGACCGCAGCTTGAACCGCCTACACCCTTTTCATCGAAGCGAGATGGAGCCCATCTCCTATGGAGCAGTTCGTGATAGTCATTGGCTCCAAGGTGCTGCCGCAAGTCACCGCTAGCCGGGAGAGCATGGCTTGTCGGATGGTGAGGAATTGGCATGATGAGCCCCACGCTAAGGCCTTCTCGCACGCCTCTACGAACGGGGGCGGGTCTGGCGAGACGTGTCAAAGAACCACTCGCGATTCAGCGAGCCCTACACGATTCATCCCCGAACTACATTCATGCGTGCTGACGCGCCCAAGGATCCGGTGAGGCACTATTCCTCCGCGGCCGCCTCGTCTCGAATGAAGTGGTTGCTCGTCGCGTGCGTCTTCCTGGGCCTGGCTTTGCGCGCGATCGAGGCTCATGGAAAGAGCCTCTGGCTCGATGAATTGCACACGCTCTTCTTGGCTGATAGCGGCAGCCTGGGAGAGATCGTCGACAAAGTAAGGCCCGACTTTCATCCACCGCTGTTCTTTTGGGTGCTCTCGCTGCTTAGGGAAGTGGACGCACACTCGCAAAGGTGTCTGCCCATCCTCTTGAGCATGCTCACTCTGCTGCCGCTGTGGTCCATCGCCAAGCAGGGCGGCCTCGGCCAGCTGGCGCGTGTGAGCCTCTGCGGAGTCTTCCTCTTCGCTCCCTACCAGATTCAGTACGGGTCCGAGCTGCGCTCCTACTCCGCTCTCCAACTCGTCTCGGTCCTTCTGGTCTGGGCAGCGCTGACCTCGAGAGCGCGCCCGCGAACCCGCATCTTGACGTTCGGCATCGTGACGGCTGTGGGTCTGTATTTGCACTACTTCACGGCAGTGACCGTCGTCAGCGTGGGAATCGCCCGGTGCTACATGCGTCCCCACGGGTCGCTGCCGCTGAAGGTTCTCGTTCTCTCGGGCACGATCGGGGTCGCGCTATTCTTGCCGTGGATCCTGGAGGCAGAGAGCTGGATGGTCACCAATCCCGACCAGATCCTCAGTTGGAAAGTGGTGCCGGACCGGGCCGCGTCGCACGTGTGGCTTCACTCCCTCCAGGTAGGCGCCCAGGTCCCTGCGCGCATGCTAGTGCCGGTGATGGCCAGCCTCGGCGAGCCCTCCGCGAGCCTCATCCGGATCGCGGCTGCCCTCTTGTTCGCGGCGGTCGGGGTGCTGGCCTTGTCCATCGCACGGCGCGCCCCGCAGCGCAGCATGCCGGCGGGTATCGAGGTCATGCAGGCCGCGCTGCTGGTCAGCTTCGTCGCTTACGCCGTGGCGCTTGCGCTCTGCCTGATCCTGTGGAAGCGAGTGCCCCTGCAGTACTTCATGGTTGCGAGCTGGGGCTGGCCGCTGTTCATCGGCATGGGCGTGCACTGCATGCGACGTGACAGGCTCGCTAACGGAGTCGCGGCCGTAGTCTTGCTCGCGGGATTCGTGTCCGGTCTGTGCCACGCACTCGGTGCGTCGCGGGAGGACATCGAGGCCGGCGTTCGAGCCGCCTTGAGCGTCGGCCAGGGCCGAGACGCCGTCTACTCCGCAGTGCTCAAGCAACCAGTTCACTACCCGCACGTGATGCCTTGGAGATACAGCGCAGACGCGGCAACCAGCTCAGGTCTGGACGTCCGCGAGCCTTACGAGGTTCCTGCCGGCAATGCGCCGGGAGGGCAGCGCCCCGTAATCGTGGTCACGCGCAAGTCCGATCCCGAAGGCCCGCGCGCCATCAAGAGTCTTTGGGGCTCGATCCTCGGCGGCCGTCAACTTGTAGAGACCCTCGAGATCGATTCCGCGACTCGCGTGTACGTGTTCGAAACTCGCTGAGACAGCGACGGCCTGACGTCGCACGCGGGAGGCGTGTAGGCGTTCCTCGAAGTGCACGGGGGCGCCGGGAATGGCTTGGATGATGCGCATGAGGCCTTTGCCCGCGCGTTCGCTATAGTCGCTGAGCGCATACCCGCGCCCCGGTGCTGCCCTGGCTATCGGCGCTGCGTTGATCAGTCAATCCCGCAAGAGAGAGTCCGCTGGCTGGGTTCCGGTGGTCTGCACCGCAGCTTGAATCACCTACATCCCGACAAAGAAGCCTGAGCGGGGTCGAACGCTCGAGTGAAGGCCGGTGCGACGTCGGCGCCCAGATCTGCGAGCGAGCGCGCGCCCCCCAGGCCGTTGGCATGTGCCCCGATGACCACGGCACCGGATCGGCTGCGATTTCCTTGGCTTCATCGCCGTGCCCCGCTATGCGTTTCGCGCCCAAGCGCGGAAAGCGCGTCCCCGGAACATGAAAACGCACAAGCCATTAACTCGGTTCCTTTTCGAGCCCGATGATCCCGTGAATCTGGGGATCGCTCGCTTTTTCGTCTTCCTGGCGCTCGCCAAGAGCATCGCACCGAGCACGACGGCAGCCATGGCGGGACTGCCCACGGAGCTTATGCGTCCACCCTTCGGTACAGGGTTCCTCTTCCCGGCACTGCCCATGGATCCGGCGTGGATCTACGGTCTCGGCTGGCTCCTCCGCGGCCTCGCACTCGCCGCTGCGGTCGGCTTCCTGACGCGCACCACGACCATTCTCACGACAGTAGGCGCCTGGTTCTACCTCGCCATCCCACATCTGTTCGGACACGTCTCCCACACCGTTCATCATCTCGTGTGGTTCGGGTCGATCCTCGCCCTGAGCCGGTGCGGCGACGCGATGAGCGTCGACGCGCTCCTCGGTCGACGGACCGCCGGGCCACCGTCGGCACGCTACGGATTTCCGCTGCGCGCCATCTGGCTGATCCTGGGAATATCGTTCTTCTTCGCCGGCCTGTGGAAGATCGTGCAGAGCGGACCCGACTGGTTCCTCAGCGAGAATCTCTCCAACCTCTCAGCAAAACGAATCTACGCGACGGGCGCGGAAGGCATCGCCTGGCTGCACGGCTGGCCGGCCCACCTCGGTGGCCTACTCACCATCGTCTTCGAGATGGGTTTCGTCTTCGCGCTGTTCTTCCCCGTCGGCCGTTGGATCCTGTTCGTCACCGGGCTGATGTTCCACGCAGGAGCGCTCATCACGTTCAAGATCAGCTTCATCGCTCTGGTGATCTGCTACCCCATCCTGCTCGACAACGCGGCCATCCTCCGTTGGCTCCGCAGCCGCCTCTCCGGCACTCGAGTGGTCGCCGTCCCGGTGGGACCCGCGCCGCCGTCGCGCGCGGTTCTCGCGCTCGGCGCCTTTTGGATTGTGAGCCTCCTGCTCGCGGGCGCACTCCGGGTCCGCATGTCGTGGCCGATCGGTGCGTTCCCGCGATTCGGGTGCATCCATACGCCCAACTTCACGAGCTACGTCGCCCGCGGGACGCTCGCCGATGGGTCGACAGTCGAGGTGCGAGACAACCAACTCGGCGGCGGAAAGTACCGATATCACCTCTACCGATTAGTCCGCTTGGATATCGACCGCGCCTTGGCCTTCGACGAGCGAGACGACCTCGAAGACCGGTGGCGGCTTCTCTGCATGATCGCGTGGCGCGACCACCCGCTACTGCAGCCCGCCAAGAAGGTCGAATTCGTCCTCGTCGACGTCGACCTTGCCGCCGGGCCCGGCGAGGCACGCATCGTGCGCGAACGAATCGCCTTCGTCTGCGATCCGGAACCTCCCTCTCAGGGCCGGTGAGACAGATCTCGGCCGAGCAGTTCCTGAAGCCGTTCGATATCGCTACGAAGGCGCACGGTGATCTCCGCTCGCAACGACGACGGAAGCTCCGGCTTCACTGTCGTCACCATGATCCGCTCGAACACCGGATCCCGTAGACGCGAGGGCATGAAGCCACCGATGGGTGTAGGTAATTCAAGCTGCGGTCCGGACCACCCGAACCCAACCAACCGAACTCCCTTCACTCCTTCACCCCTTCACCCAACCGTCAACCGTCAACCAGCAAGCCTGCGCCCCTCCGCCCCAGGCATTCCTCTCGGAATCCCCGCCACCAGCCACACCGCTCCCCTAGCGTGTGACTTCAAGATCGTGTGCCACGAGGTGGGACGGTCGGGATGCGGTGCGATGCTGTGGTCCTTCAGCGTTTTAGCGATTGTCGTTCTAGCTACAGTGTGCCCGACCTTCTTCATCTCGCCTTGGATGCGTAGGTAGCCCCAACTCGTGCTGACCGTTGCCATGCGCACGAGCAGTTTGCGGATGGCCTTCATGGGTCCGGGGCGGCCCACGCGGTTCTTGTGCGGGTAGATGTGATGCGCTGCGATCAGCTTGCGGTGCCATCTCAGGATCGCGTTCGGAGTGGCGACCTTGTCGAGCAGGCGTCGGCCGAGCGGCTTGCCTTCGCGGCAAGTCTCCGTCGCTGGTCATCAGTCAGGCCTAGTTGCTTGTTGCCGAATTGCTCTTTGAGGACGCGGTTCTCTTCAGCGAGATACTCAATGGCTTGAGCCTGGCGTCGGTTGATCCAGCCGCCGAATCTGGCAAGCAGGAGCCTCAGAGGGCAGTTGTCGAGCATCTGGCGGAATCATCGGCATTCATGTGGCCGATGTGACTCTTACTGCCGAAGCACGATCCAGTTTTCGGATACCACGAGCTACCGTCGTTCGGTCTGGCGGTCTGGGCCTCGTTGGCAAGCTGGTTGCTGACTTCGAACCAAGCCACCTGTCTGTCAACTCGGCGGAAACTGACAACCACTCATTGGTCATCGGCATTATCGAACTGACGAGTTCGCGGCCAAGTAGGCTTGGCGCTATTTACGAATAAAACGGGCGGCCGGGTTTGAGCAGTTACATGCCGCACACGAAGCCCTGGATATGTTCGATTTTGTCGGGGCACAGGAGCATCTGTACAAAGCGCAGAAGCTCTTAGATTAGGCTGATCAGATCAGATCAGATCACCCCGAACTGGTAATTGATTTGCAGGTAGGCGCCGCGTGGCTGGCCCACAAAGTAGCGGTAATCACCGACGCAAAAAGTCAGCCCGCTCGGCGTAATATTCATCCAGCAGGTTGGTGACGCGCACTCAGGCTGACAAGCGCGGTGTCAGGTCACTGGTGATGCGCAGGTTGAGTAGCGAGTGGCCGTTGTGCTAGAGTTCGATATCGATATTGAACACGCGTTTTGGGCGCTGGGCCAAGGCCGCCAATCGCGTAATGAAATCTACCGTCGGATGGCCGCCCCGATCGAATACCACCTGTGTACCCGGTAAAGCGGGGGAGGCCCTCGTCCCATCTCGGCAAGGCGTGCGAGCAGGCCTTCTATATCCCTTTTGCGGTTACCACGCGCCTCAGATTGAATCGGTAGTACAGCCAGACCGCATAAGATATGACACCTGGAGGGAAGCTGTGTCGCTTGTGCCTAATGACGGGCTGATTGCGCCAATGTCGGCGAGTTAACGTGTCATTACCGTCGATTTGCAGTAGCGTCAATCCCGATCATACTTTGCACTTCCAAGGATCTTGATGTGGCGACAGGACGCGATCTTTTACGGACAATTGATTTGATGCAATCCAAACATTCCCACGCCGCCCATGTTTATCTGTATCGCGACGGACGCACGAGCGAACGTGGCCTCAATACAGTGAAAGCAGGGTTGCTTCACGGCGCCAGTCACCTCAAGCCGAAGTCTCGCAATCACCGGCTAGATATGCAAATCCCCCGCCGTCTGTCGCACTATCGGCTATGACTAACGTGTGGCCGAATTTTTTGGTGATCGGTTCGGGTCGATCTGGAACGACGACACTGCATCATTTTCTCCTTCGTCATCCCGACATCTTTATGTGCCCGGTGAACGAACCAAACTTCTTTGCGGCGGAGGATGGATCTCTCGCGCTGACAGGGCCGGGAAGGGAGTGGTTACAACGAACATCGGTCTGCGATGCAGAAGCTTACTGTCGGTCCTTTGCAGGGGTGCGCGGTGAGCATGCGATTGGAGAAGTGTCGCCACGCTATATGGCAACGGCGGGCGCCGCTGCGAGGATCGCCGCTACACTGCCTGAGGTGAAGCTTGTCGCCATTCTCAGGCAGCCGGCGGAGCGCGCCTTCTCAGCGTTTGTTTCACTTCGTCGGGACGGGATCGAGCCTCTGGCGGACCTGCGCGCGGCGATCGCCGACGAGCCGCGTCGGATAGCGGCAGGGTGGGGGCTCGGGTGCTACGTCGAAGCCGGTCGGTATGCGATGCATCTGGAGCCTTACTTCAGGCTCTTTCCCAGAGATCAGATCCGGATTTACCTGTATGAAGATCTTCAAACTGATGTAGAGGGACTCTTCGCCGATCTCTTCCGCTTTCTCGGTGTTGCACCCGATCCTTTGCTGGGAGAGGTCCCGCAACTAAATAAGACCGGGGAGATTAAAAACCCTGTTCTAAGAATGGTGTGGCGTCACACGCATGGCCTTCGGGCGCGAGTCCGTCGTTACGTTCCCACGAGCCTTCGGGATCACGCCTTCGAGCTACTCACGAGAACTGCGGTAAAACCTGCGTTCTCAGCGGAGTTGCGCGCCGAAATTACCGCGTTGAGTCGCCCTGACATCGAGCGCCTTCAAGGGCTTCTCGACCGCGATCTATCTCACTGGCTTTGAGCGGGGAGGATTCAAATTATCTAGTCAGGCGCAGGCAATTCGTAATTGCCTATGTTGCTATCCATAAGATTCTCAGGGCTGGAGAACCTTAATTATCTGCGAGTCATGACTGAAGCCTCGCGACCTCTAGCGATTCCAGTGGGACATGTCTCGCTGCAGAAATTCTCCCAACTGCGTGTTGTGATCTCGATACTGTTCGACCAGCCAGCGTCGGGTATCCGGTTGCATGACTAGATTTTTCCCCTCGCGCAGGTTCACCCGGATCAGCCAGCGCTCCAGCTTGTTCGCGCCCAGTCGGTTCAATCTAACGCGGGCCGCGTTTACGCTTGGTATTGTCCGCATCCAGGAACGGGCTCGCTCCAGCAGGCTGACTAGCAGCTGGCTCCGAGGCTGCTGGGCCGCGTTCACGCGACTCTGCAATGATGGTGGTATGAACTCACCGTTGACGCCGAGGAACGCGCACAGCCCCTGCATTACGGCCATAGAATCCGCCAGAATATCCTCGTAGAGCACAATGTGGACATTTCCCACGGGGAAGAACTTGAGGAAGCGGGCCAGGTGCTCACAGTAAAATCCTTGCGCAATGAGATGGGGGTGTTGTTCTAGAAAACCTTCAAAGCTACCTGGGAGTATTCGGTCTTGCTTCAGCTGAAAATAGAAGGAGTACAGACGATCGACGGGATGTCTCAGCGCCACGATCAACTTGATTTGTGGGTTGTGCTCGAAAAGAAGCCTTGGGCTTTCACGATCAACCAGATATCGGGGGCTGTATTCGCCACAAATCTGCTGCGGTGTCGCGTCCTCGAATTGCCGCTGCAGCCAGGTATTTCCTAGATGATATCGAGAGCGGCCCAACTGCCCCTGCATTGGAACACTCTGCGAAAACTCGCAGAAGTAGTCTAATTCTTTCAGTCGTGGAACGCAGATATCAGAGTGCTCACCGAGGCATTGCGATATCCAGGTCGTACCGGACTTTGCCGCTCCGATGCCAACGAAGTTCAGAGACCTCACCGGCCGCTCCATGGCCGCGACCAGGGGTTCCCATCAGCGACATACGCAGCACCGCGCGCCCTGAGTGTGACTTGCGGTCGAAGATAGCCCATCACGATCCTACCAGCCGCGAAATAGCATCAAGCGCCGTGGCGACTTCTCTTTCGTTGTTCAATAGTGAGGGGCCCAAGCGGGCGTAGCTCTGCCGATAGGGTGTCTGGTCTATTACCACTCCCTCCCTGTGCATCCGCTTGACGACACGATGTGCCTTCAGGCCACGCACTTCGAAACACACCAGTCCGGACGAAAGTTCCGGGGACATGGGTGTATGCAGTATCACATTCTGCATGGCAGCCAGTCCTTCCTTGGCCAGTGTGTTCAGTTTGTGAATGCGGTTCTGCACATTGGTTTTGCCAAGCTGTAGGTGTAGGGCAAAAGCTTGGGGCAGCGCCCAGCGGTGTTCGAATGAGTGGAAGCCACCGGGGGTCATGTGTTCACCGACAGGCACCTCCGCGAGAGTGCGACTGCCGCGCCAAACATCGCCTGACCGACTGAAGCTTGGAATGACGGGCTCGCAGCGCTCCCACCCCTTGGTGCTGCCCCAGATCAACCCGGTACCTCGCGGTCCGAACAGCCATTTGTGCGTACCGGCGATAAAGAAATCGCAGCCCAGCTCAGTGACATCTAAGTCTTCTACCCCTAGTCCGTGCACCCCGTCGACACAAAGAAGAATGTGCTCTCCGGAAGGGCGCCGCCGGTTGATTTCATCAACGAGGTCCGCTAGCGCGCGTATCGGAAGCTTCACACCTGTCGATGAATGCACCCACGTGACAGCGACGACTCTCGTCGCCGGGGTCACAGCTGCTTTCAGGCGTGCGACACACTCGCCGACGGACACGGTGGCCGGCGCATCGTACAGTGACACCTGTCGAACCTGGGCACCGGTCCGAGCCGCCCGATGCTCGATCGCGGTCATCATCGCATAATGGTCGTGGGACGTGTGCAGCACTTCGTCGCCAGATTGTAGGGTCAAACCGCTGAATACCATGGCGAGTCCCATGGTGGTGCTGTCGGTCAGTGCGATCTGGTCTGGGTCCCCTCCGAGGTAGCGCGCGGCTGCGGTGCGAATAGCGGGTTCGGCCCGGTAGAACGCCTCATGCACGGTGGCGACAGGGTCATAATCCAACCGCTGCCGGCAGTACTCGATGGCCTCACGTACCGGGGCCGGATGGGATGACAAGATATACGTCGCCAACTGAATCTGGTCCTGGCGCAAACTGAATAATTGTCGCAGGGCGTCCCAGTCTCCGGCGGCGAGTGGTGCAGTGGAGTTGTCGACGGTGAACGGTTTGAGCGGCTCCGAGCTACTCGCCATCAAGCGGTCGCCAAGATCCAACGCAACCGTCTTAAAGAAGCGGCGTAGATGCATAGTGTGTCCTCGGAAACTTCTGAAGGTGTGGTGCACCGCATAGTATCGACAGAGCGATGCTTGCCACACACGGTTTGGCACTCGGTGTTAGGTCCACTACGCGATCCTTGCCATGTCGCGCCGCGATCAGTCGCAGTTCGATGATGTTGGCCCCCTAGCCCCGTGGTGGGCTTTCCACTAGTGAGCGGAATGCACGCAGCTTGCGTTCCTTGCCGGAGCCAAGCCGGGTGACGATGTTGATGTGAAAGTCTGCCCCCTCACCTAACAGGGCGGCAACCCGGCGTTGCGATTCCTGTCGCAGGCCATCACTCACCGGCCTTGCCAGTACCACATCCAGCCGGAATGACTGCAGGCTGAGCTGCAGCAGTTGATATTGGCGAATCCAGGTATTGTCTGGAATGGCGGCATAAAGCTCATAGGGGTGGAGAACTCGGCCATCGTCAAGCGCGAAGTACTCCACTGTCCTGCCATCAACCGATCGCAGTGAAGCCGAAGCGCGGCCGCAGGGGCACCTTGGAGCACGTGTCGCGAGATCACCGATGGCGTAGCGGATGAACGGCATCGAGTAGGAATGCAGGGCGGTCAGGACGACCTCGCCGCACTCGCCTTCCCCAACTGACTGGTTACCGTCAACTAGGTCAACGACAGCGCAGGCATCGGCTGTGTGAAGCACATTGTGCTCCGGACACTGCCAGGCCAGCACGTTGGTTTCGTAGGCATCGTACAATTCAAACACAGGAGCCCGGAATGCCTCTGAAATGCACTGAACCATGGGTGCCGTCAGCTTGTCTGAATGGGCTGCGACAAAGCGTAAGTTCAGCCTGTCACGGATCGCATCGGGCAGCGCTACTGCGGCGCGCAAAAGGACACCGGCGTAGCCGCTCAAAACAGTGGGGCGAAAATCACCGATCTCCCGGCAAATTGCCTCAGGTTCCTGCAGGGCCTGGATTCTCCGCTGTCGAAAGAGGCCCAAGGCGGCAACCGCCCGGTGGAACAGGCGGTTGTCACCGTTGCGCTGCGGTTGCAGCTCCTCCAGTTCTGCATGACGGGCCGTAGGCCGGTAGCCGTATTGCGCCATGACCGACCAGCGGTAAGCGCCGTAGATGCGCTCCTCGCCCCAGTTGCGGTAGATCTGCAACGGCTGCCCCGTGGAACCGCTGGTCTTGTGGAGGATCAGCCTGGTCTTGTCGACTCTGCGATCGAGAAATGGCGTCACGCTTTGCCCCTGGAAATCATCCTTGCGGCTGATTGGAAAATGCGCCAGGTCTGCCACGCTTTGGATGTCTTGGGGGCGGATGCGGTTCCGGTCCATCAACGCTCGGTAGTAAGGCACGAATTCGTAGGCGTGGGCAACGAGCGCCCTCACCCTTTGGTCGCGAAAGCTCTGCAGTCGCCCATCGGCGCCACCGGTTAATCCATGGCCGATGGCATACGCTGCTGCATGACTCAATTGCTTCGTTCCGATCAACGAAGGTTCCTCGACGGGCCTACTCCAGGCTTTAGTGCAAGACAGGCGACGAAATGGCCGGTGAAGAATCGCGTGGGCGCTGCTGCCAGACACTCAAATTTATCCAGCATGGAAAGAAATCGTTGCCATGATTTTTGCGAGGCTCTCTTTTCCAGGCTGCCTGCGACAGGGACAGCAAGAACTCGCGGGCAGTGCAGGATAGCTCGTGTTTTCAGCACTTTGAAGCCAGCTTTCTCGAGCTCCGCAGTGAGTGCGCGCCTGCTACAGGTTTTGCCCACAAAATATGGGACGAGGTGCAGGCGCTTCAACCAACGGAAAGGAAGTAAACCGCGCAAGCCCACAATCGGGTTTTGCGGATTATCGAGAGTGATGAGAAGTTCACCGCCTGGCTTCAGAACGCGGAATAATTCGCGGATCGAAACGGTGACTTGATCTTTGCTATAAAAATGATCAAGCGTTGAATTGGACACGATCAGGTCAAAACGGTCATCGCTAAATGGCAGGTCACGGACATCCGCACAGCTGGCTAGAATTCCCGGATAACGCGCTTTTGCGCGGCCTGCGGTTTCTACGCTAAGATCGATGCCATGTATCGATTGCGCTCGATTACGCAAGAACGGGAATAGACCTGAGCTTGTCGCTTCGTCAAACAGGTCGGTCTTCAGAATATCCGTAAACTGCCGTTCACCAAGCCAGCGCTTCAACAATAAAATGTTGATACGATCGCTGTGTACCCGCCACAACGATTGCTGAAAACTACCTTTACCGGCCTGGAGGATACTATCCCAATAGAGTGGAGACTCATCGGTACTCATGTGCGTCTGCCAGCAAAAATACCACGCCAGAGCTTCTGCCCTTGCGCGTAGTGACAGGCTGTGTGAATTAGAACCATACCGCGCACGATTTGCTGGATTCGCAGCCAGCCTGGACTAATCTTGGACCTACCGGCTCAGGACAATATTAGGAGACGAGATATCGGCCACGCCTGACCTTTTCTGTAAGTGAATCCTCCCTTTTTCTGGCCGCCGTCATGCCAGAAGGTCCAGGCGCCTTCCTTCCCGTCCTGAATGTAGCGATCCTCCTTCTCTTTGTGACCTGAGTCGTAGAAGTAGACCCAGTCACCGACCTTGCTGTGGCCGTTTAGAAGGTAGCCGCGCGAAGCAGGCGCCCCGTTGTCGTGCCTCGTGATGGTGAGGGAGCCGCCACCAATTGGATCGCTACATGCGACAAAAAGAGAAATTAGGGCGATCCCGAGCACCTTGCTCATTCCGTCGCTTGAATGAGTGGGTTTGCCTCCATGCACAATCGTCAGATCGTCTACTACTCGAAACAGCTTGGCAAGCGCTGCTGGCTGCCGATCACTCCAGTGAGATTGTCGGAGGTCACGAAGTCGAGAGTCGTAATCTTCGAGCCAGCGTCTGGCGCCGATGACCCGGGTGCGAGGAGCGCTCCGAGGTCGGCGTTGGTGTGGGCAAAGCAAACGGCAGCATCGATCACGCACCCCGACGCGTTGGGGTGGAAATCAGGCTCTCACGTATCGTTAAGGTCGCTGCCGCCAAACATGACGACCTCCCCCGCGCGCTGTCGTAGATCCAGTGACAACGGTGAGAGTCGGGCCAGGTCGGCGCACTCCATGAACATGCTAGCGGGGAGTGTGAGGAGGGAGGACGCGGCCTAGGGACGGTAGCTGCCGTGGCTGCCTCAAGTCTTTCGGTGGCGGCGCGTGGCGAGGCACCAAGCGAAAATCGCCGCGCTGATGATCAGGTGTAGCTGATGAAACGCCCAGGCAGCGATTGTGAAGGGCACGCCACCGACGCGTGCAAAGACACGCAGGAGGTGGGCGTTCAAGCAGACGGATGCAATGATTGGGGTGGTGAGTCCGAGACACAGCCAGTACCTGCCTGCCACAGCGGACACAATGACCGCCAAAACTGAGAGTAGAGCCAGTGGCGCGACAGCGGCTGCAATTCGGGCTCGGAAAGTCAGATTCAGATCATTTGGGAGCACTTTAGTGCGAAGGATAAGGTCGCTCCAGGGGATTGCGCGATGCAAGATGTCGGTCCGGATCACCGACCCAATCTGCCAGTGTTTGAGGTGCTTCACCTGCAACGTGGGATCCAGGCACGTTCGGCCTACAGCCCGAAGTCTGAGGCCGAGATCGATGTCTTCGATCATGGGGTGCGGGTATCGCTCCTTGTCGAAACCGCCGACTTGCACGAACGCGCTGCGTCTGACTGCCCCGCATCCTGCCCAAAACGTCGCGTTCTCTCGATTGGCAACTTGATGAACTGCGTAGTGTCGCAAGTTCATGTAGAGCGAAGCGAAATTACGCTGCGACGGATTGTCATCGTAGGAGCCGGTCAGCGACACCATGTCTGGGGCTGCTTCGAAGGCATCGCGAATCCGGGTGACGACGTCCGGTGCCGGGGCGCAGTCTGCGTCCGCAAAAAGGATAATCTCAGCGGAATCAGAGGCTGCTGCGACGCCGGCGTTGCGTGCTTCGGCAGGGCCCGCGCGGTGGCCGAGTTCGGTCACGCAAGCGCCCATGGACCGGGCGGTCTTGGCGGTGGCATCGTCAGAGCCGGGATCGACGACGAGCACGTTTGGTGTCTGTTCGAGCCATCCCGCGAGCGACTTGGCTAAGAATCGCTCGGCGTTGAATGCGGGCATCACGACCAGCAGGTTTCCGGGTAGGGTGGAGGGCTTCATGCTTGCGGTCGCGGCCGGTATTTGATCGACGAATGTTACCGTCCACTGTTGGCCCTCGCTGATATAGTGCCATTCAAGTCGCTGCTGTAACGCTTCGGACGCGTTCGGGAAGGGCCAGCTGCAGTGGTTTTCTCGGCTTATTCGGTCGGAATGACTAATGTCTGTGGGCGCAGCTACCGACGTTGGCGGGATGGGTAGGCGCAACTAGGATCTGCCCGCCTCGGTAGAATATTCGTGACAGAGACTCTCATTATTGGTGCTGGTCCTGCAGGTCTCACTGCAGCTTACGAGCTTACGCGCCTTGGGCGAGTAGCCCGAGTGTTGGAGCAATCGCGGGCGATCGGTGGGCTCAGCCGTACGGCCAACTATCGCGGCAATCGCTTCGACATCGGCGGCCACCGGTTCTTTACGAAGATGCCGGAGGTCAGTCAGGTTTGGCGCGAACTCATGGGGGACGATCTGCTTGAGCGTGAGCGGCTCTCGCGGATTCTGTACAACAACAAGTTCTTCCACTACCCGCTGCGTCCGGTCAATGCGCTGCTGGGCTTGGGGGTGTTTGAGTCGCTTCGAGTCATGGCGAGCTACGCGCAGGCACGCTTCGTAAGCAATTCGAGAGACGAAACGTTTGAGGACTGGGTTTGCAAGCGCTTCGGGCGTCGCTTGTTCGAGATCTTCTTCAAGACCTACACGGAGAAGGTTTGGGGGATTCCATGCTCGGAGATTGGGGCCGAGTGGGCTAGCCAGCGCATCAAGAATTTGAATCTCGGTCGCGCAGTCCTTGGCGCATTCAAATACGGCAAGGTGCGCGATCGCAAGGGCGGGGTCATTACGACGCTGAATGATAGCTTCTTGTATCCGCGACTGGGCCCCGGGCAGATGTGGGAGCGATGTCGAGACGTGGTTGCCGAGCGCGGCACCGATACCGTCACCGGAGCCCGGGTCGTCAAGGTGCGCCACGCACGTGGTCGCGTCGTTGGCGTCGACGCGCAAATGGATGACGGCAGCCTGCAGAGTTTCGGCGGCGACGAGTTCTTGTCGACCATGCCGATCAAGGAGCTCTTCAATTGCTTTGATCCGCAGCCACCCGCGGAGGTGCTCAAGGCGGCCAACCTGCTTCGCTACCGCGACTTTCTGACAGTGGTCCTGATCGTCAATCGGCCGGATGTGTTCCCAGACAACTGGATCTACGTGCATTCTGCTGATGTGCAGATGGGTCGCATCCAAAACTACAAGAACTGGAGCCCGGAGATGGTGGCGGACAAGGGCTGCACGACGCTCGGGCTGGAGTACTTTGTCAATCGTGATTCCGAACTCTGGCACGGATCGCAGGACGGGCTCGTCGCCCTTGGTGCGAGCGAGTGCGTCAAGCTTGGGTTGATTGAGCCGGACGAAGTCCTCGACGGAACGGTCCTTCGAGCCGAACATGCGTATCCGGTCTACGACCGCAACTACGCAGGCGCGCTCGTCACTGTGCGGGAGTTCCTGAGCACCTTGACGAATCTTCAGTCGATCGGTCGCAACGGCCAGCATCGCTACAATAATCAGGATCACTCGATGCTTACCGGCATGTATGCCGCGCGCAACCTGGCTGCTTCCGCCGACTACGATATCTGGTCGGTCAACACCGACCCGGACTATCAGGAGGAAGGCCGTCTCGTCCATCCGGACTCGGGCGGACGGAGCACGCCGCGCCGCCTGCTGCAGACCTGATTCCGAGGCGTTGGTGCGTGAATCGAAAGCCGACAAGACCGTGGCCGCAAGAACCCGAACTCACATCTGGGGGCCCAGGCTATTTTGCGCAAGCCCTTTCGCATCAGTGAACTCGCTAGCATGGTCACGAGCATCTGGAGTTCGCAGCAAGCGCCCACGGCAAGATCCGAATAACCTGCAGATGCAGAAAGCTGTAGCTGCCGAGCACCCTATGCGCGGCACCTGCGGACCATCGAAATCAACAGTGCGCGCTGACTGAGCCGCGCAAGGTCACTGTGTCGCGGCGCAGGCCCCGCACTCGTAGGGAGGCTTTGCGAGAGACACAGACGGCTCTCGCCACTCAACCGGCCTCAACAATCGCTCGAGCGCTGCGCCAGACAGAGTCTCTCGCTCCCGGGCCCGCGGTGCGCAAGAGAAGGACGACTAGCAGCCCGTTGAAAAACAGCGATTCATGTCTCGGCCCCCTCGAACCGCCTGCCCGCGTTGCCAGAACCTACGAATAGCGCGCAACTATGCGTAGAACCTGGCGCCTTGTCAGTCTATTCGAGGGAACCAATCCATGAATCGCTGTTTATCAACGGGCTGCTAGGGCCGCGCTCCACACTCCCGTCTTAGAGCGTATTACACACACCCATTTCCCAGAATGGTCTCGGCGTGATCTTCACGGCGCACGACGGGTCAACATAATGTGCGAGCCG
>JBLFWN010000092.1:0-27043 GCA_047611405.1 Planctomycetota bacterium | reverse complement strand
TCCGAGCGTGATGCAGCCGCTTGGGAGGACCTGAGTGAGGACAAGCAGGATGAACTGGACTTGCGCATGGCGATCTATGCGGCTCAGGTCGATCGCATGGATCAAGGCGTGGGAAGAGTCGTCGATGTCTTACGTGAACTGGATGAGCTTGAGAACACGCTGCTGTTGTTCCTGATCGACAACGGTGGTTGCGCTGAAGGAGGCGAGTTCGGAGGCGGACCGAGCGCGCAGTTGGAGACGAAGCAAGGCTACTGGCTCACGTACGGCCGCGCTTGGGCGAATGCTTCGAACACACCGTTCCGGCGCTACAAGCACTGGGTTCACGAGGGCGGGATAGCGTCGCCGTTGATTGCTCATTGGCCGCGCGGCATCGAAGCGCGCGGTGAGCTGCGCGCAGACCCCGCTCATCTGATCGATCTAATGGCGACTTGTGTCGATGTCTCCGGAGCTACCTATCCCGACGAGCGCGACGGACATCGCGTGCCCGCGATGGAGGGGCTCTCCCTGCTACCAGCCTTCGCGAGTGGAGCCTTGGCGGAGCGAACTCTGTTCTGGGAGCATGAGGGAAATGCCGCGGTGCGCGACGGAGATTGGAAGCTGGTCGCACGTCAGGGAAGTGACTGGGAGCTCTACAACTTGGCGGAGGATCGCAGCGAGGTCGTTGACTTAGTGCACGACGAAGCCGATCGAGCGCGTGAGTTGTTCGCTCGCTATCAAAAGTGGTCGCGACGCGTTGGCGTGTTGCCATTTCCTGTGCGGCGTCCTGCGGGCTATGCGCCGCCCACTCGAAGCTATGCCAAGACGTGGGTCGACCTTGCCAAGGAGGCGACCGTCCGCATCGTAGTCACGACCCCGGATTCTGCCGGACCGCTCTTTCTCAGTGGTGCCTTCAACGAGTGGGGAGTGGATGATCTCGACTGGCAGCTCAGTCGAGGCATAGAGGAGCGCCAGTGGTGGATCGAGTTCGACAGTCGAGCCCTGCGCGGAAGCGAGTTCAAATTTCAGGTTGCGCCCTCCTCGGACACATCCAGCGAGAACCAGAGTTTGCGCGCCGGGCCCTTCACGCTCGACCTGAAACCGACAGGTGAAGCACTCGAGTTCCAGGTCACGGTCGACGCATGGCGCGTCGACTGAGGCAGGTGCACTTGCATGGCGTAGATCGCTGGGTGCTCGGGCCGGGGGATCGTAGGGAGGGGGGGGCCGTGTCCGTTCTGTCCCTGATCTGGAACTCTCGTCTGGCGCGTGGCCTTAACTCGCGCCTCCAAGCAGCCGATGGGGTTGTGGCGGGGCACCGTTTTGGCCACTGCACGCAAACGAGACCAACACGGCAACCCATCAGTCGTTCTACGAATTCTGAGCTCAGGGCTTCCTCTTATCGCCATCACTAAGCTAAGAATAGGGTCCACGCTCACCCGAAGGATCATGCAAGACACTCGCAATACACTCACGAAACGAGGGAGAACCAATTGGATCTCCATCGTGTGTGTTGCCTTTGTGTTGCAATGCCTGTTGCTGCCGATGCACCTCGCTTGGGGCGATCACATCCATCCGAGCACGCCCCAGTCGGCAGAAGAGTCTTCTACCCAGGCGTACATCGGTTTGGATGTCTGCTCCGGCGAGGCTCATTCGCATAGTCATACGGCAGCGCCCGAAGATGATTCGGAATCAGATCGGATCCCTCACTGCGTAGAGGATCACCTGGCCGACTTCGTGTCGCCCCTTCCGCCGCCGACCGTCCAGCTACTTTCTCTGATCGAGCCGCGTGTGGTCTGCGTGCACATTCCGAGCGTCTGTGGGTATTGGGCTCGAGTGCAACCACGCTTGCTCGATCCGCGCCCACCGCCGCCGCTCAGCGCATTGGCGCCTCGGGCGCCGCCTGTCTGCCTCTGATTCAAGAGCACGCATCGAGACCCGGTGCGTGGTTTCTTCGCGTTGTTGTCGCGAAGCTCCCATCAGCCCAGGCAAGGAAAGACGCGTGTCGTGAACAAGCGTAGGAATCACATTAGCATCAGACCGTTGTCCGCAACTGGCGGACGCAAACACCTCACTTCTGCCGTACCTGCTCATGCGCAGGCATGGGCACGTCCTAACTCCACCGGGCTGCCCGTGGCATTGGGCTTGGCTCTCACGCTGGTTGTATCTAGCTGCCAGAGTTACGAGGCCAAGCCACTCGACTTCGAGGCGTACCGGCAGAGTTGGCACACGCGTCAAATCGATCGTGACAGCTTGCTGCAATCACTGGAAGAACCGCTTGCTGCTCAACTCCCGGCGGAATTCGATCCTTCGGATGGCTTGCAGCTAGCGGAGGGGCGCGTGTTGGCGCGTTTCTTTCATCCCGACATGCGCATAGCTCGTCTGCAAGTACAGCGCGCCTTGGTCGGTGCTGATAACGCTGGGGCATGGAATGACCCCGTGCTCAACATCGGTGCTCTCAATATCGATTCAAGCGCATCCGATCCGTGGTTTCTGTCGCTCGGCTTGCAATTCGAGCTTCCGCTATCTGGGCGTCTGGATGCGGAACGCGCAGAGGCGGAAGCAATGCGTGTCGCTGCTGTTCGTGAGCTCCAAGAAGTGGAGTGGCACGTATGGCATGAACTCCAACGAGCGTGGCTCGCATGGTCATCCGCCGGAGTCCGGCTCGAGGAGAGCCAAGCTTCCCTCGCTGACTTGCAAGGTCTGGCCGATTGGGCTTCCTCGCTCGCCGAACAGGGGGAGTTGCCAAGGACAGAAGCCGCGCTCTTCCGAATCGAGGTAGGCCGTCGAAGAATGGCCACCAGTGAGTTGCAGCAAGAGCAGCACGAACTCGAGCAAGCAGCACTCGCTGCAATGGGCTTGGCTTCGGAAGCGGAGCTGCGATTGGTGCCGACCTTCGCCATTCCTGGATCATCAGTGAACGAGGGTTCCGCGCAGCTCGAGGGCCGTAAAGCTTTCGACGCGATCGCTACCAGCAATCCGAGCCTCGTGCACTTGAAGCAGGAGTACGAGTTAGCGGAGAAGGCTCTGCAGCTCGAGATCCTGGCTCAGTTGCCCAGTCTGGCTCTTGGACCGGCCTACGAGCAAGAGTCGGGCGAGTCGCGCATTGGCTTGCTGGCGGGTCTGCCGCTGCCGATGTGGAATGCTAACCGGCATGGAATCGCAGAGGCGCGAGTCGATCGAGAGCTCGCTCGTGTTCGCCTCGAAGTCGCCTACGAAAAACTCAGTGGGCAATGGGTCCGTCTGACTCGGAAGATCGAGTCACTCGCGGCTCGCCGCGAGGCCCTCGAAGTCGAGTGGATGCCGATCGTCACGAGCCAACTCGAGGACGCGCGCCAACTGCTGCGCATTGGAGAAGGCTCAAGCATGGTGCTGCTCGAGAGCCTCACGCGAGCGCAAGATACGGCAGTCGCGTTGATCGAACTACGTTCGGCGAGCGCGCTCGCCATTGCTGACTTGGCTCACCTGATTGGGCCGCAACAGAACATCGCGCCGGCTAGTGCCGACGCGCCGATGAGCGAGCCGAAGACCGAGCCGCTGACCAAAGAAGTACAACCATGAAGACTCAACTCATCATCTTGAACTTCACCTTGCTGGTGGCGACCTACGGTTGTGGATTGGGGAGCGAACCAGCGGGCACGGCCACGGGTGAGGATGCGCTCGAGGCAGAGCTCGAAACTCCCAGCGGCGCTGTGGATATTCCTGCAACGGTGCGCAAGAACCTGGGCATCACATTCGCGCGAGTCGAACGTCGTGATATAGCCAAGACGTTGCGTCTGCCAGGTTCATTCGAGTTGGAGCCACGTGCACGGGAGGAATACAGCATGTCGCTCGCAGGGCGCGTGGAATTGCTCGTCGACGAGCTAGAAGCCGTCAGCGTCGGACAGCCACTGTTCCGATACCAGTCGCCCGAATGGTTGGAGATCTCACACGAGATCATTTCGGCCGAACAGAAGATCGAAGAGGTCTCCGCACAGATCGTCGTTTTGAAAGCGAAACTAACGGAAGCGGGCGAGCGGCATGAGCGCGGCAAGAAGCGTCTGGGCTCCCTCCGTTTCGCAGAATTCCGTGATGCTGACCTCGAGTCCGAAGTGGCCGATCTAGCAGCCGCTCTACCGATGCTGCGGGCGGAACTTTCTCTGTCCGAGACTCTGTTGGCCAATGCGCATGTGTCGCATGAGCACGCATTGCATCATGCGTCCACGATCACCGGCTTCAGCGAGGAAGAACTCGAATCCGAGATAGAGGTCGATGGCAGGCATCTACACACCTTTCAGTCCATCGACTGGATCGATGTCCTCGCCCGCCGCCCAGGCATCGTCGAGTCCCTCGCCATTAGCCCGGGCGCGTACGTAGAAGGCGCGGAGCCCGTGTTGTCGACGGTGGACATCGAGCGTGTTCGTTTCCGGGCCACGATTCCACAAGGCTCGTGGATGCGCTTCTCGGAAGCTAGTACCGCACGCATCGTTCCGCCGCGCGCCCCGGGAGTGCCAATCAGCGAGGGTGTCGAGGCGAAGCTACAAGTTGGCCTGGATGCACATCCGAACGAACGCACCCTGACCATCTATGCCAAGCCCGCCAAGGCATTAGCTTGGACGCGGCCTGGTATCTCGGCCTTCCTCGAACTTGTGATCGACAAGAGTGACGGGCTGGTGCTTGCCATCCCTCGTTCAGCCGTCGTGCGCGATGGATTGGCGCACGTCTTCTTCCGCCGCAACCCAAGCAATCCAGACCAGGCTCTTCGTATCGTGGCCGACATGGGCGCTAATGATGGGCGCTGGGTCGAAGTCTCGAGTGGGGTTGGACCGGGCGATGAAGTCGTCCTGGACGGTGTCTACGAATTGAAGCTTGCGACGAGCACGAATAGTGCGAATCAAAAGGGCGGACACTTCCATGCGGACGGCACCTTCCACAGCGAAGAGTAAGGCGAGTTATGCTTAAGAACCTGATTCGCTTCTCGATTGACCATGCGGGGCTCGTCCTGCTGCTAGCGTTGGCACTGGTCGGGGCCGCCCTCTTTCGGCTGCCGAATTCGCCAGTCGATGTCTTTCCGGAACTGAACGCGCCCACCGTTGTCGTGATGGCCGAGTCTCCCGGACTCGCCGCCGACGAAGTCGAGCAATACGTCAGCTTCCCGATCGAATCCTCGGTCAACGGCATCCCGGGCGTCCGGCGTGTGCGCACCTCCAGCGCGATCGGTTTGTCGATCGCCTACATCGAATTCGAGTGGGGCACGGATATCTATCGTGCGCGCCAGCTCGTGTCCGAACGACTTGACACGGTTCGCGAGGATCTTCCGCTCGACACGCACGCGGAGATGACCCCGATTACGTCGATCACCGGCGAGATCATGCTGCTGGCCGTGTCCTCTCCCGATGCCTCCGTATCGGACCTTGATCTGCGCACCTACGCCGAGTTCGATTTGCGCAATCGTCTGCTGGCGATCTCGGGTATCTCGCAGGTCGCGGTCATTGGCGGCGAACTGCCGGAGTATCAAGTCATTGTCGACCCGGACGAGCTGCAGCTGTTCGATTTGACCTTGCAGGATGTGGTCGAGGCAACGCGTGAGGCGCATAGTACGCTTAGTGCGGGCTACCTGCCGAATGTCGGCAATCTAGAGCTGCCCATTCGCCAATCCGGTCGTGTGCGTTCCGTGCGCGATGTTGGTGGGACGCTGGTCAAACTTCACGAGGGCGTGCCAGTAACGATTGATCGTGTGGCGCAGGTCCAGCTGGGTCCAACTCCACGTCGTGGAACAGGCGCCGACGGCGGCCGCCCCGCGGTCGTGCTGACCGTACAGAAGGCGCCCGGCACCAACACGCTGCAGATTACGAACGCAGTCGACGAGTTGTTGGACCGGCTCGAGCCTGGCCTGCCCGCAGGCATCAAGATCAACCGACAGGTCTTTCGCCAATCAGACTTCATTTCGGTCTCGATCAATAACGTCGTCGAGGCGCTAACGGATGCGGCGATCATCGTCTCGGTGATCTTGCTGCTGTTCCTGCTGAACCTGCGCACGACGCTTGTGACTTTGACCGCATTGCCATTGTCGCTCGCGGTTGGACTCTTGGCGCTCGAGGCCTTTGGCGAGACGATCAACGTGATGACGCTCGGCGGGCTCGCAATCGCGGTAGGCAGCCTGGTCGATGATGCGATCATCGATGTCGAGAACGTCTTCCGAAGACTACGTCAGAACGCAAGCCTACCTGAGGCGAAGCGCCGCGAGCGACGTCTTGTAATCTTCGAAGCCAGCAACGAAATCAGGCCGGCAATGGTCTTCGCGACCCTGATCATTGTGCTCGTGTTCTCGCCTTTGATGTTCCTGGAGGGCATCGAAGGACGCTTCTTCAGGCCGCTCGGGATCGCATTCGTTGTCTCGCTACTCGCTTCACTCGTCGTCGCCCTAACCGTGACGCCCGCCCTGTGCCGGCTGTTGCTGAATGTGCGTGCGGGAAAGGACGGGAACGAAGAGGGCTTCGTCGTGCGTTCACTTCAGCGACTGTACGAGCCGGTGTTGCACTTCGCGCTTCGTTGGCGTCGGGTGCTCTTGGGGACTGCAGGCCTCGTAACAGCTGCCACGATCTGGCTGGCGAGCACCTTTGGGAACTCCTTCCTACCCGAGTTCAACGAGGGCACCTTCACGGTTGGGGTCTTTGCGCCGCCAGGTACTTCCCTGTACGCCAGCGATCGCTTGGCCAATTCGATCGAGAGTCAGTTGCTCTTGGTTGAGGGAGTGCGCAGCGTGACGCGCCGGACTGGCCGCGCCGAACGCGATGAACACGCCGAACCCGTCAGCAACTCCGAGATCGAGATTACGGTCCTGCCTGGTTATCGCCGGGGCGACGTACGCGATGAGATCACTGGGATCCTCGGCAGGATTCCTGGCATCACGACCAACGTAGGTCAGCCGATCGAGCATCGTCTGAGCCACATTCTCTCAGGCACACCAGCTGCGATTGCGATCAATGTCTTTGGCGAGGACCTGGATGTCTTGCGCATCATCGCCAAGCGCATCGAGGTCGAACTGAAACGCTTGCCGGGCACGCGCGACGTCGCTGCCAATCGAGAGGTGATGATTCGTTCCTTGCCGATCGAGTACCGACCCCAAGAGCTCGCGGCCTACGGACTGACACCGCTCTCGGCCGCCAGCCAGGTGCGTGACGCCGTCTTCGGCGTCAACGTCACAGACATCAACGACGGCGTTCAGAGGTATGGCTTAGCTGTGCGCATGGACGAGAGCGCTCGCGACGAGATTGAGGACCTTGGCCAACTTCGTCTACGTGGCGTAGGTGGGGCAGTGGTCTTGTTGGCTGAAGTCGCCGACATCGGGATCGAGATGGCCTCGAACCTGATCACTCGCGAAAACTCGCAGCGCAAGGCCGTCGTCTCCTTGAACGTCGACGAGGGAGCCAACCTCGGGCACTTGGTTGCCGAAGTCCAGGCAGTCGTCGATCCGATTGTCGGTGAGTATGGGTATCGCGTGCAGTACGGCGGGCAGTTCGAAGCACAGCAATCCGCGAGTCGCGCCATCGGCCTGGCCAGCGGAGTCGTCTTGCTCGTCATGCTCCTTCTGCTCGAGCTTGCGATCGGATCGCTGCGCATCTCTCTGCTGGTTCTATTGAACCTACCCTTGGCATTGATCGGTGGCGTTCTCGCGGTCTACCTGAGTGAGTCGCCCGAGTGGATCGCAAACACCCTCGCTCTCTTTGGTCAAGGCACATACACGGCGCCTGTCTTGTCGATTGCCAGTCTGGTCGGCTTCATCACGTTGTTCGGAATCGCAGTCCGTAACGGGATTCTCTTGGTCAACCACTATCAGTACCTAGTGGAGAACGAGGGCTGCTCTGTTCATGACGCGATCATTCAGGGCTCGAAGGAACGCCTGGTTCCGATCCTGATGACGGCCCTCACAGCAGCCCTGGCGTTGCTACCCATCGTTCTCGAGGGAGATCGGGCCGGGAACGAGATCCTGGCTCCTCTCTCATTGGTTATCCTTGGCGGTCTCTTGACCTCGACCTTCCTCAACCTGGTCCTGGTTCCGGCTGGCTATGCGGGTCTTCACCGGCTGAGTCGCGACCCCGATGTCTCTTGAATATTTCCCCACCCGTAAGCCTCAATCCATCCTATGAAGAACCGACTCCTAATCGCGACCGCGGCACTCTCGACGGTCTTCGCATTCAGTTGCGGAGGCTCAGATTCAGACACCGTTACGGAGACTCCTGACAAGGAGGCCGGCACAGAAGCCGGCGGAACCGGCACGGAAGGGGATGAAGCGCCCAAGGAAGACGCCAGCGGACATAGTCACAACGAAGTCGACATCGGTACGTTCAAGGTCGGAGAATACGAGTTGTCTGCAGCTCAAGGTCATGGCGTGCTGGCGGCAGGCAATGTCAGCCATCTTGCCGTCAAGCTGCCCTACAACGATGGCGGTGCAACCGTCGTACGCGCTTGGGTCGGTACTTCAGATCGGACCGCGTCCTTTGTCGGCAAAGGCGAGTACGCGAAAGCGCACGATGATTACGACATCCACGCAACCGCTCCGAATCCGTTGCCGGCCGGAGTTCAGTGGTGGGTCGAGATCATCCCCCCGAAGGGTGAGAAGCTCGTTGGGTCGATCAATCCGTTGATGGCGAAGTAGTCAGTAGCAGGCCGTTCAAAATCAGCGGTTCGCGCAGGACCAGTTCTCGAGCGCAGCCCTGCGTCCGAGGCCTGGCACTGCGCGAACCGCTGTTCTTGAAGGGGGCATCTTTGCGTCTTGGAACATACGAAAGCAGGCGGCTCTTAGGATCCGCCTGCTTTCGTATCGGGCTGGATTAAAGGAAGGGGGCCTCGTCTCCGAGACAAGCCCTCGTGTCTCGCGGGCTAGAGCACGTCTAAGACGCCCAGTCCTGTCGGGTCTGTCAACGTGAAGGGAGCGGCGACATAGTTGACGCCATGCCCGAGTTGACGGTCGAGCGGCAAGGGCGTCTCGTCCATCAGTCGTCCCAGGGCTGTGACCGCGGCGGATCGTTCGGAGTCCGAGCGTTCCTGGTCGCGCGCGATCTTCAGCAAGGGGGCGACGGCACGGCCGTCTGCAGTCCAGCCGAGGGCGCGTGTCACGCCAGTCGTCGACAACCAGCAGTCGCACTCTTTGAGGAGTGACAACAAGTGTGGAACGAGCGAGCCGTCACCGAGCAAGTGGCGCGCAAGAGCGGCCTGCTCCATGATCTTGGGCTTATGCCACGCGTCGTCCATCTCGTCTTTCAGCAAGTTTCGCGAGGAAACCGCACCCATCATGCCCAAGCTGAGGGCGAGCTCGCCACGCAGCCATTGGTCATGGGTGTGGAGCAGGTCCTCCTCGACGTGCGCCTGCGCTTTTGTCGAACGCGCCAAACCGGCCGCGATCGAATAGGCTGCCGAGTCTTGCGCAGAACGCGTCTCCTGAATCCGCATCGCAAGCGATGACATCGTGTTGCTCGGCAGGCTGCTGCCGGCGCGAAGCAATTCACGCCCCTGCACGCCGAGCGCCAAGCCCGCCCAGGGCTTTTGCCGGCTCTTGCCACGCGTCATCAGGTTCGAAAGGGTCTTGGTGACAGCTCTAGAGTTGCGAAGGCTATCTTCGTTTTCGGGGTCGACCCGTCCTCCGACTTGCGCGAGTGCTAGGGCCGCGAAGTTTCGCTCGATGGATTGACCGTCTCGTAGGGCTCCCTCCAACGCGCGTCGTATCTGTACATCGATCTTGTCCTGATCGGCATCCCCGATCAAGCCGAGCGCCGCGATGGCCGAGTGCCGAATCGCTTTCTCACGCTGGGTCGAACGACTGCAGTGCTTGACCAGAACGGCAGCTGCACGCTCGCGCAGCTCGGCCGGAGCGTTCATCACCAGCCGCGCGATCGCGGTCGGCGCATGCGTGCGCACATCCTTGTACTCGTTCTTGTCTTCGAGCAACGCGATCAAGCTATCGATGTGATGCTCGAGCCCACGACTCGTCTCGTCGCCGAGTTCAGGTAGCTCGACCATGCCCAAGCCCAATACGCACGCGACTTGCAGGTCAGGATAGCGCGCATCCTTGCCCTTTAGGATCGTGCCGAGTTGATGAACGGCATGCAGAGCCTGGACCTCGGAGGGGTTGTGCTCACACGCGAGCCCCATCGCATAGGCGGCCAGGGCGCGCAGCCGAATCGGTACGCGTGTCGCTCGAAGAGCCGCGCGTCCCGCCTTCGAATCTGCGAGCAAGGCACCGAGTAGCTGGCTGTCGCGCAAGCTTCCGGAGACCCCTAAGGCAAGCACAGCAGTCTCGGCCACGACTTGGCGCGGGTTGTCTAGCTGGTCCGCAATTGCGCCGTGCACACCGTACTCCCGAGCCAGCGCGTGATCCGCACGCGTGGCACGCGCCATCGTGATCAAGGAAGATCGGACGACGCGATAGTCGTCAGCTTCGGACAGCAGTTCTTGTGCCGCTTGAATGACGTCCGAGCGATAGCTCCTGGGATCGATCTTTCCACTCCACGCATTCACAAGCCCGCCCGGTGTTTGGGGCAAGGCGCGAGCGCGACTCTCGAGGTCGATGTATGCAGCCTTGTTGTAGCGCCACCAGCTCTCCCAGCTGCTCCAATTGGGAGCGAGTGAGGCGATACTGGTTGCGGGCGCCGGAACCTGCCCGCGCGGCGTACCCGCCGGAGCCATAGGGGATCGTCCCTGAGGGGCCCCGCCGCCTGGACTCTGGGGTCGAGTCGAAGGCGATGCTGGCGCGTTAGGTGCGGGCGAAGAAGGTGCTGAAGGATTCCCACGCGGCCAAGGCTGATTGGCCGGAGGCGCGCTTCGCGGCGGAATTGGAGGTGAAGTACGAGGGGGAGGCGGTGGACCACCGCGTTCGTCATCGTGAGGTCAGAGGAGGACCAGCGAATCGATGTCGACGGCGAGCGTTCCTGTTGCGTTCGATGCACCGACTGCGCAAACGAAAGCGAAGGGCAAAAAGACCATAGGTATACCTTTCAACGGAGTACCGAGCCGGGGCGGATTCACCTCGGTTCAGTTCGGGAACAAGGTGGAGCCAGGCAGGGGCGATGGGGGGCGAGCACCCTTCGGACCTGGTTTCACATGTAGTCAATCGTGACTGCGGGAGCGGGCGCCTCAGGGTCGAGACGATCGGGATCCAGATGGAAGTCGCGGTTGATGGCACCTAGTCGAGCATGTGCCCTTGCGTCACAGTCAGATCCGAAGTCGCAACTTCCATACCCTTGAACGCCTTTGAGAGACTCGCAACAGGGAGAGTCAAGTCGTTGCGAGGCGAGGCGCGATGCAACTCCGGAAACAGCGCTGGTTTCGCCGTTTGTGATCCTTCCTGCATTGTGTGAGAAAGAACCGATGCACACTCGAACTCTCCAGGATGGGAATGCTCATTAACAGACCAAGCGCACAAATCGTTGCCGACTTGTGCGCCTGCGCTCGGGAAGCGCTTGCCCCGCCGATCAGATCTTGTGCGTCACGCCAAGCAGGCTCAACAAGCGGTTCTTGATGTCACCGTATTCGGCACTGCCGATGTCGCGCGGGTGGGGGATGTCGACGGAAAGGATATCGGCGATCTTGCCGGGCCGGTCCGTGAAGACGACGACTCGTTCCGCTAGCTGGACAGCTTCATCGACATCGTGTGTCACGAACAGAATGGTCGGCTTGCGGGTCTTCCAGATGTGCAGGATCTCGGAACGCATAGTCAAGCGCGTAAGAGAGTCCAGCGCCCCAAATGGCTCGTCCATATAGATCACGTCGGGTGACACGGCCAATGCACGCGCGACTTCGACGCGTTGCTTCATGCCACCAGAGAGCTCCATTGGGAAGGACCGTTCGAAACCGGTCAGTCCGACCAACTCGATGGTTTCGCGCGCGATGCGTGCTTGCTCGCGTGGGTCCAAGTCGCGGATGCCGAGCACGACATTGTCCCAGACCGAAGCCCACGGAAAGATGCCGTACTCTTGGAATACGAACACCCGACGCGAGCTGGGGCCGAGCACCAATTCGCCATCGATGCGGACCTCGCCAGTCGTGGGCTGTTCGAATCCCCCAACGATATTCAGCAGCGTTGACTTACCGCAACCAGAGGGTCCGAGCAGGCAGATAAACTCACCCTCTTCGACCTCCAAGTCGATCTCGGATAAGACCTGCAGGGCTTCGCCGCTCTTGTCGAATGTCTTCGAGACACCCTCGAAGACCACCTTCTTCTTGCTGGCTTGACTCATCGGTTCACATACCCCCAGCGCACTTCGTCGAAGCGCTCCAGGCGCCGAATCAAGAAGTCCAAGGCGATCCCGATCAAGCCGATCAGGATCATTGTCGCGACAATAAGATCGAAACGACTACCCGCGTTGCGCGCATCGTTGATCAGGTAACCAAGGCCTGTCGCCATACCGACCATCTCGGCGGCAACGATCACGAGCCAAGCGACTCCCAAAGCGATGCGAAGGCTGGTGATGATCTGTGGCAAGGCCGCAGGAAGCACGATTCGTCGAAACAGGTCGAGGCCCGTTACACCAAAGTTCTTCGCGCTGCGTTGATGCACCAAGGAGATGTTTCGGACAGCGGCCATGGTCCCGACCGTGATCGGAAAGAAGGACGAAAGGAAGATCAGAAATATACCGGCACCGTCGCCAAGCCCGAACCAAAGGATCGAAATTGGGATCCACGCGATTGGCGAAATCGGTCGCAGACCTTGGATGATCGGGTTCAGAGCGCGAAACGCATGGGCTTCCCAACCGACGACAAGCCCGAGCGGAATCCCGACGCCGGCGGCGATCAAGAAACCCCAAGTGACGCGAAACAAGCTGGCGGCGACATCGCCCCACAGGCGTTGGCTCTCGACCAACTCGAGGGAAGCAAGCAGGGTCTCCCACGGTGTCGGGAAGATCTCTGTTCCGCTTACGATACATGCGAGGTTCCACAGGCCGACGCTAAAGACCGTGACGCTCAGAGGCAGGATCCACTCCTGCACGCGCACGGACTTGCCACTGGCAGCGAGGAAGACGGCGACGGAAACCGCCAGCGTGATGATACTACCGATCATTCCTCTTCCTCCGTGGCTGCGAGCGTGGGCAGGCGATCCATGCCCCAATCGAGCCCCTCAAGGTTCGGAATGAACGAGTCATCCGTGTACTCCTCAAAAGCTACCTCGCGTGAGAGCACGCCGATCTCGGCCGCCAGCTTCATGATCTCGTCAAAGTCAGACTTTAGCGGAGCCAGGTTCGTGTACTTCACACGATCGACAGGCTTCGACAACACATGCTTCAGCAGCTCCGGCGGTTGAAAATAGTAGTTCTTGGCCGCGACTTCCGCAGCATCCATGCGGTGCTCGATATCTTCGTCCAACCACTTGCCCGACTTCGCGATGCCTGTGACGAGTTCTTGAACCAGTTCGCGCTCGTTATCGATCAAGTCCTGGCGGACGACGAGTACACACGAGATGAAGCCTTTCCAAATGTCTTTGGTGTGGTACAGCACACGTCCAAATCCATCTACCTCGGCTTTTGCTGCGAAGGGTTCACCGACGATATAGCCGTCGATCGAATTCGACTGCAACGCAATAGGATGTTCAGGCGGTGGCAATTCACGTAGGTCGATCGAGTCGAAGGGCATGCCCCAATCGCGCATCATCTTGTGCATCAGCACATTCTGATTCGAATACCGTGAGGGGATCGCGACGGTCTTGCCTTTCAGATCACCGAATTTATAGATGTTCGAGTCCGTACCAACCACGATTGCCGTGCCATCCCGGTGGCCCAGATAGACGACCTTGATCGGGATGCCGTCAGCTACGAGTTGCATCGCGAGCGGCGCAAGAATAAACACACCGCCAATCTCTTTGGAGATTAGCGCCTCCTTCACGGTCGCCCAGTCCATGAACTTGTGCGAGCGGAACATGGTCCCCTCGTCCGAGTGCTGAGTCACCCAACTGGTGACTGGACAGGTAAGGTGTCAGGTTACGGGCAAGAAGCCAACGACCAGCTCGGCTCGCTCTTCCTCCGCAAAGATGTTGAGGTTTGATGCAAGGCGGCCCCAACCCACATTCAGTTGAACGTGAATGATTGTGATGAAGAGCGTCCACAGTATGGACGCGATGAGGACCCTTCTCTTCATGAGATGGCCTCCACAATGCATGAGTCGGCGTGCTTTCCGCTGCGAATAAGAAAAGGGATCGCGCCCCGAAGCAGTGGATATGCAGAAGCCCGCGGGGTCTGAGATCTATCAACAGAACAAGCGGGCTTCGGTGTGCGCACTGCATGGCACGGGCTTGACACAGATTCTGGTGGAATCGTGTTGAGCGTGCGGCGGCAATAGACCTCGAGACTAAACATGGTGATTCGAGCGAGAGGCGGAGGATAAGCGCCAGTGAGCGTCGTAGTCGCCGGCTGGGCGCGGCTTACTGGTTTGGGCAGGGCAGGGGGAAATACAGCATAGCACAGGCGCTCGCGGGTGGCCTCGCTGGAATTGCTGATCGACGGTCGGGTCGGCAACCTCAGAACGCACCAGATGATCTGTTCGGCATTTCTTCGGTCTACCGAGAGCGTCGTGTGCGGACTCTTACGCTCGGTTCTCGCTGCGCCTGTCGCCCAATGCGGACTTGAGTAGGATACAAGCATGTCCATTACGTCGATGCTTCCCCTGCTAGCCGCTTGCTCGCTCTGGCACTCGCACATGACTTCAGCGAGTGATGAAGAAGAAGAGCGCTCGTGTTGTAGCGCGGCAGGGGATGAGGCAGCACCCCACTGCGGAGGATGCGCTCAGCATAATGTTGCTCCGCTCGCTGCTCTACCGGAGGATGCAACGGACAAGGAACGTTGGCTGCGCAAGATCCAAGAAGACATCAATGTTTCTGCTCACTACGCGTTGAGTCCTGTGTTGCTCGAGACTTTTCGCAAGCAGTTGGATGCGGCCGCCGAGGATCCGGATCCATCCAAGCGCTTGCTGTTGCGCATGCGGTTGGCCACCTACCTGATGTTTCACGGATCCACCGAGCAGTCGATCGAAGAGTTTGAAGCCTGCGTCGAGTTGCAGCAGGCGCATCCTGATCGGACCGAAGTTTGGGTGCAGCGCGACGTGGTCTATCGGCTGGGCCTCGCTCACTTCCGACTTGGGGAACAGCGGAACTGCATTGCACATCACAATCAGGAGAGCTGCATTTTTCCGCTGCGCGGCGGCGCGGTCCACGTCGAACCAGCCGGTGCAGAGGCCACCACGCCCGTGATGCGGAGCCTGCTCGAAGCGGATGTGAATAACCATGAAGCGCGTTGGGTCTTGAACATGGCTCACATGGCCTTGGGCAACTACCCGGACGTCGTGCCGAAGCAGTATCGATACTCGCCAGAGACCTTCGCATCAGAGATCGATCCTGGACGTTTCCTGGATGTCGCGCGTACGCGCGATCTGGGGCGCTTCAGCCGGGCCGGTACCGTGTTGTTCGCTGACCTGAACGGGGACGGCTACCTAGATGTGCTCACATGCAGTTTCGATACAGGAACCCCGCTACCGCTGAGTTTAGGTGACGAGCATGGTGACATCGTCGATGCTACGGCTGCGGCCGGCCTGACCCATCGGTCGGGTGGTACGAACATGATTCAAGGGGATGTCGACAACGACGGCCTGCTGGATGTCTTGGTGCTACGCGGAGGAGAGTTGGCTCAGGCTGGCGAAATTCCGTGCTCGCTCCTGCGGCAAGTACGGCCCGGCCGCTTTGAGGATATGACCGCGGCCGCTGGAGTCGAGATTGCAGCTTCGAGCCGTAGCGCCGACTTCGCGGATATCGATGGCGACGGCGATATGGATCTCTTTATTGGTTACGAAGCTCAGCGAACGGCAGACGGCGCGCGCTATCCGAGCCGCCTATACCTTGGCGACGGCCAAGGCGTCTTCGAAGATGTGACCAAGGCATCAGGTGTCGCTGCCGATGGCTGGTGTGTCGGCGTTGCCTTTGGGGATGTGGACGGCGAGGGTGACTCCGATTTGTACCTTGCGCACTTCTCACAACCCAACGCCTTGTACTTGAATGATGGGTACGGAGGCTTCACCGATGCGACTGCGCGGTCGAGCCTAGCCGAGCCCTTGCTCGCAAGCGGCTCTTTGTTCTTCGACTTCGACTACGATGGTGACTTGGATCTCTCCGTACCGATTCATGGCCACGATCAATCTAATCGGCGACCCGCGCGGTCGATCCAAAATGATGGCTGTCTGGAAAGTTGACCACGCAGCGAGCCTGGCTTATGTGTTGTTGTTGAGCTGCTCGATCCTCGCCCCTTGCACAGCACAAACGCAGTACAAGGTAGTCTCGCGTGATCAGATGCGCCTCTTGGCCGCTGGCGAGACAGAGTCGGCCGCGCAAAACTGGCAAGGCTACCTCGAACTTAACCCCGAAGACCTCGAGGCATGCTTCGGCTTAGCAGCCTGTTACGGCCAGCTCGGTCGCATCGACGAAGCTATGCAGATGGCCCGTCGAGCTGTCGAATTGGGCCTTCCGCTCGAACGCTTCCTCGCTGGACCACGCGAGTTGTTGGAGCCGTTAACCTCGAGCCAAGCCTTCGCGACTTGGGCGGAGGAGCTGGACTGCGAGTTGCTGCACGGCCCCACTCTCGGCTGCTTGACGGATAGGGGGGCGAGCGTGTGGGTGAGGACGTGGCATGAGCTTCCTGTGATCGTTCGTGTGTCCAAGACCCGTGACATGCAAGAGCCGCAATCATTCGAGGCGCGGACATCTGGCAAGATGGATTTCACCGGAGTCATTGGGCTCGATGATCTCGAAGCAAGCACGGCCTACTACTACCAACTTGTGGTCGATGGAGAGTTGCTCTCGGAGATCCACGACTTCCGCACGCTCCCGCAGCAAGGGCAGCCCGCACGCTTCTCGGTCATATTTGGTGGAGGCGCGGGCTACACGCCTTGGTTCGAGCACATGTGGACTGTGATTGATTCCCATTCGCCATTGGCTTACATGGCTCTTGGCGACAACGTCTACATCGACACTCCCAAACAAAGGGAAGTGCAGCAGTACTGTTACTATCGCCGTCAAAGCCGGCCGGAGTATCGCAAGCTTGTCGCTTCGACAGCCGTGTTCTCGATCTGGGACGATCACGACTTCATTACCAATGATGGCTCCGGCGGCCCAGCGGTCGATGAGCCCTCATGGAAGCGAGACGTGTGGCACACCTTCCGTACCAACATGAACAACCCCAGCTATGGGGGTGGAGAAGAGAAGCCGGGGTGCTGGTTCTCGACTTCGATGGCGGATGTCGACTTCTTTATGATGGACGGGCGCTACTACCGATCGAGTGAGGCTGGATCGATGCTGGGTGCTGTGCAGAAGAAGTGGTTGCTTGACGAACTCGTTCAATCGAAGGCAACCTTCAAAGTCTTGTGTGCCAATGTTCCCATGACGCCGGGTGTTAAGCCTGGCAGTCTGGATACCTGGGATGGCTTCGCAGACGAGCGCGAGGAGATCTTCGATTGGATCCGTAGCGAGCGCATCGAAGGTGTCTTCATCATCGCAGCCGATCGCCATCGCAGCGACGCTTGGAAGATAGAACGCCCCGGAACCTACCCACTGTATGAGTTCCAAAGTTCCAAGTTGACGAACATCCATACACACGCAATCATCGATGGCTGCTTGTTCGGCTACAACAAGACGTGCTCCTTTGGGATGCTGCGCTTCGACACAGCTGCCGAAGATCCGTCAGTTACCTACGATGTGTTCACGATCGAGAATGAACTCGTCGAGTCGATCACGATTCGCGCAAGTGAGTTGGCTTTCGAAGAGGGTTGAGATTGCTGGCGCTCGACGCAAGAAGTGGAGTCGGGCATTCTCTCTTTTTCGCGGCGCCGCGGTATCGATGTGCAAGTAAAGATAAGGGTCTGACCCGACTAGAGTGAAGCGTGTCTCGTGGCATGCCTTCATTGAGGCAGCGCCTCGGTGTGGCAGAGAATAGGGCTGTGCTGTGTTCTATGTGCCTGCTAGCAGAGGGCCCCGGACTCCGGCCTATCCAGCCGGCTATGCCTGAAGGCGACCGCAACCAGGCAAGCGCCGCATCGTGTTATGCTTGGACTGGTGCCCTTGACTCTCCGCACTACCAGCTCCGGTGGAGTCGGGCATGCTATGACCCCGGGGACGAGCCATACTCCGTTCTTCCGTTTCGGAATGCTTTGACATGAACCTGATCTCGTTACTCGCCTTGCTCAGCAGCCTCTGCCTGTTGGAAGTAGATGAGACGCTCGCCAGTGATGATCAAGCCGTCGAAGGCGTGCGCATCCCAAGCAGTGCACTTGGGATAGGTCTCGTTGAGACCGTCGATCAGATGCGCCAGCGTAGCCTGCAGTCGAAGGGGAGTCATGAACTCCGAAGAGCGCGCAACGATGCCCAGGGCGAGTGGATCATCCCATCGCGCTCCGGAACTGGTGTTGCTCATTCCGGTGAGCACTATGCGTTGAATCAATGGGGCGACACCCTCATGGGCATCGGATTCGGCGACCCAGTACAGCTTGTAGGCGTTTGGGTTGGAGGCAATGACTCTGCTGGCTCGCGCGCTCGTGGGCTTCGTGCAGTGGGATTTCTGCATGGCGATCAGGTTGCACAGACAGAGTGGTACACCGATCTCGGGGACCTCCCTAGTTGGTTCGAGATAGGTTTTGACGCGGTGGATCGAGTCGAGTTTCAAGCTAGCGCGGCGCTAGGTGGAGCGGGCTGGTTCGCCCTAGATGATTTGACCTTTGTACGGCTTCCAGAAGCGCAGGCGACGGACAATCGCGAGAGGCTGGGTTCGGGCCAGAAGGCCAAGCGTGAGCCAAGTCCGACCGTCGTCAATTTCGATGACTTGCCTTGGCGAACGCAATTGACCGGCTCGAAATATGCGGGCCTGACTTGGGAGCGTGGCAGGGGGGATTTCACGAAGACGTCCAACGATGACGAGCAGGAACTGATCTCGATACCTCCGCCCATCGTGCCTGCCAGCGCCGTGGAGAGTGTAGGCGGCCCCCCCACAGGTCAATCGGGTTTGGCCGCTGGGCCGGGCACGGCTCCGGACCTGTTGAGTGAATTCGTTGGGATGAGAATGTTCGAAAACGGAACGGCCGCGATTCCCGCTGACACCTGTGGTGCTGTCGGGCCGAATCACTTCGTCTCTGTTGTGAACGTCAAGCTCGGGGTCTTTGACAAGGTCACCGGAGCGCGTCTGTTCGACATGCCTCTGCCCGATTTCTTCCAGCACGCCAATCTGGGGGATCCACGAGTGACCTACGATCATCACGCAGGTCGTTGGTTCGTGCTTGCCTCCAGTGGTCCGGGGACGGCGCGCCTGTACTTGGCGGTTAGCATGAGCGACGACCCGACGGGGTCTTGGTACAAGACCTACATCGATACCGCCGTGGGCGCGGATGTCGGCCGCTGGCCGGACTACCCGACGATCGGCTATGACGCAGTCGGCCTGTACGCAACTGCGCTGATGGTGCCTTCGACCGTGACGATCTTCGCGATCGACAAGGCGCCGCTCCTGTCGGCTACCCCAAGTTTAGGAGTGGTCACAGCCTTCAGGGATCGGCCTTTCGAAGGCGCGACACAGCCTTGTGTTACCTACGGTGACTCGGGTGGCGAGATCTTTGTCAGCCGGCAAAGCGCCACGCGCCTTCGGATGCGCCAGTTGCAGGGGCCGATCAGCGCGCCAACCCTGGGGCTCTTGTCCAATGTGGCCGTCCCCGGAAACGCGCCGCCCTTCGATGCGCCGGCCTTAGGCAGCCAAGTGGACTTGGACACAGGCGATGCGCGTCCCATGAACGCTGTCTATCGGAATGGTTCTGTGTACACCACACACTCAATCCGAGTCGATGGTCGAGCGGCGGTGCGTTGGTACGAACTGGATGCGGTCGCCGGAAATCTCGTGCAGTATGGAACGGCCGCGGATCCAGTATGGCACTACTCCTACCCGTCGATATCGGTGAATGCGGCGGGTCATATGGCTCTCGGATTCTCGGGCTCTCACGCGGGTGCGTACGCCAGCAATTTCTACACGGGTCGGCATGTGCTCGATCCACTTGGCGCGACTGCGCAGCCTGTGCTTCTGCGTGCAGGCGCCGGCCCGTACAACCATGTGGATGGCAATGGCGCGGCGCGTTGGGGGGACTACAGCTTGACCTCCGTCGATCCCGTCGATGATGCAACGCTGTGGACGATTCAGAAGTATGGTCGCGTGAACAATCGCTGGGGGACATGGATCGCAGAGCTTGGGTTCACCGACCCTTGTCCGTCGACGTGGACGACTTGCGTGACTTCACCGAACTCGGCCGGCAACGGCGCATATCTGAGTTCGAGCGGGGGCACGAGTCTCTCGAGCAACAGTCTGCAGCTGATCGCAGCGGGTGCACCGCCGCAGCAGAATGGCCTGTTTTTCTACGCACCGAACGAGACCGTCGCTCTCTTTGGCAACGGAGTGCTGTGTGCGTCGGGCGGAGTCTGCCGCTTGCCTATCGTGGCGACGGATGCTGCGGGGCAGACGAGCTACGCATTGGATGTGACGCAGCCGCCGCATGCAGCGGGGCAGATCACGCCCGGCTCGACTTGGTTCTTCCAGTTTTGGTATCGCGACCCTGCCGGTGGCGGCAGCGCCTTCAATCTGAGCGACGCACTCGGTGCTACTTTTTGTCCATGATTGTGAATCGCGGGTACAGGGCATGACTAAGAGTTCGCTCAATCGCCTCTTGAAAGATGTCCGCTCGTGCAGCATTTGCGAAGAGCATTTGCCACATGGTGTGCGTCCCATCGTGCAACTCAGTTCAAGTGCGACCGTGCTGATCGCCGGGCAAGCCCCTGGTCGGCGTGTGCACGAGTCTGGTGTCCCCTTCGATGACCCGAGTGGAGATCGCCTACGCGAATGGATGGGCGTATCACGCGAGGTCTTTTATGACGCATCCAAGATCGCGATCTTGCCGATGGGGTTCTGCTATCCGGGAACTGGGAAATCAGGAGATTTGCCGCCGCGTCCGGAGTGTCTTGAAAAGTGGCACGAGTCCCTGATGCGCGAACTGTCGGGTGTTCGGCTGACACTCGTGATTGGTCAGTACGCAATGCGCTACCACCTCGGAGGGGCCAAGCGTCCGCTGACCGAGATCGTCCGCGATTGGAAGGACGTGCGCCCCAAGAGAATCCCACTCCCACACCCGAGTCCACGCAACAACATTTGGTTGCGCAAGAACGATTGGTTCGAAGCCGAAGTGTTGCCGTATCTGAGGCGGCGCGTGAAGGCTGTACTCTAGCTGCGCGTCACGCGCCGGTGACTCGACTCAATCTGTAGAGCGCTTCTGTGCGAACATCCATTCGTAGAGTTCAGGATTCGCATAGGTCTGCGTCCATGAGTCATGCCCGACTCCTGGATAGACCGTCAGATTTGTCAAGTGCTCCCCGCTTTGAATAGCGCCGACCAACACTCGTGACTCCTCGACAGGCACCACGGTGTCTTGATCACCGTGGTACACACGGATAGGAAGGCTGCGAATCCTCTCGAGTCCTTCGACTACAAAGGGCTCGGTCGTCTGGGCCAGGGAATCAGGGACACTGCCGCCGCCGCAGATCGGAACAGCGGCTGCGAAGGTCTCGGCGTGCTTCGACAGTAGCGCCCAGCAGCCATAGCCGCCCATACTCAAGCCGGTGATGTAGATCCGATTCGCATCAACTCGAACGCGCGACCGGACATCGTCGAGTAAGGCCATCAATGTCGTCGTTTGCCACCACAAGTTTTCTGGGCACTGGGGTGTGATCAGGACGCAATGCGTCAACTCGGGAATGTCCGTGAGCAGCTTGGGAGGTCCATGCACAAGCACTCGTGACAGGTCATCCCCACGCTCGCCCGAACCATGTAGGAACAGCAGCAGTGGCCAGCCATCCTCTGGCGTCTCGTCCGCAGTCGGGACATCGATGAGGTAGCGTAGCTGCTGGCCATCGACAGCTTCTTCCATGCGAGCCTCCGTTCGACTCGTTGGCAGGAAGCTGAGGCTCGACCTCATCGAGCCACAACTCGAAGCAAAGAGCATGGATATGAGAGTGAGAGCATGCACGCACGGCGGGTGAAGGAGCATCGGGCCAGCAAATTTGAGTTGATTCTGGGTCTGAAGGCTGAGTTCGCCCAGGTTGCGGCGTCAGCTTGAAAGAAGCAATGCGTAGGTAGCGCGCGCGAGTATCTTGCCTTGAGCAAACGGCCGCTGGCATCCTTGCCGCGCGCTGAGCGCTCTACCTCATGATGGACTCGAAGATGAACGAAGACCTCAGCCAACGCGCCCTAATCCAAACCAGAGACCAGGCCTGGCAAGAGAGCGGAGCTAAGGGCGTGTGGATGAAGCCACTGGCGCGAGTGACTGACCCGCATGGCCGCTCGACCTCGATGGTACGAATCGATCCCGGTGCGTGCTGGGATCCGACTCATCTGGACTGGGGCTTGGAGCTCTTCGTGGTTGATGGAAATTGCCAGAGCGAAGAACTGCAGCTGAGAAAAGGCGACTATGTGTATTTGCCAGCTACAGCTGTTCGTGCTCTGACATCCGTCGCTGGATGTACCCTCTTTGCCGAGGAAGGCGCGCACTCGGATGGGGATGATGAACTCGTCCACGTACATAGTGATGCGACGCCCTGGTTGCCTGGTCAAGGAAAGCTACGCGTCATGCCGTTGCACGCACACGGCCCGCAAAGCGCAGCGCTGGTGCAATGGCCAGATGGAGAGCGCTTTCTCCCGCACAGGCACATGGGCGGCGAAGAGATCCTCGTTTTATCCGGCGTGTTTATGGATGAGCATGGCGAATATCCGGTTGGGACGTGGCTGCGTAGTCCTCACCTCAGTAATCACCATCCATTCGTGAAGCACGAGACGGTGATTCTGGTCAAGGTTGGGCACCTCTTAGCAGCTCAGACGAGCTGACCTTCTGAGCGAAATTTTCGACCCGGCGGGAAAACGCTACGATCTTCAGGCGTCGCTTTCGATCTCTTGGGGATGTTGATTCATGCTGTCCGGACTGATTTTCACACTCGTATTCGCCCACGATCCCGGCATGACGATCTTGCGATCGTGCGGCCCTGCCTCGCCTCACACCAGCGCTTCTGAAAGCAAGGGGCCTGGCCCGGGGCGTTGGACGAGCTGGGGAGGTTCGCCTTCTCACGCAGGTCGTGTCACGGGGGAAGGCTTGCGTGGTCCGCTACGCGAAGCGTGGCGCATGGAGTGCAAGGGACCGATCGAAGGTGAGCCGTTGGTTTGGGACGACCGCATCCTGATCGTGCTCGACCTGGGCCGTGGTCGTCATCAGCTGACTTCTTTGTCGCTCTTAGAAGGAAACGAGCAGTCCAAGATTTCGGTCAACCACGAAGGCCGCATGGAGCCGAGTGTGTGGGGCTCGACAATCGTTGTGGCGACCGATAAGTCCTTGTCGACCTATCGCTGGACGAATAAGAAGATCACGAAGTCTCGCACCAAGATCGAGGGAGAAGGGTTGATGCCGCCCTTGATTCGGGGCGACGAAGTCTACGTCGGCGGAGAGTTTGGCCTCGAGCGGCGCCAACTGGAAAGTGGCAAGACGGATTGGACTCTGGAGGGTCTATTCGTCGGAGGCTTGGCCTTGCACGGCAATCGGATCTATGCGCTTCGCCAGCGCTCCATGCGCGGCACCCTGCTGGGTATTGATGCTTTGAACGGAAGAGTCGTGGAGGAGTTCGAGTTGACGCAGATGCCATCCGATGCAGAGGCATTGCGTATCAGTGCATGTTCCAAGGTCGTCTGGCTCGGGGGCGGGAATGACATTGTGTTGGCCAACTTCGAGAGCGTTCCGCGCGGTCCATCGTTGAATTTGCCACGCCCTCTTCCCGCCGGACGCATCACGGGTTGGGCAACCCACATGATGTGCGCGCCGGCGGATCATGCGAACGGTGGCTTTTTGACGTACATGCGGCGTGATGATGAGACCATGCTGATGCTGACGCACGATCAAGAGCAGTACAGATCCTTGGCCAAGAAAGAGACGGGCGCTCCTTTCTTCGAAGAGCCTTTCCTGTCCCCAACTATCGTGGGCTCGGTGGCCTACGTCGGTTCAGGCGCATTCGATTTGAGGAGTAATCGCGTGTACTGGAAAGGAGACCAGAAGCCCAGCATTCGGCCAGTGGCTGCAACTCGGACGGTTCTGTATGTGCAAGGGGATCGCACGCTGATTGCCATGCGCGAGACGAGTGCAGACCCAATGCCATACCATGCCTCGGATCTCGGTGCCGAAGCCTTCACTGGACAAGCTTTGCTCGCTGACGGCAAACTGGATTCGGGTGAGTTTCAGCTCGCTGAACAACAGGATTCCATCACCAAGCTGAGCCGCAGAGGCAAGCATGATGAGCTGCCCAAATCCCTGGTTCGATTGTTGGAAACGGATGCCGGCAGGCTGGTCTGGACAGGGGATGTGCGCGTCTTGGGGGCTACAATGATGGCGGCCGCGAGTGCCGAGCTTGGAGCTGCATACGTCGAGTTGACAGACGATGCGCGTAGTAGCAACGACCTTGGGTTGATCCAGCGACTTGCGCGTGTGGCTCAGGACCTGGGCTCGACCGACCCCAAACTCGAGAAGGCCGCGGATACAGTTCAAAAACTGAGGGAGCGCCCGAAGAATGCGAAGAGCAAGGCGGTCGCGAAGCTCTTGAAGCAAGAGCAGGCACTGCCGTCGCTGGCCGATGCGTTGTGGAAGCGCTTCGAAGGCCTCGAGAACGCCCCCTTGGCTCTTCGTATCGAAGCGCTGGACGCGTTACTGGCGCACGACCCGGGCGAGGCGCGAGCGCTGGCTTCCGTACGCGCGATCCTTCCGGATGGGTTGCGTGTGGAAGGCGAATTCGATGGCCGAGATTGGCTCGAATTCATGCGTGCGGCCGAGCGCACTCCGATCGAGATTGTCCCCAAGCCAGAGTCCGAAGTGGGAGCAACGGAAGATCAACGCTTCTTCGGGCGCGCGCTGAACATGAAGTGGCGCGATGACCTGATTGCATTGCGTAGCGAGAACCTGCTGATCATTTCGTCGGCGGCGCGGCCAGGTGCCATCGCGCGCTGTCTCTCTCATGGGGAGCTCGTGTGCTCAGCTCTGGCGGAGGTCTTCGCGGCCGGGGAGCATGTTCGTGACCAGCGCTATCCGCTGAGTCTGTTTTTGTACTCAACGAAAGACGAGTACTTGCAGCAAAGCAAACACCCGGGCAGCGAGGCCGGCTCCGGGTTGTCTTGGACTGCGGGCCACTTCTCACCCGGCGAAAACGTGTCGCGTATCTTCGTCCCGGATGGGGATGAAGAGATCGAGAGCGTGATGGAGACTTATGCTCACGAGCTGACACATCATTGGTTGCAGGTGAAGTGTCCGATGTACACGCAAAAACAGCTCATGCAACGACGGAAGCTTCCGCCCAGCTACTGGATCGTCGAGGGCTTTGCTTCCTTGGTCGAAGAATTCCAGTTCGACACCGCCGTCGGCGGTTGGGATAGCTTCAATCGTCGTGCGGCGCGCCTCGATAGTGTCGCAGGTGCAGACGAGGAACAACTCGTGCCGTGGAAGTCCTTGTTCACGCTCGATCAGCAGGAGTTCCGAGACTTGAACCGCGAAGGCGAGTTCGAAATTCGATTGGGGTGGCGCCTCGGATACCGGTACCGCATGTCCGAGACAAGCTTGTTTTACTCACAGGCAGCGAGCGCGTGCCAATACTTGTATCACGCAGAGGACGGCAAGCATCGAGCGGCCTTGTTGCAGTACGCGGCGGCCTACTACACATCGAATCCCGACGGGTTGGACGTGCAGAAGGCCTTTGGCATGACAGCCCAAGTGCTCGGGGAGAACGTCAAAGAGTACGCAGAAGCTGTCGCTCGCGGCGAGCGTCCCTAGGCTTTACGACCTGTCCGCTGTCGTATTAGGGTCACTAAGAAGAGAGTGAGGCGATAGCCCCGAAGGATCGCCGCCTCAGCGAGGCAATCCACGGCTGTTTGGGAAGCAACACAGTAGACGCCTCTCTCTGATTGCTTCGGAGAGTTCAAGGGCCCTACGAGTATTGAGGTACTCGACGCCAAAGAACTCTCGCACCAGTCTGCGTCTGTCGCTCCGCTTGCTGGCCTGCCAGAACAGCTTCGCAACCGGATCTAGTAATCCGGCTGCCTCCACATAGGCATACCCCAACCCGCAGATCGCACGCCCTCGTCGCGGCCCTCGACGGGTGATACGCTGCAGCAATGTACGGACAACAGATCCCGCCGGCTCCGGCTTGTTTGAATGGGCAAGGAGTCCTGATCCGCATGTTGGACGGCCTTGCCTTCCGCTACTTTTGGGCGACCGAGGAGCTGCGTGAAGGCGACATGGACTTCCGTCCTGCTGCTGACTGCATGAGCACCTCAGAGTTACAGGTACACGTCCTACATCTGGCGGTCATGATCCTGCAGACCATCAAGGATGCGCCGGAGCGTGAAAGATACGAGATCGAATCCACGTCTTCAGTTCGGGCATTGACGCTGACCAAACTCGAGGAAGCACGCGAGTTCTTGGTCACTCTCGAGGACGACCAGATCGCAGAGCACCGCGTATTGAAACGGGACGGGTCCTGTTACCCAGTGTGGAACATCATGAACGGCCCGCTGGCAGACGCATTGACTCACGTCGGCCAACTAAACTCTTGGCGCCGGCTCAATGGAAACCCACCCTTGCGCGCCAATGTCTTCACCGGGATGCCGCCGGTGAAGGGTGTGGACTCCTGAAGTTCACACTCTTCGTCGAGCGCGTCGTGGCTCATCTGAGGCGCAACTAAGAGCGGCCCGACGGCTCGCAGCCGTATTCCCTGCCCGAGCCCCTTGTTAGCCAGCACATCAGTGAGCCTCGTGCGCTGTTCACCAAACGTATCGATTCTGAACTGCCATGCTTCCGTGTTGGAAAACACTATACCCTCATGCCGCCTGCGCCTGGTGGTGTCTGAATACCTCGATCGTCTGGCCATTGCTAGACATCGGATGAACGCTGCGCCGGCCCCACTCCTGCCGCCAAGCCAGCACTTCGCTTGCTGACAGTCGGCTAGGCATCAGACCTGCAAACT
>JBLFWN010000091.1:0-27145 GCA_047611405.1 Planctomycetota bacterium | reverse complement strand
TCCCGATGTCCACACGATTGCGGAGTCGCACGCCTACCACTGGTGGAATGCGATGCGGCTCTGGCTGCTGGATGTCAATCCTGTGGACACGGCGATGGACCTGCCGGGCCATCTCTACCAGGTCAACTTAGACCCGAGCGTCGGCCCTGGAGGTGCGGCCCAGTCCTGCGGTGCGAGTCCGTTCATTTCACCAATAGCAGGAACCGTGCAAGGACAGCCTGGTGCGGATCCACGTACATGTCCGAACATGGCGTTCTCCTCCGTGCTCGCCCACGAATTCGGGCATACGATGCAGGTGGAGTATGGCCGGGATGTAGCGGGCAAGAACGTGCTCGACGAAAGAGCCTCGGACGTGCTGGCGATGCTGTTCCTCAACGATCCGATCCTGGCCCGAGAGTGGAGTCTCGAGGATGAATACGCGCGGACGGGCGAAAATGCGGCTGCGTTCTGCGGAGACTTGTTCCAGCCATGCTATGGCGACGAAGGAGGATCTGTGTATGGAAGGCCCTTGATGGGCGCATTCTGGAAGATGCACGAACGCTTCCGCTCAAGTCTTGGTCCTGTCCTCGGAGGCAGAGCCGCCGATCGTTTGCTGATTTCGTGGTTGAACGCGTACATGGACTTGAAGGACTCGACACGAATCATTCACCATCTGCTCGCGCTCGATGACGACGACGGGAACTTGAACAACGGCACGCCGCATGGGGCGGACATCATGCTCGGATTCGTCGAGCAGGGTTATCCGCTCGTCCGGCCTGCTGGCGTCGACTTCAGCAACTTGACTGACCTCGACATCGTCGAGGATGAAACTGGGCCGTATACAATCGAAGTCGACGCGAGTGCGACATTCAATTCACCACTCACGGGTATGGACCTTCACTACAGTGTGGCAGGCGGAGTATTTCAGTCTGTGGCGATGTCACTCAAGGCTGGCACGACTGAGACGTATACAGCTGACATTCCAGGACCAATCGTGTCACCAGCGCGAATCGACTACTACGTCAGTGCTACCGACAGCAATAACCAGAGTGTCGAGTGGCCGCACACTCGCTGGGTCGCGATCGATGGCACTTTTTCGCAGAGTAATCCTCCGACTCCACCCACGCCCCCACAAGGCTTGAGGGCGGAGCGTGCGGAGCCGAGCTGGGAGCACTTCTACGTGGGTGAGAAGTCTGTGCTATTTGAAGATAACTTTGACTCGGCAATGGCCCCGGCTGACTGGGAGGCATCGGGGCCGAATATGGGAGGAGAGGGTAGTCAACACTGGCTCTATCTAGAGCCAACTGCAATAGGGGGCTCTCCAGAACCCTTTCCATGGACACATCCGACTGCAGCATTTTCCGGTGACCGGGTTTGGGCAAATGGAATCAATCTGAGTCACCTGGGTGAACCCTCGATGACCTTGCGGACTAAAACCGTGGATGCATCATCGGTGACCAGTAGTGAAATCGTCCTCTTACGATATCGTCGTTGGCTCACCGTGAATAAGGCACCGAAAGACCTCGCTAAGATTGCTGTTCAAGAGTCCGTCAATGATTGGTTCCCGATCTGGAAGAACCATAGAGGTATTCCTAAGCGTGACTCCGTTCAAGGTAACTGGTTTCTGCATGAAATCGACATTACGGATTCCGCAGTACTGAACCCAACTCTCCGAGTTGAGTGGACTCTGGATGCTGGCGATGACGATCCCTATTTTGGCGGATGGAACATCGACGACGTTCAGATCGTCAGGTTGAAAGGACTCTAGGCATGCACAACAAAAGCTACATCTGGGCCCTATCGCTGATACCATCAATTCTCATTCCTGAGGCTGTGGCCGTCCCTCAGTGTGCGCGTCAAGAAATGATGGCACTTGACAGTTCTCCCGGCGGGCAGGTTATGGGAGTTGCGCTTGCATCAGATTCCATCGGCCGGCTACTTGTCGGAGCAAGTCTCGGAACTGGTAATGCGTGGTGGACAGGTGCTGCGCACATATTCGAGTTATCTGGTACAAGCTGGATTCGAAGCCACACGCTAACAGCATCAAACGGGCAGCAATTCGACAACTTTGGTGCTGACGTGGGGCTGAGCGGAGTGTGGGCAATAATAGGCGCGCCAACATCTGGGCCAGTGGAGCCGGGTGGCGCTTACATGTTCCGCTACAACGGAGCAATCTGGACTGAGAGTCAGTTATTGCGGCCATTATCGGTTCAGCACGATGATAGTTTCGGACACTCCTGTGCACTGGACGGAACGACCTCTGTAGTTGGCAGTCCCAGTGGTGCCGGCAATGTGCCGGAGACCGGCGAAATCTATATTTTTGAATGGGATGGTTCTGCTTGGGGTGAGGTTGCTCACCTCTGGGATCCTGCAGGCCAATTCCAAGACCGTTTCGGTCTCGATGTCGCTATCCAGGGGGACTGGATAGTCGTAGGAGCGCACCGTGATTGCACTGCGGGCATCCAGGCCGGCGCGATACACTTCTATCGGCGAGTTGGGGGCAATTGGCAGTTCCACTCCAAAGTCACTGCTGCATCACCAACACCTTGGCAGGCGCTTGGCCGCGAAGTAACCATCGAAGGTCATCGAGCACTGGCAAGTGGCGGCCTAACGACTCTCGTGTTCGAGTTTGACGGCAATTCATGGATCGAGACTGCGGAATTGGTATCAGTGGATGTCGCGCAAACCGGGGGGATTGGCATTGGGAGCAGTCTGGCACTCGATGGCTCGCGAGCCTACATCGGTGCACAAGGCGACGACCAATCACGTGGAGCGGTCTATGTCTTCGAAGAGTCGGCAGGCCAATGGAGTCATATCGCAAAGTTGAATTCGCCAGATCTTGAGGGCGGAAATGGACTGGGTGATGCGGTGAGCGCCAGTGCTGGGATTGTGTTTGCTGGCGCGCGGAACAGGGACAATTCGCCCCCTTTTAGCGACGGCTCTGTCTTGGCCTTCTCCCTCCCCAACGAGTTCACTCCCTACTGCATGAACACGACCTGTCCATGCAGCAACACCGAGCCTCTCTACGGCTGCACGAACAGCACAACCACCGGCTCGTACCTTTCAGCCTGCGGAACTGCCAGTGTCGCCGCTGACGACTTAATCCTGACCGCTGAGAACCTCCCCACGAGCCAGTGGGGCATCTTCTACATGGGCGCCGGCGCGATCGAACTGCCCTTCGGCGACGGAGCACGCTGCGTTGGATCCGGCGGAGTCGGAACCTTCCGCTACGCGATCCAGCTTTCCGACACTGGAGGCACTCTCCAACTCGGTCCCGGCATCGCGGCACTCAGCCAACAACGCTTCTCGACGCCCGGCCACATCACGGCGGGCGACACATGGAATTTCCAGGCCTGGTTCCGTGACCCCGGCGGCCCTTGCGGAACCGCCTTCAACTTGTCGAACGCGATCTCGATCGGGTTCGTGCCGTAGCAAGGATTGGGCTAAGTGCGCTGAGCTTGGAGGACCACCGGGCTAGAGCGGGGCCGACTGGCGGTCCTGAAGACGGGCAGAACGGCTGGGAGGCCCGCCGTTCTTGCGTTGATGGAGGGCCCGGGGCTCCGCTTCCCATGGCCCCGCACGCTTCAGGTTGGAACCCAACCCTTTGAACAACATCGCCCCTGGAATCGGGCCGCGCATTAAGGAAGACTTCGCGCTGCGAACCGTCATCCCACCATGTCCCTTCCCGATTTGAGCCTCCCCGCGTCCCCTACGCTCTCAGATGAGCGGCACCGCTCCTATTTGGAGCGTGGGTTGCTAGGCCTCTTGCACTGGCTGCCTTTGATTGCCGCGCTGGCCTTGCTGACCCAGATCGGAATCCTTGGTTTACGGCCGGGCTTGGAGGAGCGCGACTACCTCGAGTACCACCGCGCTGAGGTCGAAGCGCGCAATGCCGGCTTGCACGAGCGCTACCGCGGGATCAGTCGCGAGGTCGATGCGTGGGGCGATCCTGTCTATTTGGAACGCGTGCGACGCTGGCGAGCGCAGCAGGCTGAAGAGTAATCGCGGTCTGCTCGTGCGCTCGCTTTCGATCCCCATGCTGGCGCTGATGCTGCTGGCAGTGATGCTGCTTTGGAGTGAGGGCGCGCTCGCGGCTTTCCATCAAGATTCTGCGGCCGATTCCCCCACCACATTTGATGCGAGTGGAGAGGGTGCGCTGAGCAACAGCACCTTCCAACCCGTCGATACCGAAGCGACCGAAGCCGTCGCGCGTGGCGACCTTGCGCTCCTAAATATCGAAGAGGGATCGGCCAACGAGAGTTCGCTGATTGCAGTCTTCGACGCTTGGCAGGAAGCGCTTGTTGTCAGCGCTCCAGGCGATGCCATCCCCCTGTTGCAGGAGGGAGTCGATGCGCGCGCGCTATGGCCCGATCCCGACACAAGTTTTCACCGTCGCAGCGAGGGTGTATCGTGGGGCATCAAGCGTCGATTGGCCCAATGCGATGCGAATACGCTCTCTATGTGGCGTAGCCGGTTCGAGGCATCATCCAAAGCGGCGCTGACAAGAGCGGTCTCAGACAAGGACGCCCTGGCGCGTGTCGAGTGGGAGTATCCCGAGACAATTGGCGGAGCACGCGCCGCCTTGTGCTTGGCCGACATCGCACTGGAAGCCGGCGCCTGGGATCTTTGTCGCAGCTGGCTCGGTCGCGTTCAATGTGTTGCCGATGACCCGGTCGATGTCGCCATCGACGCAGCGGTCGCGATGCGCCGCGATGTGTTGCGTCAGACGACCTCGAACACGACAACTCAAGAAGGCTGGCAAAACGCACGCGTGCTCGAGTTGAAAAGCTCGCACGTCATTAGCGGCACCTTGCAACGCCGGCGCGAGAGCCGCAAAGATCGCGTCGGGCTGACGGTCGAGTCCGGCATTGCGCTACTGGACGACACCTCCTTCCTCATCCAAGGCCCCTCCGCAATCGTGCGTTGGTTGCCACCCGAACTGCGACCCGACGGAGCACCACCGATCGCGCGCTTCTCGCACTTCGACTTCCTCGAGAAACACATCAACCGCCCCTTCGCCGGACAGTCATCCGGCGGCTGGTCGCTCACCCCCGCTACCGAAGACGGCCGCGTCGTGATTGTGATTGGTCGTGCGCTCGGGACGGTCATCAGCAATGCGCTCGTCGCGATGCGTTTCCAGGAGCCGGGCATCCCGATGACCGAGTGGCGGCTGTCTTCGACGGGCTGGAGCGTGACGGGTCGCGCCGATGCACCGTTGGCCGAGGTCATGGGCAAGACCGGAATCTGGGAGTGGCAGCCCGGACCTCTGATCCGCGATGGCCGCGTCTACGTGCTCGCTCGCCGAGTCGCGGGCAACACCGACGCCGAGCGGGAATCGGTCGGCGGCGGAGAGCTGTGGCTGTTCGCGCTTGACGCGACGGACGGTCGCCGCATCTGGTCGCGCTACGTGACCAAGCCCGCCGATCTGCGCCGAGACCTGGGCGGCCGCTTCAGCGGCAGCTTGGATCTGCCGTCCTCAGGCCAGCCGTTGACCTGGGTCGACAGCGAAGACGGCGGCCGGTTGTTCGTCGGAACCAACGTCGGTTTGGGAGAACTCTACGATGCCGTCGATGGCCGGCTGGTGTGGAGTTTTCGATGCCGCCGGCGGGATCCGGAAGCTGACGGGTGGCCTGGGAGCCACCCTGCACCCGTATCCATGGGTAAGAGCGGGCCGCGCCTAACTTGGACTCCCTTCGACTCAGATCATCTGTACAGCTTGCGCGCCGAGCCGGATTTGGGCGGAGGCCTGATGGCTGGCAGCCCCTGGCCGGTCGGGAATGCGATCGCGCTGATCGTGGATACCGAATCGGACCGGCTGGTTCAGGCTCAATGGGGATCACGCCAGACGTTGATGGCTTGGCCGACGAATAGCTCGCGTTACGCTTCCGTCCACCTAGGTCGCGAAGAGTCCTTCACAGGGCGTGCCCTGGCCTCAAAGGGCCGCGTCTTGTTGGCTAGTGATCGCTTCCTGTACCTCTTCGATCGCGATCGCGAGCTCGAATTGATTGATGCTTGGCCGCTGCCCGCGCCTGAGGACACGGTTCAGGACAGCCCGCCGATTGGCGGCAGTGTGCATGCCTTCGGGAAGCGTGTCTTCGTGGTCGGGAAAGACGCGTTCTGGATCTTCGAAGTTGTCGAATAGCGCCCTTTCAGCCGCTTTTCGAACAGTTTCGGGCCATGCGAGCCCATGCGCTTCGTGCTCGCGCCGAAGCCCGCAATGCAACATCCAACAGTCTAGGAACGCCCCCAGCGTGTAGAACTTGCGTACCTGCGAGGGATCCGGCCCAGAAGGGTCTACGATCCGGGTCTCAATGCGTAGGACGCCAGACCTCCGACGTGTAGATTGATCCGAATGTGGCCGATGAACGTCACAGACCCTCGCCTGCAATGTCCCACGACTGGGAAGCCATCGCAGGCACGACTCACCCGAGAAACCCGAGGACAGAATGCTGGAAGCATCGCTCGAGCGCCTGCGCGAGACGCACGCTCGTATGAAGGAAGAGCTCCAACGCGTCATCGTTGGCCAAGATGTGGTCATCGATCAGTTGCTGCTCGCCATCTTGACCCGTGGCCATTGCCTGCTCGTGGGCGTGCCCGGTTTGGCGAAGACGCTGATGATCTCGAGTCTCTCCAAGACGCTCGATCTCGACTTCAACCGGATCCAGTTTACGCCCGATTTGATGCCCTCGGACATCACGGGAACCGAGCTCCTACACATCGATCCCGAGACATCGGAGCGCTCGTTCCGCTTCTCGGCCGGTCCGCTGTTCGCCAACGTGATTTTGGCTGACGAGATCAACCGTACACCGCCCAAGACGCAGGCTGCCCTGCTCGAAGCGATGGTCGAGCGCCAGGTCACATCGGCCGGCCAGACGCACCCGCTGCCCGACCCCTTCTTCGTGCTCGCGACGCAAAACCCGATCGAACAGGAAGGTACCTATCCCCTTCCCGAGGCGCAGCTGGACCGCTTCATGTTCATGGTTCAGGTCGGCTACCCCTCCAAAGAGGAAGAGCGCGAGATTCTGCGCCGGACGACAGGCAATGCCTCCGCGACCATCTCGAAGGTCATCAACGGCCAAGAGCTCGCTGTGCTGCAAGAAGCCGTGCGTGAGATCCCGGTCGCTGATGCGATCCTCGACTACGCATTGGCACTCGCACGCGGAACGCGCGTGCGCTCCGACAGCCCGCTCGAGTTCGTGAAGAAATGGGTCACCTGGGGCGCCGGTCCGCGCGCAGGCCAGTTCATGGTGCTCGGTGCCAAGGCGCACGCGGCCTTGCAGGGCCGCACGCATGTCTCCATCGAAGATGTTCGTGCCGTAGCCCACCCCGTGCTGCGGCACCGCATCGTGACGAACTTCACCGCGCATGCCGAAGGCATCACGTCGGACATTTTGATCGATCGCTTGTTGGAAGAAGTGAAGCCCGATGCGGGCGTCGGTGCTGGTCTGCCAGGCCTTCGGGCCGCCGACTGATCGACACTGATGAGTAGCGACAAGCGCGGCATCGATCCGGCCATTCTGGACAAGCTTTCGAACCTCTCGCTCACTGCGCGACAGGTCGTCGAAGGTTTTATGGCTGGGCATCACATCTCGCCTCACCGCGGGAGCTCCGTCGAATTCGCGCAGCACCGTCCCTATGTACCGGGCGATGAACTGCGGCGCGTGGACTGGAAAGTCTTCGCACGCAGCGAGCGCTTGGTCGTCAAGGAGTACGTCGAGGAGACCAACCTCTCCTGCAACATCCTGCTCGATGCATCTGAATCGATGGGCTTCGGCTCCGTCGGACGCACCAAGCTCGACTACGCGCGCTGGTGTGCAGCAGCCCTCGCTCACTTGGTCTTGATTCAGCGTGACACTGCCGGCTTGGTGATCTTCGACGAGAAGCATCGCTTGAAGGTGCCGCCCGGAAACGGAACGCCGCAAGAGCTCGCGATCATGGGCGCATTGTCGCAAGCAGAAGCGGGCGGCCCGACCAGCATTGGTCGGGCGCTCGAGCTGCTCGCGCCGCGCTTGCGACACCGCGGCATCGTCGCGATCTTCTCGGACTTCATCGACGAGCCGGAATCCATTATGGAAGGCATCCGGCGCATGGTGCACGCCGGCCACGAACCGATTCTTTTTCAGGTCATGGATCCGCTCGAGTTGAGCTTCGATCTCGATTCGCTCGTCAGGCTCGATGGACTCGAGGGCACCGGCGCTCATAAAATCGACCCGAAGGCGATTCGCGAGGCTTACTTGAAAGAGATGCGCGCTCACAATCAGGAGCTCGCTAGCGGTGCGCGCGCGCTCTCGGTCGACTACGTGTTGCTCGACACGAGTGAGCCCCTGGATGCGGCGCTCTCGACCTATCTCTCACGCCGAACCGCCCGCAGCCGCGGAGGACGCTCCTAATGTTCGGAGGATTCGTCAATCCGGCGCTCGCGCTCGGCGCTTTGCTCGCAAGCGTCCCGCTGATCATTCACTTGATGAATCGTCAGCGCTACAAGCCCATGCCGTGGGCCGCGATGCGCTTCGTGCTGGCCGCCTACAAGAAGACGCGCCGTCAGGTTCAGCTCGAGAACTTGTTGTTGCTGCTGCTGCGTATGGCAGCCGTCGCTCTGCTCGCCTTCGCCGTCGCGCGCCCCTTCACCTCGGGTGAGTCACCCTTCGCGGGATTGACCGAAGAACGTAGCGACCTGGTCGTCATCGTCGACGCATCGGCATCGACCGGCTACCGCACCGAGATCGAAACGACCTTTGAACGCATCGTTGAGCGTTCCAAGGAAGTCATTGGAGAGCTCGACGGTGGTCGCGGTGACCGCGTACGCCTGATCATGGCGGGCGCCACGACGCGCCTGTTGTCGTGGACCACGCCGGAGGCTGCGCTCTCGATCCTGGCTACCCTGGTTCAGCCCACGCACGAATCACTCGACTTGGCCGCTGCGATGGCCGAGGTACGCACACACGCCGAGAAAGAAGCGGCCAGCGCGGCTGGCAGTGATCTCGAAGTCCTGCTGTTGACCGACTTGCAGCGACGCAGCTTCGAAGGCGACCTTGAGATCCTCATCGCCGCCGAAGGCGAAAGCTCGAACACGACAGCGCGTAACACGAGCTTGACGCAAGAGCTCGACGCACTGCAGGCCTTGAACGTGCGGATCATGGTCGAGGATCTGGGTCCGGCGGAAGCGACGCCAAGCAACCTAGCCATCCGCGCCGTCGAACCGCCCCCGCGCCCGCATGGCGCAGGCGTCTCTCAAGAAGTGCGCGTCGTCGTCGTCAATCATGGACCGGGCCGCAAGAGTTCGGTACGCGTCGCATTGGAAGTCGACGGCAACCGCTTGCCGAGCCAACGTGTCGATGTCGAAGGTCGCGGCGAGGCGAGTGTAATCTTCACCGTCAAATTCGATCAAGCCGGCCCGCATGCACTCGTTGCCTTACTGGAAGGCGACCGCTTGGCGATCGACGATCGTCGCGCCGAAATCGTTCACATACCGCCCGCCTTGCGCGTGCTAGTCGTCAACGGCGAACCGCGTCGGCGTCTAGTCGACGACGAGACCGGCTACTTGATGGCGCTGCTCGAGCCCGCGGATGACTCGACGCTGTCCGGCAACGGTAGCCCATCACTCTTCGACCCGCGCGAGATCGAAGTGCCGACGCTGACGGATCCCGAGCTAGAGCTGGGTGACTACGATGTCATCGTTCTGGCCAACGTCGCATCCGTGCCCGAGTCCGTCGTCACGCGTTTGGAAGAAGCCACCGCCGCTGGCTCGTCGCTGATCGTTTTCCTTGGCCCGCGCGTCGACATCGCCGACTACAACGCCAAAATGTTCCGGCCCGATGGCAGCGGATTGCTCCCGGCCGAACTCGAACGCGTCAAGCAAGCGGCCAACCCGCGCGAATCCTACTACCGCATCGGGTGGTTCGAAGAGACTCACCCCTGCGTCGAGTTTTTCGCGGACGACATCTTCCGCCCACTGCTAACGCAGATCCCGGTGCACACCTTCGTTCGCTCTCGCCCGCTCGACATCGCGCAGACCTATGCGCGGCTCGACGACGAGGAAGAGAGCCCGCTGATGATCGAGCGCAGCTACGATCGCGGCCGCGTCGTGTTGTGGACGACCAGCATCGATCGCGCCTGGTCGCGCATACCGGATTCGCCGCGCACCTTCCTGCCGCTCGTGCACATGCTTTTTTCGTACGTTGGCCAGCAAGGCGCCGATCAACGCAACCTACCGGCTTCGGCTGATGTTCGGCTGGAAGTCGTTGGCTTCCCGCGCGAGGCCGAGCTCGTTCGGCCCGACGGTTCAAGGCGCAGCATCGACGGAGAAGCTGTGCGCAGCCGCGGAGACCTGTGGTCCTTGCCTGTTGTACCGGGCGAAGAGACAGGACAGGTTGGCCTGTACCAGGTCGAGCTCGCGGCAGGAAACAAAGAGCCCTTCGCCATCCAACTCGACTATCGCGAAGGTGACATGGACCGCTTGTCAACCGCCGAACTGAGTGCGTTGCATCCAGTGTTAGCGCATCGCGAAAACGTACAAGACAGCAGCATCGGCGAAGGGCCACGACATGGCGAGCTGTGGCGCTGGCTAGCGATGGGCTGCATCATCGCGCTCGTCGCCGAATCCTTGTGGGCCGCCTGGCTAGGAACGAAGCGTAGGATCGTCACATGAGTCTGTTGTTGCAAGAGACTCCGGTCGACCCGGACGCCATTCGAACGAGCTTCCGGTTGCTCGAAGTGCCTGCGCCTTGGATCGTCGTACTGGTCCTGTTGCCGGCCGTCTTCGGTGTCTGCTGGCTCGGGTACCGCAAAGAACGGCTACGCCCGGGAATACGCATGACGCTGTCGAGCCTGCGTGCCCTCAGCTTGATGCTGATGCTGGTCGTGATGTTCCGACCCGTGCGCGTCAAGCATCAGGAAAACATCAAGCCGGCCGAAGTCGTCTTCTTAATCGATGACTCAGCTAGTATGAGTCGCAAGGACGCCTACGGTGGCGACCCCAGCATCAGCACCGATCTGCGCGCTGCCAGCGGCCTCGATCCGAGGGCAGCCACCAGGCTCGAGCTGGCGCGCAAGGTCGTCGAACGAGAACTCTTGCCCAAGCTGAAAGAGCGCGGCTATCAGCACCGCTTCTATCGCTTCTCCGAATCGCTGGCTCCGTTGGCGAGCCTGGACCTGGAGGGCGGCGGCCGTGGTCGAGCGACGCACTTGGGTGATGCCCTCGTGTCAGCGGTACGTGCGCAACGTGGCAGGCATGTGACCGATGTCGTGATCGTCACCGATGGACGCTCCAACGGCGGGACGAATCCGCTCGACGCGGCCGGACATGCGAAGGCCGCCGGCATTCCGGTTCATGGTCTGGTCGTCGGCGATTCACGCCGCGAGCGCAACCTGGTGATCGAGCTGGTCGAGTTCCCGACTGCCGTACTCGAAGGCGATGAAGTCGCGGTGATCGCTCGTGTGCACGCGACCGGCTTCGAGTCATCCGATCAGACCAGTGTGCTGCTCGAAGAGCTCGGTGATCACACGGATGATACCGCGCGCCTGGTAGCCGACGAGCGCGTCGATCCGACGCGCAGCGGCGAGCGCATCGTCCTTGTCGCTCCCCCATCGAGCGCTGGCATCGATTCACTCGAACGCCGCTTCCGACTCTCGGTTCCGCCCGCTCGCGGTGAGACCCTGCTGGACGACAACCAGGTCGAGTTCAGCGTGCGCGTCACGCCCGAGAAGATTCGCGTGCTGTACATCGACGCCTATCCGCGCTGGGAGTACCGCTTCCTGAACCGGCTGCTGAAGCGCGCTGACGACCGCATCAGCGTGCAGTGCTACTTGATGTCGGCTTCGGCCAAATTCTTGCACGAGTCGTCGCGTGATTTGCCGTCGCTGCGCGAGCTGCCGACCGATCGCAAGACCCTGCTCGACAACTATGATGTCGTGATCCTGGGCGACGTGAACCCCTATGGCGTCAGCGCCGACCCGCGCATCGGCGAAGAGTTCGTGGCTTCACTGCAAGAGTTCGTCGAGCGTGGCGGCGGGCTATGCATGATCGCCGGCGAGTACGACAACCCGAAGGCCATCGCCGGCACCGAGTTCGCGAAGCTATTGCCGGTCCAGCTCGACTCGACCGGTGCCGTCGCCTTCGAAGGCGATCCGACGCAAGAGTTTCGACCGGTGCTTGAGAACCCGCTCGCACCGCACGAGATCGTGCGACTGCACGAAGACCTCAACCTGAACCGCAAGCTCTGGGAAGACCGCGACGGTCTCTCCGGCTTCTATTGGTATGCACCGGTCGTCGATGCGAAGCCCGGTGCGCAAGTGTTGTTGCGACACCCACACGACTCCAGCCGCAGCGGTGAGCGCAACCCGATCTTGGTCGTCGGCTATTACCCGTCGGGGCGCACGATGTACCTCGGTGTCGATTCAACGTGGCGCTGGCGTAAGCGCTATGTTGACCGTTACCACGAGCGCTTCTGGCGCAACGCTGTGCGCTGGCTCGCACTGGGTCGATTGAAGGGTGGCGATCGTCGCTTCAACCTCGAACCCCTGCGTGCCAGCTATGGGCTCGACGAACGCGTCGTGCTGGAAGCGCGCATCCTCGACGAAGACTACCGCCCCAGCGAAGAGTCGAGCCAGGCGACGAGCATCCAAGGTCCGGACGGCACTCCGACCGAGATCGATCTGCTCGCGGTCGACGGCAGGCTCGGACTATTCCGGGGCAGCTTCGAGGCTCGCCGTCCCGGCCTGCATCGCGCGTGGATCGAACGAGGCGGCAGGCGTGTCGCGACGACCGAAGTCGAGGTTGCACTTCCCTCGCGCGAGAACGCCGACCCCTCTCCCGACCCCGACACGGTGGCCGGCCTGGCCGTCATCGCCGGGGGCGTCAGCTATCCACTCAGCCAAGCGGCCGCTTTGGTCGATGAATTTCCCGGTGGCGAGGAGCGACGCGAGGCGATTTCCTCACAACTCGAGGATACATGGGACAATTGGGCCGTGCTCTTGGGCGCCCTGATGCTGCTGTCAGCCGAGTGGGTCCTGCGTAAGCGCTACGAGCTGATCTGAGCTTCCTGAACAACGTGCTGGCAACTGTTGCCGGCTCGGTCAATTCCAATTTACGTTCGATGGCCCATGAGAGAGCACTCCGTGGGCTCGTCATGGTTCTTCGCACAAGTCGGTGTGAAGGGCACGCGTCGTGCGGTCATGAGGCTCGAGCCGCATGAACTCGCGACAGGGCAGCACGGTATGGCGCAGATGATGACATTCGGATGGCGAGTCATGAGCATGATGGGAGCGAGCATGCTTGCCATCACGCCAGTGTCGGCCCAATTCGGGAGACGACAGGAAGCTGCTCGTCCCTTCTCGATCTATGCGACCGAAGCTGCGCGCAGCTTGGCCGAACGCGCCGACGACCACTTGGCTGCCGGCCGCATCAGCGATGCGATCGTCGATCTGCAAGCGCTGCTTGAAGATCACTCCGGTGAGGTCCTGCCCGCCACGCGCCCAATCCACAACAGCCGCCCCTCCGAAGGCGATGTCCATCGCGGCGCCGCCGACCATGCTCGTCGACGCTTGCTTGAACAAGGCGACGAAGGACGCGAGCTCTACGAGCGTCGATACGGCAGCCGCGCCAAGGTCGCCTTGGATGCGGCGCGCGATAACGGCGACCGCTTGGCCCTGACCGGCGTCGCTCGCCGGTGGCCATTGACCGACTCCGCACGCCAGGCTTGGTGGGCGCTGGGTGATCTCGAGCTAGAGATCGGCAACCACTTGGAGGCGCTGCGCGCGTGGGAACAAGCGCTCGGTTTGCTCCTGCGTGATCCCGTGCTGGGGTTGTCCAGTATTGAGGATTGGAAGGCCCTCGAAGACAGAGTCAATAGTCAGGCGTCGGGCACGCTGACACGCATTCAGCTCGCGATTCAATTGCTCGAGGGCAACGCGCCGGGCAGCCGCGATCTGCGCCACCAACCATCCAGTGCGCTTGGTTCCGCTCTGGGACCGTCGGTTCCGCTCGGTGGCACCGGTAGCATCGGTGGTTCCGGCACCTCGGACCCGCTGCATCCTCCGGGACGCGACGCCGATGGATGGCGCACGCCCTTCAAGCTTCCCGACGACCATCCCTTCGACAAAGCCGAAGGCCGCTACAGCTTATTCCCGGCACGTAGCGAAGACGCGATCTTCGTCTCGACCGGTATCGAGCTGTATTGCGTCAACGCCTACACCGGCGAGCTGTCGTGGCGTAGCGGTGAACCCGATGGATGGGACAAGATCCGTTCGCGCGACCGCATCGACTACATGGATGCTGTCGAACGCCGCGAGAGCCTGATCGCCCCCGCAGTCGCACAAGGCATTGTCGTCAGTGCTCTTCAGATACCGCACAGCTTCGAGAGCAAGATCGACTACGGGGAGATGAGCATCATCAAGCAGCTCCCCAACCGTCGCTTGTTCGCCTACGACGCACGCACAGGCGAAAAGCTGTGGAGCACCGAGCCTCCGCCCTTGTGGGATGGCGAGTGGGGTGACTTCTCTGATCGCATGCGGATCGTCGGTTCCCCGGTCATCTCCGGCTCGCGCGTCCTGGTCCCTGCCGCACGCATGCGCGGCCGAATCGAGTACCACGTGGGCTGCTTCGATCTGTTCACTGGCGAGACGCTGTGGTCGACCGCTGTCATCACGGGGCAGCGTGAACGAAACATGTTCGGCCGGGCGGTGACCGAGTTCGCGCCGCCGCCGCTCGTCGTCGATGGGTCGCAGCTGATTGCACAAACTCAGCTCGGAACTGTCGCAGCATTGAACCTGTTCACCGGCGACCTGATCTGGGAGGTCTTGTACGAGAAGATCCCGCTCAAGGCTGCGCATAACTTCAGCGCTCCGACGCGATCGAGCGATTGGAAGAATGCTCCGCCTGTCGTGGTCGGCGAGACGATCATCGCGACGCCGGACGATTCCGAGTTCCTGATCGCAATCGATCGCACTAGCGGTTCTCTGATCTGGAGCCACCGGCACGACAGCCTGCGCCGCCTGGCATTGAACGACACCTACTTCGATGTGTTACTCGGCGCGGATGAACGCACGGTCTATTTAGGCGGAAAGCGGGTCATCGCAATCGATTTCCCGCTCGGCATCCACACGGCCGAACAACCGCCCGCCCGGCGCTGGATCTATCCTGCGACGCGCCTTAATTTCCTCCCGAGTCGTACGCCGCGGCCCGTGCTGACCGCGAATCGCGTGTGGATCCCCGACAGCGATAATCTGGTCGGTGTCGATCGCGTAACGGGCAAGGAAGTCGAGGGCGTCCCGCTGAACACCGGCAACGTGTTGATCGGCGAAGGCGTGCTCTTCTCGTTGATCAGTGACCGGCTCGACGGAAAGTTTGAGTGGTCGCGCCTGTTGGAACGCGCACGCACGCGTCGGACCGCCAATCCGGACGACATGACGCAGATGCTGACGCTGGCGCAGCTCTTGGAAGAGCGCGGTCGCTCCGAGTCCATGCGTGGTCGCTTTCAAGAATCATCGCGCCACCTGAGTGAAGCTCGCGACGTAATCGAGACCTTCACGAACGGCGCCCAAGTCGAAGCGCACCCGCTGGTCCAAGCCCGTCTGCATGCGATATTGCGCGCCGAAGCCTCGACGCTGCGCTCGCTCGGCGACAGCAACAGCGCCCTCGACCGATTGACGCGAGCGCGCACGCTGGCACCGGACCGCCTTTCAATGCGGGACACCTTGCTCGAGGAGCTCGAGTTGTACGCGCCGCGCGACACGAAGTCGTGGCTGCGCACGCTCGAGACACTCGACACCGAGTGCGGAGACATGAGCATCGAGGTGCAAAGCCCGCACGGGCTGGCCAAGGCTCTCGACTCGGGTTTGTTAAGGCGACACCTCTCCGAACCCGACTCGCGGAACATCGACGAGAACGCATCGCAAGCCTTGCCGATTGGTCTGTGGATTAGGATCGTGCGCGCGCTGCGTCTCGACACGAGCACAGACGGCGATCAAGTCTTTGCGGACTTGCATCAGACGCTGGCGCGCTACGGACATCTGCGCATCGATGACGTCAAGATTGGCGACTGGGCCCAGGACCGCATCGGCCAGCGGTTGCGGCGCGGACTCCGACGCGGCTATGACATCTACGAGGTACGCGCGGCCAAGCTCTTCAAGGAGGCGAGCGAACAGGGCGATCCAGAGCGCCTGGAGCGCATCGCCGAGCTCTATCCACACTCGCCCGCAGCTCAGACTGCAAGCGACGAGAGAGCCAAGCTGGCGCTGGCCGCCGGTGAGGCTGGCATCCTTGCTCGCATCACGCTCGGTGAGCTGACCGAGACATGGACGCTGGCGCATGCGACCGATCGTGAAGTGCAACAACTCTTGCGCCTGGCCGAAGTCTTCGGCCCGACGGGCAACGAAGAGCTGCGTGCCGGACTGAGTGCCGCGATGGCTAAGATGCACGGCTCCGTGCGCAGCGATCTCGAGTCGCACGCGGGCAAGACCGTGGCGGACTTGGCCGAAGAGTGGCGCTTGCCTCAACGACCCTTGAGCGCTGGTGCCGCGTCCTCTTTCCAATCGGACCTCAGCATCTCGCGCGGCATGAGCGTCAAGGGCAACTTCTTGCCGCTGGGCGAGATTCCGCCCGCCGTCGAGCACTGGCCCGCAGGTGATGGACATGTGGTGTTGTTTGCAGACGAAGACCGGCTCGTCGCCCTCGGCTCGAAAGCGGGCGATGATGGCACTCCGGTGAAACGCTGGGAGCGTGTACTGACCGAGTCCGAGACTCCGGATCACTGGGGCCTGCGCTTCGCGAGTTCAGCTGGACGCGTGCACCTCGCGACCTACGATCGAGTGCTGGCTTGGGATCGCGACAGCGGTGAAGTGCTGTGGCATTGGCCGAACATCAATACGCGCGCCGACTTGCGCAAGCTCACGCCTGAGAGAATCGTGTCGTCCGATGGCGTCATAGCCGTCACGCTGAAGGACTCACAGAACGATCGCTCGAAGCGCCGCAACTGGCTCGTTGGTCTCGACGCCGCCGACGGCGTCGAGCTGTGGAAGCGCGAGCTCGACACCAAGGCCTTCACGCCCATGCCCGTAACAGGTGACGGTGTGCTCTGCTTGATGCCAACCTATCCGGCCAAGCAAGGCCTGGTGCTGAACACCTTCACGTCACACGTGCAGACCGAGCTCGAGATACCGAACATCTCTCAGCCGATCTCCGAAGCGACTTGGATCGAAGACAACAAGCTGCTTGTCCCGCGCTTCCTCGAATCGCGTCGCGCCTCGCGCAATCACTTGGCTGCCCTCGACCTCATGAGCGGGCGCGAGCTGTGGCGTGTCGACTTCGAGATGCTGAACGGTGGCTCGCAACTGACACGGTTGTTGCGTTATCAAGGCGACACCTTCTTGGTCGTCGAGCCGAAGCACGAGCTCAACACCGAAGGCCAGGTGTACGCGCTCGACACGACGAGCGGCCTCGTCAGCTCCACTCCGCTAGCCCGTTTCTCGCGCCAGGATCGTTGGCTCGGGGTTCGGTACCGCGATCGAACGGAGCTAACCTCGCCCTACATATTCATGTTCACGCTGCAATCGCCGACGGAGCCGCTGCGATTGCGAGCCATACACTTGCCATACGGTCAGCGCTGGGAAGTCCCAATAGGATTGCGCGAAGCCGACATCGTGCGTGAGACATTCCCCAGACCGGGTTTGTCGAGCTCGACTGTTGTGCTGGGTTGGCGCGAAATGAGAAGCAACAGCGAGACACGAGGCATCGAGTCGATTGTGGCGGTGCTCGACCGAACCAGCGGCACGCTGCACAGCACGCGTGCGTTGCCACCCGAGATGGATGGCAATAAGACGCTGCAGATCGTATCGATTGGGGATGGGCTCGTGCTGTGTGGTCGTCATAAGCTGGAAGTCTGGCGATGATCCTCTGCCCGCTCCCTCACTCCTTATTGCCTGCGCCCGATTCACCCACTCCCTTCAACGCTAGCCCATCGATACCGTGATTGCCTCAATCCTGATCAGCAGTAGCCTCACGCTCTCGAGCGTTGGCGTCGGTGCTCTCGCAGCATTGCCGTCGGTGCCGCAAAGTTCGACTCGTAGCGACGACGCTAACACGGGACGAGTCGAGATCACACCAGCACAGGAGGAGGCCGTCGCGCGCGGACTGCGCTGGTTGGCAGATCATCAGAGCGACAACGGTGGCTGGGCGGCGTCGATCGGATTCAAGCTGCACAACAGCTACAAGGCCACCGCTGAGGGCCGCGGCCATGTTGGCGTCACCGGCCTGGCCGGGATGGCCTTCCTCGCCGGTGGTAACTTGCCGGGTCGAGGCGAGTACGGCGAAGAGGTCGGGCATGCGCTCGAGTTCGTGTTGAGCTGCGTTCAAGACGATGGCTACATCACCTACGCGGGCACGCGTATGTACAGCCACGCATTCGCGACGCTGTTCTTGGCCGAGATCTACGGCATGACGCACCGCGAGGATGTGCGCATCAAGCTACAACGCGCGGTGGACTTCATCGTCGCGAGCCAAAACGGTCAGGGCGGCTGGCGCTATGTGCCGCTTGCGACCGAGTCGGATATGTCGATCGTCGTGTGTCAGGTGCTCGCGTTGCGCGCGGCACGCAACATCGGCATTCGTGTGCCCGCCGACACCATCGACCGCGCGATTCGTTACGTGGTTGGCTCGGCTGTAACGGAAGGACAACCCAGCCGCATTCGTGGACTCCCGCTTAGCGGAGACAACCCGATCGGTACCTTCCTGTACCAACCCGAAGGACACTCGCGTTCGTCCTTCCCGTTGACAGCGGCAGGCGTCACGGCCTTGCACGGCCTAGGCGTGTACTCGAACGAGTTGATCAGCAAGGGTGTCGAGTATCTGCATCAGAACCTGAAATCCTTCAACCATCAGTGGGGCCGTCAGGGTCATTACTTCTTCTGGTACGGTCACTACTACGGTGTGCAAGCGATGTACACGCAGGGCGGTCGCGACTGGGAGAAGTACTTCACCGAAGTCCGTGCCGAGTTGCTACGCCTGCAGTTCAGCGACGGCTCTTGGCCTAACTCATACGGCCCCGGAGCTGCCTTCAGCACAGCAACTGCTGTGCTGATCCTCGAGATCCCCTACTGCTTCCTCCCGATCTTCCAGCGCTGATCTAGCCTCGATGCAAACGAACACCGGACGAGCCCCCTACCTGGACGGCAAGCTAACCGAGCTAAAGCGCGCGATGACGCGCCAGCTTTGGATGCATGGCGTCGGGACGACGGTGCTTGCGACCGCGGCCTGGTTCGCGTTCACCTTCATGGCGGACTGGCTGCTGCACTTGCCAGCACCGATCCGCCTGATCCACACGGGCATACTGATCGCATTGCCGATCTGGCTCACACGTCGCGAACTGCTGTCGCACATGCGTCGCCTGCCGGATCGCGCGGGTCTGGCTCAGTTGATCGAGAGGCACCACCCGCAGTCGCAAGACCTGTTCGTCAGTGCCGTCCAGCTCGAAGCGCAACTCGATGACGAATCGACGGACGAGGGTCGCGGCGCACTGATTCAGCGCGTCGTCGCACAAGCGGAAGCGCACGCGCGATCCGTTGAACTGGCGCCTGTGCTGGAGCGCGGTGGTCCGCGCAAGCGAGCATTGGGCGGCTTCGCGGCATTCGCGATCGTCGCGATGGCTATGGTCAATACACCGGAGCTGTCCGGCATCTTCTTCAGTCGCTTGTTCGGTGCCGATGTCGCTTGGCCTCAGCGCACACACCTGACGATCGAAATCCCCGCGGTCGGAGAACAAGTCCGCGTCGACGTTGCGGGAGATGACATCCAACTGCGTGTCGCACGCGGCAGCGATGTACCCGTGCTGGTTCATGCCGAAGGCGTCGTTCCGGACGAGGTCGTGCTGCACTTCGATTCGGGCCATCGCGTGATCTTGACCTCGGGTGGAACATCCTTGTTCCGCACACGCCTGCCCGCCGTGCAGGAGAACACAAGCTTCCACGCAACCGGCGGAGACGACACCGATGGCGCGCAACGGGTCCACCTGACCGTGCTGCGACCGCCCGATGTAAGCGCCATCGTGGTCAGCATCGAGCCTCCCGCCTACTCCGGCCTACCTACCAGGACCGAGCTACAAGGCGATGTCGAGGTGCTCGAAGGATCGCGGCTGACCGTTCACGTTTTGCCGGACCCGAGCGATGCGACGGGTGTGGCGCGCATGTTGCCCGCGGACATCGAGCACACACTCGAGAGCATGCCCTTCCCTGATGTCACAATTGGCTCGCAACAGGACGCGGCGACCTCACCGATCTCTGGTTTGGGGTTCTCGCTGCAAGCGGAAGCCTCCGCACGCTACCGCTTCGAATTGACCGACGACAGTGGACTCCCGAATCCGGATCCAGGCCTGTACGCGATCGAAGTCGTGGAAGACTCGCGACCCGAGTTGGTGCTCGTCGCCCCGAGTCGCGCGGAAGTCGATGTCGTCATGGGCGGTGCTCTGGCCCTACGCGTACGCGTGCACGACGACTTCGGCATCGCAAATGTGTTCTGGAGTACCCGCCTTTCACTCGAGTCCGAAGAGTTCGCGGTGCGTCGGGAACTAAGCCTGCATGAGGTTCAACCCGAGGAGGAAGCGCGGCTATCGTCACGCGAAACCCTCGCCAGCCACACACGCATCGAGGTCGCCGATCTGTTTGCGCGCAATGCCTTCGCCGTTGATCCCGGTACCGACGCAGCCGAGGTCAACGCTGCTGCCGCCGAAGGCGCGACACTCGTCCTGCAACTCGAAGCCACCGATAACAAGGAGCCGATGGCAGGTACCAGCTTGAGTACTCCGATCAAGCTACGCGTCGTCTCGCAAGACGAGTTCTTGCGCCGCCTGCAAGATACGCTCGCACGCACCGGTGAAATGGCCGCACGTCTGTCGCGCCTGGAAGAACAGCGGCTGGTTCGCTCGCAAGAGCTGATGGCAGCCTTCGCGGGTGAAGACGCGGAAGTGACCGGCAACGCCGAACTGAACTTGCTGCTCTCGGACTTGCGCAGGGTGCAAGGCGATGCGCGCGCATTGACGCGCGACCTGGCCTCCATCACCGAGAACTTGCTCTACGCACGGGCCGATGATCGCGCAGGCAAACTACTCGACCTGCTCGACGAACAACTCGCGGCGACAATCGACCGCAGCTTTCATCCCGAACCGTGGCTCGCGCTGACAAGTGCCTATGAAGGCGGCGAGGCGGGCCATGCCGGCTTGGCCGGTCAGCTCGTCGAGATCGTCGGACTGGCACTCGCCATCAGTGAAGACGCCAGCATGATGTCGATCAGCAGCCTAGAGAGCGTCGCTGCGAGTACCTCGCCGGCCGAAATGCGCCAGGCCCTGACCAATTCCATCACCAGCCAGACAACGGCCATCGATACAACAAACCGTCTCTTGGAGCGGCTGGCGGAGTGGGACAACCTGAACTCCATCCTGACGCTCACACGCGACATATTGAACGGGCAGAAGAATCTGACGGAGCGCACGCGGCAGCACGCCAAGGACAACTGATCCAGAGCTGCCTCGAAGCTACCGCCAAGGTAGCCAACGCGCGAATCCGTCGACTCGATCTCATCACCGAAGACAGCCATGAAGTGGACTCAACGTACACCGATTCAAGAGCGCCCCATCGCAACGACGCGACGGACCGCGAAGAAGAGCCCCTGTCGTCCGACTCGTTGGATGCACAAGACCGTGCTGTGCGCCTGCTTGGTGATGGTGCAAAGCGCTTGGCTCGCGCCCGCTCACGCCTTCCAAGGTGACAAGAGCCGCGAACGCGCGACCCTCGCCGAAGAGCAAGCACGCCTGCGACGCAACCTCAAGCGCCTGCACGAGAGCATGGATGTGCTCGCGAATCGCTTTGAGAGCGAAGGGCGCGTTCACGCCGCGCGCGTGCTGCGTCAGGGAATCACACACCTCGATCGGCGTTCGCAAGAGTTCGGCGCGAAGACACTCGACGAGTTGATGGATCGCTCGCAAGTGAGTATCCGCGACGGCTTGACGAACAACGCGCTGGAAGAACAAGCATCCGTCGTCTCCGGTCTCGAGAAGCTGCTCGTGATCCTGATGGAGCGTCAGGGTGTCGAGAACGTCGAAGAGGCGCTGAAGGAACTGGGCGAGCTGACCGAGGAACTGAACAAACTCGCCGACGACGAGTCCGAGCTTCAGGAGAAGACCGAACAGCTGCGCGAAGACTCGAAGAACGAGGCTCAAAAGGAGCTGGACGAGCGCATTGATGACGCGATCGAGCGTCAACGCGACCTGCTCGAAAAGAACGAAGACTTGGCGCGCGACAGCGGACTCTTCGATCTCGAGAAACTACAGCGCGACCTCGATGCTCTGCGTGAGCGCCAGGATGTCGACGCTGAAGTGCTCAAGCACTTCTCCCCCGCTGGCGCCGAAGCCTTGGAGGAAATGCGCAAGGAGCTGGAGGAGTCACGCACAGAACTGAGTCGTGCCGAGAGTCTTCACGAAACTGCCGAGCGATTGCGCAAGGCAGCCGAAGAGGCGCGCCAAGCGACCACTCCTTCGGATCTGCAACCGACGACAGAGTCCCTGGAAGAAGCGGCCCAGGCACAAGAGCGGCGCGCACGTGCATCCAAGGATGAGTCCGCGGAGCGTGCAGCTAAAGCGCTCTCCGAAACCGCCAACGAGATGAGAGAAGCTACGCAACCCGCGGAGCTAAAGGCTGCGGCCGACGCCGCCGAAGCACGCGCGGATGCACTTGAGAAACAGGCTCAGGAACACGAAGACGCGGCAACCGAGTCGCGTGATGCAGCAGCCTCGCTCGCCAAAGAGGAAGCACAGAGTGGCGAAGAGTGGGCAGCCATGACCAGCGCCGCTGTTGCGAAGGACTTGGAAGCAGCCAGTGAAGCCGCACAGCAAGGCGAGACCAGCAAAGCTGCTCAGTCCACCCAGAAAGCTCTCTCCGCATTGAAGGAAGGTTTGGAGGCGCAAGAACACCTTGCCGAAGCCCTCTCGGCTTCGCAGCAAGCGAACGCGGCCGAAGCCGAAGAACTCGAGAAGCGAACCGAGTTGGCGGCTTCGGAAGAAACCGAGGGCGCACCGCAAGCGCGTGAGGCACTCGACAAAGCGGCCGAGGCGATGAAAGCTTCCGCCGACGCGGTAGAGCGCGAGGATCCCGAGACGGCTTCCGAGCAGGCGAACAAAGCATCCGAAGCGCTGAAGGAAGCATCCGAAGCTCTCTCGCAAGCGCGTGAGTCCGCGGCCGAGCAGGCTGACTCCAAGAGCGCGTCCGAGCTGCAGTCGGCGCAAGCCGAACTGTCGAAGGAAGTCGGCGAGATGAGCTCGCAAGCATCCGAAGGATCGATGAGTCCGCAGGCGCAATCGGAAGTCGAACAGGCGCTGCAGGAAGCAAGCGAATCGATGGAGAAGGCCAGCGAATCCTTGGAGGAGGGCAACCACTCTGAGGCCGCGAGCGAGCAGCGCGAGGCCCTCGACTCGATGCAAGAGGCGCAGCAAGCAGCGGAAGCCGGCATCGAACCGCAGACCGAAGAACAGAAGGCGCGCGCAGAGGAACTAGCCGAGGAACAAGAGAGCATCCGACGCATGTTGCTCGAACTGGCGCGTCGCAACGAAGAGCGCGATTCAGCGCTTCCGCAACCCGACTTGCAGAAGCCCAGCGACAGCGCACAGTCCGCTCAGGAGTCGCTAGAGCAAGGCGATCTCGATCAAGCTCAGAAGCAAGAGGAGCAGACCGAAAAAGAGATTCGCGAGGCACTCGACGAGCTCGAAAAGGAAGAGGAGGAATACCAACGGCTGCGCAACGAAGAGCTGCTATTCCAAATCGCCGAAGAGGTGCGGCAAATGACCGAGACGCATCGCGAGCAGATGATTGCGACGCGCGAACTCGACTCGCGCCGCGCGGGCAAATCGCGTCCCTCGCGTCCCGACCGCATCCGCATGCGGACGATCTCTCGCGAAGAGACTAGCCTGGCCGAGCGTGCAGCCGAATTGCGCGACGCGATCCGCGCCGAGCAAGCGCTGGTCTTTGGCGAAATCATGGACAACGTGCACCGCGATCTGAATCGCGTCTCGCGCCTGATGAGCGACGCGGGTGGCTACTTGAGCGGCGACCGCGTGCAGGCCTTGCAAGAGGACGCGCTCGAGTCGCTGGTCTGGATGACCGAGGCGCTCGAGCAGGAGATGCAGGACCAGCAGGAGCCTCCCCCGCCGCCGCCCCCTGGCAGCCCGATGCCGCCGCCCGAGCCCCAGCTTGTGCCCGATATCGCCGAGCTGAAGCTGTTGCGCCGGCTGGAAGTCGACCTGATCGAAATGGTCGAGAGCATGACCGAGTTGCATCCAGAGCTGGCCAGCGAAGAAGAGCTCGACGCGCTCCTGCTCGAAGATGTCTCGCGCCTGGCCTATCGCCACCAGCGCATCACAGAGCTGTTTGCGATGATGCGACGCCGTCTGGGCCTGCCAGATCCCCAATGATGGAGTATCGTGGGGCCTGGAGCCGGGCCGCAGTCAATTGACTACGGCTCGGAGCCCCAGACTGGACGAAGATGACCTAAAGGGACGACTAAACAGCTCCGAGCGTCGTAGAGGGCGGCAGACCCGCCGACCGGCGCCAGGGCTCGCGCGAGAACAACTGGATCTCTGCATCGAATTCTGACCTACTGAAGCCGAACCAAAAGCCGCGGACTCCGTTCTGCAGCTCGGCACGCGAAGGACAACAACATGGGCATCAGACAAATCTGCTGGAGTGCGATTCTGGCCGCCGGCCTGGCCGCCCCGGGCTTGACCCAAGAAATTGGGCCCGCGCCTGTCAAGCAGGACGAAGGCAAGACGGACGGTCCCCGGATCGAGGGCGGGCTACCGATCTCACCGGACGATCGCGTTGACGAACTGACCAAGCTGTTCGCAGAAGTCGAGCTGCGCCTGGGCCGCATTGACCAGTTGTTGACGGATGCGAGCGCGGGCGAGACCTCGAAGCTTGCCGAAGTCGGCGAAAGCGGAATCGAAGACCTGTTGGACTCCGCCCAAGACTCGTCGTCTTCGAGTTCCTCGAGTTCATCCAGTCCATCGAGCGAGCAAAACTCCCAAGCCGGGCTCGGCGGTATGCTGCAGCGCTCGGCATCAGAAGGACAGGAGGTACTGCGCGGCATCGATCAGATTATCGAAGTCGCCAGTCGCCCGTGAAGCGGTAGCGGAGGGGGGTCGGGTACCCCCCAAGAAAAAGGTGAAGGCAAAGGCGAGCTAGGCGACCAAGGCAATAGCAAGACGGAGAAGAGCAAGAGTCCCGAAGGCCCGAAGCCTGGCGAGCAAGAGCAAGAAGACGGCGAGCCGAAGAGCCCCAAAGAGTCCAAGGAAGAGGGCGAACAAGGCCAGTCCAAGCGCATGCCGGATCAAGCGACCGAAGATCCGACTGCCACTGGAGACGGCAACCGCAGTTGGGGCGAGCTCCCAATTCACTACCGCGACATCTTTCGCGCCGAAGGCGGGCAGGACATGCCGTCCGAGTATCGCGACTGGATCGACTCCTACTACCGCAGGCTGAACTCGCGTAGCGGTGGATGATTCAAATCTCCGTGATCAATGCGCTCCTGCTCGTGCCCTTTTTCTCGGCGGGAACAGGAGCGCAAAAAATTACAGCGCGGGGTCTGCCAGCGGTTGGCTCTGCTGCGGTGCGAGTCTGTAGCGCTGAGCAAGCACTGCCGCTCGCGACCGAAGCAGGTGCACTCGAAGAGCGCGAGAGCTCTCGTACATCGCCCGACGAAGAGGAACGCGACAAAGACAAGAACGGCAGCGACTCTGCTGTCACTGCCATCCCGCGCGCATTCGACCTGAGCGAGGCCGAGCCGATCGCGAGCCTGGCCGGAGCGCAAGCGATGGAGCGCGGCTTGCTCTTTCTCAGCACGCAGCTCGCGACCTCCAAGGACGGATCTCTGCCGTGCACCTCCGGAGCATTCTACGCGCCAGTCGGTGTCACGGCGCTCGGAGCCCTGGCCTTCATGGCCGCAGGCAATACACCGGGCCGGGGACCGCACGCGAAGAGTCTCGAGCGCACGATCAGCTATCTGCTAGCGCGCGTCACACCAGATTCCGAAGCGGGCCTCGGCTACGTCCAGGACGAGGCCGACGGCCATTCGCGCATGCACGGGCACGGCTTGGCGACATTGGCGCTTGCCCAGGCCTATGGCATATCGCCCAACTCGGGCCGCGGCGCCCGCATCGCGGAAGCGCTTGTTGCTGCGACTGCCTGCATCGAGCGCGCGCAATCCTTCGAGGGCGGCTGGTACTACGATCCGCGACCGGGCAACGAGCACGAGGGCTCGATCACGGTGTGTGTGTTGCAGGCTTTGCGTGCAGCCTCCGAGGCTGGAATATCGGTGGACCCCAAGGTCATCACGCTCGCGATCGAGTACTTGAAGCGCCTGCAAGTTGAAGCGGGTGGCTTTCAGTACGCGCTCAACCAGCCACAGACGACGGTCGCTCTGACCGCTGCTTGCCTATCGAGTTTGCAGGCCGCCGGCATCTATGACTCGAACGCTGTCCACGATGGCTATGGCTACATCTGGCGCGAGCTAGTGTTGCGACAAGAGGCACGCGCGCGTGGGTTAATGGCGCAAGAGCCACGCTTCCCGTTTTACGAGCGCTTCTATCTCTCGCAGGCACTCTGGCAGCATCCGAAAGAATCCGAGTTTCGTCGCTGGGCGCCCGAGGAAATACGACGTGTGATCACGAGCCAAGAGGAAGACGGCTCGTGGCGCGACGTGCGGCACGAAGAGAAAAGTAAGCGCTCGCAAGGTCGCTACGGACGCTCGTATGCGACGGCAATGAACTGCCTGTTCCTGGCGCTGCCGGAAGGCATACTGCCGATCTTCCAGCGCTGAGCGAGTGCTCGCTCTGGAGCGCCGCTGCAAGACGGCAGGAGTGCGTAACTGCTGAGCCGAGGCTTGGACCGCTGCGCACTCACGGCGCTGCCGGCGCGACTTGCTTTCGCTAGAAATCCGTCACGCTCCCCCATAACGGGCATGCATACGATTCGACGTGCAGCTCGCACAGCTGACTTCCTGAAGAATCATTCTGAACTGCCATGCTTCCGTGTTGGAAAGCACCATGCCCTCATGCCGCCTGCGCCTGGTGGTGTCTGAATGCCTCGATCGTCTGGCCATTGCTAGACATCGGATGGACGCTGCGCCGGCCCCACT
>JBLFWN010000090.1:0-27225 GCA_047611405.1 Planctomycetota bacterium | reverse complement strand
AGTCTGCATGTCGGATAGGGGGAATCAATCGGCCTGGCCGCGTGATAGAGCTTTCGAGTTGTAAATCTGAAGGAAAACTAGGCCCGGCCATCGATCTCTACCCCGTGACTTTGGACACTACTCGATCCTCAGAAGCCATTAAAGACTAATCGAATGACCAGCCAGAAACGCAACCGCCGTACGCCCGAGCAAATGATCGAAGATCTTCGGGGGGAGATCGAGCGCATCAAGGCCCGAGCAGCGCAAGCCAAGCTCAAGAAGGACCCCGCCCTTCGCCATATCTCGGCCGCCGTCCGTTCGATCGACAAGGCGATGGCAGAGACCGAAGACAAGCCGACTCGCACGGCCCTGATGGATTCGCGCGCGGCGCTGGCCAGCTGCCTCGCGCTTCCCGGGATGCCCGTTGCGGGCAACGCAAGCACCCTGACTCCGAAGCGGCGCATCAGCAATCGACCGGATCCTGACCAGGTGCTCGCCTATCTCGAGGCGAACCCGGGATCACGCTCTGCGGACATCTGTGATGAGCTCGGGACCGACCCCGCCAGCTTACGTCCGGTGCTGCATACCCTGCGCGACAACGGCAGCGTCAAGGTCGAGGGCAAGGCGCGCGCGATGCGCTACTCGACCAAGGCCTGAGAAGCTGAAGCCTTGTGACCGAATCATTGGCCAGCGTGGGTTTCACTCTGGCCAATGATTTGTTCAAGGTCGTTTGCGCATGCATATGGGCAGCGTTTCGCGCACGGGGCAACTCGGATCGTTTATTTGATACCGAGGTCAAGCTGAAACTAGAAGTATCGTGCACGCTCGGGACAGGACAGGTGCTGCATGGAACGTGAGACCTGTAGAGTCTGCTAGGATTTGCAGGCAATGCCTAAGCCCCCGTCCATCTCAGATAAAGTCTTGCAGGACTTGATTCATGCCGGAGACGATGCCTGGCATGACTTCCGAGCACAGGCTGGCGGGCAGTATCATCACTTCGTTCCTTCGGATCATCTTGGGGCCTACGACTATCTTTGCCGGCTCCGTTCGAGAGCGGACAGCTTCGTCGAGCTCGGAGCAGGCGTTGGCGTTGTGACCATCATGGCTGACCTTCTCGGCTTCGATGCCTATGGAATCGAGATCGAGTCAGCCTTGGTTGATCGAGCGCTTGAGATCGCAGCACGCTTCGAATCCTCGGCGACCTTTGCTGAAGGAACCTTTGTTGCTGCTGATTATCAAAACGAGATTCAGCACTTGTCAGGCGACTTCTTCACGCCAACTGAGGGACCTGATGCTTTTGCCGAGATTGGTCTCGATCTTTCCGACTTTGATTTGGTCTTCGCCTATCCGTGGCCGGGGGAGGAGGACTGGTTGATGGATTTGGTTCGCAGTCACGCGCGGGCGAGCACGCTGCTCTTGACCTATCACCCCGACGGCGGCTTTCAGGTCACCGAAGCGGGCGCCTAACATCAGGGAGAGTTCGCGCCGGATGGGATTGTGAGTGTCTCCTAGTGATACACCCGCAGCCATTCGGCTATTCAGCCGGGCAAGGACACTCGCTGCGTCCATGCCGAAGGATGCTAAAGCGAATGCGCAATGACTGAGAGCATTCCTGCGCCTCGATCAGCACAACCATTTCGAGTGCGAACTCTCGCAAAGGCCGCGCTACTTCTGGCCCTCATCTGGCTTTGGCTTGCTGAAAACTGCAGCCTTCTTGTTGCCAGCTGACATCATATAGGCAAGCAGGTCCTGCAGCTCTTCGGTATTCATCCCGTTCACGAGCGCGGCCGGCATTTGCGATACTGCTGACGATTTGATCGCTTCGATATCCGAGCGCTGGAACACAACCGGAGCGGAGCCTGGGTCCTTTTGATAGACGCTGACTTCGTCACCATCCTCGACCAGGAGTCCTTCGACGACTTCTCCGTCCTTGCCGAGCACCATGTGTGAATCGTATTGGTCCGAGATGACCTTCGACGGTTCGATGATCGACTCCAACATGTCGGCGAGAGAGAACTTGTTCGCAACGGTCGTCAGATCAGGTCCGATCGCACCTCCCTCGCCATTGAGGCGGTGACACGTGCTGCAGCTTGCGGCATGAAACAAATTGCGCCCACGATCGTAGTCGCGTCCGCTCAACTCGGCTCCTACCAAGGCAACGGCTGCCTTGTGCGTCCATTCTCTGCCGGGCCCTTGGGGAGGCTTGATGTCCTTTGGGACAGCCGCGACCAAGGCCTGTTCCAAGATGGGAGCCAGTGTTCGCAGCTCAGCGATGCTCAGCTTGGCTGCTGCTTCCGACCGGATGTTGCGCAGGAAGCCCGGATAGCTGTGGCCGCCGGGATGCTTGTTCGCCTCGAGGAAGAAGCTGAAGTACTCCTTACGCATCGGCATGGTCCAGCCCGCTTCAGCGTTGCGCAGCATCAGCGAGTAGTTGATGTTGCGCAGGGGGGGCATGTTGGCAAGCATCTTCGCGATCGGACCGCCGTAGTTGTCGTTGCGCTTGATCAGTTCTGCCCACGCAGGGAGTTCCGTATCCGCGGGCGTTTGCATGAGCGCTAGTGTCTTGCTGACGACGCTCGATGATTGCAAGGAGGTAAGCAGGCGCACGAGTTCGGTGTTGACCGACTCCTCGGAGCAGGGCAAAAGCGGTTCTAGCTTGGCCAGGACGCGCTCCCGAAGCGGCCCATCGGGTTGCCCGAGTCGAATGAAGGCAAGCGCGTAGGCGCGCAGAGCGGCAAGCTCATGTTGCGTGTCGAGCTTTGCGAGGTCGAGCCGCTCAAGGCTTGCCATGACAGGCTCTAGATCAAGTGCCGTGCCCTGCCGGGCGAGTGCGATCAAGGCCAGGATTGAGGCCTGCGGGTCTTGCTCTTGCAGTGCTCGCGTGCGCCAGGTACCGACGGGTTGATTCTCGATGGCAATACGGGCCGCAAAGCGCAGGAAACGATCGGCATGCGAAAGGTACGGCCATGCGAAATCGACTGCGTCGGCATCGACGCGTCCGTGGAAGGCCTCGAGAGATCGCCGTTGCGCGCGTGCATCTTTCCCGGAATCCTTTCCCGATCCGATCGCGAGGGCCGTGGGTTCGGGACCGGTGTAGAACACGCGATACAGGGCGGATTGCGAACCGCGTCCGCCCACGGTGAAGTACATGGCACCATCTGCACCAATGACAGCATCAGTCACCCCCAATGGCTTGGACCAGACGAAGTGCTCTTTGCTGCCCGAGTAGCTCGCTCCATCTGCTTCCAGATGAATCGCGTAGATCGTTCCAAAGGTCCAATCCAAGATGAAAAGAGCATCTTGATAGCGTGCAGGAAACTTGGCGCCCGTTCCGAACAACACACCCGTCGGCGAACCCGGCCCTATGTTGATCACCGGGGGCAGAGAGTCTTCGTAGTACTCGGGCCACTTCCCGGTGCCGCTACGCCAGCCGAATTCGCTTCCGCTCGTGACGTGACACACGCGAGTGGGGCGATACCAGGGAGATCCAATGTCCCACTCCATATCCGCATCGAATGTGAAGAGCTCGCCGTGCTTGTCGAGCGCGATGTCGTACTGGTTGCGGTACCCGTTGCTGATGATCTCGATGTTCTTGCCATCGGGGTCACAAGTCGCGACCCAACCTCCGGGTGCCACCTTGCCACGTGCGTGACCGCGCGCATCCCATTGTCTGGGTAGCAGCAGGTCTTCGTCCCAGTTTGACGGTGCCGATGAATTGTCGAACTGCGGCGGGTTCGTGTGATTGCCACCGATGAAGTACAGACGCGAGCCGTCACGCGTGCGCAGGATCGCGTGGGGTCCGTGCTCCCCGCCACTGCCGAGCGGGATTAGGTTGACCGCCTTATCGAGCTGGTCGTCACCATCCGTGTCCGTGATACGCCACATGCCCTGGCCGTTGACATTGATGTATAAGGAATCAAATGCCCAGCACATGCCTTGCGCGCCACTGACATCGACAGGTACACGTTCGACAATAGTGACGGCCGCCGGATCTCCTAAGGGAGCAGGTGTGATGCGATACAGGCCTTTGCCGCCTCGAATACCTTGGTCACTCGCGTACAGCCGACCCTGGTCGTCCGTCGTCAACGCGACCCAAGAGCCTTGGATGTCACGCGGAACGGTGTAAATCAGCTCGGCCTCGAAGCCGTCCGGCATCGTCAACGCATTGGCCACTTGCGGCGTCTGCGGCGGAGCGGGAGTTGGCTCGGCCGTTGCGCCGTCTTGATTCGGACCGCTGAGCTTCGATAACTCAGTGGGATCCGGAGTGGACCAAGCGACGAGTGTAAAGAGCGCAAGGTATGCGGTGACTGTAGACATGGTGGTGAGAGTCGGGGGTAGGGACGCCTTCTCGAGTCTCCTCGGATTGTCTCGTGAAGGGCGTGTACAAGCGAGCAAGATCCGGTGTCAGCCTCCGAGCCGCGTGAGTCTTGTGCGCCTGTGCCGTCTTGCCCTCAGTATCTTGTCGGACTCGCTGCCTGGAGGCACTGGTCAGTGGCCTTCTCTTTGCCTCGCTGCGCCATGGAGCAGTCTTCAGTGCTGGAACTCAGTTGACTCGGCCCGGGCTTCGGCAAATCGCTGAGTAGTCCCGGGTCAGACCACAGCAGACCGAACCCCTGGACCAGATACCTTCCCAGTGTGAAATGGGCGCGATGTCTTGCTCGCTACCCTGGATGCCAAGCTGGTGCTAGGATGCGGTTGGTCCCCGGCGTCGACTCCTCTACTCCGGACTCTATTGAACGGATCAACCGACAACTCAGGAAACGCCATGAGCACGACTCTATTCCGCGCCCTCTCATTGACGATTGGTGTGATGTCAGTCACATCGATCGCCGTTGCACAGGGAACGAATTTGGCCTTGTCGGGAACGACTACACAGTCATCGGTCGACTTCAACGGTGTGCCTGAACGCGCGATCGACAACAATACGAACGGTACGTGGTCCGCTGGATCCGTGACGCACACCGCCGATCAGATCGACAGCTGGTGGCAAGTTGACCTGGGTGGTGTATATCCGCTGTCGAGCGTTCGCCTGTACAACCGCCAAGACTGTTGCTTCACTCGCCTGAGCAACTTCTGGGTCAGTGTGAAGGAGGGTCCGACCGAAGTCTTTCGGCAGGACTACTTCATGGGATCCGGAAGCGTCGGGCAGGGCGCGATGTTCGAGATCGCCCTTCCCGCCGCAACGATGGGAGATGTCGTTGCAATCGGATTCCATGCGTTCAACAACGACGGCAACGGATTCCTATCGCTTGCCGAAGTCCAAGTGATGGGCGCCATTGGCGCACGCTATTGTGTGAGCATGCCCAACTCAGTCGGAGCCGGCGCCCTGCTCAACGTGTCGGGCAGCTCGAGTATGGCTTCCAATGACCTGGTACTCAGCGCTGCACCCGTGCCCGATCAACCCGGCCTCTTCTGCTATGCGACCAATCAGATGCAGTCGCCCTTCGGTGAGGGTTTCTTGTGTGTGACTGGTTCACTGACGCTATTGCATCCGGCGACGACAGCTGTCGGCAACCAGGCGATGCTTGCGATCGATTACCCCAGTCTTCCTGCGAGCGCGCAGATTCAAGCGGGCACGACGTGGAACTTCCAGCACTGGTATCGCGATCCCAGCTTCGGGCAGTACCACTTCTACAACACAACGGATGCGATGTCGGTCACGTTCACTCCGTGAGCTAGATCGAGTACTGGATCAGGACCCTTCCGGCCGTTCACCGGAAGTCACTGAAGCGGTCGTTTCGATGCGTGCGGTCGGTGGTGGGGCTCGCGCTGCCTTGGATCGTCGCCGGGCAATTGATCGCCCCTCATCTGTGCAAGGTCGGTGATCCTCCGAGCGATTTTCCGGCGCAAGCGAATGTGCTCAACAGTCGCTCGGGGGCCTCGATTTCCGGTTGGCGCATTCGATCCAATAATCGGGCAGGCATCATAGTCCTGTTGCATCCGTTGCGGGGAACGCGGCGATCGATGTTCGGCCGCTCTCGAATGTCGCACGCGGCCGATGACTCGATCGTGATGATCGATTTACGAGCACACGGGGATTTGAGATCGCCATGATGAGAGGGTTCACCTTCGCCTCCGGGTGGTGCCGCCGCGGGCTAAGCATTGGGCCTTGCTTGCCGCCACGTGGCGAATGGGCTCGGCGCAAGCTACATGCCAGGGCGAGTTGCGTGATTGTGCGACACTAGCAGGCGTGAATCGTTACTCCTGTGTAGGTGAGTGACTAGTTCTCAACCAGCGCCTCACGGCTACTCCCGATGCCTTCATCCCGAGACTCACTCATCAAGCTCCAATGAGATATCAAGTACAGACTCTCGCTTTGGCCATCTGCGGATTTGCGCTGCAAGCAAGCGCACAGACAATGTCAAAGCCAGCACACTTCACTGGCGTGCCAACCATTGCCTCGCAAGCCATTGTCCAGCCTCCAAGTGGCGGGTTCAGCGGCGGGGCTGACGACTGTGCAGCTGCCGATGTGATTGCGGGAGAGGGGATCTTCGGTTTCGACACGAGCATTGCCACGACAGGAGTCGAAGGCCAGAACGAAACTCTGTGCTACGACTTCGGAATGACTTCCGTCCGGAGAGATGTCTGGTACGAGTGGACAGCTGACAGTAGCGGAGATGCCACCGTCACGATGTGCATTACCGGCGTGACAGCTGACACGAAGATTGCTGCTTATCCCGCCGGCGGATGCCCGAGTGATGGTTCAGCGATTGCATGCAACGACGATACCTGTAGCCTTCAGTCAGAGATCAGTTTCGCGGTCGATGCGGGTACCAGCTACATGTTGCAGATCGGCCACTTCTCTGCGGCAACAGTTGGCCCGGGTACTTTTGATATCGAAATCAGTTCTAACTGCATCTGTTCCAGCTACTGTGTCGCCGCGCCCAATTCTCAGTCACCGAATGGCTCGCGCATATCCGCGTTGGGTTCAGCCAGTATTGCTGACGACGATCTGCTCCTGCGCGCCAGCAATGCTCCATCACAGCCCGCCATTTTTTACTACGGACCCAATGTTATCGAGGTCCCCTTCGGCAACGGCTTCAGATGTGTTGGCGGTGCAGTAAGCCGGCTTCCCGTTGTGTTCGGTTCGGGGGGCATCTTTGAGTACCAAGTCGACATGGTGGGCGATGCTGTGACCGCGGGGACGCACCACTTCCAGTGCTGGTATCGCGACCCTGTCGCTGGCAATGCAGCCTTCAACTTGTCGGACGGCACCATCGTCTTTATCGTTCCCTGAATGGTGCGAGCGCAGCAAGAACATCAATTTCGATCTTCTTGCTGCGCGCTTCCCACGCTGGCCAAGTTTCTGATTCGCAGCCTGTGCCTAGCCAGCTCGAAGGCCGGAGACTTCGACTCTCCCGGTCTTACTGTGCTCTTCCATTAGTTTCCTCACTTGAGGGTCGGTGCTTGTCAAATCTGCCCTCCTGGCTAGTCCAGGAGGGTAAATCAGACGGAGAGACCCTAGCAGCCCGTTGATAAACAGCGATTCATGTCTCGGCGCCCTCGAACCGCCTGTCCGCGTTGCCAGAACCTACGAATAGCGCGCAACTATGCGCAGAACCTGGCGCCTTGTCAGTCGATTCGAGGGAACCAATCCATGAATCGCTGTTTATCAACGGGCTGCTAGGCGTGACGGGGAAATCTAGTTGTCCTTAAGCGGGGAGGTCTAATTGTCGCTGAGCAGCCCGCACCATCGACCGTGCCGCCGGCGACATTGAAGACCATGCCCTTGGAATTCAGATGACCCGTGGCCTGATCGATGTTCATCAGGGAGCCGCCCGCACCTCGCCTGATGTCGCTGAGTAGCCGGCTAAGTTTATACTTCCATGCTGCGCACGCCTCATGTCCATCAACCCCTCATAGGGCGAGGCGTTTCCATAGGTGGTGGACCACGTCCTCATTACTGGATTCGCGACGACCTGTCCGTGAGCGAGATCCGGAAACACGATGCTTCCGATGGAGGTGGGCACGGCGAGAACAGTGATCTTCAATGTGCTTCCTTGTAGTCAGCGGGTACGGGTCAACCTGCAGGGGACGGTAGGAGTAGTACGCTCGAGAACTTTGGATGTTTCAGAATGATGTGTCGCGCAGCATGTCTTGGACTTCAGACGAATCGCGGCCCGGGAGGCCAACTACGTCCTGGCCCTTCGCGATTGCTCGATGGGGTGTGGTGCGGCATCGAGACGCCCATCGATGTAGGGACCGAGACCGGACGCATTCTGCGGCCAAGTCTCCGACGCGCTCTGCGCCCAGTTCCCGCGCCACCACTGCGTAGGACAGCTCCTGTCTCCATGCTCGATGTGCAGATGCCTGCGTCGGACCCGCGATGGCTTGGCGTTGGTCCGCCGCTGGTTCTCCGCCCAGCTCAAGCTTGCTAGGTCGCGCAGCAGATCGATGAGCAGGGGCGGCCAGGTCTTTGCAGGTGTTCTGTGCTTGCTCAATTTCCACCACCGATGTCCACAGGCGTGTCGCTCCGGATCTTCAGCCCCGCGGCATGCTCCACCTTCCGTACATAAAGCCAGGAAGGTGGAGCAGAGTAACGGTTGGGGGACGTGCCTTGTCTTGATGTCTCGTTGGCACCTCGCCGATTCCGTCTCTCAGTCGACGAACCCATCGTCCCAGTTGCCAAGGCAAATACTGCTTCCAGTACAGGATGTCCTCAGTCTCTTCCGGAGTGCCGCCGTCCACATCGAAACTATCGTTGATGAGCTCCGAACCGTAGGTGGTCGAAGCGCTCTCGCTCCACAAGGTCGAGTCGCCGAAGCGTATGCCGCCCTCGACAGCTCCTCCGATGCCTACTCCCGCACCCACCTTGCCTGAGACACCGGGGCCATCGCCGTCGAAGGGGTTTACATCGAGGCGGCCATCTTGCTGCCGTTGCCCTCGCCATCGTCGCTGGATTCCTCAGTTTGGAGATTGAAGATTTCGTCTCCACGACTTCCGAAGCCGAAGCTTCGTGGTTTGGAAGTGGAGTCGACATGCAGATCGTCGTCACTATTCGCCAGCTCTACAAGGTGACCAAACACCTCGCCAACTCCCTCGAGGACATCGCCGTCGACAATACGACTAACAGCTTCGGGCGGATGACTGGCTCTCCCACCGCTAAGTCCCGCGCGAGCGATGCACTGTTCTGAAAGAGATTCTGGGCTGTGTTCGCGGCACTCGAAACTAAATCTGTGAAGCTCATTGGAATACCCCTGCTGGGAAGGCACGCCCATGAGGGCGCGCTGGCCAGGCTATGAATTTTGAAACCCGGGACGCCGCGCGTCACGGGGGCGGGCAGAACCTGCCGCCGGTCTCAATAGGCGAAGTGGTGGGGAGGACCCACGTAGAAATGATGGCTGAGACAGAGAAAGGGGTACCGCGGCCTAAGGCTTTCCCGAGGCAACTCTCCCACAAACTCCGATCCCTGTTGCCCGGCGGCCTCGGCATTGGCCGGCTCCTCTTCTACTTGGGTAGTCCGATCAGAGCCTCAGGTGCTGCGGGCAGTTCTCATTCAATCTACCGCGCGAACCCTCAGATGGATGGCTCGTCCCAACACGCCATTCATACCGATCGGACGGATGCGGTAGTCGATCTCTTGCGAGCTCGTTGGTCGTTCGATGTCGAGCACAAGTTCGCGCTCCGTCTTGGAGCGCGGTTTACCGGCGAAGGTGTTGCTGACACCGTCAACACGCACTTCGAAGCCCCGCACTCCCTCGGGAGAGCTTGCCACCAACGTAAGGTCGGGCGCCGCTTCACGCGGCGCGAGAGTGAACTCTCGCGGCTGTGGCACGCTCCAACTCAGCTCGGGCAGCTTCGGCATCATGACTCGCCGCAAAGGCACGCCTGCGGCAGCCGCACGAACGCGCTTCGGATCCAGGAGCACGCTCGCGAGGGCCTCGTAACTCGCCTGAGCCTCGTCGGTCACGATCGTGCAACGGTCGAGAGCCTGGCCGCTCGCGTCGAAGTGGCCGCTCGGGCTGCGCAAAATCCAGCCGCCGCCCGTCACTTCGTGACGTTGCCAGCGGCTCTGACCCTCCTTGATGTCGAGGACGGCAAGCTGATACCAACCCTGCGCACCGAATACGGCTTCGCCTGCTAATGGAATGAGCTCGTGCGCATTGCGGTTTGACGGGCTCAGGACAGTCTTGCCGGAGGCTGCATCCAAGATGAGCGAAGTGCCATCGCCCTGTCCCCAGACGTAAATGAGGGCTCCATCCTGTCCAAACTGGTTCAACAGACAGGCCGGGTTGCCCCCGCCAAAGTCATACTTCCAGAGCCGTGTGAAACTCTTGGTGTCCCAGGCTGCAACGATGCCATAGCCACTCGAAGCCGTGACCGCGACAGCTCCATCTGCCCGGAACGTGATACTTCCAAACTCGAAACCGAAAGGGTCCAGCCTCGAGTGATCGATCGAGCGGATCGCCTCTCCTGTTCGGTGGTCAAACACCTGCACCTTCGATGCGTCGGTGCCAACCCACAGACTTCCAGACTTCGGCTGGAAGGAGATAGGCTCGATGCGTGCGTCCGTCGAAATCCTGGGGATGCTTTCGTCCCCATTCTCGGCATCGAAGAGCGCGACTTCGCATTCATCCGTGACGAGTGCGAGTAGCCGTCCATCCGGACTCCATGCGCAGCGATCACTCCAGGTCCGACTCCGGCTTGTGTAGGGATGCTCCCAACGAACTTTGAGATCGTCTGCATCGTAGACCCGAGCATGAATGCGAGGAAGCTGCAGCAAGAGTGCACTTCCATCAGGCGAGAACGCGAGCTTTGGGGCATCCCACTTTGCGAGCTTCGGCGCGCTCCCGCTATGTTCCGCCACGAGTCGCCCACTTGCAGCGCTCACGAGTCGCAGCACGCCAGCCTCATCGTAGGTAGCAATCAATTCACCCTGGGGGTGTATAGCCAGTGCGGTCAGGCTGGCATTGTCGTGCTTCCACACTCGCAGCGAGCGTCCGGTGCTCGCGTCAATGCAGACGAGCTGCCCGTCGGTTCGAGCGACCCACAGCTCGTTCCGCAGCGGGTGAGCGCGCGTGATTGCTTCAAGCGCGGGTTGCTCGATTTGGATCGAAGTGCCATCGCCCGAGACATCGTAGAGATCGAAGCCAGGTGGAACCTCCCCGACAAGAGTCCGCGTCCATTCGCCGACTTGCCACAAGTCGACCCGCTTCCCTTGCATATCACTGACGACCATCTGAGAACTGTCGTAGGAGAAGTACACGCGCGCATGTTTGGCGAGCCCCTCCAGCGCGATGACATCGTCACCGGTCCGGGCGTCAAATAACCGAATCTTGTGATTGCGACTGCCAGTTCCATAGTTCGCGACCGCAAGCCAACGATCGTCCGGACTGATCGTCGCGTGGAACGGCCGGTCAGCGCTCCACGCAAGCACTCTTAGTGGCTCGCCAGTCCGGTCATCGCGAAGCAGTAGGCGTCCCCTCTCTGGAGCAAAATCTTCGGCGCCTAGCCATAGGGGCAACCAGTCGGCGATTGAACTTTCCGCAACCGAATCTTTTCTCGGAACCGCCTCGTACTCCAACTCGCGCTGGCGGACTTGTTGAAGAAGGCTCTCGAATCGCGAGTCGGTTCGCAGCGATTCCAAGTCGGGATCCCACTGCAGGAGCGCGACTTCGGGTTCTCCCAAGTTCAGTGACTTGGAGAGCCAGTCGAAAGCAGCGTCCGCATCTTTGACGCGAGCCTTCACACACGCAAGCTGCCAAGCCGTCGCTGAGCACGCAGGTTGCATTGCAAAGCTTCGTTGGAGTGCCGTTTCAGCTCTGGAGAGTTCACCATGTTCGAGAGCGCGGGTGCCCTCGAGGTGCAGTGTTATCCAATCCGTATCGGGATGAGCGGGCGCAAGCAACGCAATCGAAAGCAGTAGGGTGTTCATGAGTGATCTCTATCCACAGCTGAACACTGATGGTCCGGCCCAGTTCCGATCGTTCTGTGAGGAGTCCTTCCTTTAGGACTTCCGAGAATGAACACTCTCTCCCGCGCTGTGTACCGAGCCTGCCAATCCGCACTACTTTGCCACTGACTTGACGACTGTTTGGAGTCGGGGTGACGAACGAGTGCGTCGGAGTTGCGGGGTGGTCGAGATTGGGCGGGCTCGGTTCTCACCGGTACTGGCCTCGGTCGTTCCCGGAGCGCCTGGTTGGTGGTCTCTGCTCCCGAGTGGAATCGCTGACAGATCCACTCACTTCATGGCGCGAAGACGATCTCTAGCAGCCCGTTGAAAAACAGCGAATCATGTCTCGGCCCCCTCGAACCGCCTGTCCGCCTTGCCAGAACCTACGAATAGCGCGCAACTATGCGCAGAACCTGGCGCCTTGTCAGTCGATTCGAGGGAACCAATCCATGGATCGCTGTTTATCAACGGGCTGCTAGGGCACTCGACAAATTGTACCCGTCACCGCAGGGGCCGAGCGGGTCGCGGTACCAGCCTTGGAACCTCCAAGTCGAGCCCGCCGTGATGGTGCCAGAGGGACCGAATGCCGCGGCCGTGTGGGCGACGATGCCAGGGCCCTCGTCGATCACTCCGCCCTCGCCAGCGCTTCGGACCGGGAATCGGAAGATGCCGGATCCTCCCGTACCTATGCACCGGACACCATCGCTGTATGGCGCTGAAGCTGACGCGCTTCCCATGAAAATCAGGCCCAACTGATTGGTCGGGAGCAGGCTCGCCGGATAAGAAGGTCATCGTTCGCGACGCTGCTCATTCCGCAGCCCATGAGCATTGCACCGGATCCAGTTGAGTTCCTACATCCCTCTCTGGTGTCGCCGGGGTTCCCACACGGACAAGGAATCGTCGGTAAATAGCCGGACGTTGAGGCGCCGGTAATGTGACCATCCACTCGTTGCGTGAAGCAGTATGGGACGACTGACTCGGCGACGGTCGACAGCACATAGGCAGCGCCACTTTCGTACGCGCCATTGTCGGCCCGGTTCGCACCGACGACGACCGTGACGGAGTCGGTCGCGACACCACTGCCGAACCTGTCCGCGGAGGAGGAGGAGGAGGAGGAGGAGGAGGAGTGAGACCGCGGATTCGTACCGAGATCGAACACTTGACGCTGGGTCTTCTCCGACTCACTCCACCCCTCCGTTCTCCGGCTACCTCTGCATGCGCTGGCTCCTGACTAAGTAATCCGGACGTCTCGCCAGGTACCGAATTCCAGAGGGCTCTCGCAAAGAGGTTCACTTCGTCAGAGTGACACATACCACTTAGGGTACAGGGTGGAGTGACGCTGCACACCAGGATGCGACAGGCACGCGACAAGGGAGTATTAGGCGCCGTTCGCCAAGACCTTACAAACACCGTACTGCTGTTCGGTTGTTGATAGAACGAGTGGGTGCAAATGGAGCTGGTCGGTGCAGCGTCCGGAAAATGAGCCAGTACTCCAATTCTCGATTAACACAATCTCGGTAGTGACGTGACTGTCGTCAGAACCTCTGATTGCGCGAATGGGCGAGATGTACAGAGACTAAACACTTTCGAGTACATGCTCTTCGACCACATCGACACCGACCAGCCCCGGGTCTATTAGCCAGGCGTAACTCCCGAAAGGTGAGCGGGCTGCTAGGGGGGAAGTGTTCGGTGCTAGCGCCGTACGTTCTATGCGGGGCGTAGCAATGGGTGCTGCTCCGCATTCCTGCACGGGTCACACCGAACGCAAGGGTCTGACGATGGGGTCGTCGTGCGTCAAACGGTTCGGTGCAAGTCCTTATCTCGTCTAACGCAAGCATTAGCTTTGTAGGTAGCGCATGGGTAATGTGACCCAGTATCACGCTTTCTATCAAAGTTAACCCTAACGTTAGGTAACTAAATTAAATCATGAGGAAGACGCCCCCATTCCCCAAACGTTGCCAGACTGCGGAGCAGAGATGCCAGAAGTGAGAAACGCCTGATTCAAGTTGCGGCACGTCTGCCGTTCTTGAGACTGCGCCTGAGAGATCGGTCGGGATTCGAGGCTGCTAGATTGGAGGCTAGCACATCGATCCGAGACTTGCCCCGCTGGAGAGATGGGGCCAGAGATGCGTGATCGTGCTCTTGCTTAAGTGGCATCTACAACCTGATTCACATTTCTTTCACCTCGATGCCATGAACACAACGTGCAAGCTAAGACTGGGATTGATCCTTACCGCTGGGATCGCCACAACAACGGGCCAGGCACTGGCTCAGAACACAAGCCAACTATCGGAGAATGGTTGGTACTCCGATGACACCCGAGCTGATGGGCTTGGTGCCCAGCCTGCGGGAACCAATCTGATCAGTCCGCAACTGACCGACGATCCGGAAGCGACGGCAGTCGGCACGGTTGCACACGATGCGGACATCCAACGGCAGATCTCTTTTGGGGCGGCTGCCGGAACTGTTCCGGCCGGAACGCATCGCGGAGCGGTGCACATGACCATCGGCGCGACTGGTTCTGGCAAGAGCCAGATTAGTGACCGCAAGGACGATGGTCTTGGCCACGCCGACGGTAGCGATGCCTTCGGCCCCGGCATGAGTATGGAGTACTCGTGGATGGGTGACGGCACCATTAGTGTCACGACCTCGGTTAAGTTCGGGGTCAAGACGGCCGACTTTGGATCAACCGGTGTCTCCAGTCGCACAGGCGAAAACGTCTGGGACAAGATCATGATCTATGAGCCGGGCAACCTGAACGGCGGGACCTCGGACGGGCTCTGGCACACCGAGACTGTCGACTACTCGACCGGGAAGTGGTGGTTCTTCGACCGCACGGTCATCGCAGCCACCATCGGTACTCCGATGACGCTGGAAGATATGTCGACCTCGGCTGTCCTCGTTGGCGTTGGACCCAAGACGATCGCCGATGTCTATGCACTGATCACCGCGCCCGGAGCACACATCACAAGCGCCCAATCGGGCGTCGGTTCTGGTAACTCGGGCGCAAGCGTCTATCTGAATCAGCTCGAGACGAACTTCTATCGTCCGGGTAGCACGACCACTTTCGGCGGTCGAAGCTTGGAGTGCGATCAGAACGTGACGAGCAATGCGATCTTCGGTAGCGGAAACGACAACGGTGCTTTCACCACGGACCGGAATGCTGGCGTCGAGCTCGGTCTGCGCGCCAAGCAGCGATTCCCGGCTGCTAACATCTTCAACAGCAATGGTGATGGCACCTACACCTTCAACCCGGGTGCGGGTGGAAGTGGATCGCCGACGCCTCTATGGGCATTCGAGTGGTCAGCCAACACCGACTACGACAGCAGCACGGGCGACGATCTGGACGATCTGACCTACGAGCTCGGGATGGACTTCGATGCGGGCCCTGGGACGAACTTCCTCATCTTCGATCCTATCAGCATTGGTTCCGTCATTCCTTTTACACCCCCGACGGCGCCGGCACCCTTTTGGGACCACTCCATCGGTGACAACAGCACGGCGCAAGGCGCCGGTGTCGAGGCCGGAGACGCGCCGACTTATGCAGGTCTGGTGGCAGCGAACAACCTGGCCCAAAACTCTTGGAGAATGGACTTCTTCGACGAGTTCCCGTTCGACGTCTTCGATCCCGAGGTCGAGGGTTCCTACGAGTTCTACCTCTCCGCCTATAAGGGTGGTCTCGAGGTCGCGCGCACCTCGATCACGGTTCTTGTAGAGAGCGTCATCGAGTTCGACCAGGACGTCACGAGCAACGCGATCTTTGGCAGCGGGAATATCAACGGCAGCTTTACGACTGACCGCAACGAGAGCGTTGAAGTGGGCCTACGCATCAAGCAGCGTTTTCCCGCCGCCAACACCTTCAACAGCAACGGTGATGGCACCTACACCTTCAGCGCCGGCGTCGGGGGAGGCACTAGCTTCCCGAATCCGGAGTGGGGCTTCGAGTGGTCGGTCAACACCGACTTTGATTCGCTGAGTGGAAGGAAAATCGGCGAGCTGACTTACGAGATAGGCTTGGACTTCGATCCGGGTCCGGGCACGGACTACCTGGTGTTCGACCCAATCAGCATGGGGTCGATCATTCCCTACTCGCCTCCGTCAGCGCCCGTACCCTTCTGGGATCACTCGATCGGCGATAACGGTACGGCGCAGGGAGCCGGTGCAGAGGCTATTGATGTCCCGAGCTATGCCGCTCTGATCGCAGCCAACAACCTGGCTCAGAACTCGTGGAGAATGACCTTCTTCAACACCTTCCCGTTCGACACCTTCGATCCGACAGTTTCGGGCCGTTACGAGATCTACCTCACCGCCTATGACGGCAACGAGGAGCTGGCACGGACTGCGATCACTGCGGTCATCACTGAAAGCTCCACTCTTGCTCTCGAGGCGGCGGCCTGCCAGAACGATCAAGACTGTGATCTTCCGGGCGTCCAAGTCGAAGTCGATCTGACCATGCGGAACCTGGCTACTGGTGTGACTGGCTTCCAGAGCTTCTTGAGTTTCGACGACAGTGCGATGACCTTCGAGGCTGCTGCGAGTAGCTATTCGAGCAGTCCCTTCGGGATTCACATTCAGGGCATGGGGGCCGCAGAAGTTGCTTCTGGCGAACTGCGCCTTGATGGAACTGTCGCCTTTGGCGGTGCTGCGACGAACCTCGACGCGACCCTCGCGACCCTTGTGTTCACTGTGACCGATGAGTGCACACCCGTCTCGTTGGACTTCGACCTGACTCAAGCCTTTGACTCAGAGCTGAGTGTTCTAGGGGCGCCGATCGCGACTGCCCTCCTGAGCTCGGGCTCGATCGTATCGGACAACACGCCGCCCATCTTGGATCCGGTGTCTGACATCACCGTTTCTGCGGATGCCGGTGTCAGTGGCGGGTGCGATAGCGCTGTCGTCAATTTCAGTGTCCCAGCTGCGGTCGACCTCTGCAATGCGGTCAGCGTGGAGTGTTTTCCTCCCAGTGGAACGGCCTTCCCGGCCGGACAGACAACGACGGTGACCTGTGTTGCCACTGATACCTGCGGCAATACTGCGCTACGCAGCTTCGATGTGACCGTTACGAACACCAACCTCGTTCAGGTTGACATTCAACTCGTAGGAGTCACGACGGCAACGACGCGTTGCATTCACTTCGTTGCCGATGACTGCGCCGAGGAGTCAGATGCCGCGTTGGCCTTTGATGCAAGCGGCTTCTTCTCCGGACTGATTGAGATCCCGTGTGGAACTTGGGTGCAGCTTTGCATCAAGGACGAGCAACACACCTTGTGGGACACGGTCACCCTCGCTTTGAGCCTCGACGGTACGACCTACGTGGGCAATACGCAGGCCGACCTCGAGGGCGGCGATACTGACAATGACGGTGATGTCGACATCAACGATGTGACCTTGTTTGTCTTCCAGTTCGGTGATCTCGCCCTCTCCGGCGGTTGCGGCTGGGACGGCACTCGGGACTCGGACTTCAGCAATGACGGCGCCGTGGGTTCGGAGGACTACACCTTCCTGACGGCAAACTGGCTGAGTCAGTCGACTTGCTCCTGCATCGATTTGGCTCCGAACGGAGATGGTCGCGGATGGCCGATCAGACCTACTTCGCAGCCGGTGACCAAGAGCTGGCATCGTAAGGTCGACTTTGATCGGAACGGCAAGATCGACTATCGGGATATTCACGCCTTCGAGGTCAAGCATGGGCTTGCCCACGAGCTCTCGAAGAAGCTTCACGACGCGACGCCGGTTAGCCAGCGCTGACCCGTCCTGAATGAACGAGCGGCATGGCCCCACTCTCTCCCGAGAGTGGGGCGGCTCACTCCGGCAGCGCGTGTCATTATGGCGATGCGGTGCCGGACCCAAACGACTTCTCAGTGGCTCGCAAGCCTCGACCCTGGCGACGGACATGAACTACCCCCGTATGCTCTGCACTGGCCTCTCGCTGTCAGTTCTAACATCAACCGCATCGGCTCAGCTTATTGACCTGGCGTTCAGCCCGACCCAGTCGATCGTTCAGGTCGGGGATTCGGTAGACATCCGAATCGTTGCCACCGCTGATGCGATCACCGGCATCGACTACGCAGCCATCGATGCTCTCCTCGACTACGACCTGACTTACCTCGCTCTTCTGGGCGTCGATGATACGGACGCATCGGAGAACTGGTTCGTATCCAGCTTTCTACCTGATCCGGACGGGATCAATGATGACCTCACGGACGGCAACGCGATCTACACCGCTCTGGCATCAACCAGCGATCCGGCGACCGCACTCCCAGCAGGATCGATTGTCACAACACTGAAGTTCGTTGCCATTTTGGAGACGCCTGGGACGACGCTCTCTTTTCTTCCCACTATGGGACTGTGGGCCGGGACGGATGTGTATGATTTCCATGTTGCAGGCGGGATCCTGACGGGCGACTTCTCAGACACCGCGTCGATTCGAATCGTGTCGGAGCCAACGTCCTACTGCTTCGGCACCGAAGCTCTTTGCCCCTGCGATAACGATGCGGGACCAGCGGAAGGTTGCCTGAACTCTACCGGTGCGGGCGCAGTCATCAGTTCGATAGGAAGCACTAGTACGACCAGTGACGATCTCGTCTTGGTCGCGACTCAAGTACCCGCCTTCCAGTTTGGCGTTTTTGTTGTAGGCGGCGGGACGAACAACATCCCATTCGGGGATGGATTGCGCTGCGTTGCTCCAGGTCCAACAGGGCTCAACAGGTTCAATCCACCTGTACCCTCGGGAGCGAGTGGCACGATGACCCGAGGTCCTGGAAATGTGGCCTACTCCAGCAACTTTCCAATTGCGGGGCAGATTCAGGCGGGGAGTACCTATTACTTCCAGGCCTGGTTTCGCGATCCCTTCTCCGGCCCATGTGGGTTCGGTTGGAACTTGACGAACGGCCTCGAAGTCACCTTCACTCTTTGATTCCGATGAAAAACTTTCTCAACACAGCCATCGCACTGCTTCTTGCAGGAAACGCGAGCGCGGTAGGCGATGCCAATCTGCTCTTCACTCCCAACTTGAGCAGCGTGGGAGTAGGAGATCTCGTCGAGATAGTTCTCTGGGCCGCGGCCGAGGACGACACGCCCACAGAAATTGGGGCTCTCGATGTGGTGCTGATCTACGACCCGACAGTTCTCAAGTTGCTTGGAAGCGATGAGTCGAACGCTGGCTATACCTGGTTCGCGACAGGCTTCTTGCCGGACCCCGACAACATCAATGCGGACATCGCCGACGGCGACGCGATCTACACGGCTCTCGCCCAGATCACTTTGCCCGCGACGGCACCGATGGCCCCGGGGCTCCATGTGACCACCCTGCAGTTTCAGGCTCTTGCAAACAGCCCTGGGACGACGGTTTCAATCGCACCGACTATGGGGAGCTTCGCAGTGACTCAGGTGCTTGACTTCTTCACTCCCGGCCTCGACATCACGGGGGACATCAGCACGACCGCGGAGATTGTTATCGGTGACGTGCCGACAAATTATTGCGGAGGTAATCCGGCCGCTTGCCCGTGCGCCAACGATGGTGGCCCGGGTGAGGGATGCCGCACTTCCACCGGTTCTGGCGCCGTGATTGCGGCCACGGGTTCGACTAGCCTCGCTTTGGATGACCTTATCCTGACGGTCAGTGGAGTGCCGGCTTTCCAATTCGGAGTGCAGTACATGGGCCAAGGTCAGATTCAGTTCCCTTTCGGTGACGGTCTGCGCTGCGTCGGTGCAGCAGGTGGATCGCTTGTACGCTTCCCGGTCACAAGCTCGGGACCTACAGGGACAATTGCACTTGGACCTGGGTTCATGGGCTCGACTGTGATCAGCGCCGGTTCGACCTGGAACTTCCAAGGCTGGTTCCGCGACCCGACAGGCCCCTGTGGATTCGCGTTCAACTTGTCGAACGCGATATCGGTCCCTGTTCAACCATAGGCGATAGGAGGGGGGGGATCCGCCGCTGCGCACGTTGATGAACAGCGCGTTGCACGCCTCCTCCGGCTCGTGAAAGGGAGCGTAGGAACAAGCGTGCACATCCCAGTTCTTCGCGAACGGGTCGGCGCGCCAGTCCCAATAAACTTCACGTGATGCCAGGCTCCATCGTTGTCGGATCTCCATTTCAACGGCGGGCGCGGCGTCCTGGTAAGTGACTCGGGAGTGGGAGAAGGATTCGGGCGATAGGGGAGAGCGTTCGGTCTCTCTACCTCAGCCGGTAGCTCACTACCAAGAACGCGCTGAGCGCTTTGATTCGATCCTCGACAGAGGATTCTCCTGGTATTGGCCAATACTTGGTGGCTCTCATTCGTTGATAGCAGATTAATGCATCATCAGCTTGACGAGAGGAGACATCAATTAACCCGCCATTTGCGCGCGCTGATTTCCCTATTTGGAATCGCGGTAGTTATCGGTCGACCATGGGTTTTTTGGTGGTCGCCTGCCACCTCTTTGCTCCAGCATGAGTCGACAAAGGCCTCGACTCCATTTTTGCGCCCCGTGTACTTTTCCCTCGGGCTGCAAGGCGCGACTGGCACGTCATACTTCGAAGGTCACCCGACGGCGTTACGGACGGAGCGTACTCTCGATCGTGCGGAGGCAATCGTGTCGATCGAGTCGGGAGGAATAGCGCACATGTCCCTCGAACTCGGGCTCGGTGGCCGGCTCGACGTAGAGCTATCCGGGAAGCCAACATCAGAGAATATGGACGCGGCTCGCGAATGGTTTCAGCGCTTCGACCCTGGTCTGCGCGAGTGGAATCATCGGTCGGCGAAGCTCTGGTTGGAACGCAGGGGCCTGCGTCACGAACCATTCCATTGGTTGTTCAATAGTGGCCTTAGGAGCTGCCCATCCTGGCCGTATCCGCTTGACCATAGGCGTCTCGGCAGCCGGGAGACATCGATGCTCGTCCCGACTGGCGGCTTCACGCTCGTTGCGCGCATGCCGAGCGGTCGTGAGGTGCGGCGGGACGTGACCATTCGGGCTGGAGAGGTGACGCGGGTTGAAATCAAACTGTGAGTAGATAGGGCCTGAACATTTTCGCGGGGTGCTCATTTACTCACGTCTCGCCTAGTTCACATCGTGTTGCAAATTCCGCCGGATCAGAGCATATGGATGCACTCACGTGGGCTCTTGGCACCGGCCTGTGCGGGAGCGCGCCTACTTGGTCGCGCTCTCTACTCCAGCGCCGGTCAACGCGCACCGAATAGCGAAGGCTGTCAGCTGCTCCGACTGGAACCAACCACTCCACATGTCGTGCCCGCGCCCCGCGAAGACGACGACTTCGGCTGACCCACCCCCTTCTCTATAGCGAGTCGCAAGCATTCCTGAGTTCGCATCCAGGGGAACCGTCCCGTCCTGATCGCCATGTAAATGAAGGATGGGAACGCGCGCCAGGGCGAGCGGAGCGAGTCGCTCGATGGGGTTGTGATGTGGAAGCTCTTCTTGTAACTCACGGGCGCTCATCCCAAACGAAGGAGCTGCGATTTGAAGGCCGGGGTAGCTCGCGATGTCACAGACCGGATAGATTCCTGCCACACCTGCAACACAGTTGGGATGTTCGATCGCCCAGTTGTAGAGCATCAAACCTCCACGGCTTCGGGCGAGAAGCACTGGCTTTGCGGCGTACCCTCTCGAGCGTGTGAGTCGCTCGTAGAGTGCCTGATAGGCAATCGTTCCGGCCGGGCTACCGTAGGACTCACCCACGTCGACCCCCGCGATTGCTATTCCAGCATGCAGGAAGCGCTCGAACATCCATGACTCCGCATCGCTCGGTAGTCCGCTCAGCGTTGGGGCGTACCAGACCCAAGGTCGCGGACCCTTCCGCTGCTCTAGTGATGAAGGTTCGATAACGAAGGCTGTGTGGCCATCGACGGAGAAGACTTCACCGGGACGCGGAAGAGTCTTATTTGCTCGTCTCGCATCGTCGCGCGGAACTAAAGGCATCGCGTCCAGAGTCAAAGCTTGGATCCAGACGTTTCGAAACCGAACCTCGTTATGGTGGCCCTGCAGCTTGATCGGTCGAGCGTCGGGCCCCTCTGCTTGCCCGGCCCCAGTCTTCTGCGTGAGAGCGACATCGTTATGAATCAACTGATCATTCTGGAATACCGTGATGCGAGCATTCTCGACCTTGTCCTGCGCGTCGAAGCGTGCAGCACGGAACACGATGTCGAAGCTCTGCCACGACCCAGCCGGCCGGCAAGCTAAGCGGTCCGGCTTTTTGAAGCGATAGAGGCTGCCACAATCGAACTTCTGATAGGCGTCGATCGAGATGCCGTTCGAGTCCAGGATCTGCACTTCATATCGCTGCTGAATATAGACGCCGGAATTTCCGTTAGCCTCGCGATTATCGTTCGTCGCCGAGTTGATGTTGAACTCAATGTGCATCCGAAAGTCCTGGTAGGACTTGGGAGTGAGAAGGCTGTCCCACGCAGGTGACGCAGTCAGCACGCCATGCTCGAAGCTCCATCGGCTAGGACCGTCCGAGTCGGAAACTAGATGGTGCCCGGAGCCCCCTACGAGTTGGGTGCCGTCAGCGTGACGGTGGGTGAAGTCGAGGATTGCTGTAGCCTCATCTTGCTGCAGGGTCTTGAGATGCGAGGCATTTTCCTGCGAAGCAACGGGAAGCAGGGCGAGACAGCAAATCGTTAGGGCGCGGAACATCCTCTAAGAGTAGAGAATACTCGCTGTGATCATAGATCCACTCTTCGCGAACGTATCCGATGGGGCCACCGAATCAGTTAGCGATGCTCGCGCTGATGACACTGATCGTCTTCATCTGATAGGGCGCGGGAATCGGATTGCACTCAGTCGCCTCTAGCACGCGTCCGCTCTGGATTAATTGCGCGTGACGGTGGGTGATCTCGTGCAGGAGCATTGGCTTGCTAGGGATGCTCGAGCCCTAGTTCGTTGAGCTGCGCACGAACCCAAGAGTCTCGAGCTGGCTCGCTAACAGAATCACTGAGATGGCCCTCGATCTCTATGCGTTCTACCGCGACGGTTGTTGAGCACTGCACCCACAGGAAGATGCTGCCCTCGATGCGCTTAGCGCTGGCGATGTTGCACACGCGCTCGCCGTCGACCCACAGCGTCACTCCCGCTCGACCGTCATGAACGAGCTCTAGCTGATATACCCGTCCGGGCTCGATTGCGCGCGGCTTGGTCTTTGCGCGCGCGCTGGCGCTTTGGCCCGTAAGCTTATGGGTCGCTAGTGCATGGTTGTCGATGGCACCGACCCAATTGCCTTGACCGTTGTCGCACAGACCCAGCACGACCTGACTCGAATCCGGCTGCCCGACACTCCCTTCGCCAAACACCAGTTCGTACCGAACCGTGAGCGGGCCACGCCATGCGGCGACGTGACGTAAACACACGCCACCGAGGCTCTCGAGTCGCCCCTCTTTCAGACTCCAGTCGGCGTTCATCCGGCTCTGGATCGAGGCTCCAAGCTTGATGCGGCGTTTGTAGAGATACCCGGTGTCGGCCGTCCAGTCCTTTAATTCGGCGGGGTCATCGAACTCATACTGGACGCGAATGCGACCGCCCTCTCTATCTTCAAACGAGCCATGAAAGAGCTTGCTGGAATCCTGGTCGCTATAGAGGGCGCTGAATGCTGAGGCGGAGAGTCGAGCGAGCGCTTCCTTACGAGTGTTGACAGCGGGGTCATTCGCGTATCGCGCAAGCAGTTCGCGCATGAATTTCAAGATCGGCTCGGCGGTGCCAATATCGGTGGGTTGTGCGAGGCTGGCCAATCGGTCGAGTCGCCCGCACACTTCGGAAGCCTTCAAAAGCTCGAACCAATTGACCTTCGTTTCAGTCGTCAGCTCGGAGAGTCCAGCAGTGGTGGGGTCGATGCCGCGCTTCCAATTGGGGTCGCCTGCGAGAAGACGTGTATAGGCACGAGCCCAATCGGCTCGCTTGTTCTCCGAAGAAGAGCCGAGGTTGCGCGCGAGCTCTGCCGGAGGGATAGCGAGAATGTCGAGCTGATCAACTCCAGCCTTGTTGTTTCCGAGTCGAAGCACGCCATCAGCGAGCCCGACAACTGTGCTGGTGAAGCGTGCATCCTTCAACTGAATCCGCAAACGACGCTTGGGATTACCCACGAGGGAATTCAAGACTTCGTCGCGCGTTTCGGCCAACACGATCAGGCGCTCACGTTCTCGCTCGACGCGTATGCGTCCGGGCCCGGGGCCTAATTCAACAAAGGCTGCCTCCAAGCGATCGATAGCACCTTCGTAGTCGCCACGTCGAGCGATCCCGAGCGCGAGGGCCAACCACCCATCGGTACTCTGTGGAATCCAGGCCACGTCTGGAGTTACATAGTCCTTCAGGCTGAAAGTCGGCTTCGTACTCTTGGGCCGCGGCCTTCTCCCGACCATCTGGGATGTCCAACGCTGGTAGGCGTCATCGAGTTCATCGAATGAGCACCCCACACACTCGACGAGAGCCTGTTCGCTGCCCTCGCCCCTCAGCGTTATGTCCAGATAGTTGCGGACTCCCGCTGCGTAACGTCGCCGCTCAGCGGTGAGCAGGAAGGCAACCCAGACATCGCTCAGATGAGCATAGATTTCACGGCATTGCTCAGGACTAGGTGTGATGACATCCGCTGCACGCGCGCGACCACGCAGCATCCGTAACAGCTGGCGATCGTCGCGCACGCTCCTGAATTCGCCGATAGGCATTTGAAATGCAGACCATTGCGTCTCGTTCAACGCGAGCATCTTCAGCCACTTGAGGGCAGAAGAGTTCAGCTGCGGGTGCTCGAGTTCATTCGGATCGTCACTGGTGTGGGCGGCATGCCAACTGGCGAGCCCGTCAAGAAGCCACGACTCCCGCGGTCGCATCCCATTCGGAGTGTGTTGCCGCAGAATCTCGCGCGCCAGTGCTCGCAGCACCGGAAATCTTGCTTGCGCGGCAGACCAGTCAGGTGTGATTGCTTGTTGATAGGTCGCGACTACCGAGAGATCCTCAAACACGGTGACACCCCGATCCGCGGCTCGTCCCGTGCCGACGCCGGTTCGCTCCACATTGAGAAAGATGCGCTCGTTCGCGGCCACGAAGATCGGGGTGAACGGAAGCTCGGGTCGCCGACTCAGCTGCAGTGTCGAAATGTAGTCCTGCTCCAAGATCGTTGAGAGTTTGGCGGCCCATGGTCCTAACAACGCTGCAACCTCCTTCGCCTCCTGCTCGTGCTGGCTCTCTGCGCCTTCGATGAAGAACACGAGTGGCTGATAGTCGAGAACCGTATTCCATTGAGCCCGCGACATGTACGAGTTGCCGAGCCTCATCTGGCGCTCGAATGGAACGATGTCTCGCAGTGTGATCTGGGGTGTTGCCTGACCAACAGCAACCCCGGTTCCTAAGACGAAGTTAACTGTTAGGGAGAGCAAACCGGATGCCAATAGCAGGGGGCTGTACATCAAGCATGAGGATACAGACTCAGGACTGAAATGGCTGCCACTCTCGACTCTTCTGTTCAGTGTCCGTTCAAGAGCGATACGGGTTGGCGCTCCCTGCCGAACTCTCAGGGCCGTTCAGTACCGCACTACAACCAACTCTTGTCCCCAACTCCCGGTCATCTCGCGGGTCACTCACTACCTGAAAACGGAGGAAGCGCGGTTGCCTTGGGTTTGAAGAACACATCTTTCGCAATCTCTTCAATAGATGACTTCCTCTTCAATAGATGACTTCCACGGGGGGACTTCGCTCGTGCCGTACTTGGCTGCTGAAGAATTGGGGCAGGGAGCGTCACTCCGCATGACCCCGGATACTTGACTTCTGCTCGGCTTGCGCATGAGCAGTCAGTCAGGCTGCAATCGAGCATCCCAGTAGAGACTTCTCAGACCTGCTCGAGTGCCCTTATTCTCACCTCGCGGATGGCAGCTTTCTTGTGAGTTGCCCGTCTGACTGTGGGCTCTACGTTGGCGTTCAAGTACTAAGGGAGAGCACATGCTTGCAGACAAAGACTTCGCCGACGAACCGCACGCGTTCATGCAGATGAACATCGTGATTCCTTGCGTGCCAAGCGGGCCGGCGACGAACGATTGGGGAACCGACGATGACGGTTGCGTCGAAGTTTATGTGCGTGAAGACACACGTTGGTGGTGTGGAAAACGCCCTGGGTTGACAGAAGCTCTAGCGTCCGTGCACCCGATAATGGAAGGGGGGCCGCAGGAGCATCTCGCTGTCTGTTGGCTACAGGCAATGAATTAATGCCCAAGCGGACATCTCCGCTGGAGAGTTGCTCAATCAATTCTAGGCACCACATTCACGAGCCGCCGGAGGCAGACCATCCGGTTGAGCAAGCACGCGCGAGCCGCCAGCTCTCCATCCAGCAAGCGCTGGATTACCAGTGATTCCGTCGATTATTGATCCGGTCCAATCAGATTGGGCCCTCAACGCGCAGCCGAGACGACGGGAGCAGGGGATGCACAAGAGCACGTTGCGCTGGCCAGCAATTGAGGCGTTTTGTCGCAGATGCGAAGCGGATCAAGCCACGGACTGCATTGCTGATAGGCTCCGCTGCCCTCCCGTCGCCAACCTGGAAGCTACTCCGCCATGTCAAAATTCGAGAACTACACGAGCACCAGTAATAACTACGACCTGACGCGTCGGCCGGTCGGCATGGAGTTGATCCTCGGTACTTTGGTCTGCGGTTCTCGGCCGCTCGCTGAGCAGGTCGTTCTGGACGCTGGCTGCGGGACGGGCAACTATGTCGCCGCGCTCGCTGGCAAGGTGAAGATGCTCGAGGGCGTAGAGCTGAATCCTGGCATGCTGGGGGCTGCCCAAGCAAAGATGTCGGGCAGGGCCGATGTGCGACTTCAAGAGGGCTCCATTGTCGAGCTGCCCATCGAGAGCGGCTCGTGCGATGGTGTGCTTGTGAACTTCGTCTTGCATCACCTTGATGATGGTTCTGACGCGAACTTTTCTGCAACGCGGCGCGCGATCGCTGAGTGTGCACGGGTGCTTGCACCGGGTGGAACTCTCATTGTTCAGACCTCTTCAGCGGCACAGTACAGACAGGGGTACTGGTACTCAGCGCTGATCCCGAAGGCAATCGAGCGTGCGCTCGATCGCTACATTCCGATTGAGGACTTGATTACAAGCATGAGCGATGCCGGCCTGAACCCGGGTGGCCGTCTAGTGCCCCTCGACGAGGTGTTGCAAGGCGACACATACCTCGATCCGCGCGGGCCGCTGCGCAGCGAGTGGCGCGACGGCGATTCCAGCTGGGCGATGGTCGATGAGGCGGAGCTGGCGAGCGCGATCGGCGAGATCGAGCGCATGCTAGGGGATGACTCCATGGACGCCTTCCTCGCCGAGCGAGAGAAGCGACGCCGCGAGCACGGACAGGCAACCTTTGTTTTGGGGAAGAAAGCTCC
>JBLFWN010000089.1:0-27321 GCA_047611405.1 Planctomycetota bacterium | reverse complement strand
CTGGTCCACGTCATAGACGAAGTTGTAGTGCAGCTTGCCGTTGTTAAATGTGAAGTAGCGCGCGAGCCGCATGATCTCCGGAATCGTCCGCACTCCGAGGTAATTCGGATCCCATTCATCCATCGTGATGCCGCGCCACGTCTCGAAGGAGCTGTAGTGCTGGTGCGCGCCGATCGTTGTCTGGTGCATCCCGGTGATGATTGCGGAACGCGTTGGACTGCACACGCCGGCCGGCATGTAGCAGCGCGTGAAACGTGTACCCGTCGCCGCGAGTGCGTCGATGTGCGGCGTCTCGATCAATTCATCGCCGTAGCACGACATCCAGTCGTTCGTATCCTCGACATAGATCCAGAGGATATTCGGCCGCATAGTATCCGTTGGCAAAGCATCGGCGTGTTGCCTGCCGTGTGAGATACCCATACACGAGAGCAAGGCCAGGCTGAGCGAAATGGCGCGGGTTAAGATCATGTTTCGTCTAGAACTGTTCAGGTGTACCGAGGCGCACCCGTTCTACCCGATCCGAGCTGCTCACGTGAATCGGCAATACGGCGCGGCAACAAGGTGTGCGACGCCGTATTGCTCAATGTATGACCAGCAGCCAAGAAACGGATCTGTGTTCCGTTAGGGGCAAAGGGAACGACTGCGTTTGGCGTACCACGCCCGTGCTAGGCGTTTCATCCTCGTTACAAGTCGGCCTCTCCCAAGCTGCTACAGTCCTCACGGAGGAACACACATGCTTATTGAGCTTGCAGTGCTCATCGCGTCCTCGCTCGCAGCGACTCAAGACGAACGATCGGTCACTCTGATTGGAACACTGAATCCGCCGCCCGCAGACGTGGGCAGATTGATTGCCTACATCGACACGCGCACGCCCTGGGAAATTCAGTCCAGGCAGACGAAGCTCGAGGTCGATCGAAGCGGGCGCTTCATAGCGAAGATGATCAGCCCAGCTATGCACAAGGAGGCGCACGGCTATGACTTGACCGTGCGCGAATCAGGCACGGGTCGAGCCGGGCGCATTCACTGGACGATGATTCCAAGTTATGGAGAGCGGGATGTCGGCTCCTTACTTCTTCAGGAACCACCGGTGCTTGTCGGTGGACACGTCTTCTTGGATTCCGGTGAACCCGTCGCGGGCGCGCACCTGGATGTCCATGCCTTCACGCCAACTTCGGAGGGCGTCGAGCGTACTTCCTCCTGCCCTACCTAGCCTGCATCACGGACGATCAAGGCCACTTCGTCATAAGGGGCTTTGTTAGCGAAGACATTCGTTGGCTCCAGCTACGCCCGTCGGCCGACGGACTTCCGCGAAGGTCCACCTTTCGGGTGGAGCTTGGAGCCAGAACTCTCGAGCTGCACTGCAAGGCAAGTGCAGCACTCAGCGGACGCTTTGTATTTGGCGAGAGTGTACGGACCCAGGGTATCAGCCTCCGCATTGACCCATAGGGGGTCAAGAGCAATGAGACTCGGGGATTTGGAAGCGACGGCAGCTTCAGCTACGACGATCTCGAGGAAGGCGAGCACGTCCTGACCCTGTTTTGCACTCATCCATCGTTCACTTTCTATGAGTGTGAAGTCGACCTTCGATCGGGCAAGCGGGCGGACTTGGGCGAGATAGACCTGCGCGAGCAGCTGTCTGTTACGACCGTTGAACTTCTCCCACGCGAGCACGGCTTGTTCAATCCTCGCCAGAAGCGTGAGCCGACGACCCTCAAGCGACAGCTTCCAGCTCCAAGAAAGTATTCCACTCGGGTCGTGAGAGGATGGGTCCTCTACGCGGGCGAAGAACGCTACAGCCGCTTACCTGCCCCGGACTGGGATGGAAGTATCAGGATCGTTCGTATAGGTCCGATCGAAGAGCTCATCGTCGACGTAACCGGCTACCGACGGCACATCGCGCGCAATGTCGGAGATAGCCATGAATACACGCTCAAGCCAATGCACGAGGTCTTTGTTCAGGTACCTGGTCTGGACAAACTTCCAAGCGCAAGCTCGGTGCGTCTGAGCCTTGGGCGAAGTGCCCGGACAGACCAGCCAAGGCCGCCGGTGCGGAATAGCGATTTGGACGAGCACGGCGCAGGCCGTTTGCTGGTCGGGCAAGCAGGTGCCTATGCACCCAGCCTGTTTCTCAAGGATGTGGAAAGCCGTTCGGCCTGGTCAGGCAAGATCACCGAAGACTGAAACATCACAGAATCCGACACGGCGCAGTCCTTCACTTTGGTGCTCACACCTCAGGCGATTGCCAAGATCGAAGAGCGCTGGGAACAGCGCTTCGAACAAGACAAGCGCTGACCGGCCGCGGTGTGCCGAGCGCGCGCTCTAGCCGCGCATGCAGATCGCGAAGCCGATGCGTCCACACAAGTGAGAACCGCACAACTCGCTTCCTAGGGCGCAAAGGTGGGCGGTTCCCTTGTTTCAGGCCGCTTGCTCGCCGCCTTAGTCATGCTCCGGCGGAGAAGCGGAGAGTACGCACGCCCAGACTCCGAGATCAAATGAGTAGGGCGGAAGGCGACAATCGCCCTCCGCCCTTTGACTGTACTGGCTGGGCAAGCTTGCAAGAGCTTGACCCCAACTAGACTCACTGGGTGCGGATTATGATGCTGTCCACGAAGAGCGTGTCCTGTTGGCCGTTGCCGGTCATGCGATCGGTATCCATCGCCCGAATCCAGACTGTGCCGCTGACCGTGGCAGGTAGGGAGGCAACTTGGGAGACATCGTCATCGGCGGTCTTGGTCACTGTCAATACATCTGTGAATGTCGTGCCATCAGTCGACCAGGCGAAGACGAAGTCATCTCCTTCCGGGTTGGACGAATGGTGGGCACGGACCTGGAGATCTATTGAGCTGCCCGAGGCTACGTCGAAGGTCCACCGATGCTCCATGAAGCTGACTCGGTTCGAGGGCGGCCCACCGGTTCGATCCTCGCGAATCTCTTCGTAAGAGCCGTCGGCGGCCTTCGTGTCGAGGTAAGAGCCCGACCGCACCGAACCATCAATTGAAACTTCGCCGTTGGCGCTGGCGTCAGATGCGCCCGGACTAAGGGTCGTGTCGGAGTCTGCGTTCGAGTAAGCGGAGCTGCCTACGGAATTGACGGCTCGCACTCGATACCAATAGGTAGTCGAAGAGGCGAGTCCTGTGTCGAAGTAGGAAGTGGTTCCGGCTGCAAGTGTCGCTAGCAAACTGAAGCTGATGCCGTCGATCGAACTCTCGAGCTCGAAGTTGTCTTCGTTGCCAGAGCTATCGACCCAAGAGATAGAAATCTGACTCTGGGAGATCGTCGTTGCAGCTAGATCACTCGGTGCGGCGGGAAGCTGAGGAGTCAGCGATGTCCGCACGAACATGTGATCGATGAAGACCGTATCGAGGGCGGAGTTGTCTTGACTTTGATCGTTGTCCACAACCCGGATGTAAATGGTGCCACTCGCGGAAGCCGGGATTCCGGCGGATTGGTAGCTACCATCATCAGTCGTCTTCGAGACCAAGATCAGGTCCGTGTAGGTGCTGTTGTCGGGTGACCAGGCTAAGGTGAAGTTGTCGCCTTCGCTGTTTGCCGTGTGATGGGCTCGGACATGGAAGTCCACGCTCGTCCCCGCGGCTACATTGAAGGTCCAGATATGCTCGAGCATGCTGCGACGCTTCGCAGGGTTGCCATTGCTTGCTTCCTCTGTGATGGCCTCGTAGGAATAGTCACCTGCATGGGTAGCCAGGAAGCTACCGCTGAAGGTGCCGCGAATGCTCGTGTCGCTCGAGGCCAACGCATCAACGGATTCACAGTCATCAGGGATACCATTACCGTTCGTGTCCAGGTCGCACTCATCGGGGATGGAGTTTCCATTGCAATCCTGGCTCAGGCCTGAGCTGATGTCACAGCCGTCAGGAATTCCATTTCCGTTGCAATCGGCGATGCTCTCGCACTCATCAGGCGTTCCATTGCCATCGCAATCGACCTCGCACGAATCCGGCGTGCCGTCACTGTCGCAGTCCGGCTCGCACTCATCGGGGATGCCATCTGCGTTGCAGTCGGGAAGGCCTTCGCACACATCAGCTAGGCCGTTGCCATTGCAATCGGCTTCACAGTCATCCGGAATGCCATCTGCGTTGCAGTCGGCATCACAGTCGTCAGGGATCCCGTTGCCATTGCAGTCGGTAAAGCTCTCGCAATCGTCCGGAGTGCCATTGTTGTTGCAGTCGACCTCACAGTCGTCGGGAAGCCCGTCACCGTCGCAGTCCGCATCACACTCATCAGGGATGCCATTGCCATTGCAATCGGTGAAGGACTCGCAATCGTCCGGAGTGCCATTGGAATTGCAATCGGCCTCACAGTCGTCGGGGATTCCGTCCGCATCGCAGTCAGATTCACATGCATCCGGAATACCGTCGCTGTCACAGTCGGCTTCGCAGTCATCGGGAATCCCGTTGGCATTGCAATCGGTGAAGGCTTCACACTCATCGGGCGTGCCGTTGCCGTTGCAGTCGGCCTCGCAGTCGTCAGGGACGCCATCCAAGTCGCAATCGCTCTCGCACTCGTCCGGCGTCGAGTTGTTGTTGCAGTCCAAACTCGTGCCATTCAAAATGTCGTCGAGATCAGAGATGCCGTTGTTGTTGCAGTCGATCAGGCTGCCGGCCCCGGGTCCATCGATGCTCGAGCTGAGCGAGGAACCGGTCCCCGGTTTGAAGAGCCCAATCGCTGCGACTGCTGCCTCGGGAGCGCCGTTGGCCGTGAACCCGAAGTTGTATAGCGTGCCCCAGCGTAGTGCGTTTGCGTCCGGATTCTGGCCGTAGGTCTCCGTCTCCCAACGCATGACGCCGCCTGAGTTCGAGAAGCTCCAGTCCACGTCGCTATAAGGATCTCCACTGTGGTGATCAATGTCGCGGAAGAAGACGTTTGATAGGGTTGTGCTTGCAGGCACCGGCAGCTCGAAGCTGCGGGCAGAGCGATCCGAATTGAAGTTCGCCAGCGCGTACTCGTAGCGCCACTGCCCGCCACCCAGGTCAGTGACCTGGAAGCCGAGGAAGTAATAGCCGTTCACGCCAGCTCCACCCTCGTCGACATTGACGACTTCGTTGATTGTCGCTCCGCTGAGGGCCTGCCAAGCAAATATGCCCGGATCAAACATGTTGACCGGGCCGCTGCCGGACAGGTCTCCACCATCAGCGACGGCGACTTGACGCCAAGATGCGTTGTTGCGCGCAAGACCGTTGCTGTGGTCATGCTCGGATACATACTGAGTTTCGGCAATCAGCGTCCCTGTCAGTTCAGTCTCAATCACCTGCAGACGGCCATTGATCGTCCCGGGGTCACCCACTGGCCCGGGATTTCCTGAGTAGGTACCCAAGGTCGCGTTGACGGAACGCTTGGACGCACCACCGCTGCCATCGTTCAGACCCGAGCTATAGGTGTCAGCGCATCCCAGCCCGAGCGTATCGCAGGATGTGTTCTGGCAGCTGCCGCACGAGTTCTCATTGATCGCGCAGAAGCCATGCTTCAAGAAGCTGTACCCCAACATCTCGATGCGCCCATCCTGGACTCGGTACATATTCTGGGCGATCAGCGGATGATCATTGCCGATCCCGGAGTACCAGTTCACGACTTCATCGCCAACGTTGCACGATGTCGTCGCCCACGAGTACGCGCGGATTCCATTGGCCGTGCCAAAGTTTCTCCAGTCGTTGTTGCCCACGCCGGAGACCGCAATGTCTGGTCCGGTTCCAAGGCCCAGGAAGGCCAGGCTTCCGGCCGCAACCGTCAAGTTGCCTGAACCTACACTGCTCGGTGTCGATCCACCGACTTGGATGAAGTACGTCAAGCCTCTGACCAGGCCGCCCAAAACCACGGAGCTCGAGGCGTCTACGCATTGAACCCCATCATCGTTGCACCCTAGCGCAACCAGCGATCCGCAGCTGCCCACGTAAACCGCGATCTTGCTGTCATAGTCTGCGTCCTTGCAGGTGCTGAAGGTGTAGTCGTCGCTGTGCTGTGGGACGAACTCGAACCAAACATCGTTGTGGATCGTCGTGGAGACAGCTTGACCGTAGTCGTCGCACATTCCGCCAGTTGGCTCGACTCCGCTCGTCGTCGCGCGGCGCGTCGAAAAGGGATGAACCCCGTCGGTGATCGCCGGTGCGCGACCGCAATCGTCAGCCGTGTTCTGGGCGAAAAGCGGCGAACTGAGGATGGGCACGAGGCACGCTATCCAGAGAGTACGTGAATGGAGCATGGCAGGATTGAAGGAGGATGCAGGATCGTTTGAGGGGGGGGGAGGAGGCTCCTGCGTAGTGCAATATCCTATAATGATCCGTCAGGATAGGTGTTATCGGTTCCAATGCTTCCTCGAAGGCACATGGGTGGCTCGTCTGCACGGCTCACCCGGGATTCATCTCCCCAGCCAGTTCCTGATCCGAAGCATACGCACCCGCTCGTGCTCTTATTGTCGCTGTCGCGCAACTGCCCCGAGTACAAGCGCGTGACTGAGCTCGGAATTAGAGTTGCCTCGCTGCATCGATCCGCGACTTCAAGTCTGCGATCCCAGGGCCGAAGAGATCCTGCAGGGGAGAGAACGCCATGTGCCTGGAGAGGCACTGCCGATGAGTGCGGACAAGAAATTCATGTGGGGCGAGCATTGGAGGCAATGCCTGCTAGTCCGACGTTGCCTGGCTGGCGACGTGGCCAGCTTGTCTAGCTCGAGCCATTGAGAGTCCTCCCCGTCCCGCTCGAGCACCCGCTTGAATAGCCCGACTTCCAAGCGGCTGCGGTGACGCTACTCCCCAAGTGGAGCGGTCGGTTGCCAATCGAGTGAAGACTAACTAATCCAAGGCTACTCCCTTTCTGCCGACTATTCGTGTGAGTCATAGCCGGCCCATGCAAGTTGACTGGCTCGAGAGCTTCATCGCTGAGTCCGTGCTATCCGGTCGTGCGCACATCGGCATCGCACCGCTTGATCTGATTCCCAAGGGTCTAGATGCGCACCTCTTCCGCCGCGTGGGCCAAGTGACAATCGTTCAAGTCACTCACCCAATCGCATCCAAGAGTCGTATTGGCCTCGCTGCACTCTCTTTGCACAAGCTGATTCTGTCGCCGCCCGATTGGCCGCATCGCAAGGCCGTCGTGCTGAGCATGCGTAAGCTCGGAAAGACTCTCGAGGTCGCGGTCGAAGCCAGTGCTTAAGAACTGATGATGCTCTACGCATCGTTCGGCATGGGCGTCGCAATTGTGAACGGCTATTGCCAATCACCCGCAGGGACTCTCGCGCTACCGATTCCCGAGTTGCCGTCGTTCGATTACTTCGTGCTCACTCGTTCAACAGGCCACGTGCCCGCGAGTGCTAAGGAACTGCTACGAGTGCTACGCGTCTTGACCTCGAAACGAAGCAAGAGATGATGCGATACGGAAGCTTGCGACTCGCAGGCTCAGCCCCTCAAACCTCAGGCTTCTTCAACGCGAGCGCGCGCTTCATGTTCTTGACCCGGCTGCGCATCTCGGCGCGCATATGGGTGATCAGCTCGTCCTTCGCGATCAGGTCGCGCGCCGCGACTTCTCCGCGCTCCAGTGCGGCGGCCAGCTCGGTTTGCACCTTGCTTGACTGCTCTTGTTCGTCTGCCAGCTCGACGCGGATCTCCTCCAGGACTGCGCCGCGTGCTTCGAACTCCAGCTTGAAGTCGGCCAGGCTGCCTTTGTGTTCCGTGAGATCCTTGTCGAGCGCGTCCCTGACCGTCTCCAAATGCGCTAGCACACCCTTGTGACCTTCCAAGTCCTCGCTGAGCTCTGCCAGGCTAGCCTCTTGCTCTATCAGGTGCTGCTTCATGTCGGCTTTCATGGCCTTCAGGGACTCAGCGTGTTCCGTCAGGTCGACTTCGAGCGCGGCATTGATCGTCTCGTAGTGACTGACCAGGCCCTTGTGCCCGTCCAAGTCCTCCGTGACTGTCTCGATGCTTTCCTTGTGCTCGTTCAGATCCTTTTCGAGATCGCTGCAGACTTCGTGCAAACGCTCGCGCTCGGATTCGACTGCATCCTTTTGGATGTCGAAGGCGAGCATGTTGTCGACCAGCTCGCGGAAGGGCTCGAGCGTGCCCGCCGGGACACCAGGCGGGCCAAAAAGTTCATCTGCGGTCGGGAGCTTCGTCTCTGATCGACTAGCGATCAACGCGTGGCGATAGACATCTTGATCGGGACGCGTCGGGCGATCGCCGGCGTAGAGCGCCGAGTTGTAGAAGCGGTGCAGGCGTGTAGCCAGCTTGCGCAGCGGCGGATCATGATCGAGGTAGAGCGCGATCGGCATCAACGCCAACCAGCGATCCAGTTCGCCATGTCCGATCGCCGTCGTTTGTCCCGCGCCCATGCTGCGAAACTGCGCCTCGGTCTGATCGAGGACCGGTAAGCCGTTCTCGCGATGCTCCGATAGATAGCGGTGCTTCTGGCCCAGCTTGTCCTGCAGAAAGCGCAGCAGGATCTCTTCGGCTTCATCTACACGGGGATGCTCATAAGGGCCGGCCAGAATTACGTGCTGTTTGGACACGCGCCAGCACTCCGAAACAAAGGCCTCACGCGCCGCGACCGGAATATGCTCCAAAGTGTCACAGGCGCAAACCAAGTCGAAGGACTGGTCTTTGTACGGCAGCTGGTCGCCGGTCGCGAGCACCAGACCGGGCTCGTCAGATTCCTCGAGATCAACCAGGCTGACCTTCATTTCAGGCAGGAAGCGCCGCAACACCCCGGTGCGTCCGCCGACATCGAGGATGTGCAGAGGCGGGCCAGTGCCGCGCAAGCCGCGCGCGAGGTCGGCGACAAGGCGATACCGCTGGTACTGGTCGAACGGGAAGTCTTCCAGCTTGTCCGAGGTGATGATGTGGCCGTTACCGTCAGGCATGGGGGGAGCAGAGGGTCAAGGGGAGCGTGCCCCAGGATACGGCTTGCGGGCGCCGGACAAAACCACTACGGCGCGGGCGTGACCATTGCGTAGTGAGGCGGGCGCATTACAGGGACTCGTGGCAGCGATAACTGGATGGTCAGTGAGGAGTGACTCGGATTCAGCGGCCGCCTCCAGCCAAGCATCCGGCGATTGGAAAGATCACCTTCGAGGAAGGCTGCCCTGTCGATCGCTGTTTCCTGGTGGCCTGCTAGACTTGGCCTTCCTCGCTGGCCACAGCTACCGCACTCGGCCAGCCCTCCCCGCCCCCCAGCAGCATCGCACCGCTGCCCTGCACGAGGAACGATTCGTGGGATCCGTCACCCGCAAAATAGGTCTGTCTCTTGGAGCTGATCTGTGTTGGCCACTCTGCTTCGAAGACCTCGCCGCTGAGCTCGATCTGTCTATCCCGATAGGATCGGACACGGTTCGATTCGAGATCGAGCGCGTCACGATCGAGCCCTTTTCGCTGCGGAAGCCTGCGAAGTACGACGTCGTGCTCGATCGGCTGACGCACTGGTATTCGACGAGCCGCGAGTGGATCAAGAAAGCCGTGTTGATGGACGGCGTCTACGTCCTGAACAACCCGTGGTCGGTGCAGTCGATGGAGAAGCAATCTTCCTACTGCGCGATGATGGACTTGGGTTTCCCGATCCCGGACACCTGGTTGTTGCCGCCGAAGGAGTACGAGTCGAGCCCCGACTTGCAGCCGACCCTTGACGCCTACGCAAAGCTGTTCGACTTGGGCGAGATCGGTAAGGCCGTTGGCTATCCGATGTATATGAAGCCCTATGACGGCGGCGGTTGGGTCGGCGTGAGCCGTGCGGATGATGAGGATCAGCTGCGCAAGGCCTACGAGGAGAGCGGCAAATTCGTGATGCACGTGCAGAAGGGCGTCGAGCCGCACGATCGCTTCGTGCGCTGCGTCGGCGTCGGTCCGCAGGTACGCATTGTCAATTACGACCCGGGTGCGCCGCTGCACCAGCGCTATCAGCCCGATCGTGACTTCGTCAGCCCTGAAGTACAGCGCATGCTCGAGGACACGACGCTGACGATCAACGCCTTCTTCGGCTGGGACTTCAACTCGTGCGAGATGTTGCACCAGAACGGTATTTGGCACCCCATCGACTTCGCGAACCCGTGCCCGGATTCGCAAGTCACATCGCTCAACGTGCACTTCCCGTGGCTCGTGTTGTCGAAGTTGCGCTGGGCGCTGTTCTGTGCCGCCACGAAGCGCAAGATGCACACGAACCTCGATTGGGAACCCTTCTATAAGATCCGCGACAAAGGTTTGGATCTCCCCGATCGTATCGCGGAGTACGGCAAGCATGCGCGCGCGCACTTTGACGTTGCGCACTTCGAAGACTTCTGCGGGGAGCACTTGGCCGACCTGGACAAGATCGCCTACGACTACTTCGCCAGCGATCGTGCACGCGACGCCGTTAGGCGCAAGGTCGAGGCGCTCTTCCCCGAGCACGAGTGGGAAGAGTTCGCTCAGTACTTCTGGGACCGCATCGGCGAGTGGCGCGAGTACGAGGGCAAACCGGCAGCTGAGCTCTCGAAGAAGCCCATCGAGATACCCGCGAAGAAGGCCGTGAAGAAGGCCGTGAAGAAGGCCGTGAAGAAGAAGAAGGCCAAGGTCGCAGCAAAGACCGGGAAGAAGGCTAAGAAGAAATCCTGATGACGCGTGTGAAAAGCAGTTGGCACTCAGAACGCCTCGACCGTGAAGTGAACATTGTCCGTTGGGGCGAAGTAGGAACGCCCGTGCTCTTCTTCTCGACCGCCGCCGGCGATTGCGAAGAGTGCGAGCGCTTCTTAATGGTCGAAGCACTCGACGAGTTGATTACGGCGGGTCGCATCAAGCTGTACTCCGTCGATTCCGTGCCTGGACAGGTTTGGTTGCAGGAGAGCAACGACGCGGTTCCCGCCGCCAAGGCGCAGAATGCATTCGATGGTTACCTCTACAACGAATTGGTCCCGGCCATTCGCAAGGACTGTGACTCCGAAGACATCCAAATCATCGCTGCGGGTCCCTCGATCGGTGCCTTCGAGGCCTTAGCCGCCGTTTGCCGGCATCCCGATGTGTTCAGCCATGCGATTTGCATGAGCGGAACTTATGGCCTCGAGAAGTTCATCGAGGGCTCGCTCAATCGCGATTGGTACGATTCCTCACCGCTGCACTTCCTGCCCGACCTGGAAGAGGACGGCGCGCACCTGAAGCAGCTGCGCGAGCGCTCGATCGTTATCACGCACGGTGAAGGTCGCTGGGAAGACCCCGAGGAGAGTTGGAAGGTCGCGCGAGCTCTGGGTGAGCGTGATATTCCGAACCGCGTCGTGCCGTGGGGCGAAGAGTGGGACCATGACTGGCCGACGTGGCGCAAGATGCTGCCGTTGTACTTGGAAGAATACTTGTCGGCGCAGTGAAGCTGCGCGGGCTGCCGGGCTTGGATCGGCGGCCCTCATTAGCGTAGCGAGGGTGGCGGACCGCTCTCTGTTAGATCAACACCGCGAGTGCGTTGTGCGAAGCATGCGCGAGGATGCAGGGCCACAGACTGTTCGTGTGCATTCGCAACCAGCCGAGTGCTAGGCCCAGCGTGAATCGGTGCGGCAGCTCGAGCAGCCCCGCGCCATTCAGGCCATGCATGAAGGCGAACACCATCGCGGTGCAGAAGATCGTCACACCGACTCCGGCTACACGCCGCAGCGCGACCCACAGGATACCGCGGTCGGTCCACTCTTCACTTATGGAGGGGAGCACGACCGTGGTGAAGAGAACAGCGGCCAGGCTGGGCTCGAACAGGGATGTTTGCGGCTCGGGGCTGCCGAACACGGCCTGCATCGCGAGGACGTAGAAGTCGCTCAAGAGCCAGCCAACGACACCGACGCTTATACCCAGCGCCAGATCTTGCTGCTTGCACGTCCCGGCTAAGCTTTGCGTCCAAGATCCCCGCCCAAGCAGGGGAAGCACGAGCAGGCCGCACATCATGAAGGCCGAGGTCATGACGATGCTCTGCGACAGATAGGTGCTCGTTGTGCGCACCTCTGCATCCATCAAGAGAGCGCCGGCGAGCAAGACCATGAGGATGCCGCCGAACAGCAAAGTGATCGCGATCGTCGCGCGACTCGCTTGGTTTACTGGGCGATCGAGAAGCTGATAGCCGCACTTCACACAGAAGCGGGCACCGCTCTTCATCCGCGATTCACAACTAGGGCACCGTTTTTGAAACATGGCTGGTCGTAGCGGGCTCGGGTCCGCTCACTCACTTCCAATTCTTGATGCCCTTGAACGACATCTGATACAGAATCCAGCCTTTTCGGACTCCCAAGGCATGCGGAACGGCAGGATCCCAGCCTCGGTTGAGTAATTGACTCTCAAGTTATCACCATCGATCTCGTACTCGTAGATACGGGCTTTCGGCCAGTCGTCGCCCATCCATACGTCTCGTCGATTTTGCCCAAGCCGCGCACAAATGTCTCGCGCTTGTCCTCTTCCACGTAGGCTTCGATCACGGCGAAGTCGCGCGTGTTCCAGGCGCGGCCGATTTCTCCCAGTGCCGTATCCGGCGATCCTGGGCGGTTGATCAGGCCGGCGATGATGACGCAGGCAACGAAGACTGCAAGCACACCCAGCATCACAAAGGGCGGCTTCGAATCTCTCTTGATTCGTTTGTCACTGCGGCGACTGATCGAGCCGTTCCTGCTGACGCGCTCTTTGTGTTCAGCGCGCATGCGACGAGCCAGGAAGAGGTCAGGATACTCTTCAGAGAGCCGCGTCAGCCTGGGGGCCTTCATGGTCACAAACCAATAGCAGGCCGGGAGGGACGCGATGATGGGGCCAGCGATGAGCATGCCTTTTGCATCGAGATCGGATCCCAAGAGGCGCAGCACGGCTACCAGTGTCGCGAAGATCGCCAGGCCCAGCGCGGCGGGGAAGGGACGCCGAGTCAACTGGTGAGACACGAGCATCAAGAGGCCAAGGTCGAGACCGAGCACAACGAATACGACAAGAGTCTCGACCCAGCCTTCGCCGATCGAGCTCATCGTTAAGAGTACTGCCAGCCCGGCCATTGCTAGGTTGAGAATGCGCAGCCCGATCAACACGCGCAGGAACGAGCCCAAGCCTTTGATGGTCTTGAGAGCTTTGCGCATCTCCGCGCCAGCTTCACGTTCGTCAAGCGCCGTGCGCTTCTCTTCAGCTGCTTGGTTGCCATCGAGGGATACGCCACAGTCTTCGCAGAAGCTCGCGTCCGCAGTGATGTTGGCGCCGCACTCACCGCAGGTCTTGTCTTCGCTTACTGATGGCAGGGCGCTCGGGCTGAGCGCCAGGACGCCGTCGCAGACCCTGCAGTGCAATTCGCGATCGGCGTGCGGGACACGGAGCTTCTTTTCGCAGTTGGGGCAGTGATCGACAAGGGACATGAGCGGTCGTCTATGAGCGAAATCGTCCCATCGAAGCGCTGGCCAGGTGCGAGCAGGCTCTCTTGTATCGGTTGGGACCGGCGAGTGCTCCGCGCGGCCAGGACCCCTGGCCGCGCGAACTACTCTCAGCATAGCTTAGCGTCGGGCGGAAAACTCCGAGCCATGCTCTGGACCCGCCCGAACACTTTGGCTGCATTACCAGAACTCACGATCCGCAACCTACGATCAGCGCGACTTGGCGCCTCGCCAGCCCATCCGGAGACAGCAATCCATGAACGGGTCACTCGCGTCCGGCTTGTTTGGGAAAACAAAGTCGGACGTAGCGCTGCAGACTCGAGCCGAATGCGAGCCTGGGGAATCGCAGGAATGAGTTGTCCGACCGAGCAGATCCTCAGTGGAGAGTGCAGTTAAGCGCTCGCTCTTCCCTGGCTCGATTCCAAATAGGCGGCGTCACTGACCAGCTTGCACCGGAGCCGGAAGGGGTCCTTGGTGATCTCTGGCATCAACATGCAGATTGTCAACGGCTTGGGTGCGACGAGTGGTTATCCCACTGATTCGGATGTCATTACTCCCGGCTTGGCAACGACCAACAGCACGGACAACTTAGTCGTTGGCTACAACGAGTTGGGCAACCCTCTTGGGGTGATCGAACTGGTTCGCACAATACAGTGTTCGGACACGGCAACAATTTCCTGAGCTTCGGCGGCATAGTTGGTCCGAAGGACAGCACGATCACTGGGGTCTATTCAGCAGTCAGTGCCGGCAAGAACAATCCGGCCAGCGGGCACTACGGTTCCGTCAGAGGAGGCGCGTTCAACTTCGCCGCCGGCTACCGAAAAATCGCCAGCGGCTATGGATCCAAAGTTGGTGGGGGCGGTGAGTACACGGCCTCGGGAACCGCGTCGACGGTAAGTGTCGTGCCTTGGCTCATCACTCGCCCGCGTTCACTCAGTCGAAACTAAGCTGGCTGTGCGCCAACGCCTGCTTCGCCTCCGATAAGTCCGACGCGACCATCATCCGAATCAGCTCTTCGAAGCTGGTCGTGGCTTCCCAGCCAAGCTTCTCACGCGCCATGCTCGGATCGCCGACCAAGTGGTCGACTTCGGCCGGACGCAGGAAACTCTTGTCGATGTCGACGTACTCGCGCCAATCGAGTCCGGCAGCCGAGAACGCGAGTTCGCAGCAATCACGGACGCTGTGCGTATGGCCCGTCGCGATGACGAAGTCCTCGGGCTCGTCCTGCTGCAGCATCAACCACATGGCTTCGACATAGTCGCCGGCAAAGCCCCAATCGCGGCGTGCGTCGAGGTTGCCGAGCGAGAGGCGCTCGTCCAAGCCGACCTTGATGCGTGCCGCGGCGCGCGTGATCTTGCGCGTGACGAACTCGTGACCGCGCTTGGGTGACTCGTGGTTGAACAGGATGCCGCTGACCGCGAATAAGTCGTAGGACTCGCGATAGTTGACGGTGGCCCAGTGGGCGTAGACCTTCGACACGCCGTACGGACTGCGCGGGTGAAAGGGCGTCTTTTCACTCTGCGGGGCGGGCGCCTTGCCGAACATCTCAGAAGTCGACGCTTGATAGAAGCGCGCTTCCGGCGCCGCGGATCGCATCGCTTCTAGGAAACGTGTCACGCCCAGCGCGGTGGCTTCGCCGGTGAACACAGGCTCGCTCCACGAGGTTGGCACGAAGGACTGGGCCGCCAGGTTGTAGATCTCGTCCGGCCGGGCTTCCAACACGGCGCGCGTCAGGCTGGTTTGATCGAGCAGGTCGCCGGGCAGAATGTGGACTCGCTCGCGAACGGGGTCGTCGAGGCGCTCGAGGCGCTGCGTGCTCGAGCGGCGTACGAGCCCGAAGACCTCATAGCCCTTCTCGAGCAGGAGCGCTGCCAGGTAGCTGCCGTCTTGGCCTGTGATGCCCGAGATCAGGGCGCGTTTCGGTCTGGTGTCAGTCAAGGCAAGTGTCTTCTCGTTCGTTCAATCGGCGCCAGTGCGACACCATCCGGCGGCGTTAGACGACGCAGCGGAGCAATCATTCCGTGTCGTCCGGATTCACGCCAGGAATCTCGGTTCGCAGCCACATGCGTGCCACGCGCCATCCGCGCTCAATAGTGGGGGTCGAGACGCCCAGGGCTCCGGCGGTTTCCGCGATGGTCAAGCCGGCGAAAAAGCGCAGCTCGACGATCTTCGCCAACTGCTCATCCATCGCGTTCAGTTTATCCAACGCAGCATCGATCGCGATCGGGTCGAGCGAACGTTCCTCATACTGTGCCAGCATTTGGTCCAGCGGCACTTGCTCGCGACCGTCGCCGCGCTTCTGAGCCGTGCGAGAGCGAGCATGGTCGACCAAGACATTGCGCATCGCACTTGCGGCGACGCGCAAGAAGTGGCCGCGGCTCTCCCACGACTCGGACTCGGCCGAGGCGCCCTCCTTAACGGGCATTAAGCGCATCCAGGCCTCGTTGACAAGCGCGGTCGCTTGCAAGGTGTGACTCGCGCGCTCACCAGCCATGTAGCGCCGAGCGAGGGACTTCAGCTCGTCATACACCATCGCTAGCAACGCCTCTCGTGCATCGGGATCGCCTTTCTCGAGGGCATCCAATAGCTGCGTGGCAAGTGTCTCGTCTTCCATGGTCGGATCTAGGTTTGTCCTGGTCAGCTGGAGTGCAGCCCCAGGCCACGGGGCGATCTCCATCTTCGATTCCCCTCTCCGGAACAGCAAGGGCAGGTCGGCCTGAAGGGTCTCAAGCCCTCATGCCATGGCTCCGAAAGGAGTGATATGACTCAGATCAGCCTTTGCCTAGTCGCTCGAGATTGTGAGGAATCCCTCGAACGCTGCCTTACCGCCGCCGCCCCTGCCGTCGATGAGATCTGCGTTGTCGATTTAGGTTCGACAGATCGCACGCGCGAGGTGGCCGAAGCCCATGGTGCGTTGGTGATTAGCCACCGCTGGAATGGCGACGCGGCCGCGGCCTTCGAAACTGCGCTCGCGATGTGTGTGGGGGACTGGATACTGCTGCTCGATCCCGAGGAAGAGCTGTGTGGCGAAGACCCCAAAGCGGAGTTGGGGAGCTTCCTGCAGCTTCACGGGCGAACGGTGGGGAGCTTCCCTTGCGGAGAGCGTCGCTCGACCGCGGCCGATTTTATGCTGCCCAGCACGCGCTTCCTGCCGACCAGCGCAGGATTGCAATTCGAGGGACGCGAACGGCCGCAGCTCACAGGAGAGCCAATCCAGCAGGTCGAGTTTGCACTCGACTTGATTATTCCCGCCAAGACCGCAAGTGCGACTCCCGTCGAGTGTCTGATCAAGAGTGGCCCGGATCCCAACGATGACGCGATCAGTTCGTGCGAGTCTTGGTATGGCCTGGGTATGAGCTTGCGACTACAAGGCCGTAACGAAGAGGCGCTAGAAGCCTTCACCGAAGCACTCGAGCGAGCGACGAGCGACACCGAGTTCGTGCCGCACCTCTTCGAGTGTACTTCTTATTGCATGCGTAGCCTGGGTCGGCCGGGAGAGGCTCTGAACTTGATGGATCAAATCGAGGGCGCCTTCCTGGATCGTCCCGATACTCGCTTTGCGGTCGCGTTGTTATGTATGGACACGCACGAGTTCGAGCGGGCCGAGATCGGCTTTCAGCGTTGCCTTCAACTCGACGGCGAACACTTCGGCGGAGGTCCGACCGAGCCGGGACGCACAAGCTATGCGGCCTATCACAACTTGGGTGTGCTGCGCGAGATGCTCGACATGTTTGACGAAGCACTCGAGTGTTACGAGAAGGCGCTGACCTGCAATGCTGAATACCAACCGAGCGTCGAGAGCGCCGATCGTCTGCGCGCCAAGCTCGCTTTGACCAACGAACAATCCTGAACGGGAGGCCGGTCAGAAGAATCCACTGCCAATTCATGCCGGCGCCACGTGCTTCTGCACGCCGGTGCGAGCACGGAGGTCACGTTCCGACAGAGAGCGACCCTGCTGCGCCTAGCGCTGCGGGGTCGCTTCTTGTTTGCAGTGCAATGGCGCCGCCTGGGCCAGGCGGCTTACTTACTGCTTGTCTTCCAGGATCGGTTTCGTCGCCGCTAAGTCAAAGCTCATGCGTTCGGCAAGCATGCGCCCGATCTCGAAATTAGTGTGGTGGCCGCGAAAGACATCTGAGCCGGGACCATGGACGAAGACTTCGATATCGACTGCGGTGTGCCCCCAAGACGACCAGCCGGTCAGAGCGCGCTGGCTTATGTAGATCGACGCCAATTGCGCGATTCGCATGCTCAGGTCTTTCCCGCTGAGGTGCTCGAGCTCGACCAGCATTCCTTCTTCGGCCGACGTCAACGACTCAATGCCGGCGTGCTTCTTGATGGCCGCCTTTAGACCTACGGCGTTTGTGACGCCTGCGGTCATGGCTTCGACCGAAGCTGTGATGCTGCGCACGTAATCGGGCTTCCAGGTGTAGATGCCTGTGTTGTTCTCGTTGCGCCCAAGCGCCAGTCCGCCGGTCTCGTGGTCGGCGACCGAGATCAACAACGTCTCTCGATCTGCTTCGGCGAACTTCAACGCTTCAGCAACCGCCGCGTCATACGCCAAGATGTCATGTACGTGTCCGGCAGGATCGTTCGCGTGTCCGGCGTGATCGATGCGGCCGCCTTCGACCATCAAGAAAAAGCCTTTCTCCGAACCCGCCGACAGCAACTCGATCGCCTTGGCCGTCATCTCGGCAATGCTTGGCTCTTGCTCGGGATCACGATCCAATTCGTACGCCATGTGACTGTCCGTGAACAGGCCGATCACAGGCAGCCGCTCGAGAGCATCGAAGCCCGCGCGGTTCTTTAGCACTTGGTATCCAAGATCCGTTGCCTCGACGAACAAATTGCGTCCATCGATGCGCTTCCCGCCGTCGCTGACCGGCAAGAAGTACTGCTGTCCGCCGCCCAGCATCAACTCGATCCCGTGCACGAGTTCCTGTTCGGCGATGCGCGCCTCCATGATGCGGTTAGGTACGTGCGCCGCGAAGCAGGCGGGTGTCGCGTGCGTCATGCGTGCCGTCGAGATTAAGCCCGTCAGCATGCCGCGCTCCTCCGCGGCTTCGAGCAAGGTCGCGACGGGAGCGCCGACTGCGTTGACACCGATCGCACCGTTGTAGGTCTGCACACCCGATGCGTAGACCGTCGCGCCTGCGGCGGAGTCCGTCACCAGGCTGTTGGACGAACGCGTGCTGGCGCTCCCCACGAGCAGGCCGTCCAGCGTTAAGCGCTCACCCGTGAACTGACGCGCCATGGTTCGGCCGGTTGGTCCGAAGCCATCAGCGATCATCAGGATCAGGTTCTTGGGCCGGCGCGCAGCCGTCGTCTCTTGCGTGGCTGCGCTCGCGGAGGGGCCGATGCAGAGCGCGGCGAGCACGAGGACCTGCCGGCCAGATCGACTCAGGTGGGTCCAGAATTGAAGAGAAGAGGATTCGACGGAGTACGGCTGCATGAAATCCATGGCGAGGCTCGGGTTTGGGTGGTGCGCGCAGGATACTGGATCCCGCATGCCTGCCACCTTCGATCTCATCACTTCTGCGCGCCCTGGCCTTGGCCCGCGCGTCCTCCGCAGCTTGAACCTTCCGGTGCCCAGCCGTATCTTTCCTCGCCCTCGATGAAGACCGCGATCGTTCATGACTGGTTGACCGGTATGCGGGGTGGAGAGAAGGTGCTGGAGGCATTCTTCGAACTCTTCCCCGACGCCGACCTATTCACGCTCGTGTATGTCGAGGGCTCGGTCTCGAAACTGATTGCGGACCGTAAGATTCAGACCTCATTCCTGGATCGGATTCCGCTGGTAAAGCGCTACTACCGCTACGCATTGCCGATCATGCCGATGGCGATCGAGACCCTCGACCTGACCGGCTACGACTTGGTAATTTCCAGCAGCCACTGCGTCGCGAAGGGGGTCGTTGCGCGCCCGGGTGCCGTGCACATCAGCTACACGCACTCGCCGATGCGCTACATCTGGGATCTGTGGCCGCGCTACTTCCCTCCCAAGGGCTTGAAGGGAGCGCTAGCTCAACCCTTGTTGACTTGGCTTCGCACCTGGGATGTGACCGCCTCCGCGCGCGTCGATCACTTCGTCGCGAACTCGAACTTCGTCGCGGAACGCATCGAGCGCTATTACCGGCGCAAGGCGACCGTTATCGAGCCTCCGGTCGATGTGCGCGCACTCTCCATCTCCGATCCGCCGGGCGACACCTACTTGATGGTCAGCGCCTTGGTCGAGTCCAAAGGGCTCGAGATCGCGGTACGTGCCTTCAACGAGCTGGGCCGGCCCCTGCGGATCGTCGGCCAAGGGCCGCTGCTGAAAGAGCTGCGACATATGGCCGGTCCCAATATCGAGTTGACGGGTCGTCTGTCGGACAAGGGCCTGAAAGCTGCCTACCGTGATGCCCGCGCAATCGTTCACACCGCGGTCGAGGACTTCGGTATCGTCGCGCTCGAAGCGGCCGCTAGTGGCCGACCCGTGATTGCCTTGGGTGTTGGCGGATCGCTCGAAACGGTTGTGCCAACCAACCCGCGTGAAGGCCGCACGCGGCGGCGCGCGAGCGGCGAACCGGCACCTGCACCGACAGGCGTCTTCTTCTATGAAGCGGAAGCCGCGTCCTTGGTCCGGGCGGTGCGCGAATTCGAGGCCTTGCCCGCGGGCAGCTTCCCGCGCGAGGCTTTGGTGGCGCACGCGGAGCCCTTCGATCGCGAAGAATTCAAACGCCGTTTCCGGGCGCTGGTCGACGAGGCGTTGCAGGGTCGCTGCTAGAAGGCCGCCCCAAAACAGCGATCCGCGCAGCACCAGTCTTCGAACGCAGTTGTGCGTTGCAGTACGGCTCCAGATGCCCTGTTTTTTGAGGTGGAGCAACCATTAGGGACCTAATGCACCCTGATTTGCCTGCGATGCCGGGCATTGCGCGAGCCGCTGTTCTTAGGGCGGCCTGCTAGGGCCGCTCCCCTGAGGCAAGCTGCAGCGGGCAGTCGCCGCGGACGTGGGCCCGAGATCGAAATTCCGCCGCAATTGGCACGCGATTAGCAGGGTTTCCGCCTGTGAATCCCCTCAAATCACCCCTAGGGACTCGGATCTCGTCTCAGGCACATGGGCTTTGGGCTCCTGACACGGCTAAGATGAGGCCGGATGCTACGTAAGGAAACACAGTTCTGGGAGAGTCTGCAATTCCTGCTGGACTGCTCGATGCTGGCCGGATGCTGGCTCATGGCTTACGAGTTGCGCTTCAGCGGGCTCTTCGTGCCGGTCTTTCACGGCATTCCGGACATGGGCGAGTACGTGCGTGTGCTGCTGTTCGTTCCGGTGGTTTGGGGTGTCATCTTTCGCAGCCTGCAGTGGTTCCGTCCGCGTAGGCGCGGGACGCATCTGGGTGAAGCGGTCTTATTGTTCAAGGGCTCGACGCTGGTAACGCTCGGGATGATGAGCGCCGCCTATCTGGCCTTCAAACTGAACTTGTCACGCGTGTTCTTGGCTTGGTTCTGGCTCGGGTCGACGCTCGGCTTGCTTGGGAGTCGCGTGCTGTTCCGTGAAGCCTTGCGCTTCGCACGTCGGCGTGGGCTCCACCAACGCGCGGTGCTGATCGTCGGCACCGACGAGTTGGCGACTTACATTCGCGAACGCCTCACGCTGCATCCCGAACTGGGCATGAAGGTCGTTGGCTTCGTCGCGGTCGATGAGACGCAGGCTCCGAAGGAAGTGGCGGGCTTGCCGGTTGTCGGCGACTTGAATCGCATCGTCGATGTGATCCGTGAATACGATGTCGAGCACTTGTTTCTGTCGCTCGGTCCCGAAGTGCATCAACGGCTCGAGCTGATCTTGGCCGAGGTCGATGATTCGCTGGTCGACATCAATCTGGTGTCGGACCTATACCGGCACGCGTTGTTGCGCGGCAGCGTCGAGGACTTTGAAGGCTTGCCGGTGATCGGCGTCGATAGTTCGCCGATGGCGGGCTGGAGCGGCGTCTTCAAACGCGGCTTCGACCTGACCGTATCAGGCATTTTGCTCCTCGTCTTCTCGCCCGTGTTGCTGTTCATTGCGACGGTGCTGTACCTGACTCAAGGACGCCCGATTCTGTACAGGCAAGAGCGCATGGGCCTCGACGGTGGCACCTTCGTCATCACGAAGTTCCGCACGATGAACACATCGGCCGAGAAGCGGGGTGCCGTCTGGTCGCAAGAAGGTCGCCCCGACACGACCCGCTTTGGACGCTTCCTGCGCCGCACGAGTCTCGACGAATTGCCACAGCTCGTGAACGTGTTCCTGGGCGAGATGAGTTTGGTCGGGCCACGCCCGGAGCGTCCGGTCTTCGTCGAGGAGTTCCAGAAGAACATCCCGCGCTATATGTCGCGCCACAAGGTCAAGGCTGGCTTGACGGGTTGGGCCCAGATCAATGGATTGCGCGGCAATACGTCCATTCAGAGCCGTTTGCAGTACGACTTGTTCTATATCCGGAACTGGTCGATGTGGCTCGACGTGAAGATCCTGTGGCGCACCTTGTGCGGCGGCTTCATGAATCGCGGTGCCTAGCAACCAGCCTGAGCACTCGGGGGCCTTGCCTCAGGTGCTCCGCATAGCTTGACTGCGTTGAGGGGGCTTGCGAATAGCATCTGAGGATGCGGGCAGCCTTTCCTACTTCACGTCAATCCGCAGAACTCAACGCGTGAAGTAGCCTTCCTCAACGGGCTGCTGACCCGCTCAGCCAGTCTTTGCCTGCTTCGGTTCGGGTTCCGGCGCAGGCGGTAGGTACTGCAAAAACTGCTCGCGGATTTCGTCGGCGTGCTCGCGCACTTCTTCGAGCTCCCAGCCCGTGGGATCGATCGGCGGCAGGTAGTCGACCCGGATCCTCCCGCTGCGAACGATGAACGATCCCATCGGCAGCACGCGATCCACTCCGCGCATGATCATCGGAACGATCGGAACGCCTGTCGTCGTCGCTAAGTGAAAGGCTCCGAGTTTGAAGCGCTGCAGTCCTCCGCGGCGCGACCGTGTTCCCTCAGGTGCCATCAACACCGACGCGCCTTCTTGATGCAAACGCTCGCCGGCGGAGCGCAAGCTGGCCAGCGCTTGCTCGTGATTGGCTCGGTCTATCGAAATCATGTCCAAGGTGCTCAAGGCCCAGCCCAGGCCGGGGACGCTGCTGAGTTCTTTCTTGTACATCACAATTGGCCTGCGCGGGCACAGTGCTGCCAAGATGAAGAGATCGAGCAGGCTAACGTGATTGAACAGGATTAGCTTCGGGCCATCCGCCTCGATGTGCTCCAAGCCAGTGGTCTCGAGTCGAACGCCGAACAGCCACAGTGGGAAGCGTCCCCACGGTCGGACCAAGTGCACAAAGCCACCGCGCCGGAAGCGGCCCGACACGGCACCCAGCGCGCCCATCACTACTGACAAGCCGACGAAATAGACCGTGGCTGGAATCAGAAACAGCACACCGCGCAGGCGACCGCCGATTTGGGCTGCATCGTCGGCGTCATGGGCGGAAGGGCTCATCGGGTATTGCGTGACAACAACGCGACGCCTTCACGCACCTGAGCTCGGAGTTCGTACAGGCTGCGGATGCCCGCCAGGCGGCGGAGCAGGTAGGTCGGTCGAAGATAGAAGCGCCGCACCATACGCTTCTTCAGCCGTAGCATCTGCGCTCGATCCAAGGTATTCGTGGGTAAGAAGGCGTCCGCGCCGCCTTGATCCATGACCAAATCCTGTGCGTTGGCCAGTCCGAGTTGCATGACCTGTGCGCGGAAGGGTGTGCCAAAGCGGGGGACGGCGACATTGATGGACATGAAGTCCATTTCGAGCTCGATCGCCAGTTTGAGCGTCGCCTCGAGCGAGGACTGCGTCTCCTCCGGCAAACCGATGATGAAGGTGCCGACTGTACGCATTCCCGCGGCATGAGCCCGCTGGAAGGCAGCCCCGACTTCGCTGGCTCGATAGCCTTTTCGATAGGTCGCCAGCAGCTCGTCGTCGGCGCTCTCGACGCCCATGATCACCGTGTGGCAACCCGCGCGCTGCATTGCGCGCAGCATCTCCTCCGTCGCGCGATCGGGGCGCGTGAATGCCGTCCAGGACAAGTCGCCGCGCTCTTCGAAGGCCGCACATAGCTCGAGGCCCCGCGGGCGATCGACGCCAAAGGTCTGATCCATCACGAATAGCTCGGTCACACCACGTGAGCGCAGGGCGTCGATCTCCTCCAGCACATCCTCCACCGGCCGCGTCTGGAAGCCGAGCGTTCCAATCACGCAGAAGGTGCACGGATACGGGCATCCGTAGTCGGTTAGCACCGTCGCGAAGCGTCGCTTGCGAGCAAAGGAGAAGTGGTAGCCGTGATCCGGGAACAGCTCGTGGCGGGGACGCGGGACGCGGTAGCTGCCGCGGCGCTTGGCTGCAGGTCCATCGCTGATGCGTAGCGGCGTACCCGAATCGTCGCGCACGGTCATATCCTGAATCTGATCGCGTTCGTTCGCGAGGTAATGCACCGCGTCGCGATTCGAGAAGACGTGCAATGCCGCTTCCAGCCAGGGCTCGTCAGCGAGTCGTTGCAGGCTGTTTTCGTGCAGCACATCCCCGATCGCGATCACGCGCCGGCCTTGGGCTGCTTGCCCAGCCAGGAACGGACGATCCTCGTCCCAAGAGACCGAGCCGACCAGGCTGATCAGGACTTCGGGGGCGAGCGACGAAATGCGCTCCTCGGCTGCCTCTGGTCCTAGTCGCTCCGCCATGCAGTCGAGCACGCTGATATCGTGCTCCTCCGCCAAGGTTCCACTCAGGATCACCAGATCGATCGGGTGGAAGAGGTAGTTCGACTTGGTCGTTTTCGAGCAGAAGTAGTCGCGGATGTAGGTCCGGCAGCCCGGCGGATTCAGCAGCAGAATCCGCATCAGCCAAGAACCTCGAGCCCGACTGGATTTCCAATGCGCCACGGAACGCGGCCATTGTCGAGCATGCGCCCTGCGGCATCAAAGACGCGCTCGACGCTGATCCTCATCAGGCATTCGGGCTGACCATGCATGCAAGTCGCGACCTTGTTGTCGTGCACATTGATGCAGGGACTGCAGATCGGCGGTGCCCACAACGCGAGTGCGACATCACCAAGGGGCCGGTACATATACGGCGTCTCTGGCCCGAATAGGCCGATGGTCGGCGTGCCGAGCGCGGCGGCGATGTGCATCGGGCCGCTGTCGTTCGTGACGACCAAGTCGGCTCTCTGTAACAGAGCGCAGAGCTCGCCCATGCTCAGCGTGCCGGCGAACGAGCGAACACGCGCCTGGCTCGATCCGCCGATCATGTCGATCGCCTGCCGCGTATACGCGACCTCTGAATTGGAGCCGATCAACGCGACATTGGCCCCGCGCTGGCTGACCAAGTCTTCGGCCAAGCGCGCGAAGCGCGAGATAGGCCAACGCCGTTCCAACGAGAGACGGCCGGCATTGGGATTCACCACGATCAGCGGTCCCTGCTTCAGCCAACCGGCGAGTGCGGCGTCGATGCTGCATTCGTCCTCAGATAGAACACCGTAGGGGGACAGCTCGTCCGGCAGAATGTCGCGCTCGATCGTCTGGCCCGCCAGGGCGGAAAAGTTGCGAGCTACGTGCCAGTAGCGATTGAACGGGACCCGGCGCGTGTGCACGCCACCGCGCCAGATGCCCGGCGCATGGAAGCCATGACGTTCCGGAGCGCCACTGGCGAAGGAGACGATGGCCGAGAAGCGCGTGAAGAATTCGAAGTCATAGACCGCATCGAAGCCTCGTCGGCGCAGCTGCCACAGCGCGCGCAGGATCCGGTAGGGGAGCCCGATCCAATTAGACTGGACATCGAGGATCATGATGTCGTCAAATGCCGGCGATCCGTCGTGCGGGTCGCGCAGTCCGCGCGCGAAGTCCGCGTTTTCCTCCAGCGTCAGCAAGGTCAGGCGTGCGCCCGGCACTTGGCCCCGAACCAGCTGGCAGGCGGGTGTCAGCAGCTGCAGGCTGCCGATGCCCCAGAATTTGATCAGCAATACCTGCTCGACCGAAGTCTTGGCGCGGTTTCGGGAGCGTAGGCCCGCCATGGCGCGCTGGATCCACAGCAGTGGCTGTAGCACCAGGCAGGCGACTCGACCCAAGAGCTTGTCGAGGGTCTGGAGGGACTTCATCGGGACTTGCACGAGCAGACTAGTATACGCGGCTCAGGGGTAACCGGAGATAGGGCTTCGCAGTCAGGCGCGGACGCGTGCTCCGGTGATTCCGCCACCCTCTGGGTCCGGATCAGCGCGCCAGGCTACTTCGCGTGTCTATTGCGCTCCCAGAACAGCAAGAAAGCGCTGACGCTCTGTGACCCAGCCCCGCGGCTGAGTATCATGACTCTCCTCCCTCTCTTGCTATCTGAAACACCCGTTCACGCGGGTTGCAACCGACTCCATGTGTGGATTCATCGGTATTTTCGGCCCTGACGGAACGGACGTCGCGCCCGAGATCTACGAAGGGCTCTTGGCGGTTCAACACCGCGGACAAGACGCCGCTGGCATCACGACCTTCACGGACGCCTTCCATGTGAAGAAGGGCTTCGGGCTCGTGATCGAGGTGTTTCAAGAGAAGCACATGACGCGTCTGCGGGGCAACTTGGGCGTTGGTCACGTGCGCTACCCAACTGTGGGAACGAGCCGCGACGAGGATGCGCAGCCATTCCACCTGACCTTCCCGATCGGAATCGCGATGGCCCACAACGGGAACCTCACGAATTTCGAGGAGTTGCGCACGCAGCACTTCAAGAGCAGCGGAACCAGACTGAACTCGAGCTGCGATCTGGAAGTGATCTTGTTCGTGTTTGCTAAGGCATTGAACGATCACTTGAGCGGGCGCACCGAGGTCGGCACCGAGTCGGTCTTCCATGCCGTCAAGGAAGTCTTCGCCGCGGTTAAGGGAGCCTACTCCGTCGTGGTGACCATTCCGGATGCAGGCATGCTGGCCTTCCGCGATCCATACGGAATCAAGCCCATCTGCTTTGGCGAGAAAACGACGGAGGAGGGCACCTTTTACGCCTGCGCCTCCGAGAGCGTCGTGCTGGATGTCAACGGCTACAAGCGCACGCTCGACATTGGTGCCGGCGAGGCAGTCTTCGTCGACATGGATCGCAAGATCACGACCATGCGCCTGGGCGACAAACCGCACACACCGTGCATCTTCGAATTGGTGTACTTCTCGCGGCCCGATTCGTTCTTGGACGACATTTCCGTCTACAAGACGCGCGTGCGTTTCGGTCAGGCCTTGGCGAAGCAATGGATCGACAGCGGCGCGCCGATTCCGGATGTGATCATTCCGATCCCCGATTCTTCGCGTGATGCCGCGATGTCGATGGCGAATGCGTTGGACATTCCGTACCGAGAAGGTCTGGTCAAGAATCGCTACATCGGCCGCACCTTCATCATGCCGAACCAGAAGAGCCGCAGCAATTCGATCCGGCGCAAGCTGAACCCGATCAACCTCGAGTTCGAAGGCAAGCGCGTGCTGCTTGTCGATGACTCGATCGTGCGTGGCAATACTTCGCGCCGTATCGTGAAGATTGCCCGCAAAGCTGGTGCTAAGGCCGTCTACTTCGGCGTGACCAGCCCGCCGCTCGTCGCGCCTTGCCCGTACGGGATCGACATGGCGTCGAAGCGTGAGTTCATCGCGACAGACAAGTCCGTGGATGAAATCGCGCAGTCTCTGGATGTCGATCACTTGGTGTACCTCGACCGCGAAGCGATGAACGAGGCTGCTCACGCGGGGAACACCAATATCAAGTCCTTCTGCAACGCATGCTTCACCGGTGACTACCCGACGGGTGATGTGACCGTTGAGCGTTTGCAAGCGATCGAGGAAGAACGTCATAGTCACGGTGACAAGGTTCCGACTCACTAGGGCGCTGTTGCACGTAGGCTCAGGGGCGTGCCGCCCCGATCGAGTCTGCGCCGGGCTTGGGGTGGGGGCTAATCTCTCCCTCGAGCTCGGGTTGTGCAGGACAAGTGATGGGG
>JBLFWN010000088.1:0-27522 GCA_047611405.1 Planctomycetota bacterium | reverse complement strand
CGTACCGGATCGTTGAGCTTCTTCATGCGGGTCTCCTGAGTGGTTTCTTGGATTCGTCCAATGGGACTTTGAGCCCGAGGAGCTTAGCTCCGATCACTTGGGAGGCCCGTTTACAGCATCAGGACAATTCCTCCACGGTTAGGGCTGGGCCAGCCTAACCGTGGAGGAATTGTCCTGGCTCCGTACTCCACCCGCAGAGTCGCGTGAGTCACTGGCAAGTCTCAAGCAGAATCAGGGGCACCAAACTGTGTTCAGGCCATCACTCAAGTTGAAGCCAGCTCCCCCACCGGCGGGATCTCTGAACCAGTACTGCCAATTCACCGACTGGCTGGGACTGAAGGTCGCACCGCCCGGCAGGCCATTCACATCGATAACTCGGCTCGCCACGCCCAAGGCGTCGACCGTCTGCAACGGCATGCGTGTCGTGGAGCCGCCGATGCAACGGAAGCCTTCTCCGAAGGTTGCCTGCACCTGATTGGGACCGAAGTAGAAGATGCCGAACTGCGTCGGTACCGCGTCATTGCAAACGAGTGTCAGGTCGTTCGCACTCAAGCTCGCGGAACCCGTGAAGCTCATCTGCGCACCGGATGCGCTGAAGGAGTTGCCCGAAGGCGTGCAGTAGCTCGTCGGGGCAGCGCAAGAAGAGCTGATGCTGACATCGTCGATGAACCAATCATCGGTGGAGTCGCTGACCTCCGCGCGGAACTGGAATTGAACCAAGTCATGATAGGCGGCCGCAGGAATGGTCACGCTCTGCTCAACATAGGCGGACTGTTGCGTTCCATCGGAAGTGACGCGGTCCAGCTCGATCCAAGCGCCAGTGGCGTCGGTGAACTCAAGCACGAGTTCCTCACCGACTTCTACACCAATGTGCTCGGTCCAGTAGCTGAACGTCAAGCCAGCCTGAGCGCCCAGCAAGAAGTAGTTGGACCGAATGAAGTCGTCGGCGTATTCGTGGGTACTCGCGGCAGCGAGGTTCAGGGAGTGCACCCCACTCGGCTCATTGACGCCATTCTGATTGGTGCTCGCACCCTGACTCACCGGCCAGTTGTCCACATCGATGTCATTGCTGAAGCTATCCAGGAAAGGCACGCTGCGAGGCAAAGCGAGATCGTCGACGCAGGGCCTGAGTGCGAGGTTTGACGTTATCTGACCAATAGCCCAGGGACCGAAACGAGTGATGTCTGGTGCGCAATTGCCCAAGACTGAGCACATGATGCGACAGGCTCCAGGCTGATTGTCACAGGGTCCACAGTCCCAGTTCGCACCCAGCATCTGAGTAGCCACCGCGGTGCGAAAGATTAGATTCGAGGTGAAGTGAGGGACCGACAGGCTGTGGCCGCCACCCGGAGTGCATGTCCCGCCATACCAAGCGGCACCGCCATACCCGACCCCCATGTCCTTGCCTGTCACGAGATGCGCGACATCTCTATGGAGGAACGCCAGGGGACCCGTCATTTCGGTGTCGAACTCAGTGATGAGCGAAAAACCAGTCAGGCCTGTGTACGGGTCAGGCTCTGCCGTGCGCACGATGATGGCCGTGACCTGATAGGTGAGCTGACAATCCGTCTCATAGATCGCGGACATGCTGTTCAGCGTCAACTCGATGTCGTTCACCGTGCTTGCAACCGAACTGCCATTCAACACGTAGAGCTCAACATCGGAGTCGAATGCGATCTCCGCCAGTTTCATACCTGTGCCGTAGAAACCGCCGCCGACAATGGGTTTCACTCCCCTGGAAATCGTCTCGACTGTCCACTCTGCGGGCAGGAGGTCGGCACAGGAATAGACTATGTGCAGCGCAGAATCGACACTGGGATCGACCTCGGTCAGTGGTTGAATGCACCACTTTGCAGAACCGTCGATGCGGATAGTTGCCTGCAGCCCATCATTCCACATCGAAGCGACGACAAGCGAATCCTGCAGCTCGGGCACTACACCCCGAAAGGTCCGCGCGGCGCCGACATCCGTCGCAACGGGAATGCCGTCGGCACCGATCACATAGGTCGTGAAGTCGGGCGCGCGCAAGCTGTGCTGACTCAGGCGGAGTTCGACTTCTCGGCCCTCGATCTCGACCGACACACTAGCGTGGTGCGTCAACTCCGAAGGAATTTGGAGGCTCTGAATGCTCCAATCACTAATTTGGAAAGCATCGCGAATAGCCGAGTCTGTGGGCAAGGGCGCGAGCTGAGCAGTCGCCATCGAGCCAATCGAAGCTGCGAATGCGAAGGTGCCCAGGAGATGGGCCAAGGAGAATTTCATAGTTGTGAGAGCCGGGGACGGCACGGGAGAAAATGCCAACAGTGCGGACTTCAGGCCCGACACCATGACCATTCAAAATATCACGGTCATGGAATCCTTGGGCCAGTCCACCCATTGAGTGAGTGAAAAAAGCAGGCGTCAGGCGTTCGAACCATCGAGGAATCAGAATGACCCATTCCTTCCCCAGAACGAGCCCCCCGCTGCCTCGATGCAGCCTGGCACCCCTTACAGCGTGACCGCCATTCCCTTGGAGCGGACTCATCGAGAAAAAGTTCCCACACCGATCGGGGGGGTGCGGAGCCAGGACAAATCCTCCACGGTCAGTTCCTGCAAATCGACCCCGCGGCGCCTCAGGAACTCGAACTCATCGACCGGCTGCGCCCGCCTCAATCAACGGATCGTGCGTGCCTGCAGCCGCTTGTAATGCCCATGAACCTTGCGCGAGTGACGCCAGGCGAAGATCAGAACAACGACTACGGCAAGAAGAGCGCCCACCGCAAGGTCAGGATTCGTCTGCGCCATGAACAGCGGAGCGTCATAGACGCCATGGATCGCAATCGGAACCAAGATGGCCTTCCACAGGCAGGCCCGACGCTCGGCGCCCTGCGATAGGTGCGCGCGCCCGACATTGTAGCCCATGATCACGCCGCAGAACGCGTGCATCGGAACGGCAGTGAACGCACGGGCGAGCGCTACCGTCACCCCACCTTGACTCACATACAACACGTTCTCCAAGGTCGCGAAGCCTAGTGATGCCGTGACGCCATAGACGATGCCATCCATGGGCTCGTCGAAGGCTTCGTGTCGAAGGCAATAGAGCGTCAACACCAAGAACTTCAGACTCTCCTCAGGAATCGCAGCGCCTAGAAAGGCCGATAAGAATCCGTACAGCCATGTAGGCGCGTCTTCAGGAATCAGTTCCATGAGACCGAACGCAATCGGCAAGATCGGAATCACGATCAAGATTCCCAGCAAGAAGGTCGTGATCACGACGCGCCTCGGCTCGGGGAATCGGTCTTCGCGCAGGAAGAGACGCATCAACCACCACGAAGGCAGAAGAGCCAGCAGAAGGGCAAGCCAGATCACTCAGGCACTATGGCCGCGCGCGGCAGGCGTGTCCATGCTTCGGGTCAGAGGAAGAAGCGCGTGACAGGACCAGGCTCGGCCTCATCACTCTCTGACTGCGGCTGTTGCCCACCGAGCAGGCGTCCCGAGCCGCGCTTCGTAGCACCTCCTACGCGACTCAGGATGATCAGCGTAGAACCGATCACGAAGCCGACCACCAAGGACCAATGAGGCATCGAATCCCCCGCGCTAGTGATCGCGATTGCTGTCGAAGTCAAGTTCAGCACGATTCCAAGGCTAAACAGGAGTCGGCGTCGGTGGGGAGATAGTTCCTTCATGGCGGAGGTCGAAAGATACTGACACTCCTGATCATAGCCGTAGCAAACAGACTCGGCTGGGAGGATCCGCACATCGCACTGAACGGTGGCATGTTGCCCAAAGGGAGTCAGACGGAAGCCGTGCTCGAAACCGTACTGTGTCATGCCCTGCCAAAGCCTCGCTCCCAGCGATCCATGCAAGAGTCCCGTGGAGCAGCGGTTCAGCTAGCGCGCGATCTCTTCTCAGAATCCTAAGCGGCGTGGTCAGTCCACACGGGCTCTTGCGATTCCACCAGGCCGGTGTGCTCTTGCCAAGCCGTGGGAACTCAGTCACTCCCACCTGGCGCCGCATCGCCGCCACCCCGGTTCCGTGTGGCGGACTTCCGCTCGGCGTAGATCTTAAGAACCTCCGCGATCTTCGACCGGCCTTCGGAGGGCGAGAGAACTCCGCGTTCGACGGCCGTCGAGATCTTGCCAATTGCAGCTTCGGTATCAAAAGGGCGGCGCGCCTTGAACCCCCTGGACCAAGTGCCATGCATCTCGGCGGCGCTGACTCTGCCATCGCTGTTCTGATCGGTGTTCGCGAGCCGCGCCCACATGCTGCCCGCTTCGCTGCGCGACACACGACCGTCGCCGTCGTGGTCGTAGCGCCGCACGACTTCGGAGACACGACGGCCGATGGGATATGGCTCTGCTGCCGCGGCTTTCAGCTCCGCAACGCTGAGGGTGCCGTCGCGGTCCGAGTCCATGCTCGCCAAATGCGGCCACCGCTCCCCCGCCTCAGCCCGTGTGATTGAGCGGTCGCCATCGGCGTCAACTCGCGCGAGCAGCCCGTTGATAAACAGCGATTCATGGATTGGTTCCCTCGAATCGACTGACAAGGCACCAGGTTCTGCGCATAGTTGCGCGCTATTCGTAGGTTCTGGCAACGCGGACAGGCGCTTCGAGGGGGCCGAGACATGAATCGCTGTTTTTCAACGAGCTGCTAGGGTCAACGCCGATGTGCAGCTTGCGCCAACCTCGCTCTCCACGACCTCCGTGCTGTGCTCTTTCATTAGTTTCCTCACTTGAGGGTCGGTGCTCGCCAAATCTGCTCTCCTGACTAGTCCAGGAGGGTAAATCAGACGGAGAGACCCCGCTCGTGACGGGGAAATCGGGTTGTCGTTAAGCGGGGAGATCTAATTGTCGCCGAGGACGCCGGAGCTCCCGCAGAGCCGAGGCCCAGGACCGCAATGGCGCAGCAGAGGCCATGCAGGGAAGGGCTCATACTGGTGGACGACATTTCACGAGGGATGCCGCAAGACGCTTCCGCGCCGCTGAGTGATTGGATCTTCATGGCTAGGCTGAGGCTTTGAGTTGACGAGTAGGACCCCGTCCGGTCTCCGGTCTCTATTCGTGAGCCATGGTCCCAGGCTGCCATGGAATTCCGGAATCGGCCAAGATTTGGCGATCCCCCCCTACGGCACCCATTCCCTTTATCGCTGCAGCTGGACCTACGCGGCGCGGCGATATCTCTTGAGCAGACCGCCGTGCCGTTCGTGGCATTCAACTTCACCAGTGCCCAACTCATTCTTCTCAATCGGCACGTTCCCGATGCCCTGGTGGGGCCGCTCGTGTGCACCGCGCGCGAGTTGCATCAGCAAACAAAGAGCAATCGCGACACGGCTGCGCACGTCTTCGAAGAGCTGGCCTGCAACATTCCCTACTTGATCGGCACGATGATCAAGCTTCTGCGCGCCGGTTGCGAGGCTTGCTGCGGCGCAAGCCGCACTGCGGGAGGAGGCTTAGCACGCATCGCTAGCGCACCGATCCTGAAAATGATGCAAGCCAGGGACGAGTGCGGGTGCTGCGCTTGTCCGTTGTTACTACGCGGCGCATCTGAGTTCCTCGGCTCCCCATCCGACGCCTGACGGCGCGATCGAGCAAGCACAAGGATGCGACGCCCCTCACGGAAGGCAAAGATGCCCGTGAAACGGAGCTTGTGACCAATCAGGCCAGCCTGCATCGCCGGCGTTCGCTTCCACGGCAGGCTCGGCCATGCGAGGACCGCCGCAGGATGGACAGAAGCCTCGCCCCTCGCAGGAGAAGGCGACTAGACAATCATGGCCGCAGCTCGTGGAAGTGGGGCGAGCTTCAAACCTGCTCGATTCGACCCAATCCTGATCCCCGATATTCGAGCGGGGCGCTAAGTTGAGGCATCTAGATTGGGAGACCTGGAATGCTGAGCTCGTCGCACGAGCTCTCGAAGCGCAGTGGGTCGACACTGGAGCAGGGCCGTTCCGCCCGTCATCCGCGGCCGATCAGATTGCCGCTCGAAAATCAACACGACCCGTTCAATACAATTGATGTATCCCTTCACTGACGCTCTGCGGGCTAGTGCACGCATCTCCCTGCTGTCCGTTGCCATCTTCCATGCTTTGTTGACAGGTTGCGGGGCTGGGACGGTAGGCATCGTGTCCAGCTCGCGCCGAAGCGTCGACGGGGTAGAGCCGACTAACGCCAAGCCCGTTGGTTCGGCGCTCGACGCGCCGCGCTCGATCAGTAATTTTGCGACGATCTCCTTTCGTCTGATCGATGAGGAAGAGGATGCGACCGATGTCCACCTGTTCTTCGACGTCGGGTCCGGGCTTCAACCGATCACTCTCTCCCCGGATAGCCGGGACTTGACCGCGATCGCGAGTAGCGGCGACTCGCCGATCGAGGTGGAGTGGGACTACAAGACCGATCTCGGTGGCGAGGGTTTTTTCGACAACATTGCTCTCCAGCTGGAGGTCGTCGACGGACTCTCTCCGCCTCTGCTGACCGGTGTCGTACAGGGGAACGGAGCGCCCGTCGTCGGCGCCTTAGCTCCGTCTCCGGGCGGGCTCACGGAGTACACCGGCAATCTGGACTTCGAGTTTAACCTCTCCGATGCGGGCGCGGATGCAATCCAAGTCCGCGTCGAGTTCAACGCCGACACGGCGGGTGATTACCCCGATGAGTCTTGGGTTCTCGCACGACCGGCCGGGACGCCGGGGGCCGACACGACGCCGGAATTCGTCACACCAACACCGCGACCGAGCGTCGAGGGTCGCTTCGGCTTTCAGTGGGACACTAGCTTCGACGTAAGTACCGTCGATGGGATCGTGAGGGTGAGAGTGACCCCGATGGACGCTCTCAGTGCCGTGGGAAGCTCTGCGCAAGTCGAGCTGCGGGTCGATAACAATGCGCCCCCAACTGCGGTGCTACGTGAGCTCGGGTTCTTCCTTGGGGCGAAGGAGCGTGGGATCATTCCCGTTCCCATCAAGCTGTTCGATGCCGAGTCGGACGCTCTAACCATCATTGTTCAGTGGCGAGGCGAGGGCGATGTCTTTCCTAACCTGGATATGTCGGTCGACCAGCTGCGAGATCTGATGACGGATCCGGCGCGAGCCAGGGAGCGCGAGGCACTGCAGATCGCGGTCGAAGCACCGCTGGCGTTCGAAGGCCGCATCGCTGCGCTGTCGAGTGCGTCGGCCAACGAGCTCAGCTTGCCCGAGCTAGGCGCCGGCGCCGCTGGCCTGCTCGCACACGAAGTTCGTGGACGCACTCTCGAGGTGCTACGGCCGAGCTTGGTACCGGTGCCGATGAACTGGTCCCTTGCCTCTCTGGACGAGCCGGTAGCCACGCGAGTCACACGCCAGGGGCGCGCCGCCTTGGTGCTCGATCGCGGGCCGACCGGGTGGCGTCTGCGCGAGATTGCGCTCGACTCTGGCGCCGAGCTCGCGGTGCTGGCCACCGGATCCGGCGAGCCGCGGGCGCTGGCCATAGACAGAGCTGGAGAGATTCTCTTCGTCGCGACATCGGACTCGGTCCATCGCTTCGACCGCTTCACGGGCGAGCTGCTCGGAAGCGTGCTGCACACATTCACATCCGGGCCTCGCGGCCTCGCCGCCGCCGGTTCGTCGACGCTCATTGCGACAGGTGACTCGGACCTGGTGTCGCTCGACTTCGACAGCCTCGGAGCGGCGACAATCGTCACCGGCCTGAACGAGCCGTGGGGCATCGTCGCAGATCCGCTGGCGGAAGGCAGCTTCTATGTAGCGGAGCGCGGTAGCGACCGCGTGCTAGTCGTCGACCTGGATGATCTCGTGCCACGCGAAGTTCCCGCGCTGCCCGCCCCGGAAACGTCCGAGTCGGGCGCGAGTGCATTGTCGATGCCGACCGCGCTCGCGCTCGAGCGCGGTGGCGCGCGGCTGCTTGTCCTGTGCGAAGATGACGGAATTCATTCCCTGCGACGGCTCGACTTGCGCAGCCCGTACGACCTCAATAGCGACGGGGAGGGGGCCGATCCGTATGTTCGAACGATTACCGAGCTCGCCGACGCGGCGGGCGCGAACCTGTCGACCGGTCCAGATCAGCTACGCGTCGTTTCGCTCCCAGCGCTAGACACCTTGGCGCTCGGTGGAGGCCAAGAGCGCTGGCTCGAGATCGTCAACGATCCCGCCCTCGCTTACGATGCGACAAGGCGGGTTGTGCGATTGACCGAAGACGTGATCTCGTCGGAGCTGGTCGGACGGCCCTGGCGAATACCCGTTCCCTTCCGTCCTGTCGGATCGCCGGCTGGCGAGACGTTTGTGTTTGCGTGGGACAGCACAGCCGTTCCTGACAGAGGCAAGGTTCAGCTCCACATAGTCCCAATCGACGAAGACCGTGGAACGAGCAGTGGAGACGACACGGGCTTCAAACCGTATCGGACTAGCTTCGATCGGGTGCTGACTCTCCTTACCGGAGACTCGCCGGAGGCGCTGATCGCGGTCGACCTCGACGCGGATGGAGATCTCGATTTGGTCAGTGCAAACGCCCGGGATGATAATTTGAGCGTCATTCTTCAGACCGGACCCTCGGTGTTCTCCATACCAGTGCTGATCACCACGGATGAAGAGCCGGTCGCGCTTGCAGCCGCGGACATCAACGCTGATGGAAGGGTCGACTTGGTATGCGGTCACAGGGAATCTCACAAGCTGACCGTCTTCACGCAGGACCCATCGGGTGGATTCAGCTCCTCCTTCGAGATGGACACGGGTGGGAGGCTCCTGTCCGTCTTGACGACCGACATCGATCGTGACGGTCGAGTCGACATCGTGGCCGCCAACAGCTCCGACAACGAGATTTGGCTATTCATGCAGGACGCTAACGGCGACTTCCCAGACCCGGGCAAATTGCCTGGTGAGGACCCCACGTCGGTCGCCGCGGCAGACCTGAACGGTGACGGTCGGATCGACCTCGTCTCCGCAAACGGGACGGGCAAGCTGGAGTTGTTTTGGCAGCAGGAGGCCGGCGAGTTCCTTGCAGATCCTGTCACTCTGATGACCGGGAGCATTCCCCAACAGGTCGTCGTTGCCGACCTCGATGGAGATGGCGATCAGGACTTGATCACGCCGAACTTCTCTAGCGGCGACGTCTCGATCTTCTATCAACTTGCGCCGGGATCCTTCGACCTCGCAGTCGACATCAGCGTTGGGCTGCGTCCGATCTCCGTAGCCGCGGGCGACGCGGATGGGGACGGCGACCTCGACTTGGTTTGCGCCCTGGAGGGCGCGCGCGCGCTAGCGGTCCTGTACCAGACGGCGCCGGGAACCTTCTCACTTTCTCCGACGCTGCTGCCAGCAGGTTCGCAGCCTCAGGCCGTTGTCGCGGCGGACCTCGACGGCGACGGAGACCTGGATTTTTGTTCCAGCAACGCGGACAACGACGACAACATCACTGTGATCCTTCAAACGTCACAGGCGGACTTCGGTTCGAGCTGGACCTCGCTCCCGACTGACGAGAATCCACTCTCTCTCGTTGCGGTGGATCTCGACGCAGACGGGGACCTCGACTTGGTTTCGAGCAACACCGTAGGAGACAATCTCTCACTTCACTTCCAGACTGCTCCCGGAGTCTTCTCACCTGCTGAAGAGCCGCTGGGCGGTGGAAATCGACCCGAGACCGTCGTCGCGGCCGACTTTAATGCCGACGGCCGGGTCGACCTCGCCTGCGCCTACACAGCAGAGGACCGCGTTGAACTTTTCTACCAGCAGGCGCAAGGCGGCTTCGAAGCGGACCCGACTCTGTTGCGTACAGTTGCCGAGACCTTACCAAGCTTCCTCGTTGCCGCCGATCTGAACAATGACGGCCGCGCCGACTTGGCCACCGCGAACACTTCGGGTGAGCCGAAGTCGCTGACGCTCTTCCTCCAGGAGGCCGGCGGTGGTTTTCCGGTAGACGGGACCCCTCTTTGGCTGGATGGACCGTTCAGGCCAGTCTCCCTCGTCGCCGCCGACTTGAATGGCGATGGACTCATGGACCTGGCGACGGCGCGGCCGAGCTCCGACTCCGTGACGATTCTGATTCAGGCAAGTGCCGGGACCTTCAACGAAAGCTCAGTCGAGCTGAGCGTGAATGCGAGTCCCTCCTTCCTCGCCGCGGCAGACCTGAACTCCGACGGTTTGGTTGACCTGATGACTGCAAACCAGGGCAGCGGAGACCTCAGCATTTTGCACCAGCAAGCGGGAGGCGGTTTCTTGGTCGAAGCCGCGACGCTCTCGCTGTCGTTTTCGCCGGTGTCGATCGCGCTCGCCGACTTGGACGGCGATCGCGATTTGGATGTCATCGCCGTCGGGGCCGCAGATGGTGAGATTACCTTCTTCGAGCAAATCGCACTAGGCGAGTTTGTAGCGCGGAGCTTGGTTGACAGCGTCGGCGCAGCCTTCGTTGTCGCTGCCGATCTGGACGGGGACGGCGACGTCGATCTGGCGCAGACCAACTCGAGTTCCAATCAAATGACCCTGTACTGGAACGGTGACTGAGTTCCGCCCGAGTAGTTCAAGAAAACGCGTAACCATGGGTCAGAACCCGATCATTGGGCAAAGGTCGATCGATTAGCGCGATCCTACCCCCCCCCGGAATTCGTGTTCCTTGCTAGGCTCTTCGTCCGGTCAATTCTGAAGCGCCGGTAGCTACCTCCCGCGCCCCACTGAGAGAGATTCAATGAACAAACCCAAGTACCTATTACTACCTGCACTTCTCGGACTTCTATGCGGCTGCCCAAGCAGTGGCGGCGGCGGCGGCGGTGGCGGAAGCGACCCTGGCGGAGGGCCTCCTACTGAGGACGAGATAGAAGAGTCAGACGAGCTGACTCAAGAGGCGCTCGATGACCTTACGGTTCCGACGACAGCGGGCCTGATAGGTGCGCTTGAAGACCTGGAGCGAGCCCTCGAGCTGAACCCGGACAACGACCTGGCGGCCTTCCTGTACGCGCCCACCAGCATCGCCGTCTTCGCCCTGGACCTCGAGCCCGGCAGCGAGCTCGGTGACCTGCTGGCGCGCTACGGCCTAACCGTCACCAATGGCGATATAACTGACAGCATATATACGCCGCCCACCTTCGACGGTTCCGGGCAGCTTCCGAGCGACTCACCGCACGGTCGGGAATGGCAGGCCGCTGCCTACGATATCCTCGCGCCGCTATTGCGGCGAGCGGCGAACCACTTGGCGAACATTGACGAGGACTTCCAAGAGAACTTGTCGGTACTCGACGAGTTGATCGAGATTGACCGCGGCGACGCGCGCCTGATGGAAGCTGGCTTACAAATGGTGGTCGCATCCTGCGAAATGCAGGGCATCCTGAGTATCGACGGTGATATCGATCATGTGTTGGGACAGTACGACAACGACGAAGCCTACGCGCTGTACACCGGGAGCGATCCGCTGAATCCGCTGCCGAACCAAGAGTGCGATGGGCGCTTCGGCTTCTTGAACGAGCGCGACTTGACTGCCTCCGGATCGACCCTCCTGCCGACCGAAGATGCGGATGTTCGACTAGCGAACATCCAAGCGGCGCTGATCCGCGCAGTTCAGGCCTTCGGTGAAGGGATGACCTTCATAGACCCTCCCAACGGGAGCGACTTCATTCAGGTCGACGAGGAGCAGCGCCACCTTTACGATGCTGCGAGTCCGTGGTTCCTTGACCTGCTCGACGCGCTCGAAGGCGCGGAGCCGACTGTGGAAGAACTGAATGTCGGCCATTTCGAGGGATCCGGCTTCAGGTTCGTTGCAAGCATCGCGTTTGACAAGTCAACCTACGGGGGACGCCCGTTCATTCCAGTGATGTCGGGCACCTGCCAACTCGACGCCGACAGCTTCGCTCACGCTTTCACCAATTCGAATCTCGTAACTCTCGTAGACGATATGGGCGAGACGCTGGAGGCGAGCGACCTGTTCGAGATCTGGTATGCGCTGGACGGCGCCTGGAGCGATGCGTTCGATCTGGGGGGGCTCTAAGGCCGTCTGCCTCGAGTGCCCAACGGCGCTCCAGTGACAATTAAGCAACGGCCCGCTCATGAGCGGGCCGTATTTCATGGCGCTTCCCAGACGAGTGAACCGTCGAGGATTCGCAACCACCCGCGACCCTCGAGCAGCCTCGTTGTCTCGCCATCCTCTGCTACTGAATCGACGTACCCACGCCAGCGCAAGCGGCCTTCGTGAGGCTCGAGCGACAGGCGGCCGACTCGATAGCGCGCTCCGTCTGCTGCGCTGAGCAACGCCGACTCGGCGACCAAGCCGCGCTCGATCGAGAACCACTTCTCGTTGCCGAGCGTGGCTGTCTGAATCAAAGGCGACTCGAGCTGGACTCCACCGGCCTCCTCCCTCGGCCGCAGTTCCATTCGCGCTTCGCGTAGGACGATGCGCGAGTCGCGGCCGACGGATGGACGCAGGTGCCGCTCTGCCTCCATCGGCAGCCATCGTGCGGCGAGCCAAGGCAACATGCTGACGCCGACCAGCAGCATCAGCCCGGGAATCCAGCGCTCGACTCCGTGCTGCGACGGCAAAGGCTGGTCCCGCACAGCCGTTACGGAATCAGCACTTGGAAGCGCCGCGCGACTCGCGCTCAGCCGCAGTACGACTCGATCAACCGCGAACAGGAGCGCCACGCAGAGCGACAGCGCTCCCAGCTCTGCGAATCCGCCGCTCGCACTCGCCAGGAGCGGCCGCAACGATCCGAGGCTGAGGTTGAAGGCGGCCTGCGCGAGGATCGGAATGATCAGCATCGAGGGCAGCGCCACTCGCTTTCCTCTCCTGCGCGAAGCCATCACCGCCGCCGCGATCGCGAGAGTCAGCAGTGGGCGCACGATCCGTACCAGCCAACTCGTTCGCCGCTCCGCGAGCGGTACGCGCACGCGTTCTGGAAGCCCGTCCCAGTCCAGCTCGGCGCCGAGTTGGATAGCCGCCGGCTCTTCCCCCGGTCGGACCTCGCACCACTTCCAGTAACGTGGCACAGCGGACGGGCTATCCTTGATCGCCGCGACCCACCCGCCGCCGGAATCGGTGTACGAGCTCTTCAACTGAGCCACGTTGTGCGGAGACAAGAGCAGCTGGTCTGCCGCTACCTGCAGCGCAACCATCGTGAGGATTGACGGCAGCAGGATCGAACGCAGGCGATGACCGACGAGTTGAACGTTGCGGTCTTGATCGTGGCCAACCCACGAACGCAGCGCGATCCCGAAGCCGAGGCCAAGGATCATCGTCGCTAACTCGCAGAGGTGCTCGAGCACCTCCCATGCGATCTTCGCCATCTCGCGCGCGATGTCCTCACCCTCGGCCGCGGCCGAACCGAGGTCGACGATATCGCCGCTCGCGAACAGAATCCCGCCACCCGCCGCAACCCACGCGGTCGCGCGCGCCCAGTCGCGCCAGAAGTGCCGTCCATAGAGACTCACGGTCGTCGCCCCGAGACTCGGAACAAGACTGAGCATGCGCCCGCTGCAAGCAGTGGAGTCGACCACAAGAGCACCTGCGCCACGCCCAAACTGAATTGCGAGAGTCCCTTCGCCGTACTCATACCAATGAACATGATCACCGTCGCCAGCGGGAAGCTCAGCATCGTCGCGATGGGCGCGGGCAGGCCTCGGCGGCAGCGTGCGGCAAGTAGTATCGCGAGCGGAAGGAGAAGCGGCAGGGCACCTGTAAACAGACGCTGAGCGACCTCGTAGCGGTACCGATTCGCCGCGACTGGGAGCTTTGAAATGCGCAGTAGGCTGTCCGACTCTCGGAGGAGCTCCCAATATGGCCGGGACGCAGGCTTGCGGACGCGTCGACCGGCGACGCGAGTCAACTGCGTCAGGGTCAGTCGGAACGCGGCCTCGGCGTAGCGAATGCGAAGCTCCCGGCGGCCTGTCGCCAAGAACTCACCGCTCTCGGCGCGGACCTCCACCCGTCCGGGTTCGTCGATACGCAAGTCCGCGCGCTCGGCTACGAGCACGAATTCGGGGCGAGGTGAGAACACGCGCAGATCCCGGACTCCCGATTCGTTTTCCGCCGGCCGGCCGGCGACGACAGCGCTGCGACTGGAGGCCCGTTTTTGCGGCAGGCGCACCAACACTCCCGCCAAGTCTTCCGCCTGCAACCAATCGAGGCTGCGAGACATCGCGATGGCACGCGAGTGACCGCCGATCTCGAGCCCGAAGCACGCGAGCGAGAGGATGGCTGCAGAAACCAGCGGCGGCCACCACCAGCACCGGGGCGGCAAGCCGCAGGCTTCGATCAACAGGTCCTCGTGGTCGGCCGAGGTGCGCGCGAGGTACCAGACGCAGGCCAAGCCGCTGCTTAAGCTGAAGACGAAGGGGGCCGATATCACCAGACCAAGCGTGAAAGACAAGCCAGGACGAACCGACAACAGCGGGTTCTCGTGCTCGAAGGTACGCCCGATTGACGCAAGCAATATCCACGGCCAAAGAATCCCCAAGGACGCGAGTGTGCGTTGCGTCGAGCGACGCAGTAGGTGACGGCCGAGCACACTCATCGGTCGGAGTATAGGCGACTGACAAAGGAGGGGCATGCGAGAGTACGGAGCCAGGACAATTTCTCCACGGTTAGGGCTACGGCAGCCCTAACCGTGGAGGAATTGTCCTGGCTCCGTACTCCACTCTGTCCCCTGAGGTAGGCTCGTGGGGCCTCGCGCAGCGGCTTCGATCGCACGGACGAGGCATAGCCCCTCCTCGCCAGTGACCGGTTCACCCGCGCCGCTGCGCGCGACAACTCTCTCACGGCATACCCCGCAACGTACTGGCCAATGGCTTCGAACTCCGCGAGAAGAGGACTCCTCGGCGTCAGCATCCTCTTCCTAATCCTGATTGGCGTTGTCGGCGCCCGTCTGTTTTCTGGCGCGGCCACGAAGAGCTCGCAAGGCGGTCCAGTCATGCGCCTCGCTGATGCCTTGGCCAATGCATCGCGCCAGGGAACGCAAGGCATTGCCCAGCATCGCCCCGTCGAACTCGCGAATCGACTGCGGGACGCAGTCGTGATCGAAGCTCCATGCGAGCTTCGCATCCCTGCTAGCCAACTTGAAGCCGGGCACATTCGCGTTTCGATCGCAGCCGAACCTCTTGCCGCCGCCGGCCTTCCATCGACGACGGTCGTCTTCGAAGTGACGCTTCTTAGCAGCGCTGGATCACAGTCTTTATTGCGAGAGGAACGGACGACGACCGGCAAAGAAGCTGGCGCTTGGAGCGATCATCACTTCGAGCTACCCGATGTCGACCCGCAGGCTGAGCTGGCATTCACTGTCGCCTTCGATGGACCCGCAGCACGCGCCTATTGGGGCAGCCCAACACTGTTTCCGAGCGAGGGCGAATCCGGGCCGAACATCATCCTGGTCTCGATCGACACCTTGGGCTCGAAGCACATGAGCTGCTATGGCTACGGTCGAGAGACGACCCCCAACCTCGATCGCTTCGCGGAGCGTTGTGTGCTCTTCGACCAAGCCATCTCGCATCAGAACTGGACCCTGACGGCGCACATGTCGCTGTTCACTTCGCTGTTCCCGGACACGCACAAGGTCAACTTGGGAACTTCGCTCCCCGAGGAGCTGCCGCTCCTGCCCGAGCTATTGCGCGACGCCGGCTACTACACGATCGGGCGAGCCAGCAATCCGTACCTGATGCCCAAGTGGGGCTATGGTCGCGCCTACGACGCATTCACGATGGAGCTGCGTGGAACCGTCGATGATGCCAGCGTCGAATTGGATCGCTTGCTGGCCTCCCCCCTACCCGAGCCCTTCTTCCTGTTTGTGCACTTGATCGATCCGCATTCGGATTGGAAGGATCTGCCCTACGACAGCGCGGACGAGTTCATGCCAGCGCCTCCCGCAGGTGGATGGGACTCGATTCAGACCTGCGTCAATGGACGCTGCGCGACGCAGTATCTGGCACTAGTCAATGAAGGTACGGTCACGATCGGGCCCGAGATCGAGCACTTCGAAGCTCTATACGATGCCGGCATTCGCCACACCGATGCCCGATTGGGTGCGTTATTCGACAAGCTGGACACACGCGGCTTGATAGAGGAATCCCTGATCATCGTCACCAGCGATCATGGCGAGGAGTTCCTGGAGCACGGCAAGGTCATGCACACCCAGGGTTACGACGAGTGCTTGCGCGTGCCGCTCATGTTCAAGTTTCCAGGACAGGAGCACGCGGGTCTTCGCATCCCCGAGCAAGTTCAACATGTAGATGTGATGCCGACCATCATTGAGTTCCTCGGGCTCGAGCGTCCGAAGCACCTCGAAGGCTTGTCCTTGCTCCCTCTGATCGAAGGAGACTCCCTGACGGATCGGATCGCGTACGCGAAGGGGCTAAACCACTCAATGACGGAACGCGACTGCTATGTGGCGCGCACCGAAGACTGGAAGCTCCTTTGGTGGCTCGAGGACAATCGAACCGCGCTGTACAACCTGCGCGACGATCCGGACGAGACACGTGATGTGAGCTTTGAAGAATCAGCCATGCACGACAGGCTGCTCGAAGCGCTTGTCGATCACCGCCGGATTCGAAACACCACAGGTTTTCACATTCGCATCCCTCCGCACGACACACGCGAGAGCCTGACGGTCGTTGCAAAGACATCCGGACAGTTCGTGCGTGTCAGTCAAGTGAACCCGAACACAGAACGGCGCGGCCCGGCGAGTGCGGTCGAGCTGAATGGCAGCGAACTCTCTTTCACCACAGCGCCGCGCACAAAGGAATGGTGGAAAACCCCCGTCGGCTTCGACTTCGACATCGAGCCCGAAGGTGCTTCGATTCAGATCCAAGTCCACGCAAACGGCCGCATGCTTCCGGCGTCTTCGTTCTACTTGGGAAGCACGCGGGCGCACCCCGTAGCGATTCCGCTACAGATCACAGACAAGCTTGTCCGCGACTCGATTGGTGACGGGGGCATGCCCATCAGCATCGAGAACTCAGACCGCCCGGCCGTCTACCTCTGGGAATCGCGCGCGGGCGGAGCGAGCGTTCACTTGACCAACGAAGAGAAGAGAGCGCTCGAAGCGCTGGGTTACGCCGGGGACGAGGACGAAGAGGAAGAGTAGGTCGTTAGGGATCCGCTTCAGGGACTCAGCCTGATGATCCACAGGGTGACGGCGAAGCCCGGGATCATTGAGGCCGGAAACCTCCGCTGCCGACAGTAGCGCAGGCCATTCGCACTGGCTTTGTCGCCTTCTGTGATCAACACCGTGTTCACGCCGTACTTCTCCGTGATGTGCTTGAAGCCGTTCTCTTCGCCGAGTTGGCGGATGGCTGGGCCAAAGCTGTAGACGGGTCGGCCCATATATACGCTCAAGTGCCAACCGCGAGCGGAAACGGGCAGCGCATCCGCGGGCAAGCGCTTCTCCACCTCTTCACCAATCTTCTGCCAATGCCGGTGCCGACCTTCGGCAAGCTCCCACCCATGGCGTGGATCGAAGACCATGGCCGCCAGCACGATGAGCCCGACGAAGGTACCGACCTGAGAGATACGCTCGCCCCCGCAACGGCGTATCGATCCGCGCAAGATGTCGACGACCGACGGCAGTGCGAATAGGAAGATCGGGAAGGTGTATCGCTCTAGGAATGAGGACGGAAAGACCAACAGCACGAGCATGGTCCCACCGATGAAGATCTCGGCGGGTTCGCGCCGTCGCACAAAAGCAATCAAGACGGCGATGAACAGAAAGGCTCCCCATGCGACACGTGCTGTCCCGAGACTCTCGCTGCTCAGCGGCTTGCCCTTCACCATGCGCATACTGCCCATGCCCAAGATGGCCTCACCAGCACGCTCGGGCATTCGAGATAGAAACTCGCCGGCACCGACCAGTGGCGAGTCGGGATCATTCACGTTCTCACGCAACAGCAACGCAGATTGGCTGTACTGAACGGTCTGGTACCTCGGCCCACCATCCTCAAGTAGCGCGTTACGTACCGACCAGGGCAGCATGACCACGATCGCCGTAAACGCAAAGACCGTCACGGACTTGATCGAGAAGGAGGCCACATGAGCAGCGCGCCGACGCTCTATGAAGTACTGAAGCAATCGGCTCACGATGATCGCAGGCAATAGCAATACAAGTGCACTGCGAATGTAGGTGGAGGCTCCTATGGCCAGTCCCAACACCAGTTCCCTCTTCATGGCCGGCGACCGCGCGCTCCAGCGTTCGGTCAAGAGGCACGCGAGTAGCAGCGCCGCACCAGGCAAGTCCGACATCACTTGGTTGCCGAGCTGCTGAAATCCAGGCAAGGCCCAAACGACCAGCGAACAGCCCAATGATAATGCCCATCCGAGGCGCTCGCGGTTGTACACGAACAGCAACAACACGCAGGCCACGCCGAACAGGCTGACCAACATGTGGATCGCGAAGAACTGGATCTCTTCACCCGAGACAAAGGGCGCAATCAACGCCGACAATCCAGGCGCGCGCAGATAAAACGGCTCCCCTAAGTAGGAGTATCCATCTCCGGCAGCGATTGCCTTCGCGGTCAACAGGTAGAGACTGGCGTCATTGACCGGCTCATACCAAGAGTGCACGAGGAATGGGAGCGCTCCCAAGCTCAGGACAGCGAGCGCGATGAGAGCCCACCAGTCATGCTTCGACCAGGGCCGTGAGCCATCCGGTCGAGTGGGAGTGCACGATGCGGCGGTCATCGTGACGCGATGTGCTGGAGGAGCATGCTCATGCGAGTGGTCAGTGGCTGAGGATCGAGTTTCTCGCGACCTCCGGTCTACGCCGCCGAGAGCCGAGGACGAGAGCGTGAGAACAAGGGTGGGTTGCTGGGGGGTGCAATTCTATCGACGAGAGTCCTGCGTTGTGTAATGGGAAGCGAGTCGAGTCGCCTTGCCCGGGAGCAGTAGTATCTCGTTGCCCATGGAATGCGGGGCTGAATGTCCGCCACTCGTGGAACAAGCCGCGCGGGGCCAGTTATGATGGTGCGATGCACGCTTGGACCGAAGAGGACAAGAACAAGGTTGGATATGGACGGAGAGCGGCCAGCGTAGGGCTCCTGCTGACGGTTTGCCTTTGGACTCACTCATGCGGATCGAGCTCCGATGAGCGCCCGGGTGACATTCTGCTGATAACGATCGACACGCTGCGTGCCGACCACCTCAGCGTCTACGGCTACCACAGGAAGACTTCACCGAAGATCGATCAGTGGTTCGCTGACGGCGCCATATTCGAACGCTCTTATGCCACCGAGGCCAGCACTTCGCCGAGCGTCGCGAGCCTGTTGACTGGAAAACTTCCCCAGGATCACGGCATCCGCCTGTTCTTTCAGCTTCTGCCCGAAGGAACACAGCTTATCCCGGACCTGCTGCCTAGCTCTTACGAAACCGCCGCCATCATCTCGAACATGGTGCTCACCGATGAGGCGATGGGTATGGCGAAGCACTTCGATCACTACGACGACATGGTCGACCAGAAAGAATCTGACCGTGACATGTTCGAGCGCAATGCACGCGGCACGACCGATGCAGCCTTGCGTTGGCTCGCTCTCGATCGGGATCCCAAGCGGCCGTCCTTTCTGTGGGTGCATTACATCGATCCCCACGGACCTTATCGCCCGCCCGCGGACTGGGATGTCAAGTTCGAGCACGACGGCAGCGTCCCCTTTTCTACCGATCGAATCGCCAAGTACGGAGTCCTTGAGGGCGTGACGGACGGACTCACTTACGTCGATCGCTACGACGCCGAGATCGCATACGTCGATTCCCAGGTCGATCGGCTGCTGCAAGGCTATGGGCAACACTGCGAGATCGATGAAGCCTTGATCGTACTGACTTCCGATCATGGCGAGAGCATGATGGAGCACGAGCGCTGGTTCACGCATGGCTATCAGGTGTACGAAGAGATCGCGCATGTCCCTCTGCTCATTCGAGGTCCCGGCGTAGAAGCGGGCCGTTGGTCGACACCGACCTCCGGCATCGATGTGACGCCAACCATCCTGGGCTTCGCCGGAGTGGAGCCGCCGGCCGGATCAACCGGACAGGATCTGAGGCTTGGCGGAAGTATCCCCAAAGACCGCATCGTCTACAGCGAGGCCTCGAGCCGTGATCGACAGTGGCGATCGGCCGTGCAAGGTACTGACAAGTGGATCGCACAGGTTCGCGGCGACGACCGTCGCATTGCCATCCAGACTCAATTCGATCTCGCCTCCGACCCGGGTGAGCTCGTGCCTCGCCCATGGCCTACGTCCTCGCCTGCGACAGCGAGTCTGTTGGCCCTGATTCGAGATGATCCCGACCCCGCCGGAGTGCCAGCCGGATTCCGTAGCGGCATTCGACTAGACGCTCCCAAAGTCGCGCCGAATCCCACTGAAGACCAACTCAAAATCCTGCGCGCGCTAGGCTACGCTGAGTAGCAACACCTGCAGCCACCATGGCGGCGCAGATCGGGAACGCTCGACTCGCCTATACTTCCAGCGCAAGCCGCGCTGATGCCGCACGCCCGCATTCGGGCAGCCCCGTATACTCTCAGCATGACCGAAATCTCCGTCGTGATTCCCTGCCTCAACGAGGCAGACACCCTCGAGGACTGCATCCTACGCGCCCAGAAGGGCATTGCAGATTCAGGTGTCGCGGGAGAGGTCGTCGTTGGTGACAACGGCAGCGTCGATGCGTCAATCGAAATAGCAGAGAGGCTGGGAGCGCGCGTCGTGCACGTGCCCGAGCGCGGTTACGGCAGTGCGTTGATGGGAGGAATCACAGCCGCCAAAGGCAGCTTCATCGTGATGGGTGATGCCGATGGCTCGTATGACTTCCTGCAGATCCCACGTTTCTATGCCAAACACAAAGAGGGCTTCGACCTCGTGCAAGGCTGCCGACTTCCCGCAGGCGGAGGCACAGTTGCACAGGGCGCCATGCCCTGGCTGCATCGTTGGATCGGAAACCCGGCACTGACTTTCCTTGCTCGAAGGATGTTCCACATCCCGATTCACGACATCTATTGTGGCCTGCGTGGATTTACGCGGAGCTTGTACGACCAACTCGACCAAAGATGCACCGGCATGGAGTTCGCGGTCGAGATGATCATCAAGTCGAGCCTGCGCAGTAGTCGCATAGCCGAGATCCCGATCACGCTTCACCCCGATGGACGCAAGGCGCACGCGCCGCACCTGCGAACCTTCCGAGACGGTTGGCGCACCTTGCGCTACTTCCTGTTGTTCAGCCCGCGCTGGCTCTATCTGATCCCCGGCATTCTGCTTTGTCTGCTCGGGCTAGTTGGCTACGCCCTCGTCTATACGGAGAGCCAGTTCGGTCCAGCCAAGCTTGGAGCGCACAGTTTGCTGTTCGCCAGCCTGGCACTCTTGTGTGGGTTCATGTCGATGCTGTTTGGAGTGTTTGCTCGAACTTTCGCGACGACCGAGAAGCTTGTCCCACCCAGCCCAGCACTTGAAACCCTGTTCAAGTTCATCAACCTGGAGCGTTGCCTCGTCGCAAGTTTTGCGGGCTTATTGATAGGCGCAGGCCTGCTCGCAACGGCCTTTGGACAGTGGCAAGACGTCGACTACGGTGACCTGGATTACGGCCGCACAATGCTGTGGGTCATCCCAGGTTTCACTATCTTCAGCCTGTCTATGCTATCGGCGATGTCCGCCTTCTTCGTCAGCATCTTGGGCATGAACCGCAAGTAGTCACTACGAACTGCAATGAGCGATAGCCCCCTGAAGACTCTGGCACGAGTGCACACCAGCACGGTGCACAAGCGCCGAGTGCGAGTCATCGTCAGCTTCTTGGCTGCCCTGATTCCAAAGGGCTCGCGCGTGCTGGATGTCGGCAGTGGTGACGGCCGTGTGGCTGAACTGCTGATGCAAGCACGAAGCGATCTGACCGTCGAGGGCGTGGATGTGCTCGTTCGCCCGGATTCCGTGATCCCGACACGCGCGTTCGACGGCCTCTCGTTGCCATTCGACGACGACGAGTACGACGTTGTGATGATGATTGATGTCCTGCACCACGCGCAAGACCAGCAGGAGCTGCTTGGCGAGTGTGCGCGCGTCGCTTCCTCTTGCATCGTTCTGAAGGATCACTATCTGCAAGGCTTGGGCTCGAAACTCACGCTGCGCTTCATGGACTGGGTCGGCAATAGGGCTCACGGCGTCGCCCTGCCCTACCATTACCTCACTCCTCGCGAGTGGGACGCGCTCTACGAACGCTTCGGCCTGACCGTCGAGGAGGTTCACACGAAGCTGCACCTCTATCCATGGCCGTGGTCATGGCTCTTCGATCGCTCGCTGCATCTTGTGGCTCGACTCGCCGTGGCGCCATCCACAGCGACGGCGAACGCCCAAAGCTGAGCTGGGTCTAAAGCCGATCCGGCCCTGGGAATCGAGGGCTGCATCGCTCTCACTCCTTCGCGCTGCTATCAACGCAGTGACGGCATCACGCGAGCACACCCGCCAGCGGTCCCTCTGCATCCCCGAAGCGTTCCGTCGGTACGCCGAAGGCGTTCAGCATGGACACGTACAAGTGACAGAGCTTCGTGTGCTGTGGGAAGCGCAAGTGAGCGCCCCGCGCGATGCCTGCGGCCTGTCCGCCTGCTAGCAGAATCGGAAGGTTGTTCGGATCGTGCCGATTGCCGTCGCGCAAGCCAGAGCCGTAAAACACGAGAGTCCGATCGAGCAGACTACCGCCCGCTTCTTGGCGCTCGTCGAGACGCCGCAGCAAGCCGGCCAGCCGTTCGACATGCCAGCGATTGATCAGCTGATACTTCCGCTGTTGCTCCGGCTTGTCTTCGTGGTGCGAGATGGGATGAAAGCCACCATCGACCCCGTCCAAGAAAGAGAAGTTGCGGCCACTGACTGCGTTGCCAAACATCAAACTCGCGATGCGGGTTGCATCCGTGGCTAACGCGAGCGCCATAATATCGAGCATCGCTTCGGCGCGATCCTGGAAGTCTTGGGGGTCTTCGTCGAGCGTGCTCGTAGGCGCGACTGGATCGACATGCTCGAGGCGCCTTTCCAACGCGCGCACAGATTCCAGATACTCATCGAGCTTGCCACGATCAGAAGTACCAGCCCGCCTGCGCAGAGATGCCGCTTCTTCGGTCACAAGATCAAGAATCGAGCCGCCTTGCGGCAGCCGTCGTGTCGCGCGAAACAAGCGATCGAACGCACGTCTCGGGCTGGTCTCTTTGCTGGCAGGCTGCGTCGGTGTTCGCCAAGACAGGTGAGCCCCATAGACCGTGCTATAGCCCATGTCGACAGCGTGGCGAACGCCTTCGAGGCCAAGCACGAGCGATGGAATCCGAGTTTCGTGCCCCCTGGCGTGCGCCGCGTGCTGATCGATGGTCGTACCCACGCGCAAGTCGCGCCCACCGGTCTTGTGCACGGGTGCTCCCGACAGCAGCGCGGTCGTCTTCACGTAGTGCCCTTCACCCGTCATGCTGTTCGCATTGCGCAGACCCGTCAGCACGAGCGTGCGCTCACGGAAGTCCGCGAGTGGTTCGAGGGTCGGACTCAACGTCCAATTCGGGCCCTCATTGACAGGCGTCCAAGCCGACGGAAGCACACCATTCGGCTGGAACAGGAACAACATCCGAACGGGCGCAGCAGCGCGCACAGGCGCGAAGGATTCGAGCCAAGGCAGCGCGAGAGTCGCGCAGGCAGAGCGCAGAAACACTCGGCGGTTGATGTTGGAGACTTTCATCGCTCTTGTCTGCGGTACTGAAAAGGGTAGCTCTTCGTGATCCCATGCACGAGCGTGCGAGCGCGCCATCCGGTTTCGCGCAGCTCGTTCACCAATGCGACCAGCACAGGCTCATCCGCAGGCTCGACCGGGCGCCCGAGCGCATAAACGAGGAGCGCCTTGCTTACCCCACGAGCGATCTTGGCCGGTTCTTCGAGCAACGCGTCTTTCAAACCGACGACGCCATCGACCTCGCGGCCGTCCGGAAGCTTCGCTCTCGCGTCGATCGGACCGATGTGGTCCTCGTCGCGCCAACGCCCAATGCCATCGTAATTCTCGAGCGCAAAGCCCAACGGATCAATACGTGCGTGGCATCCAGCACAAGCAGCATCAGAGCGGTGACGCTCCAAGCGTTGGCGCAGCGTCAAGCCATCCTCGAGTTGATCATCGGCGGGTAAGCTGCCAGCATCGGGCGGCGGAGGAGCTGAGGGAGATCCGAACAGACGATCGAGGATCCAGGCTCCGCGCATCACGGGACTCGTCCTTAGAGGTTGCGATGTCAAGGTCAACACACTCGCCTGCGTCAGCACTCCTCCGCGTCGCCTGTCGCTCATTTCCACGAGGCGCATCTCTCCACCCTTGATGCCCTCGATGCCATAGTGCTTCGCGAGCGTCTCGTTCAAGAAGGTGCTACCCGAATCGACGAGTTCGAGCAGACTTCGGTCCTCACGCACAATTGCATCAAAGAAGAGCGTGCTCTCGCGCAGCATCGACTTCTTCAAGTAGTCGCCCGTGCCTTTGAAGCGTCGCGTGTCGACGGCTTGCGTCGGGAGGTCTGCGAAGCCCAACCAACGACCCGCGAATCGGCTCGCTAGTGCTGAACTGCGCGCGTCATTGAGGAGTCGCTCGACCTGAGTGCTAAGGACCGCTTCCTCGTACAGACTACCGTCACGAGCGGCCTGACGCAGCGCGTCATCGGGCGGGGCAGCCCAGATCAAGAACGAAAGTCGAGTCGCCAACTCCCAAGTCGAGACGCGCCAAGCTTCAGCCTGATCACGATCTTCCTCGACGCGAAACAGGAAGTGTGGCGACAGCAACGTGCTGGCCACACAGGCACGCAGACCGTCTTCCCCCGCGAGTAGCTTCGCGCGTGCCTCGATTTCTTGTTTCGTGGGAAGCCTTCGAAACGCGCGTTCAAGGAAGACCGTCAAGGCTAAGTCGACCGCGCTGTCTCCGGCCAACCCGCTTCGCTGAGCACCGTCGGTAACGAGAAAAGCATCAATCGCTCGCTCGGTCGCATCGAGGTACAGCTCGGCCAAGAGTGGCGTCACGAACAGCACATCTCCTTGATTGTCGAAGCCTTCGGAACTCGCATCCACGGGTAGCTCTCGCTCGACATCGAGGTCGATTCCCAAGAGAAAACGCACGGAATTGCCGTACTCATGACGGTTGAGGCGGCGCAAGGTCGAACGCCCTGGGTCCGGCGCGAGCGTCGCGAGGGATGCTTCCAGACCACTGATCAGTCGCTCTCGTACGCTTTCCCCCAGCGCCTGTTCGTCTGACGGAGGCATATCTCCGGTTCGTACGGCTTCGAGCAAAGCGGCAGCGAGTTCCGGGGCGGCCACTGCCAGATCGAAAGACGCCAGGTCGAGTTGTGCCTTCGGCCGTTCTCCGCCGTGACAAGTCGCACAACTCTCACGGATGGAGCTGGAGACATCATCCAGAAGCGCAGAGTCGTCCTCGGCAGCAAAGGTAAACAGCAATGCGAGACTCGCGGTAATCGAGACGCTACGGAGCATCTGCGCATCCTACTCGAAGGGTCGCACGCATGGTTGCACGCAGAGATGGCTCTCATCTATGAGGCCCCATTGGACCTTGGGGCTCGCTGTCTTGGCCAGATCTTCGCGCCGGACACCCCTTGCTTAGTCGTAGGCTGCAGGTCTGCGTAGGTGCCTGTCCAAGCACCCTTGCGGGCCTTTTCAGAGGGGACTACGATCAAAGGCCGATCGCGCCTGCTGCGATGGCAACCTGTTTGGGAGGCTGTTTCCTGACGAGACGCCGAATGCAGGCAGCATCAGCCATATGGCAACGAGGAGCTTCACGCTATGACCGCCCGCATCCTGCTCACAAGCTTTGCAACACTTCTCGCAGGTTCATCCACTGCGCATGCTCAATTGAAGGTCGACTTCAATTCGTTGACGCAAGACGGCGGACCGCATCCTGAGCTTGGTTATGAGTCCTACGATGCGGGGCACGAAGTCCAAGCTGACTTCGTCCCGAAGATATTCACTGCCGACTTCGGATCCGGACTCGTGAACATTACCGTCACGCCTGCGTGGCCCAATTCGGCTGACAACCGTGTGATGCAGTCGATTGATCGTTCGTCAGGAAATGATGCGTACTGGATCGGGAGCAACCAGGACCTGCTGACGGATTGGATTGGGACGGACACGCGCACCTTGAGTGGTGGCAACGGCGATTGGTTTCGCACGTCCGGCACGCCGACGTACCTCACGCTACGTCTCAATGGCCTGTCGGCAAATGAGTACAGCTGGTTGTCCTATCACCACGATACGGAGAACATTTGGAGCGACTTCCAGGTCGAAGTCTCGACGGATGGCGGTGCTACTTTCGGGCCGCCGGTGGACATGGAAATGACCAGCAGTTCACCGGGTGGGAATCCTGCTGACCCGGTCAAGGAGACAGGCTCTCCCGACCCCGACCCAGAGCACTTAACCTCGACCTTCACAACCAGCTTCGTGGCCGACGGTTCAGCCGATGTCGTCCTTCGCTTCGCCCCCTTTGCGGACGGAGTGGATGGAATCGAAGTCCACAAGCGGATCTTCGGCATGAACGCCTTCGAGATCGGCAGTTCACTTGGTGTTACGTACTGCGTCCTCTCCCTTAATTCAGCTGGCCCAGGCACATCGATCTCCGCATCGGGAAGTAGCAGCATCAGTGCCAATAACCTGGTGTTGCATGCATCGCAGACGACCAACCAGCCGGGTATTTTCATCTACGGCCCCACCCAGCAACTGACGCCCTTCGGCAATGGCGTCCTTTGCGTTGCGACGCCGCGCTACTACTTGTGGCCGGCACGCACTGCAGTGCAGAACCAAGCTGCACGAGCTGTTGATCATGCGGCTCCGCCTGCCGGCGGAATAATCACGGTCGGATCGACCTTCCACTTCCAGTACTGGCACAGAGACCCTGCAGCTGGAGGCGCGGCGTACAACACTTCGGATGGCCTGACGCTTACGTTCACGCCTTAGGCGCAAGAGGTTGCGCTCCTCAGGAATCGTTACCTGGCGCACTCGTCAATGAAAGCCGCCCCCCCCGTGCCGCCCACCCGCAAATTTCTTTGGCAACACTGCGCGATCTGCTCGCGAGAGATCCCGCGGCATCTCCGCATGTTGGGTCGTCGGTGCTGCCAAGGAGCCTATTGCCAATCGCAGTACCAGATGCTCGTGGCGCCTCGGCGAGCCGTATGTGCAATCTGCAGCAACGAACTGAGTCATTCTCAGAAATCCATGGGGGCTGTTTGCGGCAGCAACCAATGTAGGGCTTCGTTGCTGGAGAACGAACTCGATCGCCACCTGCACTGCATCATCTGTAATCTCGGTATTCAAGCGACCAACCCGGGTGCCATTTGCAGCGCACCTAACTGTCGCTGGCTGTACGACGAAGAGGTCCGCAAGCAGGGCCTGCATCAGCAAAAAATAGAGCAAGACAAGCACGACGAAGCCGCCATGCAAGCGCTTCGCGCCAGGCTCGAGCTTGTCGTCGACGAGCTTGCGCCCGGGCTGGGCTGCGACGATCGCTTAAGCCTGCCTCTCTTGATCGTGCCAACCAACGACCGCCAGCTCGTAGCGCAAGCCGATGAGCGACGTGTCGCCTTGCGCGAGCACCTATTGCGCGTACTTGATGAATCCGCGCCTGAGCAGCCTCC
>JBLFWN010000087.1:0-27789 GCA_047611405.1 Planctomycetota bacterium | reverse complement strand
ACGAATTCATGGGCCGCATCCGGCAGTTGCAGCGCGAGGTGGGTGCGATCGCAGATCCATTCAGTTCATGGTTGACGTTGCGCGGGATGCGTTCGCTCGCGTGGCGTATGCGTGGTCATTGCGAGAATGCGGCAGCCATCGCGGTGTTCTTGGAGCAGCACGAAGGCGTCGCGCAGGTACATCACCCGAGTCTCAAGAGCCACCCCGGGCATGAGCTCGCGACGCGTCAAATGAGTGACTTCGGCGGCATGATGTCGTTTGAGGTCAACGGTAGTGAGGCGGATGCGATCGCGGTCGCAGCTGGTGTGAAGCTGTTCATACGAGCGACGAGCCTTGGTGGTACGGAAAGCTTGATCGAACACCGCCGTTCAATCGAGGGTCCGTATAGCCGTACGCCGGCAGAGTTGCTACGCCTCTCGGTCGGATTGGAGCACGTCGAGGATCTGATCGAGGACTTGGCGCGCGCCCTCGCTGTACTGCGAGCTTGAGGCGTCGAGCCAGCGCGCACGCGACACAAGGTCAGGCCGGTTCGCTTCGAAAGCTGCGCCGGTACTCTGTCGGGCTGGTCCCGACAACGCGCCTGAAGTGCAGCCGCAGCAGTAGTGCATCCCCGAAAGCAGATCGTTCGGCGACTTGGTCGATGCTCCATTTGCCAGCCTCGAGCAGGGACTGAGCCAGGTTCACGCGCTCGCGCATCAAGCAGCGATACGGTGTCGTGCCTGTCGCTTCCTTGAAAGGTCGCGCGAAGGTACGCGGCGACATTTTGGCACGCTTCGCCATCGAATCGACCGTGTGCGTACGCCGCAGGTTGGCGCGGATCGAATCCAACAGGCGCGCGAGTTGTCCCTGTTCTGCCTCGCGCTCCGGGTGGGCTGCGGCCAGCTAGCCAATGCGTCGTCAAGCGCAGGCCTTCCAGCAGGCCCGTCGTGGCCAGCACGAAGGCACCAGAGCAAACGGACAACAGGCGCGCGCCTTCTTCATGTGCGCGCCGCAGCTTGCGGATCAGAGCTTGCGGGACCTCGCCCAATGGAGCGCAGCGCTTCGAAAGCGGAGCCCGAGCTCGTCGCGCATTCTGAGCACTCACACCCACGCGCTCACGCTGCGATCCCAGGCAGGCGCAGACGCGCACCCCTGCAAGGGATGCGCCTGGACTGCCCGAGCTTCACTACGCGTGCGCCGGCGCTTGCTTCTTCTCGATGCGTGCTGGCTCGTACGCACCGAATGCGACGAGCAACAGCGGCGGCAAGACGCATGTCGTCGAAACGAGCGCAACCGTCAGAGCAACGACCGAGAGCAGGCCGAAGTCTGCGACCGGAGGAAAACTCGAGAACAAGAACAAGCCGAGGCCCGCGACCAGGATCGCCGTCGTGCAAGCCATCGGGCTCAGCTTGTGAGCCAACACGACACGCAGGCATTCGCGCGGGTCGCTAAAGCGCGGACGCTCTCTTGCCCAGAAGGAGAGCAGGTGGATGCCGTCATCGACTGCGATACCAAGTACGACGGCACCGACCATGACCGTGACGGAGTTCAGCGGGATGCCTGCGTAGCCATGAAGCGCGAGCACGGCTGCCAGGGGTGGCAAGTTCGCGAGCACTGCGACCAAGGCCAAGCGCGGAGAGCGCCACAATATGCACAGCGTCAAGAAGACTGCCGCGATGCAGGCGAGCAGGCTTTTGACTTGGCTGCGGACGATGCGGCGGTCGGACTCAAGGATCGAGTGCAGGCCGGATTGGGCGTTCAGCTTGATCGTGTCGGGGGCATTGGCCTCGCCCCATTCGATGATCTCTCCCAGCATCGCCAAGTACTCATTCGACGGCATATCTTGCGAGCGAATGAAGAGCGTCGTGCGTTGCAATTCTTCGTCGTAGAGCGACTCCTCGAACAGGAATTCCTGTCCGTGAACCGCGATCGAGAAGGTGGCAATCATGGCCGCGTTGTCCGGAACGACGCGACTGCCTGGCGCGTCTCGCATCCAGATCTGATTCAGCATCGCGTAGATCTGGGCGTAGCCGTAGACGTTCGTGACGCGATCGATCTGGGCGACGTGCTTTTCGAGTCGCTCGATGAACTTCAGGTTCTCGGGCACCTGGATCGAGCCGGGCGAACCACAGTCGACCTGCAACTCGAACAGGTTCATGCCACCCATCTGCTTGTCGATGGCCGACAGTGCTTGACGCGAAGGGCTGTCTTCCCCCAGGAACTCGATCGCTCGCAGATCGGTGCGCACGCGCGAGAGGCCCGGAATCGAAACTAGCACCAGCAGGAAGGCAACGGTCAACACGACTGCACGATGCTTGGCCAATCGATCAACGATCGGAGTCAGTCGATTGATCCAGCTGTCGATCCCGTCCGCGGCATGCAGCTCGCTCTCATCCGGGATCGACTCGCCTCGCATCAGGGTGCGCGACAAGAGCCACGCGGGGATGAAAGTGACTGCGAAGATGATGGCGACAGCTTGCGCACCCAAGCGACCGAAATCGCGCACAAGCCCGACATCACAGATCAACAGGGAGCCGAGCCCGATGACGGTGGTGATCGCTGCGATGATCGAAGGGCGTAGCACGTGTCGCAAGGCGACTGCCAGCGCCACCCTGAAGGTGTGGCCTTTGCGTTGCGCCCACTGCAGTGCTGACAGGAAGTGCGTCAGGAATGTCAGCTGCAAGCCTGCTATCAGCGGGAACAGAATGCCCGTGTACAGGTTGATCGCATCGCCGTTCCAACCGAATAAGACCGGCAGCATCCCGACGCCTAGCGTCTCGAAGGTCCATACGGTCAGTAGGATTTGCCACGAGCGGAAGGTGATCAGCAGGATGGTCGCGAGCAACAGAGGCAACACGATGATGAAGACCATCAAGTTGCCTTCGAGCGCGTCGTGGACTTCGGCTTCGATGATCGGGAAGGAGGCGATGTGCATCTCGTGCACTCGCTCGCGATAGGGCTCGAGGGCAGCCAGCACCCCGTCGCGCATCTCTTCACGCGCTTCCTGGCTACTGAACTCCAGCTCCAGCTCTGGGATCAGCATCGTCCAGCGCGCGTCCTTGGACACGAGCAAGTCGCTAGCCCAGGGATAGTTGGTGACAGCCTCTTGGATTTCGCGCCACTCTTCGTCGGTCTTCGACTCTTGCGGAACGAGCGGTTCAAACTCGATCAGCTTGTTCAGATCGAGCGAGAACCCAGGCTTGCGCACGGGACGGCGCGCGCGCGTCAAGCTGAAGACGCGTTCAACGCCCGGCAAGACCTCGAGCGACTTGCCCATCTGGTGGACTAGCTGTGCTCCTTCATCCGAAAAGATGCCGTCCGCACGAACCAGAATCATGCATGCCGTGCGCTTCGACATCAGCGCCTCGAGTTTCTCGAAGCTGCCGAGTCCGCGCTCGTCGGCGGCCAAGAAGATCTCCATCGACGCATCGAAGCGCGTGCGCTTCACGTGGTGGATGATCAGCGGCGACAGGAGCGCGAGCGTGAACAGCGCAACGGCGAGCAGCGGCCAGACGGAACGGCTGGCAGAGCTCGCGTCCGTCGCGCCGGTTGTCGATCGGTCGATGGGGGGGGAGGGCAAGGGGAGGCTTGGAAGGGTTCGCCCTGGGGCGTGGGGCTCAATCTCGCTCGCTGAAGGTAATTGGGAAAGTCGAATTCGCAATTACCTATGCCTTCAGTCTCAGCTCTTACGGGCGGCAGGAATCGAGCCTTTGGAGGCTTCGTGCCGGATCAGAGTCACTCGAGGGGGCACCAGAGGCAGCAAGCGCGGTCGTGGACAAGTCGGGTTGTGTGCGAGGGGTCAGGTGATTTATGTGGGGGAATGCTTTGGATCCCTGCGGCTTAGACAAGGCCGCAGGCGCGCGAGCGGGATTCAGGCCCGGATCCTACACGCCACATGGCTCGGAGGTCGCGATCGCCGTAGCGGCGGTACACTACTCAGTCCGATCCCCCCAATTCGATTCTTATTCATGGCCAGACACATCACCGAGACAGCGATCATTGGCGCAGGTGTCGTCGGCTGTTCGATCGCTCTAGAATTGGCACGCCGAGGCGTGCAGGTGACCGTCATCGATCGCAACGGCGATGTTGGGCACGGATCGACTTCGGCTTCTTGTGGAATCGTGCGGCGTTTCTACTCCGCGGCCCCGATGACCGCGATGGCACACGAGGCGAGCTTCATCTGGCAAGACTGGGCCGAATATCTCGGCGCCGCACCGGGTGATCAGCTGGCGCGCTTCGAGCGGCCCGGCATGTTGGTCATTCCGCCAGCGATCGACGAAGGCATCGAGCGCGTCGTCGAGCATATGCGTGCCATCGGCATTGTCGTCGACATCTTGAGTGCCGAGCAAGTCTCCGAGCGCTTCCCATTCTTGGACACTCGTTCGAAGGCACCGATCCGCAGGCCCGAGGATGACGACTTCTTCGATGATAGTGCGGGGCCCATCGCCGGTGCCGTTTTCGAGGAGGGGGCGGGCTATGTTGTCTCACCGACCCTGGCGACCGTCAACTTGCGCGTCGCTTGTGAGGCTGCGGGAGTGCGCTTCTTGTTGGGCGAGCAGGTCGTTGCGATCGAGGAGGGTTCGAGCGAGCAACGCTTCGAATGCCGGTTGGCGTCCGCGCACACGATCTCTTCCGATGTGCTCGTGAATGTCGCGGGCCCGCACTCGTGCGTGATCAATGAAATGGCCGGCGTCGAGCTTCCGATCGAGGTCAAGCCGTTGCGCAAAGAGATCGCAGTCGTCCCGAATCCGACGGCTGCCATGCGACCCGGCGGCGGCATGCCTGTGCTTGGAGATTTAGATTCGGGTGTGTATTGCAGGCCCGAGGGCGGTGGCAAAGACCTGGTAGTCGGCTCACTCGAGCCGGCCTGCGACGAACTGCCGTGGGTCGAGGATCCGGACAGCAACTCGGTCGACGCGAGCCGCGAATCCTTCGAGTGCTACTCAATGCGCATGATGAAGCGCGTGCCGTCGATGGAGCTGGGCCGCTTCCGCGGACTGGCGTCGATGTATGACGTGACAACGCTCGACTGGCATCCGGTCTTGGACCGAACGGACCGGGACGGTTACTACGTCGCGATCGGCACGAGCGGTTCATCATTCAAGACGGCGCCAGTGATCGGCCTCTTGATGAGCGAGTTGATCCGAGCCTGCGAGAGCGGTGTCGATACGGACGCGCACCCATTGTCCCTTCGACTCCCACGTACCGGCATCGACCTCGACACAAGCTTCGTGTCGCGCCTGCGTTCCGCACAAGAATCGTCGAACACGGTCCTCGGTTAACTCGCAATACGGAGCCGCACGATTTGTTGCGTACTGCCGAGCCATCGTCGTTCGAAGATCACATTCGAACCGTGATCCCCGAACCGCCAGCAGAGGATCATCGATCGAACAATACCGTGAACATGGACCTGTTCGAGTCGAGCACTTCCCCATCAAAGACGTTTCCTCCAAGCACGACTTCGCCGACTGGATACTCCTTTGAGTACAGCTGCAGATCCCACGTCGCGCTCGAACTCGTCATCGAGATCACGTCGGCGGTCCTCGTCCACGAACTCAGCCAATCAGGAACCTGCTCGTGACGTTCGTCGTATCCAACAAGGACGCAAACCGGAGTGTTCAGGTGGAAGCGCAAGAAACTTGAGCTGGCATTGCTGCGCCGATCTTGCATTGCGCTGCGCAGGAAGGGCGAGCCCAGCAGGGCGTTCGGGAGCTGCGAGATGCTCGCCGTCGCGTCGCTGAACGGGCTGCTGCCGACGGCGAGCGTAGTGTCCGACATGACGTAGGCCGCTTGCGAATGGGCACGAACGCGCGAAACATTCAGATCCTCCCAACCGTCTATATGGATGCGCGCCAAGGCGATCCCACGTTCTTGAGAATAGCTGTACAAGAGGAAGTAGCGACCCTCTTCTTCGTAGATGCAGGGGTCGAGCAGCTTGGCTCCGCTTGATTGTTCAAAGTCCTCTGTTGGCCAAAGGACCTCGATCTCCGGGCTCAATGTCCATGTGGACCAATCGGCGTGGAGATCTATCGTCACTAGCTTCAAGTGCTCAGGATCATCCTGGATGCGGCTGAAGAAAATGAATGCTCGATTGTTCACGACTTTGACAGCAAAGTGTCGAACCTGATTGTCGAAGAGCCGAGGCCCGACCTCGAAGTTGTGGAACCCGTCGCGCGATCGATAGATGGGGCCGAGTCGAGACGGAGTGAAGGCATAGCCGCCCCATCGAAAGAGCCGAAAGTATGGCTTGCCCAAGGCTTCTTCCGAGTGGAGTCGGAACTCCAAACCAGTCTCTGATGTTGCAACCCATGTGTGTTGCTCAAAGACCTGGTCACGCTGCGGTCCATGAAAGTACATCACGATCCTTTGATGCTCATCGTCCACATGAACATCAGGCGAGGCAATGTGATCTTCGACCCACTCCGTTAGGTCTTCTATGCGCAGCACACCTCGTCCGGATTGGTACACCGACCAGGGCCCGTGCAACTCATCTGCATACGCCATTCGGATGTGGCCGCCCTTGTGGTGCGCGAAATACAGGTAGTAACGCCCGAGTGGGTTCTCTATCCAGTCGGGAACTCGGATCAACGATGGGCCGGCGATGCTGACAAAGGGATCCTCATCGGATTCACGGTCATAGTTATAAGCGCTGTACTCGCCGACAGTGGCTTCGTCCAAGACCGGACCGATGCGCTCGACATGAACGGTCTGCGCTTGCAGCGCGGAGGACAGCAGGATGACGCCAAAGAGGAGTTGCTTGAGCATGCCTGAACATACTCTGGCTCGGCCCTGTTGTGGTTTCGCACTCGCGATCGTTAGTGGTCGATGCGAAAGAGCTTGCTGTGATTCAGGTGAGTACCGTTGAGTACCGAGCCCGCCCATCCCCACGATCATTAATTGAATTGATCAGCTCGGGGTCATGGAAGCGCGGCCCAAGGGAGTCAGGACAGAAGGGTGGCGTGGATTGAGTGGTCTCGTCGCTATACGGAGCCGCCACAAATGGTGCGGCTCCGTATTGCTCGATTATTCAGTGAATAGGTCGCCGAAATTCAATAACAACCGCGGGGTTGCCGCCGTCGCGCTCACTGCCCCAGAGCTGCCACCTTCGCCCCGCCTCAAAGCCCGCCTCTGTCCATTCGCGTATTGCGTCTTTGGTGAAGCCGATGCGATCGCGCTGGCGGGGGATGTACTGAACAACTGCGACCTCGCCCCCTGCTTTCATGGCGCGCAAGAGTGACGCGAGCAGCGCTGCGCGAGTCTCCTGGTTTTCCACTATCCTCCAAACCTGAGAGAGGTAGGCGCGGTCGAGTGTGCTTGGCTCGATCAGAACATTGTCCACCGGCGATCGAAGGAGTTCGATCCCTTCGCCGCCGCTTGCCTGCGGGTTCGGATCGCGTGCGAGGACGCGGCCCTCGGGTCCGACGATCTCGGCCATCGCTCGAGCGTGACGCCCATTGCCGGAACCGATGTCCGCCACGATCGCACCACGCCACGCGTTCGTGGCATAGAGCGGCAAGTCATCGTCGGATGAGTGAGCGAGCGGTCGCGCGACGACGCAGTCGAGCAGGGGAGCATCGACCGGAGTGGGGACGAAGCCCTCACGTCTCGAAAACTCGGGCGGCATCGTCCCGCTCGCCCTGCGCAAGGCCGTTACGCCAGCACCAGCTAGCATGATCGCGCGCCGGCGCAGTCCTTGGAGCGCCAGCTTGAGCACTTCGGCGCTCTCGGGTCGAGGCAGGCGCAGGCATGCCGCGTAGACGATTACCTCTCCATCCGCCGTCCACCTTCCCGTTGCGAAGGCGGACAAGGTTTCAGCCTCGATACCACCGACGGCTAGGCTCTGCACGCCGAGCATCGGATTCATACCGAAGGTTCGGAAGCGCGACGCCGACTCGTCAGCCTCTTTCTCCTTTTGGATGAGCGCACGGGTCCTGGCCACGATGTCCGCAGCTCCTAGCTCCGTAAACTCACCGTCGTCGAACAGCGAATCGCCCGCACCGAAGTCGAAGCGGAGGTGTTCGTTCCATCCGAAGGACAGGCGACCGGCGGTGGACTCGACTCTGACACTCGCAACGATGCCGTCGCCGATGGGCGCGACCAGCGCTTGAAGCTCGTCGGACTTCGACACGGGACCTTGTGCAACTTGCAGGCCAAGGAGTAGGGCGGTCAAGATCATAGTAGCGTCCATCCTAGGGCGGGCTGGCGCTTCCTGCGTGCCGCATCCGTTCCCTTCGACGGCCGCACTGCGTATGTCCAAGCACTGGCCACGCCGCGTAGATCCCCGTGTCCCCTGGCGCGCGCTGGATTTACGGCAAGCGCCGCGTCACTAGGCCCCATGAGCAGAGCCGGTCGTCACGCCTGCTCTTGTTGCGGCTCTGCGATGATCGGAAGAGCTGCCTTCAGCATGGCAGTGAACATCAACAATCCGAATGCCCAAATGCCGGCAGTGACCTTCCACTCGGTCAAGCTCGGCGAGTATTCGACGATTTCGTGCAGCGTGGATGGAATGAAACCCGGGACGATAAGGCCCATACCCTTCTCGATCCACACGCCAGTGAACGCCAACACGCACGCAAGCGTGATCAGAGCCGGGCGCGTGACGATGCGAGGATGCAGGAAGAGCAGGGCCGCAATCACGTTGAAACTGATCGCGGTCCATATCCAGGGCACGAGTCCGTAGTGGCCGTGCAGTCCAAAGAATAGATAGCGCGCTGAACTGATGTGTGAGCCGCCTGTGTAGAACTCGGTGAAGAGCTCGGAGACAACCATCAAGAGATTGATCAGCGCGGTCACGCGGACGATCTGCACCAAGGTTTTCAACGCCTGACTCCCGACCTCCAAGCCAGCGAGACGGCGCAAGGCAAGCAGTGTCAAGATGATGAACGCTGGCCCTGCAACGAATGCAGATGCGAGGAATCGTGGGGCCAACAGTGCACTATTCCAGAACGGACGTCCGCCGAGCCCGCTGTAGAGGAATGCCGTCACAGTGTGAATCGAGATGGCCCAGAAGACCGACAGGAACACGATCGGCAAATAAAATCGAGGTACCGGCGTCTTGCCCAGGAAGCGGGTGTAAAGCAGGTAGCCACAGATGTGCATGTTGATCAACAGATACCCGTTGAGCACGATCACATCCCAAGTCAGCATCGAAACCGGCCAGTTGAAGCGGCCTAGGCCGGGCACCATGTGCCAGAAGCGCTCGGGTCTGCCGAGGTCGACCGTGACGAACAACAGGCACATGATGATGGCCGCGACCGCGAGCAGCTCCCCGACGATCACGATGTCGTGCATCTTGCGGTTGTGATAAAGGTAGGCCGGGATCACCATCATCACGCCGCCTGCTGCTAGCCCGACGATGAACGTGAAGTTCGCGATGTAGAGGCCCCAACTGACGTGGTCAGTCATGCTCGTCGTGATCATCCCGTCTGAAACTTGGGATGCCCAGGCGTTTGCACCGACCAATGCTATGGCTGACAGCACACTCATCCACACGTAGTAGGCAGCGCTGCCGTCAGTCGCGAGCTCCACCAGTCGCAGCAAGAAGCGTGGATACGTCACCAGGTGGCGTGACGCATGGTCGTTCGTCTTTGATAGTTCCCGCATCAGCGACGTAGATTGCAGTCAGTGATTCGTGTCAATCGAAGAAGTAGAAGAAGCTCGGTAGCGTTCCTAGCTCTTCCTTGAGGACGAACACCTGCTTGTTCTTCAGCACCCAACGGATATCGGAGTCGGGATCGAGCAGGTTGCCGAAGATTCGTGCACCAGTCGGGCAAGCCTCGAGGCACGCAGGAAGTTTTCCCTCGCGGGTGCGGTGAAGACAGAAGTGACACTTCTCCACGACACCTTGAGGCCGCACACGATTGGCGAGATAACCCTGGTCGGGATTAATCTCTTCGGCGGGGATCGACGGCTCCTTCCAATTGAAGCGCCGAGCGTGATAAGGGCAAGCTGCCTCGCAGTACCGGCAGCCTATACACCAGTTGTAATCTACGACGACGATGCCATCGGGCTCCTTCCAGGTCGCCTCGACGGGGCACACATCGACACAAGGAGGGTTGTCACACTGCTGGCATTGGACGGGTAGGTAGAACTTGTTCTTCGCCGGAACGACCTGCGTGTAAGTCGTGTTGCCTTTTTCCATGTCCATCGACCCGCGCTCCATCTCGAGCACGCGGATGTAGGACTGGTGAGACTCGCGGTCGTGGTTGTTCTCCTTGTGACAGGCTTCCACACAGTTGCCGTTGCCGTTGCAGACGCTCAAGTTGATCGCGTACCCGAACTTCGTGCCGGGAATCGCTTGCGGGTCACGAATATTGACGACCGTTCCGTACTGCTCGGCTGCCTCGCGCTCTAGGCGGTCGATGACTGCCTCGCGATCGGACTCACTCAGGTCCTTGTAGTGCTGCTGTAGGAATTCTTCCGCGGAGACATCCTCTGCTTTGCGTGTGAGCGGCGAGATCGCCGCGGCAAAGGCGCCTAGGCCGAGCGTCGCACCTAATCCCTTGGCGACGGTGCGACGAGAGACACTGTTCGCACCCGGGTCGGTTCCAGTCGAATCACTCATGGTGCACGCTAGCTTTCAATTCGTGAGCTACCGCTGGCGTAAGGGTTAGGCCGCGATCGAGCGGCTTGAACGTTGGTTGCATGCGCGGGTAGGCCGGGGCATGTGGATCATGGCAGTCGATGCAGTTGTGTCGCGTGCGCCCGCCTTGTGAAAGATCCCAATAGCCCCTCATGCCGCCGTGCGCACCGTGCAAATATTCGTTCGACTGCTTGTTATGGCACTGGGCACACAGGCTCATGACATCGGCAAAGGCGATCGATTTCCCATTGGCCGCTCGAAGCAGGTCGTAGTCGAGCGGGTTGTGGCAGCTCAGACAGCTGAGCGTCCCATTGCCATGAGCAAAGGTTAGACCGAGGTGAAAGGTATCGAGATCTTGAGAGAGACTGTTAGCTGCATCCGGCGGCCGGGTGGCGTGGCATGTCGTGCACGAGGCTGTCACGGTTTCGCCCGTATCGGAATTCATCCCGACGACGATGGCCGGAGGCCCAATTGGCGAGCTAACGGCTACTTCGTGCATCCATTTGCCGATTGAGCTGTACGCTGGTACCGGCCCCGAATCAGGCTCGACGGCTAAACGGCTTAAGTTGTGAACGTATGAAAAGATCGCCCAGAACAGCAAGACGCTTGCAAACGCAATCGTCGTACGCCGCGGCCACCTGCGGTCGCGCTGACTGCTAGCGTTGTCTTGGAGTTCGCCTGCCACGCAAGTACTATACATCCGTGTCCTGTCTTCTCTCTCCTCTTTCTAAAGCACTAAGGGTGCAATCCACATGCCTGTCAGCGGAGTCGTCGTGACGCTTGCACGTGCCGGGCACTCTGCTGAGCTCGCGCGTAAGTGGATGGCAAGCGATGAGCGATTCGTGTTGGGTGAGCCGCAAGGCGAGGGAGGCTTACGCCTTCCGGTCACCATCGACACGGCCGACGAGCAAGAGAATCGAGACTGCTGGGAGAAGATGCAGGCGGATGCCGGGATTGACTTCGTTGACGTGGTTTGTGTGTTCCTGTCATGAGTGTTGTGAATAGCCGACGAGCGTTCTTGAAATCCGTCGCGATGGCTGCGGCAACAGGTGCTGCGCGCGCTTCCTTTACTCAGGAGCTCGCCTTGACACCCGTTGCCGATCCTCCTGAGATCGACGGTGTGCGCTGGGACAAAGCGCCTTGTCGCTTTTGCGGAACCGGGTGCCACGTCCAGGTCGGAGTTCAGGATGGCAAGGTCGTGGCCGTCGCCGGGGATAACCATGCGGATGTCAACAAAGGTCTGTTGTGCGTCAAGGGCTATCACGTTGGCTCGATTCTCTATGGAAAGGATCGACTCACGCATCCGTTGCTGAAAACAGATGACGGGTACGAGGTGATTTCCTGGGAGAAGGCGGTCGACATCATCGCCGAGCGCACGATGGCTGCGCCTGAGCGATTCGCCTTCTATGGCTCCGGCCAATGGACGATCCCCGAAGGCTTCGCCGCCCAGACCTTCATGAAGGCAGGCCTGTCGTGCAACCACATCGACCCCAACGCTCGTCTGTGTATGGCTTCGGCAGTGACTTCCTTCATTGGCACTTACGGTGTCGACGAGCCGGCGGGTTGCTATCAGGACCTCGACGAGTGCGATGTCTTGATCATGTGGGGCAACAATCCGGCCGAGATGCACCCTGTGCTGTTCTCGCGTGTGATCGACCGTCGATCACGCGGTGAAGAAGTTCTACTGATCGATATCGGTACGAGGCGCACGCGCACGACCGAGCATTGTCAGCACTACGTGAACTTCAATCCGCAGTCTGACCTTGCGCTCGCTAATGGCATCGCGCACCTGTTGATCGAGAACGGGACCTTCGACAAGCGCTTCGTCGAGGAGTTCTGCAACTTCCGCAAGCACGATGATCCGTACAAGCCGACGCTAAAGGGAAGCGCGTCGACCTTTGACGAGTATGTAGAGGCCCTGGCCGAATACACGCCGGCACGCGTCGAGGAGATCAGCGGCATCCCGGAAGAGCAGATCCGACTGCTCGCCGACCTATTTGGTCGTCGCGACATTCGAATCACAAGCCTTTGGTGCATGGGTATGAACCAGCACACGCAAGGCACGCAAATCAACAACTTGGTCCATGGTATACACCTGCTGTCCGGGCACTTCGGTCGTCCCGGCGATGCTCCAACATCGCTGACAGGTCAACCGTCCGCATGCGGAACGGCAAGAGAGGTTGGCACTCTGGCCCATGCGCTGCCCGGTGGGCGGATCGTCGCCAACGAGGAGCATCGTTCTCAGTGCGAAGACCTGTGGAGGGTCGAGCGCGGTCGTATTAATCCGACACCGGGCCATCACACCGTCAAGATGTGGGAGAAGTTCTGCACTCCGACGAGCGAAGGCGGTGACATCGACACGATCTGGGTCCAGGTCACGAATCCCGGACAGTCCTTGCCCAACCTCCACAAACTTTTCAATGCGAAGGAGGGGCTCGAGGACAAATTCTTGATCGTCTCGGAGGTCTATCCGACAGCCACTACCCAACTGGCAGACTTGATTCTTCCATCGTCGCTGTGGGTCGAAAAGAACGGAATGGTCGGCAACTCCGAACGTCGAACGCAGCAATGGTTCAAGCAGGTCGAACCTCCCGGGGATGCGCGCGATGATTGCTGGCAGACGATAGCCGTTGCTCGGCGTATGCATGATCGCGGCTTCGCGGGGATGAAGCGTAAAGATGGGGGATTCCTATTCCACATCGAGGACGAACAGGGTGACGAGGTCCGCGCGTGGGAGTGGGAGCACTACTACGATGTCAACGTCGACAAGCAGCTGTTCGAGCAATACCGCGCCTTTACTCACCTGAAGCACAAGGACCTCGCCCCCTACGACGAATACGTGAAGGCACGCGGATTGCGCTGGCCCGTGGTCGAGCAGACCGATGGGAGCTGGCGCGAGACGCGCTATCGATTCTCGGGTTTCGACGATCCCTACGTCGGAAAGGCTGCCTCCGGCGAGCCTAAGGAAATTGACTTCTATCATTCGACGACTGGTGACGGTCGCGCGCAGATCTGGTTCTTTCCGTACATCGATCCGCCCGAGATGCCCGACGAGGAGTACCCCTTCTGGCTCTGCACAGGCCGAGTGCTCGAACACTGGCACACGGGAACGATGACACGGCGTGTACCCGAGTTGGCCCGTGCCATGCCGCGTGCCTATGTTGAGATGCATCCCGATGACGCGGCCAAGCTCGGGGTTGGGAACGGTGACCACGTTGGAGTCGAGTCTCGTCGTGGCCGTATCGATCTGCCTGTGTGGCTCAACGGTCGAGGACGGCCTGTGCCCGGCAGCGTGTTCGTTCCTTTCTTCGACGAGACGAAGCTGATCAACGATGTCACGCTGGATGCTTATTGTCCGGTCTCCAAAGAACCCGACTACAAAAAGTGTGCAGTGCGAATCGTTCTGACACCCCGCTAGATGACGGTTCCGGATTCGAATGGCACTGGCTCGAGGCCAGAGAAGATGACTGAGTCGTCGGCACCCACCCCTCGGGAACGACTCGAGGTCACTGGCGAACGGGTGCTGCATGTCGTGTACGTCGTCGCGATCGCCGCTGCAGTGCTCGGACTCTACTTCGGGATCCGCTACGACCCGATCGACGTGCAGGCGCAGCCAAAGCCAGCGTTCAAGCCCGCTTCGATCGCGTCGAAGGGAGTTCGCCCGGCGCTGGATTACAAAGACATTCAGCGCGGCTACTTGGGACCCAATGCAGAGTGGGAGACGCACTTGCCAGCCCCGCGTGCCCTTACCGAACAGTGGACACTTGTCAGTCTCGGGGATCGACAGACCAAACTTCGTGACTTATCGGAACGGGAGAAGCGCCGTGCTTACAACGGTGCGCCTCCGACTATCCCTCATCGGATCGATCCATTGGATGTCGCCAGCTGCACAGCTTGCCACGGGCCCGATGGCATGATCGTTGGCGATGTCGTCGCGCGGCCGATGCCACACGAAGCCTATGCCAGCTGCACGCAGTGCCACGTTCCGCAGCGATTCGACAAGGACAACGAGGAAGGTCAGTTCTGGGCTGCCAATTCCTTTGCAGGTCTCGCTGCGCCGACTGAAGGCTCGCGCGCATGGGTAGGCGCGCCGCCGACGATCCCGCATGCTACGAAGATGCGCTCGAATTGCATGGCCTGTCACGGGCCGCTTGGTGCGAGCGGTCTGCAGTCCAGCCATCCGTGGCGTAGCAGTTGCACGCAGTGCCATGCGCCGTCGTCGACCCTTGACCAACCACCAGGTATGGATCGAGCTGAGTCGATGTTCTTGCCGCCAATCGTCGAACGTTGATGAGTGATTCGAAACGATTCACGCGCCGTCAGCTATTCGGCGGCTTCCTGCAAAGCGGCTCAGACTTGTCAGTTCCTCGGCAGAGCAGCACAGAGACGACGGCACATGGTGCTGCGAGCATGGGTAGGCCAAGAGCGAGCCGCACCTTCCCAGTTATTCGTCCTCCCGGCGCAGTCGACGAGGCGAGCTTTATGAGCCGCTGCACAAAGTGCAACGAGTGTGTCGATATTTGTCCTCATGACGCGATCACGCACGCTCCACTCAGATTTCGAGCGGCCGCCGGCACGCCGATGATCGACCCGGCTAAGTCACCTTGCCGAATGTGTGACGACTTGCCGTGCATCACGGCTTGCCCGGAGCAAGCACTCCTTCCGATCGATGTCTGGCCTATCGCCACAGCGCGACTCCTGGACTACAACTGCCTCGCCCATCAGGGATCTTTCTGCACCGTCTGTGAGGAACAGTGTCCCGTGCCTGAAGCCATCACGCTGAGTCAAGGCAGACCAACCATCCACGCTGCAGCTTGCACCGGCTGTGGAATCTGTCACTTCGCATGCCCCGCACCTACGAATGCGATTGCAGTCATGCCGCTCGCGCTCGACCCAGGCTCTTCACCGAGACGTCCATGAAGCAAGATGATGCCCTAGAGCCGGAGATGCCCTCCAACTTGCCGGTCACCGAGCAAGCCGAGCTCGACAGCAGCCAGATCGATGATCTGTTTCGCGATCTATCAGCCTGTGCCGAGATCAAGCACATCACCGTGAAATCCGGCGAGGCGGATACCAACGCCAAGATGGTCGAGAACCCAGACTTAGTACACGCCAGGTACCTCATCGATCAACCGAACACTCGAGCGATTCAGATTCGATACGAGTTCGAGGAGACGTTGTTTTTCGATACGCTGACCAAGCGCGACGGCTCGTATCAGCTGATTCGAATTCAGCACGCGAGCTGACGGTCAAGACCGAGGCCCAACTCTGGCCAGTACCAGCGTTGTTGTTGGCTTTCAAAACCCCACATCACTCACCGCCGGCCGGAGCAGCGCTTTGGAGTGATGACCCGGGTTAGGCCGAGTGTAAGACTTCCGCCCGCTGGGAGCTGCGCGGGGGGGCCCTGGCTAACTAGAGCGCCTAACGTGACAGCCACCAGTACTTACCTTGCTGGGGGGCGGCAGTGGCAACCGTGCGATGGGGTTCACGAGCACGCCGGTGCAGTGTGTCGTGCACAGCGTGCCTTGGGCTTCAGGCGAAGCAGAGCCCGCCCAGACGAAGGCAGCCATGTACTGCCTCTACCGCCGGCGTTAGCTGGCATCCGGCCGCACCTGGGAGTTCTCTGGAGACTAGCGACGCGAGTCATGCAGCGCATCGAGCGCAAATCGGGACGTAACCTTCTCATGATGCATTGCCATCAGTGTGCGGGAGGAAACTTTGCCCCCTTCCCAAATTACAGGGCGCGACTAGCACGGGTGCTGACTCGCAACTTGCCGCCTCCGTCGAGAGTTGGCAAGCACGCTTGGATTCAAGCGTGATCCCAGCCCTCTTGCTGCCCAGGCACGCTGTTGCGCCCGTGGCATGCCCCGCCTTCGGAGGCATTTTCTGTTCAGCAAGATCAAGATGACTCGACTCACCCTCCGTACAGTCTCCGCCTTCAGCCTATTTGCTGGCTTGCCAGGAGCCCGCCAATCCACCGTCGTTCTTCCCGGATCGGGTGAGTGACTAGAAGGCACGGGCAGCTCCGGACATTCCGCTATTGTCTGGAGTTCAGCTTCACGTGCCGACCGCGACATCGCGACCGCGCTCATTCCTGGACAAGCAGATTGGCAAGCCCTCGGCCCATTCGGTGGCGACATGGATGATGTTGCGTCTTCGCCAACGGCTGCCGGAGTGGTGTTGGCCGACTTCGCGTCAGTCAGTGATGACGACGGACAGAGTTGGACTACGAGTGGACTCGGTATCGGCTTGAACGATCAAATCTTTGAGGTCTCGATCGATCCCAACGATCCGTAGAAGCTATGGGCGGGGTTCGCGGATGCGCTCGGGTCTCAACCCGTGAACTTGATGCACTCGACCGACGGAGGAATGACCTGGTCCGACGGCACACATCCATGGCGGCCCGCGGCCTCACGCAAGACCCGTACAACTCGTCGAAGGTATACGCAGCCTTCGGTGGAGGCTCTGTTTGGGCCTCTACGGGCGGCGGTTCGAGCTTCACGATGAGTAGCAAGACCTCTGCTCTCTCCTGCAACGAGGTCAGCGTGGATGTTCAAGTTCCGGGCTCGGTATGCTTGGCGGCAAGCTCCAACGCAACTTGGAAGAGCAGCGACGTGGGCTCCAGCTTTGTGACTTCAAGTCTTGGGATAGGGGCGTTGAACTTCGTGTCGATTGCGCACAACCCGGTCTTTTCGACCTCATTTGCGGTGGCTTTCCGAGGCCTCAATGACGGCGGTGTGTACATGAGCCAAAACGGTGGGCTGACTTGGACGCTGCAAGACTTGCCGACAACACGCTTCACTACGCTCGGCTTTGGTCCGAATGGAGAGGCCTACGCCATCTGCGATGGTCCGATAACCATTGCGCGCGAAGGACTCTATCGCCGCACAGGTGGAAGCTGGCTTTCGCTTGGTCCCGATCAAGGACCCGTATTTGATTCGCGCCTAACCGCACTGCGATTTTGTGAAGTAGACCAAGACCTGATCCTACTGGGAGGGGAAGACTTTGGTGTCGCAGGTAACAAGGCAGCCATTTGGCGCTCCCAAGACTTTGGGATCACTTTGTCGAGGGTCTACACCAGTGTCGAATCGCACGAAGCCGTGCGCGATATCGAGGTTGCTCAGGATGTAGCCGACCAGCTCATGCTTGCTCGCTTCCATGACTTGGAGAGCATTCAAGATGGGGGAGTGCTGGGCTCAAGCGACGGCGGAACAAGCTGGACGGCGATCACGAACGGCGTACCCCCGCAGCTGCAGGGAGAATCGCTATGCGCTTCGCCGTCGGATGACTTGACGTTCTACCTGGCTGACAACGGTTCCCCCCTTGGTGCAGGCGGGTTGGAGCTTGTTGGCCTGCCATGCAGCGCGCACGCCGCGGTGTCAGTTTTAGGTGACAGTGACACCGTATTGGCGAATACCCAGGCGGTGGACGGATCACCTATGGTTTTTGCCACGAGAACGGCGGTAGCGGTTCCGGCCGTGCGGTGTAACACTCTCTAGCCCGCTCTCGATTCAGAGTCGTGGCAAGACGCCTCTTCAACCCATCTTGTTGGTGCGACGCTCATGAACCCTGCAGCCAAGTCACGAGCGAGGACACGATCATGTTAAGGACAGCTCAACGCCTACTCGCACTCCTTTGGATTGCATCGACAACTGCAGCCCAAGGATCGTTCACGACGGACGGTCGAGGCTGCCCATCGAGCACTACCGACTCCGGAGCCGTTCTGTACGGAAGGATGGAGGCGGGGAGCTGGAGCTTGGCGCACACGAGCCTGCGGTTCACCTCGTCTGGTGGGCTTTGGGCGGTCAGCGCCGGCGGCCAATTCATTGAGCGTACAGGCGCAGCGACCCTCCTTCCGCTGGGCGACGAGGCCCTTACCGGGCCGCTCGATCTGACCTTTCCGTTCACCTACCCCGGCGGAGCGGGATTGACGACAGCGATCGACGTCAACTCGAACGGGAGGGTCTACCTCGAGGCCGGAACAAATCCGTGGGCCGCTGGTTGGTCGGCGGATCAGACTCTGCCTGACTTCCTCTCCGCCACGCCCAGCCTCTGCATCCTCGGTACGGACATCAACACGGGCGCCGGTGGGCTGCTGTTTTACGAAGTGCGCACGGTCGGTCTCGACACTGTTGCGTTGGTCACGTGGGAGGGCGTACCCGAGTACCCGAACATCGGCTCGAACACCTTCCAATGTCAGATATGGAGCACAGGGGACGTCGTCTTCAGCTATCGAGAGACCAACGGAACCAGCGCCGAGCGCAGTGCTCTCGTGGGCGTATCCGCTGGCGGCGGAGCAACGAATCCTGGACCGAGTAGCTTGGACTTTCCGTTGGCTCTGTCACTCACAGCCGGCATCCCCGTCATCGGAGACTCCGTCACTATTTCAGTGAGTGGAATTCCCTTCTCGGCGACAACAGCGGTCCTGGGTATTGGACGTCCAGGATTCCCTGTGCAGGCCACCTTCGCAAAGCTCGGCACGACCTTCGACTGCCGGCTACTGATAACGCCGCTCATGAATGTGCCGATGGAGCTGAGTCCGCCGATCGCGCAGGTCACGCTGCCGTGGCCCTATGACACATCGCTGATTGGGTACACGTTTGAGTGCCAAGCCTTCGTCATCGATCCGACGCTGCCTAGCTCCGCGTCGACCCTCATGTCGAATCGAGGGACCTTGACGTTAGGCGCACCACCGGACCTCTCGTTTGTCATCGAGGGGCAGAACAGTTACTACGGTGCGCCGCAGCACTTTGGCTTCTTCCGCTTGAAGGGCAGCCCCGGGGCTACCCACGCGGACATCGAGAGGCTGGAGGTCGCGTTCATGGGCACCGAAAATTACTTCGACACGGTGGGGAACGCCGGCCTGGATGGTCAGGGCTTCTTCGGTGACGGCAATGGTCAGGGGCCCGCTTGCATGAACGCCTACTATGGTTCAGATGTCACGACTGGTTTGGTGTACGGAGACATCTCCCAGGGCCTGGGCTGTGACGACACCGGAACTACCGGTTGGGTCGGCCAAGATGCGGTTGGCAACTCGCTCACTCGCTTCCGACGACTGGTGTTCGAGTTCGACGACTTCTCGGCGGGAGAGGTGTTCCGCTTCGACTGCGACACCGACGGCGGCGGCTTCCAAGCCGGCGAGCAGCCAGTCATTGTCACGGTCGAGTTGGCGGACGGCACGATCGTCACGCAGCCGGTCCAGGTGATATCCAATCAACGCGCTGAAGGAGTCCTGATCCGATGAGTATTCGACAAAGATGGCTCGCTAGCGCACTCAGCGTGTTCGTCGCGGGACAGGCGCTTGGCGTCCAGGTCCACTACAACAATGGCTACCCGTGGTCACAAAGCGCGTCCTCCGGTCCGGACGCGGCGGTCGGCGGGTGGTGGTACAACCTCGGCATCACAGGCATGCGCGTCAAGCTGATGCCGATCGCACCCAAACACCTGTTGGTCCGGTACGTATTTCCAGGCTCACCTGCTGACGGTGTCGTGCAGGTCGGGGATGTGCTGACTGGCGCTGGAGGTCTGGCTTTCGTCGAGGATCACCAGAACGGCTACGGCGTGGACGTGTTCGGCGCACAAGGTCCAATCGGAGAATTCTCAGTCGCGCTCGAGGCCGCGCAGTCCCCGAGTGCCGGGGGCATGTTAGACGTGACCCTCGACCGCGCGGGGACCATTCACAACGTGGTGCTTCCTATCGGGACGACCTACGGGAGCTTCACCGCGACCTATCCATTCAACTGTCCGAAGTCGGCCCAGATCCGCACCGAGCTGCTCGACTACCTCGTGTCGACGCAAGGGTCTAACGGGTCTTGGGGTGTCGCGCCGCAGAACACCTTCGCACCGCTCGCGCTACTGACGAGCAACGTTCCTGCGCACATCGCCGCAGCTGAAGCAAACGTTCAATTCCATGCTGACACGACGCGCGGCGACTTCACCGAACTAAACGGCCTCGACAATTGGCGCTACATGGCGGCCGGGATCGTCATGGCGGAGTACTTCCTACAGACGGGCGATGCCAACATCCTGCCAGAGCTCCAAGAGGTTCACGACTTCATCGCTCGCAGCCAATATCAGGATCGCTCGCAGGTGAACCCGAGGGTCCAACTGTCCCATCCGGGAAGCTATCCAACGGCTCCCGAGGAACAGCACGGCGGCTGGGGCCACAACCCCGGCTTCGAGGGCTACGGCCCGATCGCGATGACGACAGGGCAAGGCGCGTTGGTCTTCGCTCTGATGGATCGCTGCGGCATAACGATTCGTAGAAGCAGGCTTGATGCTGCCTATAAATACCTGCAGCGCGGCACCGGAACGAACGGCTATCTGTGGTACCTGGACGAAGTCGCTAGCAACAACTCGTGGGCCGACGTTGGACGCACTGGAGCCTCGGCCGTAGCAAACTTCCTCTCGCCATTCTCCGATAGCCATTACCACGTCGATGCGATGAGGCACACGACGATGATGGGCATCCACCCCGAGAGCTTCCCGGATACGCACGGCTCGCCGATGATGGGAATGGGCTACGCGGCGGCTGCTCTTGCCTTCGATCTTCCGAACCTACGCAGGATGATGGACGCTAATCGTTTTTGGTTCGCCCTCTCGCAGTGCACAGACGGGAGCTACTACTACCAGCCCAATCGCGACAACGCGGGCTTTGGCGGGGACTCGCGCATCATCGCGAGCGCGATTACGGCGTTCATCTTCTCAATCCCGCTCCAGAACTTGGTCGTTACGGGCAGGCCGTAGCAATACGGGGTCAGGTAGGCTGTTGTTGCCGAACGACAACGGGCTGTGCGACACCGTATTGGCGTTACTCGATCATCAGGTGGCGAAGGTCTTCGCGATAAGCCAGGCTGATGCGGAGGCCCGCGCCCGTTCGCAAGAACACACTCAGCTTGCCTTCGCTATCTAGCCCGATCCTTCGAATAGCCTTCAAGCGCACGAGGTGAGAGCGGTAGATTTGCACGAAACTTCCTGCTGAAAGGCGAGCCGCAAGCGAGCTCAGCGTCTCGCGCGCGAGGTACTCGTTGTCGCGCGTTTGAATACGCAGGAAGTTCGCGGCGGACTCGACGCGCTCGACTTCATCCACATCTAGGAAGACCACTGGATTCGACTCACTGGGAAGCTGAACTCGGTTCAAAATCCGGGTGATTCTCTGACTGCCTACATCGACGAAAAGACCCCATCAGGCTTTGATAGTCGAAAGATCCAGTTCTCAATCGATGGTGAGGGTGCGTTTGCTGCAAGAGCCAGGGCTTGCTTCGGAGTTGAGGGATCTCGGGGTTCTCGCTGACCGCTCGAGAGCGTGAGTCTGGCAGATCCGAGCGAGTCAACTTGAAGGCGATTCCGAAGGCCGGCGAGCGAAAGATAGGCAGCCTTGTGCTCGACGAACCAGCACGCCTTTTCAGTGGTCATCTCTACGAAGCATCGGGAGCGGCGGTCGCGAAGGCCAGTATCGAAGTGATGGTCAAGAAGAGGAGCCGGACGGGTGCTGAGTTTTGGAACTTGATTACTTGAGCTGCCGGACCGACGAGAAGGGTCAATTTTTCGTATGTGGTTATGAGGATGATGACATGCGCTGGTTTCAGTTAATTGCGAAGGCTAACTCCATTCCTCGCGACTCCCGCCTGCTTGCCGAGAGTGGTTCGAGGGCGCTCGAGTAGCGCTGCCGAGCAGAAGCGCGAGACAGAGACCCAAGCAGAAGGCAGTCATGGATGGATGGCCAAGTGGACAGGGCGCGGGTGTGAGGCATGTGTCGCATGGCATGCGCCAGAGCCAGGAAGGCCCTTGAAGGCGTTGGTCAGGATCGAGAAAGGTAAGATGTGAAGGTCGGCTCAAGTTACTCCGGCCTATTCACCCGATGAGAGCCCTACCTGACCCTCCTGTTCAATGCGTATCGCCTCCGCCTTCTCCCCAATTGCCCGTCAACTCGCTCTACAGAGCGCGTCGATGACGCAAGGCGTAGGGAGTCAGCACGATGCAAAGGCCGCACAGGGAAGTGATCGAGTACGCGACAATCGTCAGCCGATTCAGCGCCAAGACGATGTGATGATCTCGGAAGAGTCGATGAGCTTGCTTGGAGGCATCGAACAAAGCCGCGGTGAAGAGCACACGCAACGTACCGAGGAAGGCTCGCAGGAAGCTGTTCAGGAAGACTTGACTCCGGATGAGGAGAAGCAAGTCCGCGAGCTCAAGGCGCGTGATACCGAAGTGCGCGCGCACGAGCAAGCACACAAGGCGGGAGCCGGCGAACTCGCGACCGGCGGTCCGACCTACGACTACGAGAAGGGCCCCGACGGGCACGACTACGCAGTCGGCGGCGAAGTCGGTATCAGCTTGCGCGAAGGCGATACGCCAGAAGAGAGTATCCATCTAGCTCAGCAGGCTCGCGACGCAGCTTTGGCTCCGGCAGAGCCGTCAGGCCAAGACCGCAAGGTCGCCGCACAGGCCGCTCAGATGGAGCAGCAAGCACGAGCGGAAGTACGCGAAGAGCAGACAACTGCCAAGTCGGACGCGTCAAACCCGCCCGCCACATCAGCTTCGCCTGATCCGATGAACCGCTCGCGCATTTCGGCGTACACCGAAATCGCTCGCAGCTTGGCAGCCTGATCGCCGCACTGGTGCCTAGCGCGCCAGCAGTAAGCCGTTCATCACATGTAGAGGCCCAGTGTTGGGTGTGATGTCAACGATTCGGGCGGGACGGGAATAGGCCGCGAGTCCGCGCGGGTATTGGCCTAGCGCAAGAGCGACCACTCGCTCCAATAATCGACGGTGGTCCCTGCTAGCGCCCCCTCGCATCAGTTTCTGAGAGAAAAGGGCAATAGGTCGAGTCCTCTCCGATGACAGTGGCGCTGGGGAGGTGAAGCGGCGAATGGCGCCGCACCTTCCGATACCCCTCAGCCCCCGATTCGATCATGTTCAGCCGAAGCCTCCTGATCTCGCTGCTGCTCTCTACCCCCGTCGCTCTCGCCATCGGATTTGACTTCCGTGTCGAGCCTGATCAAAACAACGTCACTGCCGGGCGGCTCTACGGAAACTGGGAAGCGGATCCCGTGGTGTCTGAGCGGCTCGGTACAAAGCTTCCCAAGGACACGATCGAGTTCACGGAAGACCAGAGCTTCTTGGCCGAGTTGCCGGCGCAGTACGAGAAGTTTCTGAAGGACAAGCAGATCTTCGAGAGTGGAGTTGTGACTTGGCGCCGCGATGGACGCGTCGTTCGCGGCGGACCCTACATTCTGATCACGCACAGCGGCAACCCGCACTTGGTCTACTTCCGCGATCGTGATGGCGTCGCGATGGGAGATGCAGAGTCGGCCAACATCTTTGTCGGCCAGGGCAAGGAGCGCCAGCAGGATCTGTTGCTGCTAGGTGGTGACTTCAACAATGAAGCCTTTCGTGCCTATCGTCGCGTGAGTAAAGACGGCTGAGATCTGATAGCGATGCAGCTCGAGCTCGACCAAGACATCGAACTACGCAAGCACGATCATGGCACCTTCCAACACAACGCCGCACATCGAGGATCTGCTGAAGCACGCGGATTGGGTGCGAGGCTTGGCGCGCAGACTTGTCAACGATGATGCGCAAGCCGAAGACTTGGTACAGGACACTTGGCTCACGGCCATCGAACGTCCTCCCGCACATGCCGGCAACATTCGCGCTTGGCTCGGACGGGTGGTTACCAACCTCGCGGCCAGCCGCGGCCGTAGCAATCGCAGGCGCAACTTTCGCGAAGAACAGGCGGCGCGTCCTGAAGCTGAGGAGTTTGGAGCGGACCTCGCTCGCGAAGCCGGATTGACGGCAGAGCTCGTCGAACAGGTACTGCAGTTGCCCGAGCCTTACCGTGCCGTATTGCTGCTGCGCTACTTCCGGGGCCGCAAGCCAACGCAGATTGCGCGTGAGCTGGATCGATCACTCTCGACGGTCAAGACGCAGCTGCAGCGCGGCATCGAGCGCCTGCGTGCGTCCTTCGACGAGCGCTATGGCGATCGAGAGAAATGGTGTTCGGCGCTCGCGCCCTTGTTGCGCTGGGGTGCACCCGCCACAGGCGCGTTGGGAAGCCTGCTGCCGCTGGCGGCGGTGTTGACAATCCTTGCTGGAATCGTGGCTAGTCAGTGGTGGATGCCTGCGGTCCAGCACAGCGCCCTGCTTGTCGACGAGTCTTCCGAGTCGCAGCATGAAGCTGCGCTGCCTGGGATCGAACTGGAAGATGTCCAGGCAGTTGATGCTGACGACGAGCGCATCGCCGCGGAAGCGAATCAAACTCAGACTGCCGAGTCGAAGTCGCAGGACGTCGTCGAGCCCGTCTCGACTCTCGAACTCTTCAAGCTTCACGGTCGCCTGCTTACGGTAGAGGGCAAGCCTGTCGCGGGCGCTCGCTTAGAATGGATCGATCCCAGCAATCTGCGCTGGTCCGATGATCGCCAACAGAGAATTGTTGGGGAAGACATCTGGATGCCGATTGCTGCGGAGCTACGTGAGACCTTGCGAGAGGATGCCGAGCAGCGGAGCCAGTTTGCCGTCCGCAATTTCAGGCGCCACGACCTGGCAGTCGCTCTGCTTGCCGACGAGGCTTTGCCGACCTATCAAAGCACGACGAGCTTCGACGGGCGCTTTGTGCTCGCGGTTCCAGGGCATGGTAAGTATCTGCGCCTGCTTGACGAGAGCATGGGCATCATCGGTCGCAGTAGCACGCTTGACGAGCACACAAATGAAGCCGAGGAAACATGGTTCGTCGCTAAGCATGTGAAGCTCGCTGGAGTCGTGATCGATGAAGAGGGAGATGGGGTCGCGGACGCTAAGATCGAGGCTACGGTTTCCTATCCGAGCGCGCTCACCTCGCAGCTGGAGATGGGCCGCGGCTTCTCTTCGCAGAGTATAAGCGTCACAACGGATGCCGAAGGCAAGTTCGAGTTCGCGGCCGTCCCCAATGCTGAAGGCTTCTGGGTAACGATCTCAAAAGAAGGTCATCGCGAGGAAGGAACGCGCGTGCTCCTGCAACCGGATGTGCGTGCAAAGGATGATCTCGTGTTTGGTCTGCCGACCCTTGAATCGACAGTGGTCACGACACTGAGTGGCTATGTACTTCTTGCTGATGGTTCGCCTGCTCCTCGTGCTCACCTTCGGCTAGGCAGGCTTCATACCGAATCGACCTCTGATGGAAGTTATGAGTTGGCGATTTATGACCTTGCATCGCTTGCAGGTGAAGACTTGTACGCGGCCAGAGCTGGCTCTGGAATCGCGCTGGCGTATGGCATTGGTGACTCGTTGCTCTCGAACCCGGCCGAGGTGCGCGGTCCGGACTTGTATCTGAGCGCCGAGAGTCTCGTGCTTCGAGGGCAGGTCATCGATGATATGGGGCAACCCATCGAAGGTGCGAGTGTGTCTCTACTCGACGACCATCGTTCGGGGATCGAGACCTTGAGCCTGGAGGATATCGCTGCGGGCCGCACGCTTGGGTGGATCGAGACGGACAAGGAGGGGCGCTTTGCGCTGCACGGTTTGATGGTTCAGGAGTACCGCATCCTCGTTCGGCACCGCAATCGTGAAGTGCGAAGCGCAGCCGCTCGGGCGGGCTCGGAAGAAATTCGTATCGAGTGGTGAAGGCTGCGGGACTCGGCGCAGTGGCTGTGCCATAGCAGGTGTCCGTCGAGTCGCGAATGAAGTAGCTTCGGCTTGAGCACGTCTTGGGGAAAGCGGGCCTGGGCGCTACCTTGGACGCGCCTCCGCGACCCACTCATTTCCAGCATGTATCTGCAATCACTTCCGATCCTGTTGCCTGTCCTCTCGCTGCAGGAGTTGCCTGTCCTTGAATTGACAGCGGACGACACCCGTATCACCGAGTCCGTGCGGATCGTCATTCCCGAGGGTTTGGTGATCGCGGATGTGAACGGGAACGGTGTGCTGCACGTCGTTGCTGATGACGTGCGAATTCTGTTCACGGAAGGCTCCGTCTTGAATGGGGCTTCACCACGCTTGCTGCCCGATCAGTACACAGGCGTTGGAGTCCGCGTCGAGGGCCAGTCAGGTTTGCGTATCGAGGGATTGCGAGTGCGAGGCTTCAAGGCCGGCGTGTATGCGACGCAAGCGAATGGGCTCGCGATTGATCGCGCCGATGTGACGGATAACTTTGCTGAGCGCCTGCGCTCGACCCCGACGCTCTGCGATGACGGTTCTGACTGGCTTCACTGCCACGACAACGAGAACAACGAGTGGCTGCAGAATTATGGCGCCGGCATCTACATCGAGGACTCACGTGGTGTGTCGGTCACACGAAGCCGAGCTAGAAGAACACAGAATGGATGCCTGCTCGATGCCGTGACGGACGCGCTTGTCAGCGACTGCGACTTCTCCTTTCTCTCAGGTTGGGGGCTGGGCCTCTGGCGCACCAGCGACAGCATCATCGCTCACAACGCCTTCGACTTCTGCATTCGCGGATACAGCCACGGTGTCTACAACCGTGGTCAGGACTCGGCCGGGATCTTGGTCTTCGAGCAGTGCTCCAATAATGCGTTCGTTGACAACTCTGCGACACATGGCGGCGATGGGATCTTCGGCTTTGCGGGCCGTGAGGCGCTGGGCGAACGCGCATCGGAAGGGGATGGCTTCGATGCGACTCGACTTGGAAACAACGACAACCTGTTCCGCGGCAATGACCTCTCGTACGCAGCAGCGCACGGCCTCGAGATGACCTTCAGCTTCGGCAATCGGGTCATGAACAACAGCTTTGCGGGTAATGCAATCTGTGGCATTTGGGGTGGCTACTCGCAGGGCATGCTGATTCACGACAACTGGTTCGATAGCAATGGCGATGCGGGTTACGGGCTCGAGCGAGGCGGCGTCAATATCGAGCACTCGATGGATAACTGGATCGTGCGCAATGCCTTTACTGGCAATAAGTGTGGTGTGCACCTTTGGTGGGATGAAGATGTCGGCCTGATGAAGAGCGCATGGGCAAAGGCCAACATCGCGGCTTGCTCTGGCAATGGAGTCGTTGGCAATCGCTTCACGGGCGATCAAGTCGCGCTTCATCTGCGCACTTGTGAACCAGTCGCATTCGCCGACAACACAATGGTGGATGTCGGTGTCGAAGTTGACGGAGCGGATGGATGCACCGCGCCTGCGGATCCTGCGGTCATTCCGCCATGTACAGCCGTTGTGCCAGAGGCCATGGGGACCTCGCCTGTCGGCGCGCGCAAGCATCTGGCCGGGCGCGAGAACATTATCATGGG
>JBLFWN010000086.1:0-27989 GCA_047611405.1 Planctomycetota bacterium | reverse complement strand
CCTCGGGCAGGCTCATCACGATCCACGAGGTCGGCGTTACCGTCAGCCCGCGCTTGTGCGCACGCTCGACTAATTCCGCGTCCATGTACGAGATGTGCTGAATGTCATGCACGCCGTTCTCGATTGCGAGTTCGATTCCCGAGCGCGAGTGCGCGTGCGCAGCGACGCGCATGCCGCGTCCCTCGGCCTCGTGACAGATCGCGCGAATCTCCTCGGCGCTGAAGTCCTGGTGTTCCAACTTGTCGGAGGGCGACGCAACGCCCGGGCTCGTACACAGCTTGATCAGGTCTCCACCGCAGGCCGCGATCTCGCGCACACGCTTGCGACACTCCCAAGGGCCGTCGACGATGCTTGAAGGCCGGCCAGGCCCTTCCGGCCACAAGCGTGAAATCGACGCATGGCAGCGATCCGGACCTCGGAAGTCCGCATGTCCGCCGGTCGTAGACAGCATGCAGATCGCGATCTTTAAACGCGGACCGATGAAGGTACCGTCGCCTACCAAGCGTTGGATTAGCTGCGTTGCTCCACCGATGTCGCGCGCGGTCGTTACGCCCCCATCGACCAAAGTCCGGTACAACACCTTCTCGATATGTGCCAAGCCAGCCGGCGAGTTCGTCGCGTCGAGGCGTGCGGACTCCAATCCGGTGATCGTCACATGCGCGTGGCAGTCGATCAGCCCCGGTGTCACAGTCCACGCGGAAGCATCGATCACTTCGAGCTGATCGCCCTCGGGCCGTTCAGCCTGGTGAGCTTCAACACTGTGGATCCGAGCGCCGTCAATGTACATATCGACGCCCGTCTGCACGGCCTTGGTCGTAGAACTGGTGCCGTCGTAGAGCCGGGCGATGTTGGAGAGGACGATCATGAGGTTCTCTGGAGGGAATCAGGAGGCGGATAGTGGGCCTGACGCAGCAGATTCTGCGCTGGAGAGGCCCCACTTCAACCATCTGCATGCTGGAAAGAGGGTATGCTCCAAGTGCAGTCTGCCCCCTCTTGCGCTCGCACTCCCCCCCCCTAGGAGGCACTAGTGCCGATGAAGACGCCCACAGTGACGATCAGCCTGACACTCACCCTTTGCTCTCTCGCTCTGTCTCAACAGGCGGATGTCGACCACGCCGAGCGATTTCCCGACGCAACTCGTTCCTTCCTCGGGGCCAAGCCCGACCTGACATCTTTCGGGACCGAACACTTGGATGGCATCTGCGCGCTGAAGTTCGAACACGGCGCGAATGTGCGACTGATCGATGACAGCTTCCGCAGCGAAGTGAATACGCTCGTACCTGCCCTCGAGCAACTCAACCAGTGGATGGCCACGCACTCGATCCAAGCGCAACGCATGTGGTTGCAAACGGACGAGAGCTTGGTCGAGCGCAGGCAAGTTGCCGAAGAGCGCAGCGACAAGCCGCTGCACGACCTGACGCAGTTCTTTCAGCTCATACTTCCGGTCGGTGAATCGGTCGCAGCCACATGTGACTATCTGAACTCACAGCCGATCATAGAACTCGCGTACCCGGTCGGAACAGGTGGCGACCCGGTTGCGGCAAGCATGCCACTCGGCACGCCCGACTTCGAAAATCTGCAGGGCTATCGCCAGGCAGCTCCGCTCGGCGTGGATGCCGACTATGGCAACACTTTCAGCGGCGGCTGGGCTCATGGGGAAGCGATCGCCGACTGCGAGACGGGTTGGACGGACGATCACGAAGACATTCGGCACGCCGCAGAGAACAACTACGTCGGCTTTCCCCCACTGCACTATCCGTGGGATCACGGAACAGCCGTGCTGGGCGAAGTCGTCGGCGAGGACAACGGCTTTGGAGTCAAGGGCATCTGCTATGGCGCTGATGTCTTCATGTCGTCACACCAAGGAAACCCGGCTCAATTTGCTGGCGCGATTCAAGCCGCCGCGAACGCAGTCGGTGTTGGCGATGCCGTCGTGATCGAGATCCAGTGCTCGGGTGGCCCGCCAGGTCCGTACCCGTGCGAGTACGCCCCCGCGACCTATGCGGTAGTCGAGACGACGACCGCCTTCGGCACGCATGTCTTTTCTGCAGCGGGCAACGGCAACATCGACCTAGACAGCGCTTCCTACGGCGGACTTTTCGATCGCAATGTGCGCGACTCGGGTGCCGTGATGTGCGGTGCCTCCGATGGGTCCTCATTGAACAAGGCCAGCTTCTCAAACTACGGTTCACGGCTCGATGCTCATGGTTGGGGCTTCACGGTGACCACCGCAGGGTACGGCACTTTGCAAAGTGGCCCGGTGACCGAGGAGTACTCCAACAGCTTCAGCGGAACCTCGAGCGCGACGCCGATCGTGACGGGTGCCGGCATGGTCTTGAACAGCATCCATGAGGCTGCCTACGCCAGCTACTTGGATCCGCTCGTGTTGCGCGACTTGCTGACCAACACAGGTACCCCGCAGGGCACGGGTGGACAGATCGGCCCGCGCCCCGATATTCGGGCCGCGATCAACGACCTGGACTTACCTCGCTTGAGCCTCTCGGGCTCGCTGCAGATCGGTAGCAACTACGCCATCACGAACTTCGGAGCACCGGGCGATCTATCGGTCATCGCCTTCGGGCCGGACCTGCGCATCAATCCGGGCGACTTTGGCATCTATGGTCACCTGTTCCTCAAGAACCCGATCACGCGTGTGCAAAACACAGCGCTCGATGCCTTCGGCACTGCGACCTACCTCGATTCGATCCCGAACATACCCGGGTTGATCGGCACGACGATCGGCTACTACCAGGCATTCCAACGCTACGGAAGCGCAGCGGGCCTGGGAGTCTTTACGAACTACGTCCCGATCACGGTCACGCCCTGAGGCTACAGCCTGGCGATTGAAAACGACCAGGCGCTGGAATTGCAGCCAAGGTGACTCACAAAAACGAGCAGGCCCGCTCGAGCGATGCTCGAGCGGGCCTGCTGTGTTTGACGCGGTGCCGTAGAGATGGCTCCCTGGATCAGGTGCGCTGAGCGCGTGAGAGTCGAACTACTTCAGCTGCTCCCAGAACTCTTCGGGCATATCGTGTGCGATCTTCAGTGCACCGTTCGCGCCGCCATAGATAGGCTCCTCGACGCGAATGACTTTGCCGCCGCCCAAGGTACGCTTCATCTCGGCTTCGATCGCCGTATCGAGTCCGCGAATCTGCGAGCCGCCACCGGCCAGCAGCACGCGCTCTTTCAGGCGATCCTGAAATTCAGGATCGAAGGTCGAGATCAGCTCGCCCAGGCCTTCAACGATCGGCGGAATGATGCTGGCGCAGGCTGACTTCATCTCGTCGGTGATGTCGAAGTCTTGCGGCTTACCTTTGACCGGAAAGGTCACGATGATCGTTTCGGTGATCTCTTGAACGCTCGAGTAGCGTTCCTTGATGCCCTTGATCATCTGCTTCGTGAACTGAACATCGGGGTAGGTCTTCAGGATGTTCGCCGACAGGGTCGCGTCGACGTGATCACCACCGAAGGTGTTGGTGACCTGGTCTGACTCTTCCGGCATCGTGCCGTGCATTCGACACAAGTCGACGGTACCGGCGCCAATGTCGATTACCAGCACGTCTTCGAGCATGTCGAGGCCGTAGGCGACCGAGAAGGGCTCGGAGCAGAGCATGACCGAGTCGATTGATTCACGTGCCGATTGCAGGATCGCATCCTTGTTGTTGATTGATGCCTGGGCCGGGACGCCGATGACTGCATAGATCAACTCGCCTTTGCGCGGTCGCGCACGACGGACGATCTCACGCACCAAGTCCTTGGCTGCGCGCAGCTCTTCACTGTCTTCCTCACCGTCATCCTTGTTGAACTTGAGCACGCCGTGCTCGAGCGGACGGTGCAGATTCAACGAGAGCCGTTTCTCGCGCGCCTCTTCTCCGAACAGCACGTCCTTCTTGAGAAGCTTGCGCGCGACGGCGTCCTTGGGGTAACCGACAAAGGATTCCACGGTCTCACGCACACCGTTCGACGAACTGACCGACGTGCGCGAAGTGCCCAAGTCGATCCCTAGGTAGAGGACTCCGGTCTCCTGTTTGAGTTCCTCGTCTTGCATAGCTTCTATGTTTCTATGGCAGGCGACCCAGGCTCATCGAGCTCGAGGTCGGGGCGATTGGTGAAGGCGCGCGGCGCACCTCGGATTAGGCATTGGACAGAGGCGAACCGCCTCAAAAGAGTCCGGAAGTACCGGACGAGCGCCACATACTAGTCCGAGTCGCGGGACATCGAAGCATTTGTCCGTTCTCTCTGCTGCAAGGAAGCGCAAAGCCAGGCCGGCTACTCGTTCCGATCCTCACGACGCAGCCTGACGAATCAATGCGGCGGGCAGCTAGGACGGTTTTTTGCCCTGCAGACTCAAATTTGCTTCGAAGAGAGACGACATCATGGCCTTTTTGGCATCGGCCTGGCCGTCACCTGGATCCACGCCCTGAATACCGGAGTAGATCGACGACACGCCGGAATCGCCCTCGGCGCCTTTACGCCGCATCAGCGTCTTGATCAGCTTGTCGCGCTCATCGAGCATGCCCGAGATTTTGCTGAGCCGGCGCTCCAGATTGTCGATTCGGCGCGGGTCACTGCCGTTGCTCTCACTGATCTGGCCCCGCATGCGGGCGATCGCCTTGGCGATCAAGTCTTCCTCGAGCTTCCCAAGGTCGAGAGAGTCCAGACTCACCTTTGGGCCCGGAGCGGCCGCAATCGGGGCAGGAACGGGCTCTGGGGTCGGTTCGGGCAGAATCGGGGGCACCTTCGGCAGCACCTTGGGCTTGCTGGCAGCCGCCTTCGAGGACCTTCTGCGCCCGGTCAATTCGGGTAGCACAATGCGGTGGACCACCCGTCCTTGGCCCTGTGCGCGGGGTGTATTTCTATTCGCTGACATCGTCGGGCGCTGATTCTTCAGTGTCCTATTTAATGTATAGCACGAGATTGATCTCGGGGAAGCCGCCGAATCGCACTGGCGATCAGGGAGAAGGCAGCAGATCTAGGAAACGAAGAGGCGCCTTGTGAAAGGAAGAGGGCAGAAACGGTAGCTCGACTCATCACCAGCACTAGATGTCACCCGTACGGGTCCCCAGCCCGGTCAGTTGTCGGCGACTGCACAGAGAGCTTCGTCGTGACCCCGGAAGGAATCCCTGCCCGCATCGTCCCAAGCGTCGCCGAGCCCACCACTCTCGCCGACGAACCTTTATGCCCGTACACAACTCGCCTCCGAGCGCGAGGCAGCGTGCCTTGCTCGGACTCCTGCTCAGTGCGTCCGTTGCCTGTGCTGCCGCAAGTCGCCCGCGCCCCATCGACAAAGATTTAGACCTCGCGGTCGAGACGGTTCTCGCGCGTGCGCGTGGACTCGAACTCGATGGCCGTGAAAATCGCGTGGCCTTGCCGCGCAATATCGAGGTCACCGAACCGAGTGCATCCTCGCTCAGCCCAGGCGCTGACACTTCCGCTGCTACGGATCCTGGGCCTCAGTCGAACCTCGAAGGCACAGCCGCGCGTGACAGCTCAGACGCATTGCCAGTAGAGCCACAGATCTACGACCTGGAGCGCACTCTCGAGGCGGCCTTCCATACAAACCGAGAGATGATCTCGCGCCGCGAAAGCCTGTATCTGGATGTCTTGTCTTTGATGGGTTCACGGCACTCCTACAACCCGCAGATATCGGCAATGCTCTCGACTACTTTCTCCGACTCGGAGGAAGGGCTCGCGAGCTATGGTGCGACCTTCTCGCCCAGCATTTCGCAACGCTTGACTCACGGCGGCAACCTGAGCCTCTCAGGACGCACCAGCTGGAATGCGCGAGACGGCTTCTTCTTGGAGGAAGTTGGCGAAGGAGTAGACGCGCGCTTCGAGGCCGTCGATTCGCCGGACGAGTACGACCTCTCCGCATCCTTCAGCTATTCCCAGCCGCTACTTCGTGGCTTCGGCTACGACGTATCGCACGAGTCGCTGATTCAAGCAGAGCGCAACCTGATCTACGCCGTACGAGACTTCGAGCTGTTCCGAGAGGACTTCTCGATCAATGCTGCGCAGCAGTTCTATAGCTTGGTCGAGCAAAAGCAGTCAGTCGCGAACCAGCACGAGAACATCGACATCTCCGACTTTCAGCTGCGCAAGGCGCAAGCGATGTACGATATCGGGCGCGGCACCCAGATTGACCTCTTTCGTGCGGAACGAACAGAGCTCCAGGATCGCAACAGCCTGATTCAGGCCGAGCAAGACTTCGATCTAGCTCTCGACCGCTTCAAGATCTTCTTGGGCATCGACATCGACACGCCGATCGAGATCGTCGACGCACAACCGCCCGAGATCTTGATCAACTACGACACGGACTCGGCCGTCGACATCGCACGCAAGAATCGCCTCGACTATCTGACGCGCAAGCAAAGGCTCGAGGACTCGGAACGTTCGCTGCGCCTGTCGCGCGACGGTTTGCGCTCGGACTTGAATTTGAATGCGGGCTACTCACTCTCGGGTGATCCGGACACGAGCCTCTCGGGTGCCTCTGCCGACGACGAGGCCTGGTCCGTCGGGCTGAACTGGGATATGCCTCTGGATCGCGTCAGCGAGCGTCACTCGCATCGCTCTGCGCAAATCGGACACGCCCGCGCCATCCGTGATTTCGAGACCTTCGACGAGACGCTGGAGATCGAAATCAAGAGCTCGTTCCGAGGTTTGGCGAGAATCCTAGAGTCGATTCGAATTCAGGAGACCCTGATCATCAGTCAGGAGAAGAACTTGAAGAAGGCACAGATCGACTACGAACAAGGTGGTGACAACCGCGAAGTGTCAGATGCACAACGTGCGTTGACATCGGCCAAGAATGGAAAGATCCGCGAACAAGTGAACTACGAAATCGCCCGCCTCAGACTCTTGCAGGACCTTGGAATTCTCTTCGTCGACTCCCAAGGCATGTGGAAGGAAGCAAAATGAAGCTCTTGCTCTCAGTCATACTCGTCGGTGCAGCCGGTGCAGGATGGTACGCCTTCGACAATGCAGTCAACGCACAAGCGGCCGGCGGCCCCTCGGAAGCCAGTCAAGTTGCGGTGCAGCGCAGCGACCTCGTCATTCAAGTATCCGAGAAGGGCTACTTGAAGGCTAAGAACTCCGTCAAACTCGCACCCGAGTTTCGCGGAGAGGGAACGATCACCTGGTTGATCGAAGAAGGCGAAACGGTCAAGGAGGGCGATATCCTGGTCGAATTCGAGAAGAAGGAGATCCAGAGTCGCATCGACGAAATCGATAGCCAGATTGTCCAAGCCGAAGTCGCTCTGGAAGGCTCACGCGCCACGCTGTTGATTCAAGAGCGCGACACAAAGGCCGCAGTAAAGAAGGCGGAACTCGCGCAAGAGATTGCAGTAATGACACTGGCAAAGTGGGCCGAGGGTGAAGACCCAAACCAGCTCAGCAAGCTACGCCACGCGCGCGATCGTGCGAGTCGCGAATTCGATCGAGCCGAGGATCACTTCAAGAGCGTGCCTGCGCTGGCGAAGGAAGGCTTCTTCACCGAGATCGAGGTCGCAATCGAAGAGCTTAAGGTCCAAGAGAAAGAGATCGCCAAGGAGTCGGCCATCAACGATCTGCACCTGTATGAAGAGTACACGCGCAAGATGGAGAAGAAGCAGAAGAACGCAGCTGTCGAGGATGCGGACCGCGATCTTATCAATGCGCGCGATAAGGCCGATATCAGCCTGAACGAGAAGCGCGCGAATATCAGTCGTCAAGAGGGCGCGCTCGAGGCCCTCAAGGTCCGCTTGGACAAGTACAAGAAGGACCTCGACAAGATGACGATCAAGGCTCCCCAGGACGGCATCGTGCACTTGGGTGACCCGCGCAACTCCTGGTACCGCGAGCGAATCAAGGTCGGTGGTCAGGTTTATCGGGGCAATACCCTCATCACGCTCCCGGACCTGAAGGAGATGGAAGTGATGATCAAGATCCACGAGGCAGATATCGACAAGGTCGATGAAGAACAGATCGCAAACATCACACTCGACACCTATCCAGGCAAGATCTTCACCGGCAAGGTGACCGACATCGCATCCGTTGCCACCTCGAGCGGTTGGGATGATAATACCAAGGCCTTCAACGTGACGGTCCTGATGGACGCGAGCGAAACAGAGCTACGGGCTGGCATCAGCGCGAAGGTCGAAGTCCAGGTTGCCACACTCACCGACGCGCTGCACATCCCGCTGCAATGCGTGTATGTAGAAGAAGGCGAACACCTTGCGTTTATCGTCGAAGACGGAGATGTGAAGCGCCGTACGTTGAAAGTTGGACGCAACAACATTCACCGCGTCGAGGTCCTCGAGGGCCTATCCGAAGGTGAACAAGTTTTGCTCTACGACCCGCGCGAATCAGGGTCGGGTGACGGAAAAGACAAGCACGAAGAGGAGACCGAGGACGACACGATGCTGCCGACCGCAGAGCCTTGAAAACGATCGTCGGACAGCACTCCCCTAATCCCCTAGCCTCTCCCTGAAACCTGGACAGCGCATTGAGTGACGAGCGACAAGACAGCATTCCCGTCCTGAATCTCGAAGGCGTCGAAAAACGCTATGGCGAAGGCGATGCGGCCGTCGTCGCGTTGCATGACATCAACCTGCGGGTGGAGGTCGGTGAGTTCGTCGGGATCGTCGGAGCATCGGGCTCCGGCAAGTCCACAATGCTAAACTTGCTCGGCTGCTTGGATAAACCAACGGCGGGTCGCTATCAACTCGATGGAGTCGATGTCTCCTCGCTCTCCGACGATGCACTCTCCAAAATTCGCAATCAGAAGATCGGCTTCGTGTTTCAGTCCTTTCACTTGATCCCAGAATTGACCGTAATAGAGAACGTCGAAGTGCCGCTCTTCTATGCAAAGACTGCCCGCAACAAGCGACAAGCCGTCTGTCGCGAGCTGCTAGAAACGGTCGGGCTTGGTCATCGACTACGACATAGACCGAATCAACTATCAGGTGGTGAAAGGCAACGAGTCGCCATCGCTCGCTCGCTTGTGGTACAGCCTGCGCTCGTGCTGGCCGATGAGCCGACCGGAAACCTGGACAGCAAGAATGGCATGGAGGTGCTCGAGCTGTTCTATGACCTCCATGCCATGGGACGCACCATCGTCATGGTGACGCACAACCCCGAGATTGCGGGCAGCCTGCCGCGCACGGTCGAGCTGAAAGACGGCTCCATAGCGCAAGAGTCTCGCCGAGAACCACGAGACTCGGCGACTGCCGAGGTGCAGGCATGATTGGCGCGGCCTTCGAGATCCTGAGCTTGGGTGCGCGCAGTCTGCTGCGCAACAAGCTGCGTTCCTTCCTCACGATGCTGGGCATGATCTTTGGCGTTGGGTCGGTTATCGCCATGCTCTCCGTCGGTGCTGGGGCGCGGCACGAGATCCTGTCTCGGCTGTCCGAGCTCGGTGTGCGCAACGTCATTATCAACTCGATCAAGCCGCCTGAAGACAACAAGGCCGAGAGCGACGAGGAGTACAAGAATCACTACGGGCTGACATTCGTGGACGCGGACCGCCTGATCGCGACGCTGCCGGCCATCGAGCGCATTCTGCGCGTGAACCGCATCAATGAACGTGTCTGGAAGGGCAGCAGCCGTCTGGACGCGACCGTCTTAGGCGTCGAGCCGGCTTATCTGCACATGTTCGGCCTCGAAGTTTCGCGCGGCCGCACCTTCAATCAGTTCGACTCCGAGAAGCGCGAGAAGGTCTGCGTGATCCGGAAGGGACTCTTGTCTCAGCTGAAGACAATCGATGACCCGCTGGGCATGTATCTGCGCTTTGGCGGAGAATACTTCCGCATCATCGGCATCCTGCAAGACGAAGCCTTCAAGTCGCACACACGCAAGGCGCTGGCGCTCGACGGTCGCGCCCAAGAGATTTACATCCCCTACGAGACTTCAATGCGAACCTTCGGCACCGTCACCTATGTGTCGAGTGCGGGCAGCAGCGAGTACTCCGAAGTCGAGCTAGATCAGGTCATCGCTGTTGCGAAATCGCCAGACAACGTGGTCGACACTTCGCGCATGATCAAGCGCGTTCTCGACTCGGAACACGAGAAGCGCGACTACGAGATTGTCGTGCCGCTCGAGCTTCTGGCACAGAAGGAGCGCGCACAGAAGGTCTTTCAAACCGTCATGGTCTTGATCGCAAGCATCTCGCTGATCGTCGGCGGCATTGGGATCGCGAACATCATGTTGGCGACCATCACTGAAAGGACGCGCGAGATCGGCACACGACGAGCGTTGGGAGCACGACAGCGCGACATCGGCACGCAGTTTCTGGTCGAGACGACAACCATCGCCGTCGCGGGTGGGCTAATCGGATGCCTTGTCGGCATCTTGGGTGTGCAAGGAATCGTGCGCTTCACCGACTGGAAAGCACTCGTCGAACCGCACTACATGCTGGTGTCCTTGGGCATATCGTGCGCGGTTGGGATTCTCTCTGGCATCTGGCCTGCTCGCCGAGCTGCACGCATGGATCCGATCACTGCTCTGCGCCACGAGTGAGGCACAGCTCTCCCTCCGTGCCGCCGACAGCGGCATGGCAATGGCTGCTTTGACAGCATCATGCCCGAGGCGAGTCGATCGGGATCGTAACCAGCTAGGAGTCGGAACCAGGTGCCACCTTGCACTCCGTCTAAGCGCGGGACCGATGCTGACCGAGATGTGTATTCTCGAGCTCGCACAAGCAGACTGAACTGACCATCGAGCTTGGCTCGATGGCAGGATGTCTTCGGCGCCAGCTTCCCGGCGCCACGCCCGCGTCTAATCATCCTGCCCGATCGATCTGAACGAGCCCTCACGCGCACTCGCGCCCGCTCATGCGCACACGGTCGGGCGGCCGGCGGCGCTCGGGCACGATCCGCAATCGATTGGTGACCGAGTTCGTTCCCCCGCGCTTTTTCCGAAAATCTTGGATATAGCTCAAGCAGCCGGTTGAAAAGGAGCTGCTCGTGCACCGCCGGTCATCGAATGCAGATCAAGGAGCATCAATCTCCGAATGCTCTCTCCGCCCCTGATGACCGGACATGGGGTGCCTCGGTGCAACACAGAGCTGCGCTCGAGGACCGGTGCTGTGCGAATCGCTGTTTTTTTCAACGGGCTGCCAGCCCCTTATGGGTCTGCAGCCAAACAGCAGCGCTCCTCTGCGCCGCACTGCGAATCTCTCGATTCCTGGCCGTGAACACGCATAGCCACTCGCCTCAGCCACCGGAGCTGCCTCCTTCATCGCTTGGAAGCTCCAGCTGAGATTCATAACCCATGCTGGCGTGCCCAAAATCGGTCGAATCCCTTAGATGCCGAATCCGCGCATGGCGCTACGATGGAAGCGCACCGCGGCGCAGATAATGACTCCCCCTCGACCCTTCCCCTTCGAATTTCCATTCTGGAGTCGGACGAAGCCCGCTAATTCGGATGGCCTTGCGAGCCAGCTCGAAGGCTTCGAACTTCAGCTGTTGCGCGACTGGGCAAGTCGTACGCCAGCCATCGAACTTGCCCAGCGCATGGCCCATTTCCTGGCAGAGACGATCGAGGGCGTGTCTGTCGGAATTTACCGAACCTCGGTTCGCGGTCAGGAACTGTTCGCGTCGGCATCTTTGCCCGAAGTACTTTCGGAAGCCGCCAACCGCCCCGACGCACTGAGCTGGCTGACAACCGAAGGTCTGCACGAGTTGGAGTTGGGCCCGCTACACATAACGGACCCGCGCAGCGACGGCTCGGCGATCATTCGAGCCGACCACATTGGTGACACGCAGATCGGCTCGGCCTGGATCGCTCGCACTCCCGAACTGCTGACCCTGTTCGTCCTGCGCGAACGCATCGGCGGTTTCAGTCCTGAACAGCTGACTCTACTTCAGAACACCTGTGAGCTTCTCTCACGCGTCTCCGCCCCATCGGACCACCTGACGCACTTACATTCCCTGAAGGGTTTGGCCGAAGAAATCGTCGAGTCGAGTAGCTCGATGCTGTGCGTATTCGACATTGAAGGTCGAGTCATGTTCGGCAACCAAGCCCTGGCCAGTACATTCGGCCGCGAAGCCGGTGAACTTGTCGGTGAGGACCTCTCGAGCCGACTCGTCCACACGCGTGATCGCAGACACTGGCAATCATGGCTAAACCTGACCTGGCGCAACGAAGGCGAAGTGCGTCACGAAGCAGTCTGGAATGCGCTCGGAGATCAAGAGCGGATTCTCGAATGGGTCGGCACTTCAATTCTGAGCCCGCAGGGTAAGCTAGTGATAGCGACGGGTCGAGATGTCACTAACGACCGCAAGATCGAAGGCGAGCGCGAGGAATATAGTAACGCCCTGCGGCATGCGCAGAAGATGGAGGACATCGGGACGCTCGCCAGCGGAATCGCGCACGACTTCAACAACCACTTGACGGCCATCATAGGCTTCACCGACTTAGCTGCGTCGACAGCTGCCGAAGACGCGCCGATTCAAAGCAGCCTGAAAGAAGTGACACGTGCTGCAAGGCTGGCAGCGGGCGTGACACGTGCGCTCCTAACCTTCACCCGCAAGACATCCACCAATCGCGAGAGCTGTGAGCTCGGCAAGATCGTCGACGAATCGATGAAGCTTCTCTCGCGCGTGCTGCCCAGCGCGATCCACACCGAGCTGAAGCTCCCGGCTGAAGGCGAGTGCGTCATCTGGGCCGATACGACGCACGTACAACAAATCATCATGTGTCTCGTGATCAATGCACGTGATGCCATGGATGACGGCGGCACGCTTAAGGTCGAAGTCGAGAGCGTTGATGGCAGCGGCCCCAGGAAATCGGCCGCGCTGCGTGTGCATGACACCGGCATTGGAATGGACACGGCTGTCAAGTCGCGTATTTTCGAACCCTTTTTCACGACGAAGCCACGTGGGCTCGGCACCGGCCTAGGACTGTCCGTGATGCGCAGCCTTGTCCTCGAGCACGGTGGTCGTATTGAGTTCGATTCGAATCCAGGCCAGGGAACTAGCTTCGAAGTCATCTTTCCGGCCCAAGCACCGATTCCTGAGACGGAACCTACTAAGTCGGAAACGGCGGAGAAGTTGGTATTGGTCGCTGAGGAGAATGACTTCTTCCGAAGCATCTTGGTGTCATCGCTGCGTCAAGAGGGTTACCAAGTATTAGAGGCCCTCAGCCCCGCGACTTGCAGCGAAGTTTGTGAAGCCCATAGCGATGTTCTCGACCTCGTCATCCTGGCACGCGAAATGTTATCCGAGGAGGCAACAGCCTGGACCACGGAACTCTTGCGCTTGCAGCCGACACTCCGCCTAGTCATGATCGAAGGCGCCGATGACATGAGTCTCACGAAAAACGACGATCCACGCGTCCTCTCGCTCTGCAAACCATTCACGGTTCCGGAGCTCACTGAAACGGTCCATGACATTCTTGGATCCAAATCGATCGCTGAGGGAAGCCCCCGATGAGCACGACCCGCATCTTGCTAGTGGATGATCACGCCCTCCTGCGGTCAGCCGTGGCGGCCCAGCTAGACAACGAGCCGGATCTAGAGATTGTCGGACAGGCAGCCAATGCCGAAGAGGGCATGGCAATGGCATCGGCCCTCTCGCCGGACATTATCGTGATGGACATCGACATGCCTGGCCTGATCTGCTTCGACGCGGTCAGGCGCATCGTCGCTCGTCAACCGGACTCGCGCATTGCTTTCTTGTCCGCCTTCTCGCATGACCACTACATCGATCAAGCGCTCGAGGTTCAGGCGCGTGGGTACCTGACGAAGCACGAGCCGCCCGAAGTTTTGGTGAGGGCCATTCGAGAGATCGCTGCGGGTGGCGCGTATTTCTCGGAGGAGGTGCGCCGGCGCCTGGTCGTCGATTCCAAAGGAGTGCACCTGTCCAAGGGGGCCAAGACCGTCGCCGACAAGTTGACTCGGCGCGAGGTCGAGGTGTTGCGCTACGTGGCACGCGGGCTCTCGAAGAAGGAAATCGCCCGCACTATGAGCCTGAGTACGAAGACGATCGAGAACCACAGCTCGAACTTGATGAGCAAGCTCGATATTCACGATCGCGTCGAACTCGCACGCTACGCGATTCGCGAAGGGCTCGCGGAAGCTTGATCGAATCCTCTCGACTTCAAGAAGGACTCATGAACTTGCGAGACTCCAGAGACTCCCGGACGTACATCCGCGAAGATTTATGGATCGAGTTATGGACAATAAGGCCAACCGAATGAGCAATTGAGCAGTTTCCCCTACATCCTTGGCATACATCCGATGCGCACACTGGACTTCGAATCGTGTCGATCATGGACTCCTTCACCTACTCGCACCTCAGCTTGCGCTGCTGCCCTCTTTCGAGAAGCAGCTATCGCTCGCGCTCTCAAACGACCACTCTCCGGATCGTTCTTCGAATAGCCAACCGGTGCGGAACTGTCGCGGTCCCCCAATTGTCCGTGACCATCACACCCATCAGAGAGGATATGTAGAGATGTCCAAGCAGCGTCTTCTGATCATCGACGACGATGAAATAATCTGTAGGTACATCGAGGGAGTCGCGCGCGAGCAAGACTTCGAGGTCCACTACGCATGCAACGCGCACGCCTTCTTCGCAGGATTGAGTAGCTTCAGGCCCGATATCGTCCTGATGGACTTGGTCCTGCCAGGCTCGGACGGCGTCGAACTCATGAACGGCCTCGCCGATCAAGGTTCGCAGGTCTCAGTGCTGTTGATGAGTGGCATGGATGGCCGCACGCTCGAAGCGGCCGAACGACTCGGCATCGAGCGTGGCCTCAGCATGTGTGGTGGACTCGCGAAACCATTCACGCCGCAAGTGCTGCGCGAGTCCCTCAAGCGCGTCGTCGAATCGCATCGATCCCTCGACGAGGAAGACGTTCGACGCGCCCTCGCGAACGACGAGTTCGTGCCCTTTTATCAACCCAAGATCGAGCTCGCGACCGGGAAAGTCTTAGGTGCAGAAGTACTCGCTCGCTGGAATCACCCGATCCACGGTCTGCTGGCACCGCGCTACTTTGTGCCGCTCGCTGAGCGCAGAGGCTTGATCACGGAACTGACCTCGTGGATCAGCCAGCGCGCCGTCGACCAGCTCTCGATTTGGCGCGCGAAGGGCATGGACATGCACTTGGCGATCAACATTTCAGCACAAGACCTGCGACGCCGGGACTACCCGGACCGCTGGGCTGCGATGCTCGAGAAGGCTGACATTCCGCCCTCCTCGATCATTTTGGAAGTAACCGAGAGCGAGACGATGTGGAGCACGGTCAGCACGACCGAGGTCCTGACTCGCATTCGTCTGCAGGGTCTACAGCTAGCAATCGATGACTTTGGAACAGGCTTCTCTTCCTTGGTCCTGCTGCAAAAACTGCCCTTCTCCGAAGTCAAGATAGACAAGTCCTTCGTCATGGAGTCGTGCCTGAGTCGCGACGCCAACGTCATCACACGTTCGATTGTCGATCTTGGCCATGCACTCGGATTGCGTGTCACCGCGGAGGGCATCGAGAACGCCGAGACTTGGGATCTGCTGCGTGAGCTCGGTTGCGACATGGCGCAGGGCTACGCAATCGCTCGACCGATGCCCGCCGAGGACTTCGAGAAGTGGTGCAATGAAAAGTCCGAGATGATCTGCTCCGCTTGAACAGCTTCAAAGGCTGACACTCGATGACCAGAAGAATCGAGCGAATGCACTGCTAATCGAATGCTGATCGGGGTCTCGCTCCGGTCAGTTCATCGATAGAACCGGCCTAGTGAGCCGGTTTTTTCTTGTCCGGCACCTGAGTCAATGGCGCCTTCCCCTTCGCCATCCAGACTCCCGCGAGGATCCCAAGCAGTCCACCAGCCGTCGTGAGTCCGAAACTCTCGTCGGCGAAGACAGCGCCCAAGATCAGTGCTACGACTGGAATGATGTAGGTGATCAGACTCAACTTGGTGGCCGGCACGAAGCGCATCAGCCAAAAGTAGAGTCCGAAGGCGACCACGGTACCGGCGATCGCGAGATAGAGAATGCTTCCAATGGCGCTGGCAGTCCAAGCCATCTCCGCATCGCGTTCGAAAATTCCAGCCAACGTCAGCAAACCGACGGCTCCCAGAATCAAACCGTCACGGTTCAATAAGATTGAACTGACCTCGCCGCCATCGCGCTTGACGAGCACCGTCCCTAATGCAGCCGCCGCCGGGCTAATCAGCAAGATGCAGCCGGCGGGAATGGCGCCCGGCCCTAGGGCCGCCAAATCAGTCAGGAAGAGCAAGATCACACCGGCCAAGGCAATGACGAACCCGCCCCACTGCCGAGATCGGAGGCGCTCGTTCGGCAACAGGAAGTAGCCCATGATTGCCATCATCATGGGAAAGGTCGCCCACAGCGTACTGACCAGTCCCGATGGCAAGGTCAGCTCGCTCCAATACACGACGCCATAGCTGATGGTGAAGTTGCACATGCCCATGACCCAGCGCAGACGCCATGTCGGAGCTTTGCCTCCCTCTCTACGTGCCAGGGGGCCCGCGACCAGTACCATAATCGAGGCGGCGATCGCGAAACGAACTCCGGCCGAGGTGAAGGGAGGCAAGTCTTGCAAGCCCTTGCGAATCACGATCCAGGTACTGCCCCAGATCAAACACATCAGCACAACGCAGACGGTGGCGGTGCGCGCACTCGGGGCCTGCCATTGTTTGGGAGCGCTCGACATCAGCGCTTGATAGCGGATCCAGAGCCACGCAGCATCATGCATTCGTGGATTCGAGACCGATCCTGGGCAAGTGCACAACGATCGAACCGTCCCTAGTCTGGATGTGCATTGCTCAACCGCTAGGCATGCTGCCAGTGTATTGGCGCCCTAAGACTTGCGTGCTCTGAGGCTGAGCTTGGCTCGTAACTACGACCCACTGGCTATCGCCCCCCACGGACCGCGGCTCGCCTAAGTCCTGCTATAGTGCGCAGGCGCCACAGCGAGCGGCGCGCCCCCCACTTACATTCAATCCGAGCGAGCGCCCACGCGATCTCTTCGACGCTGGCATCGAACTACCCACATTAAGCCCGCGCATGTCCCTGACAGTCCATCGGCTCCTATCGGCGAGAATGCATGCGCTCTGCCTGCTTCTCCTCTGCGTTGTGTGGCCAGTCTTTGCGCGCAGCAGTTCCAGACCTGCTTCGCAAGAAAGTCAATCAACCCCGAGCCTGCAGCGGAGCGACCTCGAGCTATTGGCCAAGGTGTCCGAAACGGCGATGCAGGAACGCGTTCGGCAGTTCGTCGCGCTCGGCCCGCGCATGGGTGGAACTCGTTCCGGGAAGCGCGCGGCGGATGCCCGTGTCGAAGCCTTCGAGTCTATGAAGCTTCCGGTGCGAGTCATCGAAGGACCGGAGCGCCTGTGTCACGAGGAGAGCGAGTGGACTGTCGTCGCCAAACCCAAGGCAGGTGACGCATGGCAACTCGAAAGCCCATGGCCATGGGGGTTCTCCCCGAGCGCCAAAGGCAAGGTCGCACTCAGTACGACGGAGACCGATGACCAAGCACTGCTATTGGAGCGCAGGCCGCGCGGACGCATCCGCAAGAGCCCGGCAGTTGTGCTCTACGACGGCGAGACGACAAAAGACGGAAGCTACCCGGTCGTGCGGCATCTGCGCTCGCGCGTCGACAACCCCTATCCCGTGTTCGGAATCAGCTCCGCCGAAGGTGAGCGACTGCGTGCGCAGTTGGCGGAGGGCGAGGTCGAACTTAGCTTTGATTTGACAGCCGAGATCAAGAAGGCGCCTCCGCTGACGGTAGTCGCAAGCCTGGCGGCCCGCGCTGGGGCGAAGCCGGGATACTTATTGTTCTGCGCCCATGGCGACTCCGACGCTGGCGGTCCTGGCGCAAACGACAACGGCAGCGGAGAAGCGATCGTGCTGGAGATTGCGCGCGTTCTGGCCGAAGGAGTTGCGCAAGGCACCATCTCTGCTCCGGCCATGGAAGTCCGCTTCGCAATCTGGGGCTCAGAAATCTTCTCGACGCGTCACTTCTTGACCGATGTCGTCGCTAAGGATCCCGATCCGATTTTGGGTGTGATCAACTACGACCAATCCGGATTCGGCACCGGTCAGAATCAGCTGAATATGGAGCCCGATGACCTCCCGGCAAACCGCGAGTTGATCAAGCTGCTCGCTGGCTGCCTTGAGTCCGCCGACGGCGAGCATGGCCTGCCTGAGCGTTGGGCAACGAACAAGAGCCTCGGGGGAACGGACTCCTATGTGTTCAGCAGCTCTGACTTGTTCGAAGAGAAAGGACTTCCGTCCATCACGATCTTCATCAGTGCCTGGGACAAGGCCGAAGAGCACCCCCGCACGCCCAATACCCCGGGCGAGTCGTGGTCCGACCGAGACAAAGTGCACGTCGACTACGATCTGTATTACCACTCGGCGGGCGACACGCCGGAAAACACGACTGACACCGAGGCATGGAACATGGGCTGGTGTGCCAGACTCGGCCTGCTCGCTGTGCTTCGCGCGAGTGCTGAGCGAGAAGACTGAGTCTGCGGCTGCACAACTGTTATCATGAGGTCCGATCGCACAGGCCCTTCATTGAGTTTCGATTCTCACAAGCCCACTAGCGACGACAGCAGCCTGAGTGGCCTGTCCGTTGCGATAACCGGCAAACTCGCGTCGATGTCGCGTGAAGAAGCGGCTTGGAAAATTCAGTTGGCCGGCGGCGAGTACACAGAACGCGTCGATGCAGGCACGCATCTGCTCGTCATTGGCCAGGGCGGGCCACCGCTCGGCGAAGACGGGCAGCTGACGCACAAGCTCGAACGCGCTCGCACCATCGGTGGCCCAGATGATCCGCCGCACATCATCAGTGAGCAGGACTGGCTCGCGCGCTTGCGCGATGGGGACGACAACGCACAAGAGGACATACGCCGGCTCTACACGCGCGAGCAGCTGTGTCGCATCCTGGGTGTCTCGTCGGGTCGCCTGCGCTCCTGGGTTCGCGCGGGCTTGATCCGGCCGGCCAAGGTTCTGCACCGCTTAGCCTTGTTCGAGTTTGGGGAAGTAGCCAGTGCACGCTCTATCTTCACGTTGAGTGAGAATGGCGTCAGCCCGAACCAGATCCGGCAGAGCCTCGAACAACTCGCTACATGGATGCCGCACACCCGTGCCAGCCTCTCGCAACTCGAAGCCATCGAAGGCGGTCAACTGCGCCTGCGCTTGGATGACGAACTAGTTGCCGAGCTGAATGGTCAACTCTTGCTCGAGTTCGATCAGCCCGAGGAAGCGCCTGAACGGCCGAATCCATTCGCAGCATCTCAGGCAGATGCAGAGCAAGCACCCGATCCCGCACAGCGCTTCCAAGAGGCGCTGGATGCGGAGGAGCAAGGCGAGTACCAGGTGGCATTGGAAGCCTATGGAGACGCGCTGCGCCTGGGTGGACCGCTAGCAGAGATTTGCTTCAACCTTGGCAATGTCTTGCATGCTTTGGACCGCCCTGATGAAGCCGTAAGTCACTACTTACGAGCCATTGGGACAGACCCCAACTATGTCGAGGCCTGGAACAACCTGGGCAATGCGTTGGCCACATCGGACCGCACGCGCGAAGCCATCGGAGCCTACCAGCGTGCTCTACGCATCGCGCCAACCTACGCCGATGCACACTTCAACCTCGCCGAGAGCTTCTCGGCAGCGGGTGATATTGGGAGTGCTCGCAAACATTGGCGTGCCTATCTAGCGCAAGACCCGACGAGCAGCTGGGCGCACGAAGTGCGCGAGCGCCTCAGCGATACCGAAGCTCTGACGACCTGATTCGGATGGATTCTCACTTGAAAAATTCTCCGTGCGCTCGAGCCCTGTTCGCTGCTGGCATCGAGACTCTTGCATCGGAATCGCCAACACAAGTTTCGAAGCTCAGCTGACGCGCGCCTTTTGCGCGTAGCGCAGCGACGGCCTGCTTCGGAACCTCTTGCCGGACTTACTCACCAGCCGATTCAACACGCCGGTCAGCAGGCTGAGGGCTCGTCAAGGGACGCTCCATCTCTTCTCGCTCGCGATCGAAGCGCCCGGCCTGTGCACTTTGGCGGAAGCGCTCACGCGGACGCAAGGACTCGGTCTGCAGCGAACTCAGCGTAGCTTCGATCTCGTCGGGTTGCAGGTTCGCACCCGTTGTCTGAACTAGGTGCTCGAGGATACGCTTCGAGAACAAGCCCAGGATTGCGCTTACCGCAGCGACCCCGAACGGGCGCAGGACGGAAGCATCTCCGCTGACCACGACTCCAGCAAGCACGAAGAACACGAGCAGGGCTAGCCCCATGCCGATCATCGGACGTGCGAAGAACCACGGAACCCAACTCAAGCGCAGGCTTCGGTTCCCGACGAAGACCGTGAAGGTGTGCAGCGCATTGATCGTCGCGCCCACACCACCTGCGAGCACCGCGACCAGCAAGAGTCCGCGCTCGTAGCCGCTACGACTCGTGGCAGTGAGCGCATCGCCCGCGGCTTGGCCGGAGTCGGGCCATGTGTACAACGTCGCGCCGATCAACGTGAGCAACATGATGACGAGGTAGCACGCGACGATCCCCTTCAAACGCGTCGGCACGCGCTCATCCTCGGAGACATGGTCGAACTCCTCGGGCGGCATGATCGTCGACAGTCCGCGCCTGCGGCCTTCGCCTGATGTCGTTTGCATGATGGCCTTCGTCGTGTCGGAGGTCTGGTCTTTCATCGAGGAGGCGAGCAGTCGTCGGTCTACCCGCGGCTTGACGCGCGCACCTTGTCGCACGTCCTCGGCCAACGATACCGATTCTCCGGCGGCAATGCGCTGGTGACGATCGAGCCAACCGCCGACGAGCGCAAAGGCATACAAGCCCGCCAAGGGTGGACAGCCCAACGCGAGCCTGTGTTCGAAGGCTGGAAAGCGTGCGGACAAGAAGGGCGGCAACACGAGACCGGCGCGCGGTGAGAGCGGTTCAGCGCCTGCCTCACGCGCAAACTGCTCGAGTTGCGTGCGGCTATAGAAGCGCGCGCTCGCGAAGATCCGGTTGCCAAGCCAACCGGCCAAGCGTCGCCGCCAAGCGAGCGCTGAATGTTTGGCCAATGCCAACACAACCACACGTGATCGAGAGACGCGCCGGGCCTCGGCCAAGAGCGCTACTGGATCCGTGACGAAGTCGAGCACTGCAACCAAGAAGGCGGCGTCGAAGGAACCGGTTGCGAATGGCAATCGCTGACCATCCGCTTGAACGACAGGCAGGCGATGGATGGCACGCGTCAGCATGCAATGGGAAGGATCCGCGCCCGTGACCTCGAAGCCCATCTCTTCGAGAGCAGTTCCGAAATGAGCCGTACCACAACCGATCTCGAGGATGCGTGAGCCAGGTGACAGTGGCTCCAGCAGGTCGGCTAGGAAGTCGAGCTCGATGTCGTGGGCCAGCACACCGAAGGGAGATGCGTACCAATCTTCGTAGTGCGCGACGATCCAGGAATCCTCGAAGGGTCCGGGGTGAACACCCTCAGGCCGATCGGGCTGCGCCTGGGCTTCCGCATCCACCCGAGAATTGGCGCCCCTCGCGAGTGGTCTCGGCTTCGTCGTATCGGGATCAGAGGGACTCATGGGTGCAGCAATCTGGCAGGACCAGCCTAGTTGAGAGTTCCGGATTCTCGGAGGAAATGTCGCCCGTCTTTCAGCTCGAGGGCCCTCTCCTTGAAGCGGCATCTGTAGTCGACCTGAGTGCCTCCTGGGCACGCAGGAGAGACCCTGCCCGGTCACGACTGCGGGCCACGGCCAGTGCCGACCGCAGCACCGCCCTGGCCACGGCATTAGAGCTTGCGAATAAGCCTGATTTCGAACCCAGGAAGGGCTCCAGATTGCGACTCCGACTAGCCGATCCCTGACCCGATGTCTGTCGCTACCGAGGCACCGCACCCCCCAGCGGGAAGCAGCCAGATAGCCCCCCGCCCGGCCGAGTCTGTGCTCAAGCAGAGTTCGCGTTGGTTCGTCGTCGTCGCGCTCGCGATCATCGCCTTCGGCGCGACCCTACGCATTCAACGCTACTCGGCGGACCGGTCGCTCTGGCTGGACGAGGTCATGCTCGCGCTGAACCTCGACAATTCGCCTTCCGAGTGGACCTCAGGGCTCGAGTACCACCAGGCCGCCCCATTCGGTTTCATGCTGCTGACACGCGGATTAGTCGCTCTATTCGAGAGCTTCGATCTGCCGGTCGAGTACGCGGTCCGATCGCTGCCCTTGCTTGCAAGCCTTGGCAGTCTGGTGTTGATGCTGAGCATGGCGCGCCGCCTGCTCGGGCCGACAGCCGCGTTGTTCACGCTGGCTCTGTTCGCAGCTGGCGAACCCAGTGTCTACTTCTCGGCGGACTTTAAACCCTACGGTATCGACGCCTTCTTCACGTTGGCACTGCTAGCCTCCACGCTGGCCGTCACCGCTCATCCGGCATCGGTCTGGCGTCGTTGGCGTTTGATCCTGCTTGGTTCGGCGGCTTGCTGGCTCTCGTTCCCCTCGGCCTTCGTGCTCGGATCTTGCAGCGCTTGGTTGATGTGGGACGGATGGCGCTACAGGCGCGACCTGCTGCGTGAGCGAATCATCGCGATCGCTTTGATGGGGATCTCCGGAGTCACATGCATCGTGACGACCGTGCTTCCGAGCATGGCGGATCCTATGTTGAGTCAGTTCTGGAGGAACTCCTTCGCGCCCTTCCCTCCAACGAATATTCAGGACTTCAACTGGTACGTGCGCGAGATGCTGGCCCTGCCTCGCGATGCGATGGGACTGCAATTGGCCGGCCTCGGATTGTTATGCGCCATGCTCGGCGCCCTCATGGTTTGGTTCCGCGACCGCCGCTACCTCTGCTTGTTGATCGGCCCCTTCGTGCTGGCCATGCTCGCTTCCTGGGCCGGTCAGTATCCGTGGCAAGGTCGTCTGCTGCTGTTCACGGCACCGATCCTGGCCATCTTCGGCGGCATCGGTTTCGACCACCTGCGCGAACTATTGGCGCTGCGCCACTCACGTATTGCCGCCTTGATCGTGACCTGCCTGATGCTGATGCACCCTGTCGTGGATGGCACGCGCGATGCGCTGAATCCACCGCCGAGTCAAGAGATGCGTCAGGTGCTGGAACGCATGGGGCAACACATCCTGCCGGACGATCTGGTCTACCTGTACTACGGCAGCGTGCCTGCCTGGCGCTTCTACTCACCTCGCCTTGGCCTACAAGACTTCGATACGCGCGAAGGAACGGGTTGGAAGGAGGGACACCTCTGGGGCCATCCCGAAGACCCGGACCGCTGGATTCGTTTCGCTCAGGATTGCGATGACCTCGATGGGAAGAGTCGCGTCTGGGTTGTGATGAGTCACATCTGGCGCGGCGCGGGTGTCGACGACGAACGTCTGCTGCGCTACATGCTGGACGAACGTGGTCAGCTGGTCGAGGCCATCGAAGAGCATGAGTCTCTGGCCTTGCTATACGACCTTAGTGCACCGACCAACAACGCGCGGATTCGCAGTGCGTTAAATCGGTCGACCCAGGAGCGCGAAATCGAAACCGCGCATCACTGATTCACGAGAATTCAGATAGGAATCCGTCAAGACTCTCGGGCCGAGTCAAGAGATGGGCGCACCGATTCTCGAGAACTCTCGGATGCTCCGGTGCGAATTTAGGGCGATTCGATTGTATGCAGCTGCGGCTGTCGTTCGCGGGACGCACCTGCTAGCTTCCTCGCCGAGCGCGCGCGCATGTTGGCGAGCGTGCTCGCCTCCAGCACGCAGGTCAGTGGCCGCCCGGATCGCACTCCATGTCGAAGCACCTCAAGGGCCTGAATCCCGAGCAACACAAAGCTGTCACGACGACCAAGGGACCGTTGCTCGTGTTGGCCGGCGCCGGGACGGGCAAGACGCGCGTCATCACGCACCGCATCGCGGAGCTGCTCAGCAAGGGCATCAAGCCGCACAATATTTTAGCCGTAACCTTCACGAACAAGGCCTCTGGCGAGATGCGAGAGCGCTTGAAGAGCCTGGTCGGGAAGCGCGCCAAAGATGTGACCGTCAGCACCTTCCACGCGTTTTGCCTGCATACCCTGCGCGAGCACAAGGATGTCATGGGCTGGCCGAAGGGCTTCACTCTCTGCGATGCGGCTGACCAACTGTCGGTCCACAAGTCCAGCCTGCGTGAATTGAGAGTTGCCGAGACGAGCATGCCTGCCCCCAAGCTCGCGGGGATAATCTCGCTGCTGAAGAACAAAGGAATTAGCGCCGAGGAATACGTCAACCGACCCGGAGACGACGAGGACGAGTTGGTGGCCCGTGCTTGGCTGCGCTATCAAGCCAAGCTCAAGCGTTCGCGCCGTCTCGATTTCGACGACCTGCTGCTCGAGTGCGTCCGGCTATATCGCGACCACAAGGATGTACTCCAGGAGCATCGCGACCGCTACCGCTACGTGCTCGTTGACGAATACCAGGACACGAACGGAGTCCAGTACGGAGTCATCAATGCGATCACCCGCGAGCACAAAAACTTGTGTGTGGTCGGTGACGATGACCAGTCCATTTATGGCTGGCGCGGAGCCGACATCACGAAGATTCTGTCGTTCGAGAAGGACTACCCGGGCGCGACCATTGTCAAGTTGGAGACGAACTATCGCTCGACGCGCGACATCTTGACCCTTGCGAACCGCCTGATCGCCCACAACACCGGCCGGCACGAGAAAGTGCTGCGCTCTCACATCGGTTCTGGCGAACTGGTCCAAGGCGTGACCCAGAAGGACGAGCTCACCGAGGCCGAATACATCATCAAGGAAATCCTGCAGGCCAAGAAGGATGCGAAATATCAGTTCGGCGATACCGCGATTCTGTTCCGTACCGCGATGCAGCCGCGCGCCTTCGAAGCTGAGCTGCGAGCCAACGACATTCCTTATGTCTTAGTTGGCGGCATGAGCTTCTTTGATCGCAAGGAAGTGCGTGATGTCATCGCCTTCCTGCGCCTGATTGTCAATCCGGACGATGAATCATCGCTCTTGCGCATCATCAATACGCCACCGCGCGGAGTCGGAAAATCGACGATCGATCGCGCACTCGCGTTTGCGACTGAGCACGGCCTGACTGCGCTGACGGCCTTCGAGCGTGCGGATGAAATTGAAAAGATCAATCCCGCGGCGGTCGACGCGGTCTTGCGATTGACCGACAGGCTGAAAAGCATCGGCGAGGAGTTCCCCTCTTCGCAAGTCGTCGATATCACGCGTGCTGTCGTCGAGCGCTGCAGCTACCGCGACGAACTCGAACGGCTCTATCCCGACAAGCTCGATCAGGATCGCCGTTGGGCCGCCGTCGAAGAAGTCGTGAACTTCGCCGAGAACTTCTCGAACCGCCACAAGGCCCCCACCTTGGCCAAATTCCTGAACGAGCTATGCCTGAACGCGGATGATCGCCACGACTCGGCCAAACACGACAGAGACGCCGTGACCCTGATGACCCTGCACGCGTCCAAGGGTCTCGAATTCCCGAGCGTCTACTTGGTAGGAATGGAAGAAGGCTTGTTGCCACACAATCGATCCGTCGCCGAAGACTCGATCGAAGAGGAACGCCGCTTGGCCTATGTCGGCATCACACGGGCGCAACGTTCGCTGACCCTCTCGCACTGTCTCGAGCGTGCGAAGTACGGAACACGCGTGAAGAGCCATCCGTCGCGTTTCCTGTTCGAGATCAAAGGTCAATCGCCACCGGAAGATTGGGAGCCCGCAGGAGAGAGCGAGGCCAAGACGGCGCGCCTCAAGAAGAAGGGCAAGAAAGGACGCAGGAAGGCGCGTAGACGGATCGGACGCTGAACGCCTCTTTATCCTGGGCAAGCCGGTTCCCTTGCTCCTGGGCAAGCCGGTTCCCTTGCTCCTGGGCAAGCCGGTTCCCTTGCTCCTGGGCAAGCCGGTTCCCTTGCTCCTGTGGCTTCTGCCGAGCTCATCGCGAACGAGGCCGGGCCACGACTCTCGGCTCGATCGCAGCCTGATTCGACTCACTGCTTGCGAACGGCAAGCGGTCCGGGCACAAAGGTTCCATCCATGCAGGAAGCCATCGATGATGATCGGAGTTGGCGCCGAATGCTGGCCCGACTCGCGAGTTTGCAATCGGCAGCGCGGCGCTCGGCCACGCGTTCCACAATTGCCGAAGGAACGCGACTGGTGGAGCGAGCTCTACGCGCGAATCATCCGATCGAGGCCGTGCTCGCTAGCGAGAGCTTCGGAGCCGATGATCGCGAGCAAGCGCTACTGCAACAGTTGCTAGACAAGCGCGTCGAATTGTGCCGTGCACCCGATGCCGCGCTGCGCGAGGCAATGGCGGGCCGCAGCTTCGGCGCCATCCAAGCCGTCGTCACGATTCCTCGATCTGATCTGGATTGGAGCAAACTAGGCACGCTGCTGGTCGCAGTCGACATTCAAGATCCGGGAAATGCCGGCGCTCTCGTGCGCAGCGCCCACGCCTTGGGAGCGAGCGCCTTGATTGCGTTGGGCAGCACCGACCCTTGGCACCCCAAAGGGGTGCGCACCTCAAAGGGATCAGTATTTGCTCTACCGTGCCTGAGCGTAGCGGAAGCCCCGCTCGATTGGGCGAGGCAGCTAGCGGGGCATGGATTCCAGAGCATCGGACTGGCGACCGAGCACTCAGTTCCTTGGCGTGACATTACCTTTGGAAGTGAACGCGTCGCCATGTTCATGGGCAGCGAGGCCCACGGCTTGAGCACGGAGATCTGCCACGAGTTGGATCAGCTCTTCCGGATCGACATGAGCTCCGGAGTGGACTCCCTCTCCGTCAATGCAGCTGCCGCGATCGCGCTGTTCGCTGTACGAGAACGGCTCGCATCCGAGCGCGGCGAGCAGCAGCTTTGAATCAGCAGTGACTGCCACGCTGATGCACCCGGGGCGCTAGAGAAGCCGGAGACCTAGAATATCCAAGTCAGCACGAGCCAAAGCAGACCGACTAGGAGCAGGCCCCCAGCCAACAGATAAGGCCAAAGCACTGCCAAATCGCTGCTCGGCACCTGGTCCATTTCCACCCAGTTGAACATCGCACGGACGCGCGAATCGAGCGTCACGCCGCAGTGCGGACAGGACTTGGGAGCGGAATCGGCCACCTCTCGACTGTCATATTCGAGTGGAATCACTCCATTACACGACATGCAGTAGTGATTGCGATGCGATCCACCGTCGGCGACACCCGGTGCTTTCGAGCGTTCGCGCAGGTACTTGAGCGACTCGACATTCGTCTCCAAGCGCGTGCGCGTCCAGTGCGCATCGCTCATGTTCCCATAGCTCTTGGGCGTGGATTTGGAATTCTCGTCGGGTGAAGACATGGAGCAGTCGAGCGCAGAGCCACTTTCAGTCTAACCCTTCGACCGGAGACTGCGATCCCATGAGCCAATCCTTGTTCGCGTGCCACCCGGAGCATAGAACCTCCCCCCAATATGAGCGATCGAGACTATTTTGACAGTTACGCAGGAGCCGAGGTCCATCGGTTGATGCTCGCCGACCGTGTTCGCACCGACGCCTACCGCAATGCGATCGAGAGCCTGGTCCAGCCTGGCATGATCGTGCTGGATGTGGGCTGCGGAACCGGCATCTTGAGTCTCTTCGCGGCCCGTGCCGGCGCCGAGCAGGTTTACGCGGTCGATCGCTCCGAGATCCTAGAAGTCACTGAGCGCATCGTCCGCGCCAATGACCTCTCTGGAAAGATCAAGTGCTTCGCGGGCCGGGCCGAATGGATCGACCTCCCCTCACGCGTCGATTTGATCGTCTCGGAGTGGATGGGCTTCTTCGCGCTGGCGGAGTCGATGTTCGAGAGCGTTACGGCTGCACGCGACAAGCACCTCGCCGTCGGCGGGCATGTCGTTCCCGGCGCGATCAAACTCTGCCTGACTCCGGTCGAGGACAAGCGCCTGAATCACGAGCGCGGCCTCGGGTTCTGGACGAAGGATGTCTACGGCTTCGACTACACGCCGATGCTGGACTACGAGATCGCCGACCTTGAGACCGTTTCGGTTCTGGGTGGTGAGGCCAAGGACTTGGCCAAGACTGTAG
>JBLFWN010000085.1:0-28042 GCA_047611405.1 Planctomycetota bacterium | reverse complement strand
CCTAGACGGCGCGCAAGGAACACAAGGTCCCATCGGTCCGACTGGTACTCAAGGCACGGCAGGCAACGACGGCGTTGATGGCGCTCTAGGCCCTGTCGGTCCGACTGGTACGCAAGGCACAGCTGGTAACGACGGTACTGATGGTGTCCAAGGTCCTACCGGCGCGCAAGGACCGGTCGGCCCTTCCGGCACAAGCTCATGGGCCGACGGTGCCGGTGAAGTCACCACCACCGCCAAGGTTGGTTTGGGCGTGGCCTCTCCTGCGCACGCTCTCTCGGTCGCTGGCAACATCGCCACCGACTCATCCTCGAAAATCGGCATCGACGACGGCGGTGGAAACATCCACACTCGCCTCGAGCTCAACGGCAACAGATCGACTTTTGCGACAGGTGGAGGAGCACGCGACATCGCGCTGCGAGCCAACAACGGAGTTGGCCAACAGGTCGATCGCCTCATTATCGAGGGTGGTACGAATGATCCTGCCATCACCATCCCGACCGGTAGGGTCGGCGTGGGAACGTTGACCCCGACGACGACACTCGATGTCGCCGGCACGATCCGGTCCTCAACCGGTGGCTTCCAGTTCCCCGACGGTAGTGTGCAGACGACATCGTCTCTTGGCATCGCAGGCCCGACGGGTCCTCAGGGAGTACAAGGTGAGACTGGTGCACAGGGTGCGCCCGGAACAAACGGTGTCGACGGTGCCCAAGGCCCCGTTGGTCCCACTGGTACACAAGGCACAGCTGGTGCTCAAGGCCCCGTTGGTCCCACTGGTACACAAGGCACAGATGGTGCGCAAGGCCCGCAAGGAGATGCTGGTCCGCAAGGCAGCACCGGCCCCCAGGGTCCAGAAGGAGTTCCAGGTACGACGCTGTGGGCCGATGGTGTAGGTGAAGTCACGACCACTGCCGAAGTCGGCGTGGGTGTGATCAATCCCGAGTACCCGATTCACGTCGAGTCGAGTGCGTTGACCTCGATCTACTCCGCGAGCTCAGCCGTCGATGCTGCTGGCATCAGTGGCGAGAACACCGCGTCTACCGGCGCTGGAGTTGGTGTCCACGGCTCCACTTCCGCAGTCTCCTCGTACTCACTTGACCCCGCTGCAGGTGTCAAGGGTGTGAGCACAGCAACCACTGGAGTTGGCGCGGGCCTTTCAGGACGCTCCTACTCCTCTTCCGGATCCGGTGTGTTCGGAATCAACACAAGTGGGACCGGGGTCAGCGGAACTTCCTACGCGTCCTCTGGTGCAGGCGTCCACGGCACCAACAGCTCCACCTCGGGCTCAGGTGTTGGCGTCCAGGGAATTGCAACGGGCAGTGATCAAGGTGTGGGTGTCCGTGGCATCGGCTTGGCCGAGGGCGTGAAGGGCCAGAGCACCTTCGCGAGTTCGAGCACGAACACTGGTGGCTCATTCGTCGCCGGCGGCAGTACCAGCGGAAACCGAGGGATCTACGCTGAAGCCACGGGTGTGAATGCTCGAGCGGGGCTCTTCTCCGGCGATGTCGAGCTGAGCGGTGGCGGCGGACTGCTCGTCGGCGGTTCGGAGGTGATTGACTCGGTCGGTAATTGGACAGGCTCACCCACTGGGCTCCAGGGGCCGACCGGTCCGCAAGGCCCGACGGGTGCTGCCGGTTCCCAGGGACCGCAAGGTCTTCCGGGCGACGACGGAGCCGACGGCGCTCAAGGCGCAGCCGGAACGAACGGTGTCGACGGAGCTCAAGGACCCGCTGGAACGACAGGTGCGCAAGGCCCTCAAGGTCTTGCAGGAAACGACGGCGCGACCGGCGCCCAAGGCCCCATCGGCCTGACTGGTGCGCAAGGCGCAGTGGGCGACGACGGCATTGATGGCGCTCTAGGACCTGTCGGTCCCACAGGCGCGCAAGGAACGCAAGGCACCATTGGCCTGACTGGTGCGCAAGGGCCGCAAGGTCTTGCAGGAAACGACGGCGCCCAAGGCCCCGCAGGTCCGACCGGTACTCAAGGTCCGGTTGGTCCCTCCGGCACGAGCTCATGGGCCGACGGTGTAGGTGAAGTCACCACGACCGCCAAGGTCGGTTTGGGCGTGGCCTCTCCTGCGCACGCTCTCTCGGTCGCTGGCAACATCGCCACCGACCAATCCTCGAAAATCGGCATCGATGACGGCGGTGGAAACCTCCACACTCGACTCGAGCTCAACGGCAACAGATCGACCTTCGCGACGGGCGGCGGATCGCGCGACATCGCGCTGCGAGCCAACAACGGAGTTGGCCAACAGGTCGATCGCCTTATTATCGAGGGCGGCACGAACGATCCGGCCATCACTATTCCGACCGGCAGAGTCGGCGTGGGAACGGTGACCCCGACGACGACACTCGATGTCGCCGGTACGATTCGATCCTCGAGCGGAGGCTTCCAATTCCCCGATGGCAGCGTACAAACGACTTCGTCGCTTGGCATCGCAGGCCCGACAGGTCCGCAGGGTGTACAAGGTGAGACTGGTGCACAGGGTGCGCCCGGAACAAACGGTGTCGACGGCGCCCAAGGCCCTGTCGGTCCGACGGGTACACAAGGTTCCGCCGGCAACGACGGTTCTGATGGTGTCCAAGGCCCTGTCGGTCCGACTGGTGCACAAGGCTCAGCCGGCAACGACGGAGCCGACGGCGCTCAAGGCCCTGCTGGCCCGACTGGTGTGCAAGGCCCGCAAGGTCTTGCAGGAAACGACGGCGCTGACGGCATTCAAGGTCCGGCAGGTAGCGATGGAGTTGATGGTGGCCAAGGTCCCGCTGGTAGCGATGGTTCGGACGGCCCGCAAGGTCCGGCTGGTGGCGATGGCGCCGATGGCGGTCAAGGTCCGGCTGGCCCTCAAGGTCCGTCCGGATCGACTGGTGCACAGGGGCCCGAAGGGCCTTCGGGGACAAGTTCGTGGACTGACAGCAGCGGGCTCGTGACGACACTCGACCAGGTGGGGATAGGAACCCTGGCGCCCACAAGACCACTCCAGATCGAAGGCTCGACCGAGGCTATCTACGCAGAGTTGACGGGTAGTAGTGGAATCGCTGTGGAAGGGAGGGTCGCTTCGAGTGGTGGAGTCGGCCTCCGGGGAGTGAATAACAACACTACTGGCTCGGCCTATGGAACCATGGGATTGTCACTCTCGACATCTGCAAAAGCAGTCTACGGGGGTGCCAATGCGACAACGGGATCTGGGCACGGTGTGCATGGGTTCTCCAATTCACATTCCGGCATCGGTGTCTTCGGCGAGGGTAAGCTAACCGGTGTTCGCGGTGAGTCCGACTACTCGAGTTCGACGACCAACTATGGCGGGAGCTTCTGGGCGACTGGTAGTTCGGTCGCAAACCGCGGTATCTGGGCAGGTGCTTCTGGAGCAAACGCATTTGCTGGCTACTTCTCAGGCAATGTCTATGTCAATGGTGATGTCGGAGTGGTGAGCGGTGGGATCTCTGTAGGAGGCTCGGAGGTTATCGACTCGTCGGGCAGCTGGGTTGGCGCTGGTGGCCTTCAAGGACCGACAGGCCCGCAGGGTCCAGTCGGGCCGGCTGGACCCACTGGGCCGCAGGGGTCTTCAGGTACCAGTGAATGGAGCGATGGTGCCGGTGAAGTTACGACGACCTCACGCGTTGGCATTGGTCCGATCTCTCCGACCTATGCGCTGGAAGTCGAAGCCACGGACATTCGGGCAATCATGGGCACGAGCACGGCCGATGCGAACAATGCCTATGGCGTGTACGGAGTCAGCACCTCCTCCACGAGCGCTCAGTTCACACCTGCTGCGGGCGTGGCCGGCTCGTACGACGGATCAGGAGAAGGAGCCGGTGTGTACGGTACGACCAACGGTACGGGTGCCTCGGGTGTCCAAGGCTATGCCGGTGGCTTCGCCAAGAACGGCGTCATGGGGCGTGCCGACGGGCCGAGCGGTCAAGGCGTGTTCGGACTGACAACAGGTGCCGACGGCACTGCGGTTCGTGGATGGGCAGTGGGCGCCAATGGTCGGGGCGTCAGCGGCTCAGGAGCCGAATTTGGAGTCGTGGGTGGGAGCTCGGCAGGAACTGGCGGTAAATTTTCTGGGTACGAAATAGGAGTCGAGGGCACTTCGAGCGGTGCTAGTTCCGGTTTGAACTACGGCGGCAAGTTCCAAGCCTCGGGTAGTACGAGCACGAACTTCGGCGTTTACTCGGTGGTGTACGGCGAGGACGACTGGTCGGGGTACTTCTACGGTGACGTGCAGATCGATCAAGGCGGTCTGACGGTCGGCGGTGGCGAAGTTATTGACTCGTCGGGGGCTTGGGTTGGTCCGGGTGGAGTTCAGGGACCCACTGGCCCTCAAGGGCCGGCAGGCAATGATGGTGCCGATGGCGCTCAGGGACCAGCAGGGCCTGAGGGGCCCGCGGGCACCACTCTCTGGACGGAGACCGCAACCGATCTGACAACCGACGCCGAAGTCGGAATCGGTGTCGTCAATGCACTCTATCCGCTTCACATCGACGCTGGTACGCAAGCGTACGGAGTGAACGCGACGACATCAGCGTCATCCGGTTCTGGTGTCTACGGATCCAACATCGGAGGCGGCGGCGCGAACAGCTACGGAGTTCATGGCGAAACCGACGCTCCCTCCGGTAGCGGCGTCTTCGGAAACGCAACCGATAGCGGCTCTAGCACCGCCCGCGGCGTATTCGGGCTCTCCGCCTCGAGCGCGGGCAGTGGTGTCTATGGAAGCCAGAGCTCGACCACCGGGCAAACTTCCGGTGTCAAGGGGGAGTCCCACTCTGTCGATGGTGCAGGTGTCAGAGGAATCGGTCGGGCCACTACGGGGAACAGCTTCGGCGTCTCGGGTCAAACCGACTCTCCGACCGGAACTGCCGTGATCGGCTCTGCCTTCTCATCGACGGGCACCACCGTTGGCGTCGCGGGCGCTGTGACATCCTCAACGGGCACAGGAGTAAAGGGACGTGCAAGTAGCACAGGATCCGGAGTCACGTATGGCGTGAAGGGTGAGGCAGCTTCTTCGAGCGGTTACGGCGTTCACGGGCAAGCCTCCTCGCTGACCGGACCTACGTATGGCGTCATGGGTGAGAGCCTGTCGACTAGTGGGCGGGGCGTCTACGGAACCAGTTCGTTTATGGGTGTTGAAGGCGTTGCCACGACCACAAACTCGACATTGAACTACGGTGGAAACTTTATGGCAGCGGGCAGCACGGTTGGCAACTACGGTGTGCGTGCGGTGGCGACTGGTACCAATGCTTGGGCCGGCTACTTCCTGGGCGAGCTCGGTGTGTCTGGAGCAGGCATCACCGTCGGTGGATCTCAAGTGATCGACGCGGCCGGCAACTGGACCGGGCCTGGTGGAGTTCAGGGGCCGACGGGGCCGGAAGGGCCGAGCGGACCTACGGGCCCGAGTGGACCCACTGGTCCCCAGGGGGCCTCCGGGTTAACTGGCGCCACTGGACCCACTGGCGCCTCCGGGCCCACGGGACAGACGGGCGCAGCTGGCCCGGAGGGACCAGAGGGTCCGGCTGGGACGAGTTCGTGGACTGACGGCAGCGGGCTCGTGACGACACTCGACCAGGTGGGTATTGGAACCTTGTCGCCCACAAGACCACTCCAGGTCGAGTCCGCCTCGTCCTCGGCTATCTTCGGAGAGTTGACGGGTACAAGTGGAATCGCTGTGGAAGGGAAGGTCGCTTCGACTACTGGTGCGGGAGTCAGGGGGGTGAACAACAGCACAACAGGTTCTGCCTATGGAACTGTAGGTTTGTCATATTCGACATCTGGAAAAGGAGTCTACGGCGGCGCCAACGCTACAACGGGATCTGGGATAGGCGTGGAAGGGTTTTCTAACTCACATAACGGGTACGGCGCGTACGGCAGGAGCCGGTTCATCGCTGTTCGCGGTGAAAGCAGCGACTCGAGTTCGACGGTGAACTATGGCGGGAGCTTCTGGGCGACTGGTAGTTCGGCCGCAAACCGCGGTATCTGGGCAGGTGCTTCTGGAACAAACGCACTTGCTGGCTACTTCTCAGGCAATGTCGATGTCACCGGCACCCTCTCCAAAGGCGGCGGCTCCTTCAAGATCGACCACCCGCTGGACCCGGAGAATAAGTTCCTCTACCACTCGTTCGTCGAGAGTCCCGACATGATGAACATCTACAACGGGAACGTCATCCTCGATGACAATGGCGAAGCCTGGGTGGAGATGCAGGACTGGTTCGACGCGGTGAACATGGAGTTCCGCTATCAGCTGACTTCGATCGGGTTCCCCGGTCCCATGTTGCACGTCGCAGTCGAGATGCAAGGCAATCGTTTCAAGGTCGCCGGCGGCGTCGAGGGTGGCAAGGTCTCCTGGCAAGTCACGGGTATTCGCAAGGACGATTGGGCAGAGGCGAATCGGATCCAGGTTGAAGTCGACAAATCTGTCGAAGAGCAGGGCCTCTACCTCTATCCAGAGGCTGCGGGTCAGCCGATCGAGCGAGGCATCGACTACAAGCACGAGGTTCAGAGTTCCGCGCCGGCGGACGAGTCCCCCAAGTAGTCCGATCCGAGGTTGGGAGCCGCGCGACGCTACACCGCGCGGCTCTCTCCTGTTCATGTTCATCGCGTCAGCACCGCGCTGACTCATCTCGGCCCTCCGTAGCTCGGAAACAACTGCGCCACAGCTTGTTCTCGGTTCCAGCTTCCGCACACTCGTGACCCTCTCGCCGGATGCGCGACGAACTGATGAGGAACCCAGATTGCGGGATCGTCAGCTCGGGCATGCTGGCGCAGTTGTTTTCGAGCTACGGAGAGCCGAGCGTCGAGGAGTAGCGAGCGGATGCCCCTCCGGTGCCGTTGTTGCGAAAAACGTCGAGCAAGCCTTCCGCTTCGGCCGTCCCTACGAATCGCTCGACGGCTCACGCAGCTTCCTTAGGGCTGTCGCGAATCGTTTGCGAGCCGAGTCTTCGCTCATGCCGAGCTGCTCCCCGATCTTAAGAAAGTGAGCTCGTTCAGTCGCAACCGGACGACGGCGGCTTTCACTAGGCTCCAGGAAAGAGAGGAGCTGTCGAATCCAAGCAAGTTCGTCCGCCCGTGCCACATCACGAGTACGCTTATCCCTCTTGTCGTCGGTCGTCGGTCGCCGGTGGGCTCAGAGTAACCGTTCCAACAGACGACTCGCCGCTCATGCGCAAGGAGCGGTGTACCGCCGTACGGATCGTCCACTCGCCCGCACGGCAGAGCATGGCCGTGAAGCCAGCAAGATGCGCCTCACGCACTAAGTGCTCAAGTACCGCGGGTGTCGAGATCAACGTTTCCTGGATGCGGTCGTCGATCGTGAAAAAGCAGCGCAGGCGCTTTCCTGCGCGGCGGTCCAGGTAGGCCCAGAATTCGGGTAGTGACAACTGGATCAGCGGTTGGACAGCGGCCGAGCAGCCACCTCACGGCGGCGATCAGAATGCAAGATGCTCTTGCTTCCCTTGAGGGAAGACGATCCGACGGGGAGGAAGGGAGTCACTTGTAGAGATGCTCCGTACTCCTCGCTCCGCCAAAGCGGGTCACGCAGGACATTGCGAATACTTCGGCACCAGACATCGAGCAGGGCGCCGCGCAATAAGTACCGGACCATCCATGGGACTCTCCTGGGTGACTTAGTCCATCAAGCGAATTTTCATGCCCAGGCCCCTGTGACCTCTCTGTAGCTTCGAACTATGGCTTTACGCAGGATCCCAAGGTCCCAATAGCGGGGCGGATCCCCCCACGACGGACTTCGGTGTGCTTCTCGCATCGAAACCGCCACACAACTCCGGTTCTTCCGGAAGAAGGAGACAAGCATGAGAGTTCGTCTTCCCATCGGCATGCTCGCCGTAGGCTTTTCTTGCGTAGTGACGCAGGACGCGACTCACGCGAACGCAGTGACTTCGGTTCATCCGACTTGGTGAGTGTCATTCGAGCCACCGGCACCCTGGATCCCGTGACCCGGCAGTGGACATGGGGGCGGGACCTCCAGAGGATCAGGTGGAAGTTCGGGAAAGCCGGGTAGTCGCGGCCGTGCACGTCCAGCCCTTCCCAGGGCGGCGCCAACATACGGTGGTCCGGCTTCACCTAGGCCGCCGGGTCCGGCAAGTCCGAGACCGGGTGGCCCCAGGACATCAGGGCAGTCGACTCCTGGCCCGACCAAGGCACCCAAGGCTATGCCGCGTGCCTATACCTTTGATGGAGTTGGTCAAACCAAAGACATCGGTTCGTGGCAGCTGTGGTGGGACCTGAAAAAGGACCTCTACCTGCAGCTCGACACGATCAATGCCCTCGGCACGCGTACGGTAGATGGTGAGTTTTATCTCGGCCACGGTCAGCAGCTGATGAAAGCGCGTGGCGGACGTGCAACGAACCAAGAGGTTCGAACGGAAGTTCTGCCGGCGCTCTACGAGGCTATTTCGAAAGGCGGCATCGAGCAGTTCAGCATTCGAGCCATGCTGTCGATCGCCAAGTCTTCGCGCGGCATTGGCGCGAGCACGGCTGAATTTTTGTTCAGGAACTTCCTGCCGAAGCCCTACATCGCCGAAGACCGCGCGGCAGCATTGTCGCTCGGGATCCTCGAGCGAGATCAGGCGTACTCCGCTCTCTATGACTTGTGCATGGACACCACAGAGGGACGTGAAATCAACGGTCGACAGAACGTTGACCACGAGACGCGCTCCTTCGCTGTCTACGGCCTTGGACTCCTCGGAGGTTCGAGCTCTGATCCGGGATTGCGTGAACAGATCGTCAAAGATCTCGTACACATCTTGGAGCAAAAAAAGTCGCATGACGATCTCAAGACTGCTGCGATGATCTCGCTCGGTCTGATCCCAATGCAGAGCGATGAGAGTGTCATCAACTGCGTTTGTGGTGAGTGTGCGATCGACGCTCCGCAGACCTCCTTGCAGGCCCAGTTGACGTATCTGACGCGTTTCTTGTCAGACGAGGCCAAGTCGAATTCAGAGTTGCGGTCACACACGGCCACAACTCTGGGGCGACTGATGAATCAGCAAGACGAGAATGAAGTCTTCGACGAGAAGACGGACATCGCCGAGTATCTGATCAAGATCTTGGATGGATCTCGGCGTGCGCCTCAGAAGGTTCGCGAGAGCTGCGTTCTTGCTCTTGGCCTGATCGGAGATGCGGACAACGACGAGATCGATCAGTTGATTCGCTTCACATTGGAGCGAGCCGTTCATGGGTCCTACCTTGAACGCCGCTTCGCTTTCGTGTCACTTGGCCAAGTCGGCAGCCGACCTGGCAGTGGTGAAGAGCCCTACGGTGCGACGAATCAGGCACGCAACTTCCTGAATTGTCAGGCTCTGGTTGGACAGAGGTACAGAAGCTCACGGCAAGTAACGCCAGCTCGATGGCATGGTTCGGCGAGAGTGTTTCCTTCAATGGCAATCGCATTGCTGTTCCGGGGCGTGGCGCAATCTATGTCTATGAGAAGGCCCTCGGAGTTTGGTCCGAGGACGCACAACTGCTCGTAGCTAATGCGAACATCGATGCTGTTGCCATCGATGGCGACGTAATACTCGGGGGGGGCACCTGGGTACTGTTTCAACTTAGCGTGCAGTGCGGATGACGCATTCATCTTCGAGCACGACGGCACAGCCTGGATTAAAACGGCCACCTTGGCGCCTAGCGAAGAGGCCTGGCACGAGAGCTTCGGTATCGCAGTTACGCTCGACGGAGATCGCGCGGTCGTAGTAGCGCACGGCGGTTTGTACAAAAAAGAGTATTTTACCGGTGCTGCATTCGTCTTCGACCGCGGAACAGGCTGGGCGCAAACAACGAAGCTCACAGCTCCTGGTCAACACTTCGACGACGAGTATGGAACGGCCGTTGCCGTGCACAGTAATCGAGTTGTCGTCGGTGCGGTGCTCGAAGATTCAGCGGGTACGCACCACTGCGCTGTCTATGCTTTCGAGGTGGACCTCAATGTCTCACCCTACTGCTTTGGCACCGCATGCTCCTGCTCGAACGGGCACCCATCTGCTGGATGTGGGAACTCGACTGGACTTCAGTTTCAGAATCTCAAGGGCGGGCACCTCGCCTCGTGCGGAACGACCAGCGTGGCAACTGACGACCTAGTTCTGCGGGCTTCGAATCTTCCTCTCCACCAATTAGGCCTGATCTATGTGGGCGGAGCGCGCGTTGCAACGGCCTTTGGCGAAGGGATGCGCTGTGTCGGCGTGGGATCAAGTGGCGTCTATCGATTCCCTGTCATCAATGCTGGCGCTGCAGGTGTGATCGAGTTGGGCCCTGGGGTCAGCGCTCATTCCGGCCTGAACTTTCCTGCAGCAGGCCACATCAACGCAGGTCAAAGCTGGAACTTCCAGTCCTGGTACCGGGACCCGGGCGGCTTCTGTGGCAGTGCTCACAACTTGTCGAACGCTCTCGCCGTGACCTTCACGCCATGAGTTTTTCGAAGCCAAACTGGAGCGAGCCGCTAACGCGCCCTTCCGTACCTCCCAGACCACTCTCCACCCGGGGTAGAGCGCACTGGGGATGTGGCACGCGTGCTCTCACCCTAGAATGACCAGGACCGCCGAAGGCACAGCTCCCCCCCCCTCACCCTCATGCTCATCACCTCTCCTCTTGCCCTCCTCTGCTGCCTGGCTCCTACGGGTGATCTCAGCATCGATGTGCTGTTCCTGGGGAATAGCTATACCGCTGTGAACGATCTGCCCGCACTCGTTCAAGGGCTCGCAAGTTCGGGTGGCCATACGCTCGTCGTGGACCGAAACACGCCGGGTGGGAATACGCTTGGCGCTCCACAGTCATCCGGTGCGCCGCACATGAGCAACGCGACTTCGCTGGCGAAGATCGCGAGCCAGGCCTGGGACTTCGTTGTGCTTCAGGACCAGAGCTATTTGCCCTCGATTCCTTGGGCCCGAAACAACTACATGATTCCGGGTGCCGAGGTACTTGATCAAGCGATTGCTACAAGCGGCCCAGAGATTCGCGTGTTGATGTACCAGACCTGGGGACGGCGTTTCGGCGGCTCCTTTTGCATCTCGGGACACTGCCAAGACTTCGCGGACTTTGGGGAGATGCAGGACAAGCTGACTCTCGCCTATGATCTCTGCGCGCAGCAGATTGACGGGGATGTTGCGCCAGTCGGAGAAGCTTGGCGACGAGCTCTCGACCTAGACTCCACACTCGTCTTGCACTCCGGAGACAACAGCCATCCCCACTTGCGTGGTAGCTACCTGGCGGCATGCGTGTTCTACGCCAAAATCTTCAATGAGAGCCCACTCGGACTTAGCTTCCATGCAGGTCTGGACGCGACGACCGCCAGTTTCCTGCAGCAAGTCGCAAACGATACAGTCTTCTGTTCATTCGACTCCTACTGCGACCTCACGCCGAATTCAGCATCGTCGGGTGCGAGTATCGAGGCAGAAAGTACGGCACATGTGTCGAACAACGACATGCGGCTGGTCGCCCGAGATGCTGTGCCTCAACAAGCGGGGCAATTCTTTTACGGTTCGACACAGATCGTTCTGCCATTCGGTGACGGTCAACTGTGCGTTGGCGGGCAGCTTTTTCGACTCGGCGCGCCAGCGTTGACGAATGGCACGGGGCGATTGGCTCTGGACCTGGACTTCACTTCACCCCCGATGACGACCGGCGCGGCCATGATCACTGCGGGTACCAGCTGGAATTTTCAGTTTTGGTTTCGGGATCCGTGGGAAGCCGGTGGCACGGGTTTCAATCTGTCCAATGCGGCCACCGCCAGCTTCTGCCCTTGATCGGAGTAGACCGGTCAATAGGTCCAAAACCGATATCGCAACTGGCCGAGAACACTCTCCGTAGCAACGCGTACGGGCCATAGCCCCGTCCGCTGTTGGCTCACTCCACACGGGCGATGACGTGATTGGAGAGTTCATTGGAGTGGTCACCCAACGGCGGTACATGCTCAGCCAAGACCTTGGCGCTGAGTTGGATGGCGTTTTGCAATCCTTCCTTCAAGAAGGCTGCGCGAAGACTGTCCAGAATTGCGGCATCCGTCTGCTCGCAGTGCGAAGCATCGATCTTGGTATCGATGTAATCGCCGCCAAGTACGATCACGCGTCCTTCGAGGAGGGAGACGAAGAGCAGCAACAACAACGCCTCGTGTCATGGCATCCGGGCAGCGCAGCAAGGTACGACACAGTATGGTAAGAGACATGACCCACGCCGAACCTGTTCACTTTGCTCCCAAGGATCGTCCGTTACGCCGTGATGTCGGATGGCTCGGGGCTCGGCTTGGCGACCTGCTTCGCGAACTCGCACCTCCCGGGGTCTACGAGACGGTTGAGGCAGCGCGACTGATCGCACGGCGTGGACGACGAGGGGACGCCGGTGCAGGAGACGCGTTGCGTGCGCTGCTCGAACCCCTGTCGACCGACCGCGCACTCGAAGTCGTGCGCGCCTTCAGCGCCTACTTCGGCGTGGTCAACACCGCCGAACAAGTGCACCGCATGCGTCGCAGCCTCGACTACTTGCGTGCCGGTGAAGCGCAGCCGGGGAGCCTGCGCGCAACAGCGCTCGAGCTGGTCCGGCGTGGCACGACTGTCCAAGAAGCGCAAGCGGCTTTGGCGCAAGTGTTGGTCGAGCCAGTCTTCACGGCTCATCCGACGGAAACCGTACGCCGCAGCTTGCTGAAGAAGGACCAACGTTTGGCAAGAGCGCTGGTCGCACGCTTCCTTGGTGACTCGACTACGCATGAAACTCTCGAGGAGAAAATCTCGCTCGAGATCGCGTCGGCATGGCAGACCGATGAGGCGAGTTCAGGGCGTCCGCAGGTGGCAGAAGAGGTCGAGCACGTGTTGTTTGTGCTCTCGGACGTGCTGTACCGCATCGTCCCCGCCTTCCACGAGGAGCTCGAGCGCGCGTTCTCTCTCGCCTATGAAACACCGATTCGAGTTGAGCAACCCGTCGTCCGTTTCGCTTCATGGGTTGGCGGCGATATGGATGGCAATCCGAACATTGGCGCGCACACCATTCGCGCCACTCTCGCCCGCCATTTGGAGCTTGTCCTGCGCCGCTATCGCGAGGAGCTTCGTGGGCTGCACGAGCATCTTTCACAGTCCTCGACACGGGTCGAGCTAAGCGCTGCATTGATCGAGCGTGTAGAGGCGTACAGCTTGCGCTTTCCCGACGCCGCCGCAACGGTGCCTCAGCGCTACGACGACATGTACTACCGGCGGATGCTGTGGCTGATGATGGAACGTCTCGAGCGCAAGGGCAGTGGCGCGGAGGGTGGCTACGGTCCGCCCGCTGAGCTGCGCGATGATCTCGACCTGATCGCGCACAGCCTTAGGGAACACGCTGGCACTCATGCTGGTCTCGCACTCGTGCGCCGTGCCATGCGGAGAGTCGACGTGTTCGGCTTTCACCTTGCAGCGCTCGATGTCCGACAGGATGCCGAAGTGCACCGCAGAGTCGTTGGCACTCTGCTCGGCGACGATGACTTCGAGGAGAGGCCTTCCGCCGAGCGCGCGGCACAAATTGCAGCCGCACTCCTGGCTCCAGACTTACCAAATAACGGCAAGCAGCAAGAAGAAGTGAAGCAGACCTTGGAGGTCTTCCATGCATTAACAGAGGCGCGCGAGCGCTACGGTGCACAGGCGCTCGGGCCGTACATCATCTCGATGGCGCAAGGGCCCGATGACGCACTCGCTGTCTTGTTGCTCGCGCGCATCGCCGGCTGCGTTGATGAGCACGGTACGGTTCCGATTGATGTCGCACCGCTCTTCGAAACGGTCGATGACCTCGTCGCTGGGCCGGAGGTGCTACGCTCGCTCACTGCAGATACTGGCTATGCGGCGCACCTCTCCGCGCGCGGCGGTCGGCAGGTCGTGATGCTCGGATACTCGGACAGCAATAAGGACGGAGGCATCGCCGCTGCGCGTGTCGCGCTCGACAGAGCACAGGAACGCTTGGCGAGTGTCGCCGCGGATGCCGGCATTCAGCTGACACTATTCCATGGCCGCGGCGGATCGATCAGTCGTGGTGGTTCGAAACCTCGCGCAGGAATCCTCGCCGCTCCACCAGGAACGCTCAGTGGCCAGGCACGCGCAACAGAACAGGGTGAGATCGTCGCGAACAAGTACGGGCTGCGCGGGATCGCGACCCGCACGCTGGAGGTGACTCTGGGTGCGCTGCTCGAACGCACGGCCGGAGGTGACCCCGCGCTATCAGCAACGGACGAGCATCGAGCGATCGCCGATACGATCGGCAGCGCGAGCCGCGCACACTATCGAACCCTCGTTCACGACGATGCAGACTTCACCACACTCTTTCAGCAGATGACGCCGATCGATGTGATCGAGCGTCTGCAAATCGGTTCACGACCCGCGCGCCGCCGGCAGATGCGCGGGGTGCAGGACCTCCGCGCGATCCCATGGGTGTTCGCTTGGACCCAATGCCGCGCTGCACTTCCAGGATGGTTCGGCGTGGGCTCGGGGCTCACGGCAGCCATTGATGAGCACGGTCTGGAAGCCGTGCGCAACGCAGCGACCGATTGGCCGTTCCTCGCGACTTTCTTGGCCGATGTCGAGATGGCGCTCGCGAAGAGCGACCTGGCAATCGCCGCACGTTACGCGGAGTTGGCCGGTGATGTCGGCGCTCGTTTGTTTCCGGTGATTCAACAGGAGCACGCGCGCAGTGTCGCCACAGTGATCGAGCTCGCTGGCGAAAAGGAACTGCTGGAGCGCGACCCAACCCTACGGCGCTCGATCCGCCTGCGGAACCCGTACGTCGATCCCTTGAGCATCCTGCAGATCGATTGTTTGCGCCGCTGGCGCGCGGGCGGACGCGAAGACGCACGGCTCGAGAAAGTCCTCGCTCAGACTGTTCGAGGAATCTCACGCGGCTTGCGCAACACGGGTTGACGCATGCTGAGTTGCGTCACTATTGCCCGCTAATACGCAACATCTGACACCGTACCGCCGAGTCCTACAGCTCGGTCCCTAACTCAACCTTTTTAGCAGTGTGGCTGTCGCACCTAGACAGCTATCGGTCGCGAGGCAGTAGTTTGAGTCACCAGTATCAGGAAGCAAGCAGGCCTCCGTGTCGTCGAACACAATGAAGCCCGAGTCCCCGTCCACTTCTACGCGCACCGAGCGAACGGGATGACTAGTGGTTGTCAGTACGACAGGCAGCCAGAGGAAGGAGCCAGAGTATTCCGCAACGATGGCCCCTGACTCGTCGTACATCGTGATCTGATTCTGCGTCGCCGCGTCGGTGTCGCGGAACCAGAACCCGATCGACTCGGCCAGCATTGTCAATCCTATCTATGCGAACGCATCCGGGGCGGTCATCCAAGAGTTCGTGCCGCTTACCGTAGTGCCCGCCTGGCCGGTTGATTGTGCGGCGTCTGCTCGAAAGCTAGCCATCAGGGGACCGTTGCAAGCGCGAAGTAGCCGATAGTGTTGGTGAACTCGAAGCTGGTGGTGATGTCGCTTGCCCTGACCGATCTCGAGGTGACTGCGCACAGCGCGAGTGAGAGAGAGAGCGAGTCTGTAAGTAGACGGCTTCAAAAGTGCTTCCTTTGTCGAGTTGGGATTATGCTCTTGCTCGATCCAACTCTCTCTCCGTTCTCAAGGGGAAACCCGCAATGCAGCTGCCTGTCACGTGCCTTGATGAGAAGGACTTGCAGCGGTTCTGGCTGCACGAAATGCACGGAAAGCCGCAGACCAATGCGCTTGAATGAGATGGAATACGGTGCCGCGACACTTATTCACCCCTCATCAGCCACCTGGCACCTGGCACCGCTTCAGTTTGAGGCTGCATAGCGAGCGGGCCAGGACTTGGAAACAAGAGCTACTTGTAGTGCAGTACTTGCCTTCCGCGAATGTGTGGCAGGGAGAGCCACTCCGTTTTGCTCCGTAGCGTCTGATTAGTTAATGATGTTCAGCTCGCGGAACTACAGCTGAGTATCCAGGTACTCCTGGGCATAGAAGACCCATGGCAGACCGACCGTACTCCTGTGCCCGATGACCGACGCCTTGCAGACATAGCCATCATCCTCCTGCTTCTGAAAGAGCAATGGGTTACTGCCCTGCAACATACGAGTCTGTATCCGAATGGCCCCGCGAGCGGTCTCATGATCTGCTCCAAGCGGCTGGATGATAGATACCGTGCAGCCAGCTCCCGCTACAATGGCGCTAAGCTTCTAGAAGCTTAGCGCCATTGGGCGGCGTCCCCCCTCCTTGGTTACGTTGTCGAGGTTAACTTCGCTGAACCCACACTGACCGACACCCGATACGGCTGCCTGTCCCCCTCCCGGAATCCTCACGTAGTAGCGGCTCATGAATAGCCGAGGGTTTCACTTAAAGAGCTCAAGTGCACTCGCCAAGCTGATAGTCATGCCACCGTCCTACTAGCGCCACTCGAGCGAGCAAGGAGTGCCGCTCCCTATAACTCTGGAGTCGAAATTTGGGCACATGAAACGGTCGTAGTGCCGTACCTACTTGCCGCAAAGGCGCAGAAAGGAGAGCACTCCGTGGCGCTCCACATCACTCAAACTACCGCGCCTTACTGATCTTTAGCTTCTCGACCTTGGCTTGCTTCTTCACGGACTCTTCGCTTCGGGTGAGCGAAGTCGCGATCGCCTTGAGACTCATGCCCTTGCTGGCCATGAGTCGAAGCTTTCCAATCTCTGAAGGAGTCCAAGCCTGCCGGTGTCGTTCAAACTTCTTGACCATGCTGTCTCTCGGTATCAATGCTCAGGAGTCGTACTCGCGGCAAAGAACACCATGCGAGCCAAGCGGATCGGCCCCTACCTTAGCAGTGCACCAAGCTTCTCGTCGCGAATAAGCGTCCCACGCTCTACGGGCCAAGCCAATCCAGAAGAACTCGTTGCGATTTCGCGGAAATCCGCCGGCGCGCCACTCCATCCCCCGCACCCAGGGGGCTACTCGAGGGAGGTCACCGTCAACGACCCAGCGCCGGTGATTCACACCCGAACCAACCAGCGTCTGGGCCCGCCAACGAACGGCTCCAACACCGTCATTCGATGGACCCAGAGGCTGCGGCTAACTTGTGAGCGAGTCGGAGTCTAGGGGCAGGAAGCGGTCCTAGTGCCGTACTTACCTGCCGCTAAAGCGCGGCAAGTAGAGCCACTCTGAATAGCTTAGAGCCTCAAGGTGAAGTCGATGCCTGCACTCAAGCTAATGCCGAAGCTCGAGGCCGGATCGCGGGACCAGAACTGCGCAAAGATGCGGCTGCCGGCTCCGAGGCCTGACTGCTGAATGTAGTTAGTGCTCCAAGGGGAGTCGTAGCTGCCGCTGCATTCGGCCGCACCCGGATTGCCGCCGCCGTTTTGAACTGGAGTTAGGACGAGCGGAGCAGAGACGCACAGGAAGCCGCCGAAGAAGGGCGCGTTATTCGGCGCAGCGCCCCTGAACATCATGCCGTTCTGGTTGTTGATCACCTGATCAACGCGAACGTGAAAGCTGCTGAAGAGTGCACTCGGAAGCCCGTAGTGAATTGGTTCAGCTCGCAACCCTGGCTGTTGATCTTCGCTCTGCAGTTGACGAACGCGCCCGGATTGTAGTCTTCCTCAAACATCAACGACCCCATGTCAGCGAGAGGGGTCGCAGCGCCCGTCTGAAACGACTGATTGCCTATCAGCGGCAGCACCCAATCACGCAGTTCAAGAGAACTCTGTTCGCAAAAGACAGTACCACCACGAGACTCGCCGGCCACGGGGTCGAAGGTCTTGGTGCCGCCTCGCAACGTGAAGCCGAACAGACGCGTCCCGCCGGCCTCGCCACTGTTCGCGTTCACCACGCTTCCCGCTCCGGACGCATCAAAGGTCGTTACGGCCGATCCTCCCGACGAGCTGACGAACGGCTGCTGGCCAATGAAGTCGATCGACTCGAAGTAAACGCCCAACTCCACCAGGATCCCATCGCCGCTCAGCGTGCTTGTCTACGTGATCGCAAACTGCAAGCTCGTGTAGGGGCCCCCGCGCTGCCGCTTCCTGGCACGTAACGGCTCCTACGAACGGGGCCGGAGTCATTTCGAGCTTGGACTAACCGAGCGCCATAGCTCTCCAGTTCGATGGACACTGGCGCCTCGGCCGCGCCTCGATTGCTTTGGACCTCGGCGCTCCCGCTCCACCAACCTTGGTTGTCTTCGAGCGTAATCATCCAAGGCGACGGCCCCTTCAGAGAACTAGCGAACCCGCTGGGTGCGGCCCGAAATCGAGCCTAGTTTGAACTTGCCACGGAGGTTCCTGCATGCGCGCCCGCAGGCTGTTTAGTAAGAGCGTTCATGCGAAGAGAAGTGGTGTGCAGGACTCACTCCTCGCGTTCAATGAGGTTTGCTACAGATCCCGGCTGATGCCCTGCGTCAGCTGCGCCATCCGCGCCAAGCGTCTTCAAGACGGATACTGACATCTGAATGCCCACGTGAGTTTCCTCGTCGAGAACAACGTGTGCTCCCGCATCTCCGAGCTCGCTGCAGTAGCGGTTGTAGCGCGACCGCACCACGACCGCAGATCCAGGCGCGATGATGCGCACGAGGCGAACCGTGTCGATTGCTACCGTTGGCGCTGGGACAGTAACCACAACGCAGCGCGCCTCGCGTACTCCAGCGCGCAGCAAGATCTCCTCGTGCTGTCCATCGCCCAAGACTGCCGCGAAACCAAGGCGACGGGCACTGCTTACGCCGTGAGGATTGAGGTCGAGCACTAATACACGCGATCCCCTTTCACGTACCTGCTCCGCGACAACACGCCCCGCCGGGCCAAAACCAATGACGAGAACATCCGGCTGAGAGGCGGGGCCCGTGACAGCGGCAAGCTCCACTGCACTTTGTGCACGGGACCGCAGCAAGAAGCCCGCGAGCTTGGGGGCTGCCGCGACCAGGTACGGCGTAAGGAGCATCGTGACGAGGGTTGAGGACACGAGCAGGAGGAACACCTCGTGCGAGATCAGAGTGCCGCGCGCAATCTCGATCAAGATGAAGGAGAACTCTCCGATTTGGCCGAGGCAAATCCCTGCCGCGAGCGCACCAGCAGCGCCTGCGCCAAACATTCGCAATGCGCCCCAGGCAACAAGGCTCTTCGTGACAATGATCGCGCAGACAACTGGCATGAGAAGATGCCAGTTCGCCAGCATCCATCCGGGATCGCCCAGCGCGCCGATCGAGCTGAAGAACACTGTGACGAACAGAGTTCGCAGAGCAGACAGATCGGCTCGCACCTGAGCCGCAAAAGGCGAGGCCGCGAGAAGAATACCTGCGATGAAAGCGCCGAGCCCAGGTGACAGACCTGCCTTGTGAGCAAGCACAACTGCTGTCAAACCAGACACGATTGCAGTGAGGACCGAGAGCTCTCGACTCGCGTGCACGGGCCGGAGTGACAGAAGTCTCGGGACGACCAGCGTGAAGATGACGTAGAGCCCAACGGCCGCGAGCGCACCGAGCAAGAGAGCCTTGACGAGATACAAGGCAACGACATCAGCGGATCCCTCCTCCTGGGTGAGTGCCGTCACGAGCATGACACACGGAATGACAGCGAGGTCCTGCACGAGCAGGATGCCAAGCGATTGGGCGCCATGCACTGTCTCCAGCTCTCCCCTAGCCTCGAGCACTCGCAAAACGCATGCGGTGCTACTAAGGGCCAGCGTCACACCAAGGACGATTGCCGCGCGACCCGGTAGCCCAAGTGCAAGCGCACAGCCCATGCCCAAGGCGACTGTCGCTAACACCTGCACGGTGCCGCCGCCGAGAGAGACGGAGCCCATGGCTCGCAATCGGCGCCAGGAAAACTCGAGGCCAATCGCGAAGAGCAGGAGCGCCACGCCCAACTCCGCGAGAAGTTCTACTTCCGTGGTGCTGCTGAGCACTTGAAGGGCGTTGGGCCCAAGCAGCATCCCTGCTAAGAGGTATCCCACGATGGCGGACTGCCGCAAGCGCTCACATAGCGCGCCCAGCAAAAGGGCAGCGCCTAGCAACACCGTGAGGTCAGCGATCACAGTCCACTCATTCATCGACTTACTTCCTCAGTCCTGTGCGGTGTGCAAACGCTGTGGCGGGATCGGCCGGAGACTTCAGACTGCGCGTTGTCCATGTACATCTTGAGCTCGGCGCGACGATCATCCTCCGTTTCACCACTCACCCGCGGACGAAGCAAGGCGCCGCCAATAGTGCAGAGCCGTCGACTTGTCACCCACGGGCCAATCAACATGTGCTCACAGTTGAGCCGACCGGGGAGCCACTTTCTACGTCAATCGAAGCGACGCAGCACGTCATTACTTGTGGCTCTTCAAACGCTGCGAGGCGGAACCTTCTCACTGACGGCGAGAAGGGCCACTCCGTATCGTTCTGTCAGGCGGTCCGCAGCGAATCGAGTTCTTCAGAGAACTCTGCGGATTCCTGAGGCCTTAGCAGGCCCAAGACCATGCTTGCAACATCGATGAGAAGCTGCTCATTGCTCTGCTGCGTCGCTCGGGCGTGCGCACCCTGGGATAATAGAATCCGCTCTCGGCAAATCGATGCGGCTCTAAACACTGCCGCTTGCACGGTTCGTTCTGGATCGAAGTGGAGAATCTGCGCTCGAGGCTCAAGCAAAGCATCCAAGAGAAATTGATGTTGAGCGGTACGCCGCTCTTTCATCTCTACGTCCACTTCAGGCGGGTGGTTGCGCGCGTAGAGCGCTAACGCTCGCAGCAGATTTTGGCGCGTCTGAAGGGTGTCGATCAAATTTGGAACCAGCGACCAACAGCGCTGGATCGACCTGAGTTAAGAAGAAGTGGCTTCCATCCGCACCCCCCCATCGGAGCGTCGGCGAGCGTCGTATAGGCACCAGACCGATGGGCAGATTGCCGCGCTCGATCTCGGTCCCGTTCAGATAGACAAGCGCCCCGTCGTCACGCAAGAGGCGCAACAAGAGCAGGCTGTAAAGCGCTGGATTGGGTATATCGAACTCATGCCGAAAATAAGTCGTCTCGTATCGATTGCTTTAATTGCCGCCAAAATCGACCGTCGTCTCTTCGTCTCTTGGTCTCCGTCGCCATAGCCGAGCTGAGCTGAGCAGGGCCTTGTGCCCAAAGAGTGTCATTGAAGATCGGCGTAGGGGGTTGCCGGGCTGTGCCCTGGTCGGAACCGTCGTCGATATACTTCCAAATGGATCCCTTTGCGACGAGGAAATCGCTGATTGGAGCATACGCGTGCGGCGCTCCTCCCAGCGAGGCCATGCAGTGGGCGGCCATGAATCTAGGAGTCAGGGTTTCATCGTTTCGCGCTCTGAGGACGGGTCTGACTGAGAGGCCAGATCGGTGCCGCTTTTCTGCATCTGCGAAGGAGGAACACACACCAGGCGTAGAGGCACCCTTGCCCGTTGCAATGGGTAAACGAAAAGAGCGAATCAATTCGGCGGGCCCCGTATTGTCACCTCTGCTTGCCCGCTTGGCTATCATTCAGGAATGCGCGGGCAGAGTGAAGGCGCGAGAGTGAAACCATCCGGTTTGCCCATGGAAATGTTGATGTCGTCAAAACATTAGCTGCTCAGAAGTCACAAGGCCTCCGGCAAGATATTCCTGCAAGCTTGGCGGCGACTTGCGCTGCTTGTAGTGGTCGCTATGCCGATTCTGGGGTCACTGTATGCCTTGGTCACCTACACCCTCGCACTCAAGGTGGGATGGAATTTAAACGAAATCATCAACCTGTTGCTGGCGATATTGCTGGCGTACTCACTTGGCAGGCTGACTGATTCCTTTGTGATCCGGCGATGTCATATCCGTCGCCCGCTTGTAGCCGTGAGTATGTCAGTGCTAGCGGCCCTTGCTGCTTACTATGTGCACTAGGTTGTCTGGATTGGCCTGGTACTCAATGAACAAGACGCGGGAGATCTGCTAGCGAGTATTACTCAACCAGCTGTCCTCTCGAGCAATATCCTCGATGTCAATTCGACAGGAACATGGGTGACCTACTTCAAGAGTGATGTCCCCATGGATAACAAGGGTTGGCTGCTTGGGAGCCTCTGGTTTGTGGAGTTCCTGTTTTTTGTGCTCTATGCTCCCACTCGATGTGCGGCCAGCGCGGGATTTCCATACAGCGAGGCTGATCAGCGCTGGTTTGCGGTCGAGAAGTTCCCCCAGCTCAAGTTCATTGCGTTCGCAAAGGCTCTGATCGCGCAACTGGAAGCAGGCGATGATGCTACCTTCCAAGCAATGCAGAAGTTCGAAGGCCGCGACTCTAATGCCACCAATGTGACTCTCTATCAGCTGGAGGGCAGGAGCGCCCGGCTGACTGTCGGGACCACAACTAGGAAGTACTCCACAATCGCAGAATCGAGTCTCGAAGAATTCGTCGAGATCAGTGAAGGGCTGGGGTGCGCGCTCGTGAACAAGCTCGAGGAACGGCGACAGGCCAACGTGTGTGCGCCTGCGGCCAAGTAGCAAGCAAGCTCACAATACGGTGTCGCACACCTTGTTGTTGCGGGGCAGTAACAAGATGTGCGATGGGACAAAAATGCTGGCCTCCAGCGCCTGGTGCGCTCGACCCTCGTTGTAGTAGCCGACCAACTCGCGGATCGATCGCAGCAAGTACTTCTCGCTAAACGAGATGATGTGGTCAGTGCACTCGCGACGCAGAACGCCGATCACTCGCTCGACATACGCGTTCTGCCACGGGGATCGTGGCGCCGGAATCGACTCCTCGATGCCCAGCGTCTTCATTTTTTAACGGAACGCCTAGCCGAAGATCCGGTCACGATCGCAATGAAGGAACCGTGGCTTCCAGCCATCACCGGGGAATGCCTCGACGAGCTTTCGCGCAGCCCACTCTGCCGTCGGGTGGTTCGTGACGTTGACGTGCAAGATGCGCCGCCTGTCGAGTGACATCACCACGAAGCAGTACAACACCTGAAAGGTGGCCGTGGGGACGACGAAGAAATCATCCGCAGCGGTTTCCGCCATGTGGTTGTGCAGGACGGTCTTCCACTTTTGGCCCGGCTGCGTCGACCGCGTCTTCACCATGTACTTCGCCACAGTCAACTCCGCGACCTTGTGACCGAGCAGCGCGAGTTCATGAACAATACGCGGCGCTCCCCATGTCACTTTCTCTTGCGACATGCGCCTGATCAGGAGAATGATCTGCATCGAGATTGGTGGACGGCCTGGCTTCGAGCGCGACTTCCTGCGCCAGTAGTGCTTGAAACCCTTCCGATGACACGTGATGGCCGTGGCCTGTCGCACGAACACGAGGGCTTCGCGCCACTCCTTCAGCATTCGCATGACCGTCAGCCAGAAGATCCGATCACCGTCCTTGATGCTGGGCCGCTTCGCGCTGCGCTTGTACACGGCAAGCTGATGGCGAAGGGCGATCTTCTCAAGGACGAGTTGGTTGCGGTCCTTGGCCACGAGCTGGATCAGGTTGACGATCAAGGCGACTAGCGGCTCTACAGCATGCTCGGATGATCATCAGGAACGGCTGATCGCGCAACCGGCCCCACCACTCACTGTTCTCAAAGAGGGCAAGAGCGGGCCGGGAGGATGCCTCCAGGGCTTTCAGGAGGGACAGGGCCCCGAGCCCCAGAACCTGAACACGCCAAGTGAATTCCTGCCACTTGGGAGGCCCCAAGCCCGGGGTTGGAAGCGCTGCGATTCGACTCGCGTGGTTCTGCTTATTTGCGGTGCGCCATGCGGATCAGTTCGATCCGCGCAGCCTGGCGCTCTTCGCCCTGCATCCCGTGGATGGCCGTAGAAAGGTCTTCGCGTAAAGCCGTCTGGGCTCGCAGGGCGATCCAGCGTTCCTCCGCAAGGCGACTAGCGGCTCTAGAGCGCGTATCCCAGAGGCCTAGAGTCTCGTCGCCGGAGGCCGTTACGATACGCGTTCCATCGGGCGTCCATGCTATGGAGTAGATGTACTTCTCGTGCGCTCGCCAGGCGAGTTGTTCGCTGTAGAGTTCGGTCTCGAAAAGCACCACGCGCCCTTCGTGCGTGCCGATCGCGAGTGTCCCGCCATCCGGGCTGAAGGCGACACACCAGGGCTGGTACGCGAATTCGCGTGTCACCACAACCTCTCCAGTCTTCTGGTCGATCACCGAGACTGTGCCCATTCCGGCCGCGCCCTCACCGACGTGTTGGACGACGGCGACAAGCGCCAGGGTCGGGTGCATACCGAGGCCGACGACCGGGCCTTCGACGCCGGGAACGTAGCTCCAATTTCGACCCGCGCTGGGACGCTGCATGCCCCGTGCCCCGCGAGTTGGGGGCTCAAAAATGGCAAGGCCCTTCGCGCCCATCATCTGTACTCGCTGGCTCAGGCGCTGCTTCTCACTGGGAGCGAGGATATCGATGAATCTATCTAAGAGAAGCAGATGACTCTGGTCACGTGCCTCATGACTGACGGGGAGCGCGATCTCGCTCGTTGCGAGATCCCAGTCGACCACACACAGGCCCTTGTCGCTGAAGGGTGTGGTCAGAACCAGGCGCTGATCGTCGGAGCCGAAAGCCATGAGAGACTCCCAGCTGCCCGGGTTCTCTTCCGACCTGGGCCCCACGTTTCGTTGCAGAGTCGCCAGCTCGTCTCCGGTGCGCGCGTCCCAGACACGGACGTACGGATCAAGCGGAGCGGAGGACGCGACCAGACTTCCATCCGCCGAGAGCGCAACATGATAGATCCACCCACTGCCTGGAGCGCCCGTTGTATCGGAGTGCCCGCGCAGTCGTATACCGCGCGGATCGAAGCCTGGATCGTCCTCGCGCGGATCCAGCTCGATGACTCGCACCTGGGAACCGTTCGAATGAAGTAGGAGGTTCCGGCCAGACGGGGAGAGTTCGATCCCATCACCCACGTGGAAGGGAAGCCAGCCCGGTGCTCCGTTCGGGTGAGTCGTCAGGGCGCCAAAATCAAGCGGGACGCCGGTCTCCGTGCTCCCAAGAAAGGCACCTTGTCGGTTAAATCCGGTGACAGCAACGATACGGCCATCCAGCGAATAGGAGAAATGGATTGCGTCGGTGGTTGGGCAAACGTAACCCGTGGCGAAGGGGTCGTCCGGTTCCACGAGTGCGACGTCTTCTTCTATCTCGAATAGCCGCCACACGCTGCGCCCCTTGTAGATTATCCCCCCGTATTGGTGATCGGGCGCGTTGTATAGCAGGACTCCGCCCCGAACGGGTCGCCCAGAGGCGGGACGCTTTGGATCGAACGAATGCCGGAAGCGCAGCTCCCCGCTTTCGAGATTGGTGACCGTGACCATGTCGCAACGGTTCTCAACAAGCAGCCTACCATCCGGACCGATGCGAACCCTCTCTTGAGCCCCAAGCGCCTCGACCACCCGCACGACGCTTCCGTCCACCCGCACCTCAGCCGTGCTGCTGCTCGTGTACCAGACGATCGTACGCCCATCCTGGCTCAAGTCAGGCCAGCGATGGACGCCCTCCTCCCTCATTTGCCCCGCTCCCTCGCGACCGGAGGCGATCTCTACTTCCTCGCGGAAGGTAAAATTCGGCGAGCGATCCAGAACGATGCCTTGCTCTAAATCGACGAGCAAAATCTCGGACTCAGCAGCAAACCCCGTCTGCGCTCTTACAGCGGCGATGCCGCTGCGGGTGATCTGAATCAGGTCGCCGGTGACGGGGCTCGCGAATTCCCGAGCGGTCCGCTGCTCCAGTAGGGAATACACTGGGGTCGTCTGTTGTATATTCGGGACAATGTGCTCATCGTCCTGGAAACGCCAGATTCCTGGTGGACCATCGACCACATGCGGAAGCCCGCGGTCAAGCAGACGCCATGCAACAGCGCGCATTTCCTCCGGTACGAGTCGCAACTGCTTGATGGCATCCTGTTCACGGCCAACCTCGGTAAGGATGGCGGTGGATTGCAGGATTCCGTTGGCGGCCTTGGTTGCGTTAACGATCGCGGCGTCGCGCTGCTCTCGCGCGTCGCCTGCAAAAATGAACGACACCACGGCTCCGACGATCGCGACCGAGAGCGTCGCCAACGCGCCGCCCACAAGGACTTTGTTGCGTCGTGCAAACTTCTTCAGTTGATAGATCGTGGAAGCGGGCCGCGCCTCGATCGGCTGGTGCGAGATAAAGCGCCGGATGTCCGCCGCCATCTCCGACGCGGATACGTAGCGCCGGCCCTTTTCCTTCTCCAACGCCTTGGCGACGATGGTCTCCACATCACCGCGCAGCTCTCGGTCGATCGTTCCCAGTCTGGAGGGCTCATCCTCCTGGATGGTGCGCACCGCCTCGTGCACGTGCTTGCCGCGCACTTCATAAGGCAGGCACCCGGCCAGGAGTTCATAGGCGATCAGGCCAAGCGCGTACACGTCACTGAGCTCGTCCACCGCCTCGGGATCGCCCGATGCTTGCTCGGGGCTCATGTAGGGCACCGTCCCGACGAGCTCGCCAGCCGTAGTTTGGAGTGTAACCTCTGCGATGTCCGTCTCCAGGGCACGCGCCACACCGAAGTCGAGGATCTTGGGCTGGGGCAGGGCGGCATAAGTCGTGGATGGACTCGACGATTCCGGGGACATCGTCAGCGCCTCACGCGTCACCAGGATATTGTCCGGCTTGAGGTCGCGGTGCACGACGCCCTTTTGATGCGCATAGTGGACCGCGTCGCACAGGCGCGCAATCAGTTCCAGGCGCGCATGGGAGTCCAGCTCGTTGGCGTTCGCGAACTCGTCGATCGTTACGCCATCGACCAACTCCATGACCAGGAACGGCTGCATACCCTCGCTGGTTTGGTAGGTGTTCGCCTCGTAGATCTGCGCGATGCCGGGGTGGTGCAGAAGCCCGAGTAGACGCGCCTCACGCCGGAAGCGCTGCAGGAGTTCGCCCGTCACCAGCGCCTGCCGCACGATCTTAAGCGCCACGCGTCGCCGCGGGTTGTCCTGCTCGGCGACGTAGACAATGCCCATGCCGCCCCGGGCAAGCTCGCGCAGGACTCGATAGCTGCCGATACGTTCGGGCAACGCGGGCTGATGCTCTGCGAGCTCACCGTGCTCGTCGAGCGCCGCGGCCAGGAGCTGTGCGCCACCCGAAGTGACATCGAGCGCTCCCTCCGACTGGGCGTCAGCCGACAACAGTCCCTCGACTTGAGCACGCAATTCACCATTGCCCGCACACGCCCCGTCGAGAAACGCTGTCCGCTCGCCGTGAGCCAGAGCGCAGGCCTGGAAAAAGAGGCGCTGCAACTCGGCGTGCGAGGCCTCGCTCATGCAGGGCCGCCGCTCGCCAGCCTGACCATCAACCACGCACGCGCCATGCGCCAGTTTTCCTCGACCGTAGAACTCGAGACGTCCAGTACGTGGGCGACCTCGGAGATGGTCATGCCCGCAAAGAAGCGGCACTCAACGATGCGAACCTGACGCTTGCTGCGCAACCCCAGTTCGGTGAGCGCTTCGTTGAGGGCGATCACATCGAGCCCTTGTCCGCCCTTGGGGTTGACCAGATCCATCAAGCTGACCCGATTCCATTCGCCGCCGCGCTTGCTTGCGCTGCGCCGCCTAGCGTAGTCGATCAAGATGTGGCGCATGGCGACAGCGCAGAGTGCAGAGAAGTGCGCCTCGTCCTTGAACTGCGCGCCGGTTCGATCGACCACGCGCAAGAAGGCCTCGTGCACAAGCGCCGTCGGCTGCAGCGTGTGCGGGCCGGGATGCTTGCGGAACAAACCGCCAGCTAGGGCCCGCAGCTCGTGATAGACCGCATCCATGAGCCGCGCCGCTTCCGAGGAGTCGCCGCCAGAGAGTACTGCGAGGGACTTTGCGGTGGCATCGGGGGGGAGGTCTTGCATGCGAAACAGCGCAGCTGGTCCTCATGCAATCCAACAAGACTTTTGAGTCTTGTTAGGCCCAGTCGACCAGTTACTTCGAGACAGCATAAGCGCCTATTGCAGCAGGATTGTGCATTTCTTTGATTTCGCCCCGAGGAGTCCTGACCCGCTTCACTGGTTTGAGGTAGGCGGGGGACAGGTGCTTCCTTCATCCGCTGTTGTTATGCGGCGCATTTCAAGCTGTCCATACCTTGGTGATACGGCCCGGCTGGCGATTGCACAAGAGCAAGGCGAACAGCGACGATTCGGGCTGTGAAAATCTCTC
>JBLFWN010000084.1:0-28250 GCA_047611405.1 Planctomycetota bacterium | reverse complement strand
GCTCGAGTAGCAGGATGGCTGCTTCGGCGGGCTCCAGGTCCTGCAGTGAGAGTACGCACATCTCGCGTAGCTCGTCGGCCGGCAGGTCCGCGCAATCATCGATCTCCATACGTTCGAGCAAGCGCACGAAGTCCGGCGAGGACCACGATCCCTCGATCTCCGCCAGCTCGGTGAAGGCGGCAACGTCGACGTGGAAGCTGTTGGTCAACGGAGTCACGCGCAGCTCCGGCGTTTGGTGGCCATGGGCAGGGTCTCGAGGCGCTGGGGAGCGAGCTTGTCCTTGAACTCGGCGCAGGTGCCGTGAGTCCCAGAAGCGATGGCCGCCAGTGTGGCTTTGACTTGGCTTGTCTCTTCGACCGCCGCGTGCCCGACGCCCTCGAGCTGTTCGTCGTCTTCGGTCTCGATCGCGTTGTCGTCCCAGTCGTTGTCAGAGGGCTCGGTTAGGTCTTGGCCTATCTGATTGGCGCGCTCGTTGAGCTCCAAGATTCGCACCTCAATGGTGGCTCGGATCGTTTTACTCTCGCTCACTTGTGGCTCCGTATTCGATGTGGCCTGTCGGAGGTGGGGGCGCCTATTCTATCGTGCCAGGCTGCTGTCCCTTTACCCCGACTTCCTCAATGAAGACGTTCTTCTCGCCCGCCATCTCGGCGCTAGGGGAGATGCGCTTCAACTCGAAGGGATTACTTCGGTCGGGGCGCGATCGACTCGCGAAGATGCCGGTTTGTCCAGGCCTCACGCTTGCGATCCTCGCCTCAGGAACCTCTAGGCTTAGCGTCCAATCGGTATGGGGGGCCACCTCAAAGAGAACAGAGCCCTTTGCAATCGCGTCGCCCAGGCGTTCGCGCAGGCCGCCGACCATGAGGGTGCTAGAGTGGGGCGCACGGATTAGAGAACTCTCGATCTTGAAGCGAGTCAGATCCAGGTTTGCTTGCGGTTGTTTGCGAGTGGCGCGCGCCATTCGCCCGTTCACTGGCGAGAGATCGCAGGCTCGGTTAGCTCCTGGGGCAGGTGAACGCGGCAGCGCAGACCGGCGGGGATGAGGTGCTCGCGGTTCAGCATCTCGAGCCTTACGCGAAAGGTGTCCGATGCAGTGTCAATGAGCTTGTCGACGACGGTTACACGCGCCTGTTCTTGGCTCGGCATTGATGATGGCCTACTCGAGCAACAGTTCGCGTCGCTCGAGTTGCTTCTTCAGCACGTCGAGTCGCGCCTTGGGAATCTGCAACCTCAGGGAGCTTGGCATTGGCCAGCTTCGAGCTTGCTCCTCGACACCAAGGTCGAGCCAACCCAAGGCATCGCCTTCTTCGCCGCGTTCGCCGACGACTTCGGCAAGCTTGCCGTCTGCGGACGCGCCGACATTGACGACGGGATAAGGGTGAACGACCCCTTCTAGGAAGGAGTCGTCAGAGGAAAGACCCGATCAAGAGAGTGAGACCAGGGACCCCGGCGCCAGGGCGCATGCTCCTAAGAGCTGAATCCTAATGCGTGCGCTAAATGGACTTACGGGGATCTCTCCTGATCGTTCACTGACGCGAGCAGGTCGCAGGTGCTCTCGTTCAATCGAGGTCGCAGTGTCGTAATGAAACGCTGTGGAGCCGACCTTCAACGGCATAGCTACCTCGTGGGTGCATTGGTCATTCGGTGCGGTAACACGGGCCGAGCCCATTGCGAATCACGGCCGATTCCACCCTTGCTGCAAAGCAGAAAGTACCAGCATATGAAAGCGAGCGGTCCCCACTCAAAGTAGAGACCGCTCGCTTGTATAGCCGCGCCCTTCGTGGCGCCTAGATTGAAGTGCGATAGGCCATGTATCGGCCCATCAGCGAATGTCTCATCAGGGAGCGAAGGAAGCGCTCAGGCCGTCGCTGGTGTTCATGCCCGCGCCTTGACCCGGGTCGCGATACCAGTACTGGAAGTTCCATGTCGAGCCGCCAATGATTTGAGCCTCCGGGCCGGTGCCCAGGAAGTCCAGGGCGAACTCTGCAGTGTTCGGCGTGGTCGGAATGGAAACAGGGTTCAAACGTATCAGCGGTTGAGCAACACACTGCACGCCATTCCCGAAAGGAAGCGTGAAGGCTTGGTCCGTGCCGAAGTAGAAAATGCCAAAGTTGTTGGGGACGTTGTTGCAGACAAGGACCGTGTCGTTGTCACCAATACTGCCCGAGCCAGTGTGATCCATACCGGCACCCGCCGCGCTCACTGAGTTGGGGAAGGAGACGCAGTAGTTCTCGAAGGTCGCGTCCAGGCTGCACTCGCCGCCCGGTGAGGCCAGCTTAGCGGCGAAACCGGAAGAGTTCAGCTGGCCGCCGGCACCGTTAGGACAACGCTGGACCGAATCGAAGTCCTTATTGCCGGCCTCGTCTTCGTTCAGCTGGCAGCAGCCGCCGAGCAGCGCGAGCAGGCCCGCGTCGTCCGAGTCATCTGTGTCGTATACGACGGCGTCGACCAAGTTGAGGGTGGTGACGGGCGTAGCTGAAGGGAAGTCCGTCGCATCTCCGAGGTACAAAGCAACGGCGTCGGCGCCATTCTGCAAGCCGTTTCCGGGGAAGGTGATTTCCGGCGTCGGAACGACATCGGGATTGCCAAGCAGGAAGTAGCCGCTGGCATTTGTCGAGTAGCCGTCGAGATCGAAGGCGTTGTATGAGGTGTCGCTCGAACCGTTGAAGAAGACAACGACATAGCCGTCGAGGGGGAAGCTACCGCCAGGGTGCCATAGCTCGACGAATTCCATCGCGTCGCTACCCTCGGTGTCGGCGTCGACTTCGTTGATCAGCGGGTGGCCTCCTCCAAGAGTGGACGCGGTGGCGAGGGAGGCAAGGCAAAGGGCGGCGGGGACGGCAGCGAAGCCGGTGCCGAGCTTGGCGATCAAGCTGCGGGTCATGTTGATATCCTCGGAGAAATGCGCGTTGAAAACCGGACGCGCAAAAAGTGGTGCTATTGCGACAGGACGAGTGATCCGGTCGAGTGGGGGATTGTACTCCAAGTTGGAAAGCTCAACAGACCAACTCCAAGGGCTTGCGCAGGCTTGCCTTTCACACCCTAGGGGCTCGCAAATTCGTCTTCTACGTCGATCCTGAGCTGCGCGTGGGGCTGGGTGGTTGGTGTGCTGGCGCGCCAGTCCATACTCGCAACCGTTCCTTTGGCAGGGTTCTAGGGCGCTTGCGATAATGATTTGAGGTATTAAGCAATGATTCATCCGTGATCAGTCACGGATATGTCAACTTATTGACATGCCGAATCAACGAGCTGATATCCGAACCCAACTCCTGGGGTACGCCTTCGCCTGGAACTCCCTCGAGCGCCGACTCGACAGCAGCCTGTCTGCAATCCGCGGCATCAGTTTCGCTGAGTACCGCATTCTGATCGCACTGGCGAGATCCCCGAACGAACGAGCCAGCCGCGTCGATCTGGCGGAGAGTGTCGGCTTGACACCTTCGGGCGTGACCCGCGCGCTGCAGCCGCTCGAGAAACTGCGCATCATCAAGACGATCAAGAGTGAGCGAGATGCACGCCTGGCCTTGGCATCCCTGACCAAAGCCGGTCGCGAACTCGTTGACGATGCGTCGAAGGTTATCGACGATCTGATGACGACTCTGATGGCACGAATGTCGTCGCGCTCGAGCAAGCTCTCGGATCTGCTGGAAGACATGCAGCTGCGCTAGCCCTTGTGTGGATTCAAGTGAACGCACTGCAGATCTTCATGCTTGAAGGCTTTCGTTCGCGTGATTCCATCGTGAATGCGCGACGCTTATCAACGCCGGGCCGCGGCGGCGCCTACACTCTTGTCCCTCATGACTGAATTCGATACTCCGCACGTCATCGGTCTGGATCTCGGAACTGGGGGAGCGCGCGCCGTGATCGTGTCGGCTACCGGCCAATTGCAGGCGATCCGCAGCGTGGATTTCGGTGTAGCCAAGCGGACGGAGACTATGCCCGCGAACTGGCACGAGCAGGATCCGGATGCTTGGTGGCAAGCCGCGATCGAATCAGTTCAAGGCGTAGTCGAGGCCTTTGAGGCCAAGGGCGGGCGACGCTCCTGCCTGCGTGCCTTAGCGATCGACGGTACCTCCGGCACGGTGCTAGGTGTGGATGCGGAGGGTGATCCGTGCACACAGGCTCTGATGTACAACGATGGTCGCGCTGTCGATGAAGCGCGTGAGTGGACGAGGATCAGCCAATGCGGCGGGGAGCAGCGTGGGACAGCGGTTGCCGCCTCCTGGTCACTCGCGAAGATGCGCTGGCTGGAGTCGCACGACTCTGATGGCTTCGCAGCGACGCATCACTTCGCTCATCAAGCCGACTACATAGCGGCCAAGTTGACAGGGCGGCCGGGGATTACGGACGCGAGCAATGCGCTTAAGTCCGGCTTCGATCCAAGCCGAATGTGTTGGCCTGAATGGATCGGAGATCGCCCCGAGCTTTTGCGACGCCTTCCTACGGTGGTCGAGTGCGGTGCGAGTCTGGGGATGGCGGCCGCTGATGCAGCGCAGGCACTCCACTTGCCGCCCGACATCGAGATTATCGCCGGTGCTAGCGATGGTACCGCGGGTTTCCTGGCCTCTGGTGCGAAGCAGGTCGGCGACGACAATACGACGCTGGGGACAACACTCGTGTTCAAGCGTCTGGCTCTGCAACCAGCCGAAGATCCTGAAGGGCTGGTCTACTCGCACCGCCTTCCCGGTGAATGCGCAGCCGATGGCACGCTCGAAGCACGCTGGCTGCCCGGTGCTGCGAGCAGCGTCGGTGGCGAGTGGATTCGCAGCGAGCATGGCGGGCAGGATCTGCGCAAGCTGGACGCGGCGGCAGCGGCGCGACTACCGATCGACGCCCTGGCTTATCCGCTGGTTCGACAAGGTGAGCGCTTCCCATTCCAGGCTCCCGCCGCCGTTGGATTCTGTGATCTGGAGGGAGGCGACCGCGCCGCCCTCTTCGCTGCCAAGCTCCAGGGCGTGGCCTTACTCGAGCGCTTGGCGTACGAACGGCTCGATTCTGTCACGGCCTCGGAGCCGGATCGGCGGCAAGGCGCTGTCTTTGCGACGGGCGGCGGAAGTGCTAGTGATGTGTGGATGCAACTGCGCTCCGATGTCAGCGGTCGCCGCTTTCATCGGCCCCAGTGTCCGGAGTCGGCATTCGGAAGTGCGGTATTGGCAGCGGCGAATACCTTGCATGATGGCCTCTGGCAGGCGATGCGAAGTATGCTGCGCACCGAGGCTAGTTTTCACCCCGATTTGAATCGTCACGAGCAGTACTCCGAATTGTTCGCGCGCTTTCGCGAACGCCTGCTCGAGCGCGGCTATCTGAACCCCGACACAGTATGACCAATAGCAACAACGAGCTTCTCGATGAACTCATCGTCGCAGCTGAAGAGCTCGTCTCGACCGGCCTCGTTACGGGTGCCGGAGGCAACATCAGTGTCTCGGATGGTACGTGGATGTGGATCTCGCCCAGCGGCTTTTCGCTGAGTGATGCGGGTCCAGAACACTACCCACGTATCTCGGTCGAGACGGGAGAGATCGATGAAGGGGACTACCGCCCTTCCTCGGAAGTCCTGATGCATTTGTGGACCTATCGCGTTCGTCCCGAGCTACGCGCCATCGTGCATGCACATCCCAAGATGACGAACGCGCTGTCATCTGCGGGCCAGGACTTGAAGCCGATTTTTCCCGACTACTACGTCTATCTCGGCAAGAATGTTCCGCACTTGCCGTACGTCACAGTGACGACGCCTGAGCTGGCAGAGGTCGTGCGCGATGCTTTCGAAGCGCCGAACTGTTATGGCATGGTTCTTCGTAACCACGGCACGATCACGGTCGGGACCTCGGTCAAGGAAGCGCTCTTCCGCACGCTGGCGATGGAGGAGCAAGCTTTCATTCAGTATCACGCGCAAACGGTGGGTACGCCGAACTTCCTGAGCGAGGCTGAGTGTCTTGAGCTCGATGGTCTGGGCAGCGAAGAGTACCGCCGTAAACTGCTGGCCGACATGAAGGCGACAGGCGGTGCTACCGCGTCGGGCGCCTCGTGAACGGTCGACTAGCAATCGAAGCGGTCCTATTCGACCTCGATGACACGCTCTACGAGTACAGCCCATGCAATGATGCTGGACTGCGAGAGGCATATGCGCGCCTCGCGTTGGATAGCGATCTGAGTGCGGACCGCTTCTTTGCATTGCACGACGAAGTACGGCTCGAGCTGGCACAAGAACTTGCCGGCCAGGCCGCTTCGCATGAGCGAAGCCACTTCTTCAAACGCATCGTCGAACGAAGCGTTGGTCCCGCGCATGTCGGATTGATGAGCGCCCTGAACGAGGCCTACTGGTCTGCCTTCTTGGACCGCATGCAGCTGGCGTCGGGCGCAACTGAGGTGCTCGAGGAACTCTCGTCGAAGTACGCTTTGGCAGTCGTGTCCAATCACACCACTCTGCCTCAGCTACGCAAGCTCGAGCGCTTGGGGATCGCAAGCCACTTCAAGGTACTCCTCACGAGCGAGGAGGCCGGAGCCGACAAGCCTGACAGGCGCATCTTCGATCGGGCACTGCAAGCATTGGACGTGCCAGCAGGGCGGGCAGTGATGGTGGGCGACAATCTGCAGGGCGATGTGCGCGGAGCTGAGGCGCTCGGCATGCGAGCGGTCTTGAGCACCCAGTTCGTTGGGGCCTCGCTCGGCGACGATGTCCAGTACCGAATCGAGCAGCTCGAAGAGCTGCCCGGTACTCTGGAACGCATGGCGGCTGACTGATGAAGCGCGGCGCCTGGCTCGCTGGTTGCCTAGACAAGCCGTGGCTATCAACGAGCCGAGCCGCATCACACGACGTGCGATGCGGCTCGGGTTGTTTCTGGCCTCTCATCATGCAGAGGTCTACAGCGTTGCAGCCTTAGCTATCGCGAAGCCTAGTTGCAGAAGGTTACATTCAAGCCATCGCTCAGGTTGAATGCGGCACCGCCACCGGCAGGATCCCTGTACCACGCCTGGAAGTTCCAGCTCGTGCCACTCGTGATTTGGCCACCGGGGACGGGCGGGCTGGTCACGTCGAGCGCCCAGCTAGCCTGCCCGAACACATCGATGCTGACGACCCCGAGGCGATAGAAAGGAGAGGAGACGCAGCGCGTTCCATTCCCGAAGGGGACGCTCGCTTGACCAGCTCCGTAGTAGAACAGGCTCGTCTGATTACCCGGCATTCCCGTGGCTTCCATCACGAAGTCATTGGCAGCGACCGAGCTTGTACCGGTCGATGTCATGCTCGCGCTACCGCCGGTTGAGTTCATTGCTCCTGTGCAGTAGTTCGTCGGCGCCGGGCAGGTCGATGTCTCGATGCCTGTCACGACGAGCGCGAAGTCTGCGTCCAGCGCTCCCGTCTCCGTGTGAGAATCTTGATTGATCTCATCGGCAATGACCTCGACGGTCCACGTGCCAACTTCCGGGTCCTCGAGCCATACGTTCTCGACGGTGTCGATCGTGTTTGACGATCCACCTACCTGCGTGAACATATTGCCCTTCATCTGCCTGTTGCCCCAGTAGGTCAATCCGCTCGGCGTGGTCACGCGCAAACTGAGGTCGTTGATGCGGTGCTGAGCGGCGCTCGTCGTTCCCGCGGGATCGAGGTAGACCAAGGTCGCGCGGAACTCCGCCTGTCCGGCAGCAACATCCAAGTCGAAGCTGACCGACTGCGTGTTGGTTAAGACTTCGGTCTCGTTGATGAAGAAGGTGTTGTCGCGTTCGCGGTAGATGCTCTGCACATCGGGACGACCCCAGCCCTGATTCACGCGCCGCAAGTCGTGCGATCCACCGCTGAAGTCGTACTGGTCCGCGCCGTTGATCATGAAGGCCTTTGCCAGCGTGGCTTTCGGCCGGCTGTCGAACACGGTCGCGCCAGTCGGATTGTTGCCGAAGACGCCCTCGTGCCACATCTGATAGAACAATCCGAAGAAGCCAGCTGTCTCCGGAGTCGCTGCGCTGGTGCCGCCAAAGCCGGTTGTGTAGCCACCGCTGTTTGATGTCGTCAGGATCGAGTCGAACCAGTAGCTAAGGTCGGGCTTGATGCGGCCATCGGCCGCGGGGCCGCGGCTGCCCGCGTTGGACCAGCTATCGTCCGCCAAGCTCTGTGTGTTTTGGTGTCGAATGCCGCCGACCGAGACGACGTTCTTTCCCCAAGCAAAGAAGTCAGAGCTATTGGCTCCTGTGTTGGCTTGGGCGTGCAAGATCGTGATGTCGAAGTCGAACAGGATGTCGTCGATCTCGGTCGACCAGTTGTTGTAGGCCAGGCCCGTTCCGAAGCCCCAGCTGTTGCTCTGGAAGACCGCGAAGTAGGGCGCACTCAGCAACTGGGCCGTGTGCGCGTAGCGGTTGTTCAGGTTGTAGAAGGAAGAGAAAATCGGCTGCGCATCCGGCAATGCTGCGCGGCCGAGCGCATTACCCGTTCCGTCTCCGAAGGTGCAACCCGCGACGGAGGTTCCGTGGCTTGTGTCGGTCGAGTTCCCGTTGTGCATCACCGGCGGATTCGACTGGAAACCCATGTGGGATATGAGGAAGCCAGAGTCCAAAATCTCGCCGCGCACACCTTGTCCTGTGTAACCAGTCTGGTTCTCCAGGAAGTTCGCGCCGCCATCTTGGCGCACCTTGTCCATGTATGTCTGCGGTTCGCCGCGCGGGTCGACCCAAAGGATCTCGTCCATGCTGGTGATTTGTTGCAGGGCCGAGGGAGATAGCTCGGCTTGCAAGAACATGCCTTCTTCGAACAGCTCGAGCACCTGGCCACCTAGGGCTTTGATGCGTTCGGCGACACGCTGCTTCTGTTGCAGACCGCGCTCGAAGACTTGGATCATGTAAGGCGCCTGCGCCGGCAAGTCATCGGACTGCAGGCCTTCGAGCAGTTCGCTCGCCAGGCGATACTCGGGATGGTAAGTCCCGACCCAGCGCACGAAGGGCAGCTCGCTCACGGACGCACGCGTCTCAGCAGACATCGATACGATCTGCGCGTGGCGCGGCATGTAGCGCAAGACCTCGCCACCGAGTTGCTCGACCTGATCGCTGAAGTACTCCAGCGGTTGGGTTACGTACTGGACGATGTAGACATTCCCTTCGTCCGAGAAAATGGACTCTTCCGTGATCGGTGCGGCTTCGATGAGTGGGTCGAAGCTTCCGCGCTGCAGCTCAAGCTCGAAGCGAGTTTCACGAACGCGCGACCATGTCTCTCCATCCAACGACAAACGATAGTGAGGGACTGCGACCGCGCTACCTTGGCGCTCGTTCCAGCTGGCAATGCGGATAGCACCGCCATTCAACTCGAGCAGTTGAGTCTGCTCGATCGTGCGAGCGCTCTCATGCAACAGCGTGCCGTTAGGCAAGAAGATGCTCGTGAGGCCCGGGCTGGGGTCGACGACTAGCTTGCCTGTCACTTCGTTCAGTTTGGACTGTGGAGAGCTACCGGCAGCCAAGAGGGCGAAGGCGATGGGGAAAAACATAGAAATCGTGAGAGATGAGGAGGGGGAGGCCGTGCGGGCGGCCGTGATCGAGCCACGGTGGCCCAAGCGCCCTATACAGCCTAACTCCCTCGGTGTTACCTTGAGGCTGCCGTCGTCTCGCGTCGTCGGATCTTTCCCTTCTCTCGTCTCCTCGCTACGCGCTACGGGCCCTGAAGCGCGCCTCCTGTGTCTCTCCAGGCGTTCACCGGGCTCGATTATTCTCTATTGAGCAATCGCCGGTGTGCCCATGGCGCTGGCGAATGCCGTCGATTTGCTATCGGAAATCGAACTCGGGCTACTCGGCCTAGGGGCCGTGGGCCTCATTCTCGGCGCCGTTCCGACCGGCCAGGGCTGCCTCTATTGCTTTCCTGCGGGTACCGAACAGCGAATAATCCGGCTGCGTTGGTTGGCGGGTGAGCTCTGGGTGGTAGCCGCATTGGGGCTGTTCGCACTCTTTCGCGTGCCTGCCCCGGTGGGGCTGGGAGGCTTCGCAGCGGGGCTCGGCGGGACCCTGATTGCTGCCTATGCGTTGCGAGCGAGTCGTTTTCTCGACGGGCCGAGGCGGTCCCTCTCGCAGTCAGATCAAGGTGTGAGTGCGCCGAGCCCTTGGAACAGTGCGCTCTGCCTACTGATCGCTTTTAGTGAAGGCCTGCTGCTCGCGTCCCCTTTTCCAATGGTCGCTCCATGGGGCGTGGCCTTCGCGCTTGGATGGCTGCTGCTCACCTCATCCTATGCGGCACTCTGGAACCAACTACGAAGCACGGGAAGCATGCGGCTCGAAGCTTCCGTTCAAGTACGGCGCTTGCAGCTCACCGTAATGGTCGCGGCGATTCTGCTCGTAGCCGCGGCCGGCTTGCCAGAATGGGGCAGTCGCGCTTCCTGGCACGCTATGGATTCTAGATGCATGCCTCTTGCAGCCGGCACCCTATTGGCTTTAGTGATGGCGAGGGTGTGCACGGCGCGTGACAGGATCGTCCTGGCCCTCGCGTTCCAATCGCTTGTAATGGCAGGAGTCGTGTGCGCTTCCTTCGTTGCCGCCGTGGAGCGAGGCTCCATCACTCTGGGGGAAACGAAGCTTCCGTTCGAGGAGCGAGCGCTGCTGGGCATCATCGTGTTCGCACTCACGCTGCTCAGCTGGAGGCTCGTACAGAGCCGCGATTCTGATCACTCCACGCCGGATCGGGGGTGAGCTTGTTCATAGATGCTGCGCAGTCGTTCGATCGACACATGCGTGTAGATCTGTGTCGTGACCAAGTTGGCGTGACCCAGCAGCTCTTGCACCGAGCGCAAGTCTGCACCATTGTCGAGCAAGTGCGTAGCGAAGCTATGGCGTAGCGTGTGCGGCGTCGCTGAGCGAGTCAACCCGGCTCGCAGCACGTTCTTGGCAACGATGCGTTCCAGGCTGCGCGTTGTCAGCCGACCGCCGCGTTGGTTCAAGAACACGGCATCGCCGGCCTTTGTCGAGGGACGCGGGCGATCCGACGCACTCAAGTAGTCCCGCAACGCACTGACTGCGTGGCTGCCGACGGGTGCGAGCCGCTCTTTGCGGCCCTTGCCGTAGATGCGTGCCACGCCGCGCTGCAAATCCACGCGCGATCGATCGAGCCCGACCGTTTCCGATGCGCGCGTGCCGGCCGAATACATCAGCTCGAGCAAGGCTAGGTCGCGCCTTCCATGTCGCGAATCCAGGTCGGGCGCAGACAGCAGGCGCCCAATCTCCTCCTCGCTCAATACGGATGGAATGTGTCGTGCATTCCTGCGTTGGCGAAGCCCATCGGTCGGCATGGAATCGATCTCGCCCTCGCGCAGCAAGTAGCGTAAGAAACTACGCATCGAGGACAGCTTGCGCTGCACACTCGTGTTCTGGAGCGCCTTGTCATCGAGGTGCGCGAGGTAGGCGCGCACGGTTAACGGGCTGATGTCGGGCGGCTTCGCGACGCCTCGAACCTCGAGGAAAGCGGCCAGTTCACCTAAGTCGCGCGAGTACGCCTTCAACGTATGCGGCGATGCACCACGCGCCGCGCGCAGTTCGTGAAGGAATCGATCGATGTAGGAGTCCATACCCGGGCTGGCCTGATTGTACGGACTGGAGCGGCCTGTTCGCGCTCTCTATCGGCGCCAACCGCGCTTGGCTCCCGAATCGTCCTTGACTACGGGCTTCGCCCCGGGCACGGCCGCTTGTCGCACCTTTAGATCGGCCTTGATGGCAGCGATCAACGCGACACGCGAGTCTGGGTTGATACCGGCCGTGAAACCGCCTTTCTCGACCGTCGCGAGCGCTGACTCGTAGGACTTGCCAGCCTTTGATTGAGCGGCGAGGTAGGTCTCGACCGCAACTTGGCTCTTTTCGAGCGCCTCGACACGCTTCGTGAGCTCGTCGCTGTCTTCCTGTGTACTGGCTGCGAAGACGAGGGCGAGGGCGGTGATAGCGTGCGGTAGACGATTCTTGAACATGACTGATTCCAATGCTGAGCCGGTGGGCTGCTGTCAGTCTCATGTCTCGACCAGCAGCGGGTATTAGCTGGAGCCCAGGCGTTCGGATGCACTGGAGTGGCCTGTGTGAGCTGTAGATACGCGCTCCGAGCCAGCCCGAGCCGCTCGAATTCGTTCCGAAGCACGCGGGGCATTGCGTACGATCACGGCACGAGGACACAACCAATGGCCACATACATCGTAATGCTCGACTTCACGGATCAGGGGATCCGCCAACTCGAAGATTCGCCCCAGCGCGCGGACGCCTTCAATACTTTTGCTGAGAAAGCGGGCGTGCGTATCGTCGGTCAGTATTGGACGATCGGCAGCCATGATGGCGTGTTGATTCTAGAGGCACCGACAGAGGAAGCCGCTGCATCGGTGTTGATGCATCTCGGGAACACTGGGAATGTGCGCACCACAACTCTACGCGCCTTCGATTGGGCAGAGGCCCAGGGTCTGATCTCTGGCGACTGAGGCTGCGAGAGTGCTTGGCCGCCTTGCGCTGGTGTCCGCCGTGGACCGCGCTGGTGAGCGCGCCGCTCCTCGTTAGGGAGTCGTCACGGGTGGAGTCCCCGGAAGCTCCCACTCATCACACTTGAAGGACTCTTGGACCATGCCGCTGTTCTGGTCCTACAGCGCCAAGAGTTCCTGTTTGCGCAGCCGAACGTCCCGGAACTCGGGCTTGCGCTCACGAGAGCAGAACAGCGTCCCGAAGGCGCCCGCGCCGTAGGGCGAAAAGTCTGAATGGACGCAAGTGAAGCAGCTCGCGAGTCGGATGCCGGCTGGCAGGCAATCGCGCAGCGACGACATACCGTCTTCGAAATCCATGCCGTCGCTCTCGCAGCTGAAGCTCTTGCCTTCATGCTCGAGGCGTAGCCTCAGCTTCTCTTATTCGATCGCGCCATTGGTCGCGGGCGAAACCATCTCCAAGCGGACATGCAGCTGGGCGCCCGCAAGGCTGGTCGACTCGACTAGCACTTGCATCGGCATCGCGAACTCCATACTGCACGTGCGCAGAGATGTGTTATTGAGCGCGAAGCTAGAGAAGTCCTGCGCAGCGGAATCTCCTTCGACTTCGAAGTCATCAAGTTGCGAGCCAACGAACGTCACTCCGTGCAACGTGACGCGCAACTCTGACTTATCATTGAAGAGTTCTGACGACTCTGTGCCGTTCTCGTCCGTGTAGGCCAGCGCGTATCGCTCCAGCATGGACTCATTCTACGGGAGCCGCATGCCTGGCGCAGGTCTTTCTACGGGTGAGCGATGAGCGCCACGGTCAGCTGTCCGGCTTTACCTCAGGCAGCTTCAACACCAAGAGCAGCGGCAGAATGAGGAAGGCACCAGCTGCGAAGTAGGGTGCGCCACTTCCAAGTTGCCAATACAACGTGCCGCCAATAACTGGACCTATTGCGCGTGAGAGCGCGCCCATTGATCGGAAAGTGCCCAGCGCCAGGCCTTGATGCTCCTCTGGGCTGTAGCGTGACACCAGTGCCGTCAGGCACGGCATCGCGAAGGCGGATCCAATTGCCATTGCAAACAATCCGACGTAGAGCAAGCCGACGCTCTGCGTCAATCCGATCGCGATGAAGCCGGGTAGCGTCAGAATCACGCCGATCTTGGCCAGCTTGCGTTCGCCCATCTTGGGTGCCAAACGGCGCACCAATCCGCCTTGAACAAAGGCAATCGTCAATCCGACAAAGACGAACATGTACGCATTGTCGCGCACGCTGAATGACAGGCGTTCGACGCACAGGAAGGTCAGCGTGAACTCGATCGCACTGAAGGCGGTCAAGTACAAGAAGTAGGCCATATTCGTCCCGCGCACGCCGGGCGAATCGATCTTGCGTAGTGTGCGGAAAGGATTGCGGCTGCGGTTCTGTACGCCCTGACCGCGGCGCTCTGCCGGAAGCGTCTCGGGGAAGCGCACGCTGGCCCAGGTCAAGTTGATCACCGCAAGGATGAGGGCGATCAGTGCGGGACCGCTGAAGGGGTTGAGTCCGTACTCACTGCCCGCCGGCCACATGCCCACCAAGTCCCAACTCGCACTCAGGCCTCCGATCGCCGGACCCATGACGAAGCCCAAGCCGATGCCAGCCCCCATGATGCCCATGCCCTTCGCGCGCTCGGGGCCACTGCAGGTATCAGCGACGACGGCCGAAGCGGTTGAGATATTGCCGGCCATCATGCCGCCCAATAGTCGCGCCACGATCAGGAGGGTGAAGGAGCCGGCGAAAATCCAGATCAAATAGGAAGCCGCCGTGCCCGCCAGCGTGAACAACAAGGTCGGCCTGCGTCCGATGCGATCCGACAGGCTGCCCCAGAAGGGGGCGAAGGCGAATTGCAGCAGTGAATAGATCGACCCTAGCAGGCTCCCGAACAGGACCGTGACCGGCCAATCGCCCTGATCTGCCGGGACGAAACTGGCCAAGGTCTTGACCAAACTCGCGATCGCGCTGCCCTCTCCCTCCAACGAGAGATAGTGCTCCAGCATGGCTGGGAACAGCGGGAAGATGATCGAGAAGCCGATGACGTCGATGAAGACCGTCAGAAAGACCAGACCGAGGGCGCCCTTACGTTGTTGCTCCATGGCGCGTGCTTGTAGCGCTTCGTGTCTCGCGGGACAATGACCGAGTCCAGCGTCCGTCTGCTAACTTGCAGGTTTCGAGTTTTCGAGCCAGTCGAGGTCCAGGCAATCGAGCCTCCCAGCCCGGGCTGCTGCGCGAGATCCGCCAATGTCGTACCGATTCGAGCCCCGTGTCTTCCCCGTCGCAGTACCGTGCTTGCGCTCCTTGCTGCATGCACTGCGCGATGAGGTGGGTTTGGCCGTGCTGGATAGTGCTGCTGGTGTTCCGCAGCGCTTCAGCATCGTCGCGATCGATCCCCTGGGCGGCCCGCGTCGCTGGAACTCGCTGGCCAGCTTGCGCACTTCGATCGAAGCGGTTCATGCGGTCGAGGGTGATGAGTTGCCTGAGGCCTTCGGAGGTGGATTTCTTGGAGCACTCAGCTATGAACTCGGGGCTTGTGATGAGCCGCTGACGCTTCCGGACCCGGCCTGGAAGACTCCGCGCATCGTGGGCGGTCTGTACGTCGATTACTTATGCATTGACCACCAGAGCGGCCAGGCGCAGTTGGTCTTGGCTGAGAATCCTGGGGATGATCGAGCTCCACTTGGGCAACGGCGCGAGCGTTGGTTGAGTGCGCTCGCGCGCCGCTCGCCGCTTCGTGCAGGCAGCATTCGCAGCGCCGGCCCGCTGGTCTCGCATGTGCCTGCGAGCGAACACGAGCGACGCATCGAAGAAGCGCGGGCATGCATCGCGGCTGGTGAGATCTATCAAGTCAATCTCGCGCGACGCTATACACGTGCGGTCGATGCGCATCCCGTTGATTTATTCCTGCGTTTGCGTGAACTGAATTCGGCGCCCTTCATGGCCTATCTGCAGTGGTCCTTGCAAGACGAAGAGGGCGAGCATCAGGGCGCCTTGATGTCTGCCTCGCCCGAGTTGCTGCTTGAGTTCGATGCAGGCGAAGCACTGACACGTCCGATCAAGGGCACGATTGCGCGCCAGGCTGATCCAGAAGGTGATCGAGCGGCTCGTCAGCGGCTCTTGGCGAGCGACAAAGAACGTGCCGAGTTGGCCATGATCGTCGACTTGGAACGCAATGACTTGGGCCGAGTCGCGCAGCCTGGCGGGGTTCGTGTCGGCGATTTTCCGAGGCTGGAGAGCTTTGCGACGGTCCATCATTTGGTGGCCGACGTGCGCGCGACTTGTCTTCCTGAAGTCGACGCCATACGCGTGCTCGAATCCCTCTACCCAGGAGGTTCGATCACCGGAGCTCCGAAGCTGCGCAGCATGGAGATCATCGCGCAGCTCGAGCAGGAGGGACGTGGCTTCTTCACAGGTTCTCTCGGTGCGCTCGACTTTCGCGGTCGCGCCTTCTTCAACATCTTGATTCGGACCCTGGTTTGGCGCCCACGTGAATCAAGCTCTGCTTCGGTTGAGACGCGTAGCTACAGCGGCAACGCGGCGAAAGGCGAAGTTAGCTTTCACGTTGGTGGCGGCATCACGTGGAAGTCTGTTGCGGCCGACGAGGAACTCGAGACTCGTTGGAAGGGATCCGCGCTGGCGGCCGCCTGCTCCGGCGCGGACGAGGCCCCGGAGACACTCGGCGTTCCGCTCCCTGCTGCACCCTCCATTCCCACGGGCCCCGCATGACGCAAGACGAACTACCGATCTGGGTCGATGGCGAGCTTCGAGCTCCTGATAAAGCGCGAATCGACGTGCGCGATCCGGGCTTTGCCTCTGGCTTGAGTGCGATCGAAGCCATTCGATGCGAGCGTGGTTGCCCGATTTTTCTCTCCGATCATCTACGGCGGTTCGAGCAGAGCGCGCTGGCGCTCGGCATCGCGTGGCCTCCCGCGTGGGATATCGTGCAGACACTGCGCTCGTTCGCCCGTCTGCTGCCCGAGGATGCGCACATCTTGCGCGCTCAACTGACCCGCGGATTCGAGGGCAAGGCCTCGCTCGTTTTGACTGCGCGTGCGATTGATACAAGCGACACGGCAAGCGTGCGTTTGGTGCTGAGCGAAGAACGTCTTGAATGGGGGCGAGCCCAACGCGCCAAACATTCGAGCCGTCTTCCCCTCGTTCTCGCTCGCGAGGACGCGCAGCGCCGCGGGGCATTCGACGCCTTGCTGAGAGATGCGGACGGGAAGATCGTGGAATCGACGATCGCTAATCTGTTCCTCGTTATCGAAGGCGGGTTGATGACTCCCGATAGCGGGTTGCCCGGTACTGTGCGCGGGCTGATCCTTGAGCTGGCTGCCGAACACGGCATCGAGACGGTCGTGGGGGGGGTGGGGCTGCGAGAACTGCAGATGGCCGACGAGCTCTTTTTGACCAATGTGGCCATGGGGCTGCGCCCGATTCATGGGGTCGATGGGGTGCTGAACCTGCCCGTAGATGCCGGGCCTCTGACGCTGCATTTGCAGAAAGTTTTCCGAGCCAGGCAAGAATTAGAAATCCAGCCCACAGGATTCAGGCTCGACATCGGAACAACCGACCGCTAAACGAGTTATGGTCTCAAGCCGAAACTCGCACGAAAGCACATCCCCCCGGTGCGCGACTTGCGGCCTATCGATTGCTAGTTGCAATCAGCCGCCAGTATCGCTGGCGAACCCGCAGTGCCCGACTCCAACCTGAATCCGATGAAGGTCCTAAGCATCCAGCGTCATCTCCTGAGTCTGTGTCTTCTTGCGTCGATCGGCGCCGCGCCGAGCATGGCGTTGTGCAGTTCGATGGCTGTGGCATCGGCCGTGTCATCGCAGGTCGAAGATCCGAAGCCCGACAAGCGTCCCGAGATCAAGGAGACGCTGACACAGCTGAAGAAGTACATCGGCAATCGCAAGGGTGAGCAGGATCACGATGCGATCGGTCTGATCGACACGCTCATCAATGGCGAGTTCCAACAGAGTGGTCCGAGAGATCGCAAGGACATCGTCAAGCAGCTGTCCGCATGCTTGAAGGTCAAGCGCAATACCAGCAAGGAAGGCGTGCGCGACAACAAGCTATACCTGGCTGCTGCTGTGGCGATGGGGAAGATGGGGCCCGAGAGCGCGAAGGAGCTGAAGAGCTGGATCAATCACAAGACGCACCGCCAAGACTTGGCGCTGCAGCGGGAACTCATCCTGTCTCTAGGCAAGGTCAAGGAGGGCAAGTCGATCGAGTTCTTGATTGACCTTTTGACGCACCAGCGTCCCGAGGTGCAGTCCGCTGCGGCCGAGGCGCTCGGCTACTTCGACGATTCGAAGAATAAGGTGCGCAAAGATATCTTCGAGGAAGTCTTGAAGGTGCTTGGCGGCGCCAAAACGGATGTCAATTCGGATGTCAACGACACCGTGGCGCGTGAGCGCTATGACGTGATCGAGGCTGCAATGATCACCACGCTGCAGGTGATGTCCGGCCAGGACCTGCGCGACCCTGAACAGTGGCAGCGCTGGTGGAACAAGAACAAAAAGGATGACTGGGACGAAGGTGCCTGATCGGGCGTCCAACGGGATATGCCCGCCGACTCTTCAGAACAGCACGACGCGCCTGCCGATTCGTACGAATCCGTGCAGGAGCCGGCTCGCATCGGGCCGATCGCATTGTTGTTGCCCATCTTGACCCTGGCTACCCTGTACTGGTGGTTTGACTGGGGTCGTAGCAAAGGGCTGGAGCAACTCGCGAATCCGCCAGCCCCAATTTCGACTCGAACGATTCCGGGTTGGGCAGCCCTGCAGGATTTCCCAGGCGGTCTCCAGTTGGATGTCAGCTTCACCAAGCTGCACGCCGATTCCAGCCAACAAGAATTCGACGGGACGGCGCTCGGCAAGCGCTTCGGCAAGAGTGGGGGCGAGCCGTATCGCTTGACTCTGCGACTGTCAGCAGGCGAGGGCCATTCCCAGCTTGCGTACTCTGAAGCTTGGCTCGACCAAGCCGGGTTGCGTACGCTCGCCATTGATTCCTCGGACGGGACTTCATTGGACGTGCTCGTCTCCCATAAGGGAGCGGCGACGGCAGGGATCTACGATCCGCTTCAGGTGCTGATGGCTCCGCCGGTGGAAGGTCTCTCAATCAACGAGCAAATCAGCTTGATTCTGTGGGGCATACCGCCGCTCGGCGAACTGAGTCTGCGCGGCGTCGTTGGTGGAGCGATTGCATTGAGCCCAGTTGACATGAATCGCGCCGAAGTCGTGCGCGCGCTGGCGCGGCTGGATCCGGAGTGGAACGATGAAGATAAGTGACCCGTGGACTTCGAGTGGGCTGGCGCTCGTTGCCGCGCTGACGATAGGCGCTTTGGGTAAGCAGCTCGGTTCGCGAGGCGAGGGGGCAAGAATACCCAAGGACTCCACTGTCGCCACTCACGCCGATGAACACGAGGTAGCTCGTGCATCATGGGCAAAGCGTGAATTGCACCTGCTCACTCGCATTCAAGAACTCGAGGTCGAACTCGCTGTTGAGCGGGATATGCGCGCGACACGCGAACGTGAATGGTTCGAGTTTACGAGGCTGATCACTCACCTGGACATTCCAACAGCTCCAGCGACTCCCGAGTTCCTTCAAGTGGGGGCTTCGCCAGCTGACGATTTGCCAACACCGGCAGGACAACCGATCAACGACGACCCGTCTGCTGATCAAGTGAGTGTCGATCCTGTGCCGACAATCTCCGACGCCGAATTGGAAAAGGCCGAGCGTCGATCGCGCGTGCTGCGCCGCGAGCTGCGCGCGTACTTGATGGCCGAACAATTCGGCGGCCTTGACATCCTCGAGGTCGGAGTCGTCGCGCAAGGATGGACCGGACCCATCGTCGCTCGCCTCGTGGATGACTATGGTCGACCTGTCGGTACGCTGGCTGCAAATCGCTTGCGTCTCGAAGGCAGCATCGCCGCGCACAGCGTTACGTTGATTTTTGAAGAGGGTTACGAGGTGCGCGGAGGCGTGCGCGTTCCTTTTGGTATTCCGGAACGGCCGGGCGACGAGCGTGGCGGGGTGCGGCGCATCTACTTGCCGGGTATCGATCCTCGTCCCTGGATCAGCGCCTTTCCTGAGCTCTTCGGCGAGGGCACGATTGACATCAGCCCTGATGACGGAACACACGATCTGCTGCGCTTACGCCTTGATCTGAACGAGTTGCTACGGGCTTCGACGCGGGCCGGCCACTGGCGCGTGCGCGCACTAGGTGGAGTGCGTGGGGAAGTGCTGCGCGATGTGCAGCTCGTCGAACTAGATGTCTCGGGGCATCAGATAAGACGCCTATTCGCGGATCAAATGAGCATTCTGCGACGCGGCGACGGCATCGAATTGCTGCTCGAAGGTGGGGTCCAGGAACGGCTCGGGCGGCGCGCTCCATTCCTAGAGGGCCGCTATCGCGTGATTTTACCCAAAGTCCATATGCCGTCTTGGCTTGCGGCTGAATTGCCTGGCTTGGGCGCCGAGAGCGAGGCTGCCGGGCAATCGCAAGAAGAAGCTCCCAACGCGGAGCCAAGCCTCAAGCTGGCACCCGAGGGCGAGTCCGACGCTTCCTCTAAGGTCGTGGATTAGTCCGTCCGGTTGAGGGTGTCGGCCGAATACTTTGCGCTCGACCAGCGCGAGACGCATGCGTTGGGTTGACCGCGACGTGGATTGCGGCGATAAGTGCCGCATGCCCGAGCGCCCGAAGCCCGACCGAGAGCCGAGTCTCTTCGACGATCTTTCCAGCTCAGATCCCGCTGAGTCGCGCGAGAAGGGCACACCGCCCGCTAAGAAGCCTGCACGCAAGAAGAAGGCGTCCAAGCGCGCCGGGCCACAATCGGATGTGCCGAACGCTGAAATTGTTGCAGCCCGATCCAGCTCTGCTGCGCCCAGCGCGCACGCGGCCACCGTCTCACCTGCACCCAAAGCTGCCCCTGCAGGACCGCGGGTCGTAGCGGTCGGCGAGCTGACGCGCGAGTTGTCGGCACGCATGCATGCGCTCGGCCGCGTTGCGGTCGAAGGCGAAATCAGCGGGCTGAAGCGAGCGGGTTCGGGGCACATCTACTTCGGCCTGAAGGACGACGACGCCTATTTGAATTGCGCGATCTGGCGCAGCCGCGTGGCGAGCGCTGCCCGCTTTCCTTTAGAGGAAGGCATGCGCGTCGTCTGCCACGGCAAGCTGGATGTCTATTCGCCGCGTGGCACCTATAGCTTGATGGTCGAGAAGGTCGAGCAACGTGGCATCGGCGAGTTGCTTGCCAGGCTGGAAGAGCTCAAGGCCGAATGGCGCATGTTGGGTCGCTTCGATCGTGCGCGCCCGATCCCGGGCATGCCGCGTTGCGTCGGCGTCGTGACCAGTCGCGACACGGCAGCCTTCCAAGACTTCCTGCGAACGCGCTCATTGCGCTGGCCACTGTATCCGGTGCGGCTCGTGCACACGCGCGTCCAAGGACGCGAGGCAGCGCGTGAGATCGCGGACGCGATTACCCGGCTCGATGCCAGCGGGGTCGATGTGATCGTTGTGGCACGCGGTGGAGGTTCGCTGGAAGATCTGTGGTGCTTCAACGAAGTCATCGTGGCCGAAGCCATCTGGAAGTCGAGCACACCCGTAATCTCCGGCGTTGGACACGAGACCGATTGGACGCTTACGGATCTAGTCGCGGACTTGCGTGCGCACACGCCAACCGACGCAGCTCAGACTGTCATTCCCGATCGCGCGGCTTTGCTCGAACGTCTCGAGCGTGCCGGCTCTTATTTGATCGAGGCAGCCAACCGAGCGGTCGAGGTGCGAGTGGAGCGGCTGAACACGCTCGCGTCGGGCCGAACGATGCGCGACGCAAGCTGGATTCTGGGAGACCGCATCGAGCGGCTGCGTTCGCATGGGGTCGCGCTTGTGCGCGCCGCAGAACATCAGGTCGAGCGCATGGAGCGACGCCTCGAGCGTGCGGCCGAGGGTCTCACGCGGCAGAGTCCGCGCGTCCGCTTGGCAAAGATCGAGTCGCGCTTGACCCCACTGCAACCACGTCTTGATGCGGCGATGCACAGGCGCTTGAGTTCGGCCGAGGCCAAGCTCGAGGTGGCGGATCGAACCTTGAGCGCCATCTCGCCCTTCAATGTATTGGAGCGCGGCTATTCCATCACGCGCCTCGTGGATCAGTCGGGAACCCTGCGAAGTGTCGGTGATCTGTCGGCTGGAGATCGTATCGAAACGGTCTTGGCATCGGGCAGCATCGTGTCGGCTGTGCAGGAAACACGGCAGCCCGCTGCAGATGCAAAGCTGGAGAAGGGTGAGCCGTTAGGCACAGATGAAGACGGCGGCGATTCGTCCGCCACTTCGAGCGATCGTGGAGGGTCGGGCCCTGCATGACTAAGGTCCCGGATTCCAATGCCAGCGGGCAAGCCGACGCCGGCGATGCTGGCCGTTCTGTTGATGCTTCCAATCCATTGGGTACTGGAGTTGAAGTATCCGAACTCTCCGGATTGTGGGCCGTCGTCGTCAACTGGAATGGTGGCGATACCAACCTGCAATGCGTGCAGTCCTTGCTGGAAGCGGGCTTACCGCAGCATCGCATTGTGTTCGTCGACAATGGCTCGGTCGATGGATCCTGCAACCGTGTGATCGAACGCTTTCGAGGTCTCGCGATCATCGTGAACGAATCCAATCTTGGATTTGGTGAAGGTGCGAATCAGGGGGCTCGGCACGCATTGGAGCAGGGGGCGCAGCAGGTGTTGTTCGTCAACAATGATCTGCGTGTCGAAGCTTCGACGCTGCTCGCCTTGATTGCAGAGCTACACTCCGATTCAGAGGTTGGAGTCGTCGGGCCGCTTGTGCTCTATGACGACGGAAGCCTTCGCATCTGGTGTGCTGGCGGCTGGTTGGATTACCGCCAAAACCTGTCCACCCTGATCGGTCATGGGCGTCCGGATCACGAGGACTACCGCAAGAATGTCGATGTCGACTATGTGGCGGGTTGCTCAATAATGGTGCGGCGCGATGTGTTCGAACGCATTGGATTGCTGCGCGCAGACTACTTTGCCTACATGGAGGATGTCGAGTTTTGCCTGCGCGCGCGCTTGGCCGGCTACCGGGTGCGGACGATTGGCGAGGTGCGAGCTTGGCATGCGCCATCCAGTTCGACTGGTGGCGGCTACAGTCCGCGCCGCAAATACATGCAGGGCGTTAACTCGGTTCACTTCCTGCGGCAGTACGCGACGTGGCGCGAGTGGCTTCGCTTCGTGCTGTTTGACATCGCCAGCTTGCCGCTGCTGCTGATCATCGCACCCTTCCAAGGCCGCGTACGCGGTGTCTTGGCCAAGGCCAGCGGCATCAGCACGGGCTTGCGTGGGCAGTGGGTCAAGGCGGATGAGTTGAAGGCGCGCGGGCATTGGCTCTGGTAGCCGATTTGTGCTGGTCAATCTGACGCTGAGAGCTGCAGGGTGAGCCCCGCTACGGGCTGTGAGGCAAAGGCTATCTCTATAGACTCGATCCAAGAGCCGAAGCCTTTGGCTGCTTCGGTCCATCAAAACTGCGCATGCACAGGATCCACTCGCTCGGATTGCCAACGACGTGATTTCGCATCTTGAGGCGCCGGAATGCACCCCATCTTGGGGATAGGAGTATTGTGAGTTTGCCAGGCCACGCTCCCCTCTCATGGAGGACTCAATCGCATGCTCCGTTCTTGTCTTGATCAGCTTCGTCTCATTTCCAAGCCGTCCGCTTTCCTGGCCGTCGCCATGCTCCTTGGGGAATCAGACTCAGTCTTAGCTCAATGTGATCTGACCCCGCTCGGGTTCTTGGCGAGCGGGCAAGGCCAACGCTTCGGCCAATCGATGGTGCTCGAGGAGCAGCGCGCATTCGTAGGGGTTCCTGGTTTTGCCGGCGGCTCGGGCGCGGTTGTTCTCTACGAAAGAGTCGGTCGTGACTGGATCGAAACTCAGACGATCGTCGGATCCGTCTCAGGAGCCAACTTCGGAACAGCCATCGCGGTCGAAGGTGATCGCCTGTTGGTTGGAGCTCCGGATGAGGGCAGCACTCCGCATGGCGTTGGTGCGGTTTACCTGTTCCAATTAGGGCCCGCGGGCGGTGTCATTCAGCGCTTCGAAGGTGACTCGGCTCAAACCGATTCTTTTGGAGCCGCAGTCAGCATGGACGGAGCGCGCATCCTGATTGGCGCGCCTGCCGAACACGATGCCGGTTTTCTTGCGGGCGCAGCTTATCTATTCGAAGAGCAGGCCGGTCTGTGGAGTCAGCAGGTCAAGTTCACCGGCATGCCGATGTTCGGATATGAGGCTTTCGGCGCATCGCTGTCCATTCGTGGGGACCTTGCGGTTATCTCGCAACCTATCGAACTCGGTTCAGGAACGATCTTCGTCTTCCAGCGCGGTCCGGCGGGTTGGACGAATACGCCGGTCCAATCGATGTCCTCTCCATGCCCTGGAATCGAGTTTGGAACTCCCCTGCTGTTTGACGGGCACCAGTTGATCGCAGCATCTCCTGATGGTCTTTCCGGTGGATGCATCAACATCATGCACTGGGATGGCAGTTCATTTGTGCTCGATGACATCATCGATCCGCCTGGCTCCGGCTCGGGCTTTGGCAAGTCAATCGCGCTCCACGAAGACCGTTTGCTCGTAGGCGCGAATGGCTCGCCCGCGGGGCGTGCTCATATGTTCCTCAACCGTCCGACGGGTTGGGAGCGCACGCACATCTTCCATCCCACCAGGACTGGACCTGCGGTCGCCTTCGGGTGGACCGTCGCATTGAGCGCGCAAGAGGGATGGATCTCGGATCTCTACTACGAGCCCTTTGCGACAGGCCGCGTCGATCGCTTTCAACTCGCGAGGGGAGTTCGTCACTGTGCGGCACTTCCCAATTCGACCGGATTGGAAGCAAGCATCGAAGCGACGGGCTGCGCCAGTATCGGAGACAACGACTTGGTGCTGACCGCAGCTCTGCTTCCCGACCAACCCGGCTTGTTCGCCTACTCACTTGATAGGACGCAGCTGCCCTTCGGCAACGGCTTCCGCTGCCTCGCCGGCACGGTCTACCGCTTGCCCGTGACGACTGCGGCGGGGGGGCTACTGCGTACAGAACTGGATGTGACATCACCGCCAGCGGGTAGCGGTCAGATCACAGCTTCAACAACATGGCACTTCCAAGCCTGGTACCGCGATCCGCTCGGTGGGGGATCAGGATGGAATGCGAGTGATGCTATTGCGGTCACTTTTGGGCAGTGAAGGGCTTTGTTGCACAAGTCTGAATGGTGCCAAGAGTGCTCCCTGCAGAGCTAGTTGAGCGAACAACGGCCACGGGCCTGCCTACGTCTAGCAATCTGTTCATGATTATGCACCCAATCACGACTTCCGTCCTCTGTGCAGCTAGACCCTGGGCCTGGAGCCTGTCACCTAGCATCGAGTTGTACTCAACGAGAGTGTTCTCGGCGGTTGTCCGCCGATGATAGCCAGGCTCCTTCTTTCGTTGCCGCCTACCGAGCGCAAGTAACGCCGAGGTGGTCTAGCTTTCCTGTGTTCGATGCGCTGAGGTTCGACTAGATCAAGCCATCAGGGTCGGACCGATTCTGAACGGCCCGCAACCCGCCCCGGCGCTATCACGGAAGGAAGTGCACCGTCAGACTATTGCTCAGATTGAAGCCCGAACCGCCGGCAACCGTCCAATCTCAACACCCACGGCCTAAGGAATGGGCTGTGTGCCGGGAACTACTGACGGTAGTCGCTGCCAGGCCCACCATCATGACGCGATACGGAGTGGCTTGCGCCAGGAGACTGGCGAGATGAAGGAAGGAAAGAGTCAGGCAGTGAAGAACTAGCTACTCACGCTGGCCCCGAGTCATGCGTCGTCACCCGTGAGGGTGGGGGCGAAGCATTGATAAGAGGACGCATAGGCCAGGTATCGAGCCGCGAAACAAACGATTTGAGGTGGCTGATATTTTGTGGAGAACGAAAGGCAACACGAAGGGGGGCGTATGAAATGGTCAAGCATTAGGCGAGCACACCTTCGCTTCTCCGCAATCGATGACCCTCTGCATGAGCTCCTGGGGGCCTTGCGACAAGAACCGTGAGTCACTGCACCGAAGCTCCCGTTAGCGATGCGCTTTGTGTCACCGCTTTGGAGCTTGCTGTTCGCCCGGCGTTTGACACAGTGCGGCAACCTGTTGATCATTCGGCTCAGGCGGCGAGTCCGCCGCAGGCCGCTGACGACACTATCCGCAGACGAACTGTCAACATGCCCAAAGTTTCCACCGGTGTCGGTCCCAAGTATCCCCAGGTGGTCGTTCTCGTCGGTGCCACCGGTGATCTGTCGAAACGCAAACTGATCCCTGGCCTGTTTCATCTCTCCAGCGCTGGCTTCATACCGGACTGCAGGATCATCGGTGTCTCACTGGATGAGATGGATTCGGCAGCCTTCCAGAGCTTTTGCAGGGAATCGCTCGACGAGTTTTTCAACCGCGAGATCAAGGACGAGGACTGGGAGCATTTCGCAGCCCACGTGGAGTACGTGCCACTTTCCGCTGGAGCCGGCGCACTTCGTGAGGCGGTGATCAGGGCCGAGGCGAGCTTCGTCGGTGAAAGCCGACGCCTGCATTACCTCAGCGTGCCACCGAAGGCGGCACTTTCGGTCATCAAGTTGCTGGGCGAGGCTGATCTCGTGACCAATGCGCGCGTCGTCATGGAGAAGCCGTTCGGCGTCGACCTCGAGTCGGCGGTTTCGCTCAATGCCCGCGTACACGAGGTGTTTGGCGAAGATCAGGTGTTCCGGATCGATCATTTCCTGGGCAAGGAGCCGGCGCAAAACATCCTCGCGTTCCGCTTTGCCAACGGCCTGTTCGAACCGATCTGGAACCGGAACTTCATCGAGCATGTGCAGATCGACGTGCCCGAAACACTCGGGCTCGGAACTCGCGCAGGCTTCTACGAGAACACCGGGGCCTTTCGCGACATGGTCGTCACGCACCTGTTCCAGATCCTCGGTTTCATGGCCATGGAACCACCGGTGGCGCTGGAACCGAACTCGATCAGCGAAGAGAAGAACAAGGTATTTCGCAGCATGATGCCTATCGAACCACACCATGCCGTTCGCGGGCAGTACGTCGGTTACCGCGACGAGCCTGGCGTGGATCCGGAATCGGAAACTGAGACCTTCATCGCCCTGAAGTGCTCGATCGACAACTGGCGTTGGGCGGGTGTGCCGTTCTACCTGCGCACCGGCAAGCGCCTGGCGGAGGGTCAACGCATCATTTCCATCGCCTTCCGCGAGCCACCCAAGAGCATGTTCCCGAAGGACTCCGGTGTCGGCCTGAAGGGCCCGGATCATCTGACCTTCGATCTGTCAGATGCCTCTAAGACATCGCTGTCGTTCTACGGCAAGCGCCCGGGTCCCGGCATGAAGCTGGACAAGATGAGCTTGCAGTTCGCGATGGATGAAACCCAGCACATCGGTGACGTACTGGAGGCCTACGAGCGCTTGATTCTCGACGCCATGCGCGGCGACCACACCCTGTTCACCACCTCGCTGGGTATCGAGCGGCTGTGGGAAGTGTCCACGCCCCTGCTCGAGCAACCGCCGCCGGTCAGTCCCTATGCACAGGGATCCTGGGGGCCGAACGCCATTCATCAGCTGGTAGCACCGCGCGCCTGGCGACTGCCGTTCGAGCGTAGCTGGCGGCAGTCGGCGGCGAATCGGGCTGAAAGCTGAAGGCGAATGAAGCAGACAGTACGGAGTCGCGCCCCTTGTTGTCGCCGATCGACAACAAGGGGCGCGACTCCGTTGAGGCCAATCGAGTGCTTGTGCTGCGCGGATCGCTGATTTCGACGGCCTGCTAGATAAGAGCATTCGACGGGCTGCTGTTGGCAGGTTCAGCTATATCAAGGCATGAACGTGATCTCGACGGCGTCGCTGAGATTGGAGCCGCTGCCAGACGGGCCCGTTGGGTCGCGAAGCCAGCCCTGGAACATGCGCGTGTCACCAGCCACTGAGCCTGCGAGCGAGGCGATTGCGGACTGTTGGTACGAGCCACTGCAGGTCGACTGCACGGGGTAGCGCAGAGTTACCTGGACGGCGCAGTGTTGCCCGTCACCAAATACGTCATGTCCACATATTCGGTCGTGGCCTAACCGCAGCAACGGCATCGATATGGGGAGCACTACATGGTTCTACGCGATCCGAGTTCCATCCACTCCAAGCCCTGCATCTGACGGTTTGCAGGCTGGGTCAATCACCATAAGCAGTACGTCATCGGGTACTTGTTCGAGGAGAAACGAGGGTTGAAGGAAGAGCTGGGTGGAACGGCATGGCAACTAAACGACAACCAGCGTCGAAGGCTTGCAGCCAAAGCCAAACGCCTTGGTCGCAAGGTCCTCGATAACATTGCCACCATCGTGAGCCCCAACACCCTGATGAGGTGGCATTGGAAACTGATCGCGCTCAAGTGGACGCACCAGACGCGGCGTGTCGGACGGCCAAGACTCATGAAGGTGATCAAGGCGCTTATCGTTCGCATGGGCAACTGAGAACTCCAAGTGGGGCTACAGTAGAATCCAAGGCGAGCTGAAGGGACTGGGCACAAGGTCGCAAGGACGACCGTTGCTAACGTCCTGAAGCGGAACGGTATTGAACTGCCATGCTTCCGTGTTGGAAAGCACCATGCGCTCATGCCGCCTGCGCCTGGTGGTGTCTGAATGCCTCGATCATCTGGCCATTGCTAGACATCGGGTGAACGCTGCGCCGGCCCCACTCCTGCCGCCAAGCCAGCACTTCGCTTGCTGACAGTCGGCTAGGCATCAGACCTGCAAACTGCGCCGCCGAGGC
>JBLFWN010000083.1:0-28281 GCA_047611405.1 Planctomycetota bacterium | reverse complement strand
TGGCAGCCTGCGTGACAACGGATAAGCCCAGCGTCTCCTCCGACGACAGACCTCCCAATATCCTGTTCATCATGGCCGATGACATGGGGTACGGTGACCCGGCTTGCTACAACCCAGACTCAAAGATTGAGACGCCGACAATCGATAGTTTGGCCGCAGAGGGCATTCGATTTACGGATGCACACTCGCCCGGGGCTCTCTGCGTTTCATCTCGCTATGGCTTGCTGACAGGGCGTTACCCGTGCCGCAAGAATAGCCTTCGACCCGGTCGCGAAGCCGTGATCGATGAGGGGCGCGTGACGATCGCGTCGCTCTTGAAGAGCCAAGGCTATAGGACCGGAATGATCGGCAAATGGCATCTAGGCTTTGATGGGGGAGTGAATGATCCGGGCAGTGAGATGTTCGGTGGACCGATCGATCGTGGCTTTGACGACTTCTTCGGCATGCACGCATCGCTCGACATCCCTCCCTACTACTACATCCGCGGAAGAGTTCCGGTCGCCCCTCCGACTGAATTTGTACAGGACAGCAGCACTGCGGGATGGACAGCCATCCAAGGTGCCTTCTGGCGCAAGGGGAAGATCGCGCCAGGATTCGATCATGCAGAGGTACAAACGAGATTCGAGGAAGAGGCCATCACGTGGTTGGATACGCGTGCACAACAGCCTGAGGAACCCTTCTTTCTCTACGTCGCACTAGCGGCTCCCCACACACCTTGGTTGCCGAGCCGCGAGTTCGAGGGGACGAGCGCTGCCGATTTATACGGCGACTTCGTCGCACAAGTTGATGCGGGAGTTGGCCGCATACTGGCGGCGCTCGAACGCAACGGGCAAGCCAAAGACACGCTCATTATCTTCACGTCCGACAACGGACCTGTCTGGTATCCCGCCGATGTCGAGCGGCTGGGTCATGACTCGGTGTGTGGACTGCGAGGCATGAAGGCAGATGCCTACGAAGGCGGACATCGCGTACCATTCATAGCCAAGTGGCCAGGGCACATACCGCAGGGCTGTAGCAACGATGCGCTCGTCTGCTTCACGGATGTACTGAGCACGCTGGCCGAGTTGACTAGTGCTCCACTACCGAAAGAGAACACGAGGGACGGCTTCAGTTTGCTGTCCGCACTGCTCGACCCAGATGCTCGTACACAACGCGAGTCCTTGATCCTGAAAGCGGGAGCGACTGCCTATCGCAAGGGTCGTTGGAAGCTGATCACGCATCCAGGTTCGGGCGGCTTCACTCGGTCACCCAAAGCGGATGAAGATTCTGTGAAACCCGCAGGTCAGCTCTATGACCTTGAGGTAGACCTGGCCGAGACTTCCAACCTGTGGAACGAGCACCCCGAGGTCGTCAAGCAGTTGCACGCAGAACTAGAGCGAGAGCAATCACTGGAAGCTGAGCGTTGACGCGTGCTCCGGGCGGTTGCTGCATTCGGATCGAAGGTGCTGCTCACTGGCGTCGCAATCGAATCATCGTCGGCAAAGCCGAGCTTTACGCTCCCTTGCAACTAGCTCACGGCTCTCGGCCCACAGGTTGCGATGCGCTGCAAGTCCCAGGGCGCTGCCAGCGACACAGGCCGCGTTAGGTGGCAGCGCTCGAAGCCGCCGCTTGCGCAGCCAGCTGGGCCATCATGGCGTCATTCGAAGGGCTACTTTGGTTCACGGTGCACATTCCCACTACGCCTTGCCCGAGTCCTGGCAGATGGTTCTCCCACAAGATTTTACCATTGACTGGATCGACTGCGAACGCACGCCCCGCGGTGGCGCACAGCAATTTGCCGTTCTCGACCATCATGACGACGGCTTGAAAGCCAGTCTTGGGCAAGGAGGTCTTCCAAATGGTCGAGCCATCGGTTTGATCGATAGCCATCACGTGACCGTGGGTTCCCAGGAACAGGTAGTTGTTGGTGCTTGCTTGCTTAGGCATGGAGTGAGTTTCGGTGCTGCGTGGTACCCAGGACCCTACGTGACGAGCCGTAGGCGTATTCTGTCGAAGCTGGATTCTGTTTGGATCCCGACGCGTAGGAGCTACGAAGAGCGGCAACTTACGAATAATTCGCGGTGCCAAGTGCGCCCCAGCCGCAGGCATGCTCAGCGCACAGGATCGGGCAGCGCGGCGCTGACACTAGCGCGCCACAGAAGGAGGCTGCGTTGCATTTTTTGCGCAAGCTCGGGGCGCTGCTGTGCCAGGTTGTTCTCCTCAGCGCGGTCTGCTTCCAAATCGTAGAGCTCGAGGCTGCCGTCATCGAAACGCTCGATCAGTTTCATGTCGCCGGCTCGTATGGCGCTTCCCAATCGGTTCGAGCGATGCCACGCATAGTTGGGATAGTGAAAGTACAGGGCCTCGCGTTCGAGTTCTTCTGACTCGTCAAGGAGAGACACAAGACTCATTCCATCCCCGGGGTAATCAGCGGGAAGCTCGACTCCAGCTGCATCAAGGATCGTCGAAAACCAATCGGTGCTGATGATCGGCGTTGCATCGACGCGCCCGGGGCGGACTTTTCCGGGCCAACGAACCATGGTTGGAACTCGAATGCCCGCCTCGTACAGATAACCCTTGCTTCCGCGCAGAGGGCGATTGTCAGCGACACTCGCCAACGCACCATTGTCCGAGCTGAAGATGACGAGTGTGTTCTCGTCGAGTCCTGTTTCCTTGAGAGCGTCCAGGACTCCTCCGATGACTTGGTCCAAGGCTTCTGTCATGCCCGCGTAGCGAGGGTCGACGATTCCGGGTTGAACTCCGCGTTCTTGATACTTGGCGAGTAAGTCGGGCGGGGAGTCCATCGGCCAGTGCACGGTGTAGTTCCAGAGCGCAACGAAGAAGGGTTCGTCCGTTTCTCGTTCGGCATGTTGCCTGATATAGCTTTGGACTTCTTCGCCCAGCCGATAGGGCAGGTACTCATTCTCTTCTTTAGAAACGAGACCCGGGAACTCGTAGGGCGCAAAGAAGGAGCTGCCCGGACCTCCCCATCCGTTACCGCCAGTGTTCCGGTCGAAGCCTTGGGCATCGGGATAGAAGTCGGCTTGGTCGGCAGTCCGCTGCGGTGCTAGATGCCACTTCCCGAAGAAGGCTGTCTTGTAGTTGTTGCGCTGCAAGTGCTCGGCCACGGTCACATACTCCAAAGCCAAGCGGTCTTCGCAATGGGCCGCTGTCAGCGTTGGATTATCCGGCGTGAAGCTTTCTCGGTCAGGGAGGTGGTTCGTGATGTGCATACGAGCCGGCGCCAATCCAGTCATGATCGAAGCGCGTGTCGGCGAACAGACAGGAGCCGCGGCGTAGGCATCAGTGAATCGGACACCCTGCGCGCAAAATGCGTCTATGCGTGGCGTGTCAACGGCAGGGTTCCCATAGCAACCGAGGTCGCTCCAACCGAGGTCGTCGACCAAGACCAACAAGATGTTGGGAGGTGTTGCGGGTTTGGGTGCTGCGGAAACGGGCTCCGAGCGCGAGCAGTGTGATGTCAGGAGAACTGTGATGATCACTCCAATGCGTTTCATGCATATAGGGTAGCGGTTCGAACTGGCCCATAGGTACCGCTCATTGCTCGAGTCGCCTGGCCTCCATCCTTATTTCAGCCAATACTCGAGCGGCTACTCAGGAGAGCCACTTGCATCGAGCGCCCTCTTGCTTGTCTGCGATCGGCGTATGCTGCCTACTAGTGCACGCGTTTCGATCTTCAGATTCACACCTTCATGTCTACCGCAAGCCTTTGTTGCCTCCTCTCATTGCTGCTGGCTCCAGCTGTCAATGGCCTTCCCGCACAAGTTGATAGATCGGAAGCCGAGCGAAAGCCGGCCGAGTTCGAGGCGTTGTTCGACGGTTCATCGCTCGACGGCTGGAGCAATCCTTACGAGTGGGGAGAGGCTTGGGTTCAAGATGGCGAGATTCACCTGCGCTCGGATCGAAAGTTCTTCCTGACTTCCGATCGCAACTTTGCTGATTTCGAATTGGAAATCGAGGTGCACTTGCCCGACGGCAAGGCCAACTCCGGCATCATGTTTCGATGTCACTCGCGCAAGAACAACGTCTTCGGATACCAAGCCGAGGTTGACCCCTCGGGTCGGGCCTGGTCCGGCGGGTTGTATGATGAAGGACGGCGCGCATGGATTGCACCGCTGTCCGGGGAGGGCAAGGCCAAGCAGCGCGCGGCCTACTCGCACGATCAGTGGAACCGCTATCGTATTGTGTGTATCGGTGATTGGATTCGCATCTGGGTCAACGGTGTGCTGACCACCGACGAACGTGACCCGCTCGATCAAGCCGGGCTGATCGCGCTTCAGCATCATGGCGAGAAGGGCAAGGTCTATCGCTTCCGCAATGTGCGTCTCAAGGACCTGGGGCGTCATGAATGGCGGCCGGTATTCGATGGCACATCACTCGATGGTTGGGGAGCTCTTCCGGGCGGAGAATGGGCTGTCGAGGCAGGAGCCATCGTTGGCCGTTCGACCAAGGCTGAGGCGCGACACGGGATTTTGCTTTCCGACGACAGCCACTCCGACTTCACGGTTCGCCTCGAATTCCAGTCCGTGGCTGGAAATAGTGGCTTCTATTTTCGCAGCGAACGAATCGACGGCAGCGTCGGTGTGCGAGGGTTTCAGGCAGAGGTCGAGCCTCGCGTGGAAGGCACGCCGTGTTTGGTCGGTGGCTTGTACGAAACGGGCGGTCGTGGGTGGGTCGTCAAGCCATCTCCTGACTCGGTGAAGCGCTACTACCGTCCGGGTGAATGGAACACGATGACGGTCGCTGCGCACGGCAAACGCGTGGTAGTGCATGTCAATGGAAGCAAGAGCGCCGAGCTTCAAGCGGACGAGGGGCGCCGTCGCGGACACTTCGGACTGCAGTTGCACGGTGGACAGGATATGCATGTCAAGTACCGCAAGATCGAATTGCTGGCGGCCGTTGAGCAGTAGTCGGATGGCGCATGCGCTTCGCTTCATGCTCTCGTTCGCGGCAGCAGGGCCTCAGAACGCGAGAGCGTCAATTCGTGGCCAACTGGCTTCGGCTACACTGTTGTGATGGACTCGAGTCCCTATCCCGAGGATGAGGCCTGCTTCGACTTCCTGATCAGTTTCCAAATGGATCTGCAGGCGGGAGCCGTTCGCAGCGTCGAGGAATATGCCGCGTGTTTCCCGGAACAAGAGGCGAGCGTTCGTCGCGAATTCGAGCGCTTGGAGTATGCGAACACCCGAGTGTCGGGAGCGGACGAGATGCCGCAGCCGGAAGCTCGCTACCTTGGCAGCTATCGCCTAGAGCAAGAGTTGGGCCACGGTGGCCAAGGAACCGTGTTCAAGGCCTGGGATGAGAAGCTCGAGCGTAGGGTTGCACTGAAAGTCATCTCGACGCCGCTGGGCTCGATCCCCAGAGAGCGAATGCAGCGCTTTCGGCGCGAGGCCAAGCTTGTCGCACGCCTCGAGCATGCCGCGATCTGCCCTATCTTCGAGGCCGACCTGGAGGCGACCGAACCCTACATCGTGATGCCCTTCGTCGAGGGCACGACTTTGTCTCGCCAGATCGCGGCGTGTAGGCTGCAGTCCGCGAATCCGTCGCAAGCTGCTTCAGCAAGCACGTCTCTTCTGTTGCCATGTAAGCCGCAGAGCGCGTCCGACCTCGGGCTCCTGCTCGCATGGTTCGAGACCATCGCACGTGCGCTCCACATTGCTCACGAAGCGAATGTTGTGCACCGTGATGTCAAACCCGCCAACTTGATGGTCACCCTAGCGGGTGAGCCTATGCTGCTTGACTTCGGTATCGCGCATGCGCGCGGCGAAGGCTTGGAGACTTTGACCGGTACCGGACAAGCGATCGGGACGCCGATGTACATGGCACCCGAGCAGCTTGCCGGGGGAGAGTCCGTGGAGCTGGATCGGCGTGCGGATGTCTACGGGCTTGGGGCTTGTCTGTATGAAGCCTTGACCCTCGACTCGCCACACAGCGGGTCTACACAACCCGAGTTGATCGAGTCTGTGTTGCACGAACCGGTGCCGGATGTCTGCGCGCGCAACCCAAGCTTGCCGCAAGCGATGCGCGCCGTGTTGGAGACCGCGCTCGATAAACGCCCGAGCCGGCGTTACGCCACTGCCGCAGACTTTGCGGATGACTTGGCGCGGCTCGCGCAGGGCGAGACTGTTGCAGGTAGTCGTGTTGGGCCGCTCTTGCGAACGGCTCGCCTGGCCGGACGCCATCCGTCCCTTGCTCTTGGGCTGGTTGCTTCACTCGTGATCATGCTGATCGCCAGCGTGTTGCGTGAGAAGCAAGGCACTCTCGACGATCAGACTGACCATGCAATCGTCGTTGACTTTTTGCGGAGCAGGTGGAGGCATTTACAGCGTGAAAAGAAGAACCCTGGAACTGCGCTTGGCACTGCCTGCCAGTGGTTATCAGAAGACCCTTGTCTGGAGAGCCGGCAGGCCGTGTTGGAGTCGCTCGTTTCCCAACGCGAACTGGAACGTGTTTCTGTCCTTGACATCGCATCCATCGCGGTCGTGCCCGGCACATCGCACGCAATCATCGGGTCGCGTGTCGGTAAGGTGCGCATGATTAATCTCGCTTCTGGCGAGCGCTTGGACTCCGTTGACGATGCCGAGAGTCAAGGGATTCGCATCATGCACGTCGATACCGACGATCTTGGCCGGCGGGCGGTGAGCCTCACTGAGGATGGTCGCTTGCGCCTGTACGCACTGCCCGAACTTACCAATGTGCTCGAGCTTGGGCAGTTGGAGGGCCGTGTACAGAGCCTCGCATTTCGTCCATCCCATACCGAGTTCGTGACTTGCACGGGTGGACAGAGTGTGCGGGTTTGGGACGCGGCGCGAGCCGTGACGGTCGGCAATCTTGCACCCCAGGGTGGAGACATTCAGCATGTGGCCTATGGCCCTAGAGGAGAGGTACTGCTGACGATTCAGACGCTAGGAGCTACGGAGGGAGTTGCTGGAGGCGAGCTTTCGCAAGTCTCGTTTTGGGATGCCGATTCACTCGAGCTTCAGAGCAGTCTTCCGCTTTCTGAAGCCCTGGTTACTTCGCTTGCCTTTCGTCCTCATAAACGACAAGTAGCCCTTGGAGATGGGGCTGGCTTGGTTCACTTGGTTGACTTTGAGTCCGAAGCAGTTGGGCAGGTGCTCTTCGATTTTCAAGCGGAAATTGCTCACGTGATCTTCGACTCTGCAGGTACGCAGCTCGCCGTGTGCCATGCAGTCGATGCCCAAGCGAAGACTGTTGGCATCATCGATGTCCCGTCCCGAGCTTTGCTCAGTCACATACCGGCTCATGACGATGCTGATGCGCTCGAGGCGAGATTTGATCCCGCCGGTAAGGTGCTGGCCATCATTGGAAGCGACTTGACGCTGCGCACGGTGGATGTGGTTTCCAGCAAAGTTCAGCTTACGTTCGCTGGCATGGTTCGCGGGGTTTCGGCTTTCCAATGGAACGAAGATGGCTCACGCCTCTGGTGCGCATCGAGCGTCGGATATGTTCACTCGTTCTACACAGGCGGGACTGGTTTTCTGCCGAAAGTCGAGGCCGGACAGGAGCGTGTAGACGAGCTCCTCTTTAGTCGATCCGGCGAGCGCGTCATGAGCGTCACAGCGGATGGAATGCATCGCCTGTGGGAGTCTCCTTCACTCGAGTTCGTGACGAGTCTCCAGGGCGCTGCGCGCGATCGCCGTATGGCATCAGGAGTCGCTAGCGATGGAAGTGCCCTATGGTTTGTCGGCGAAGACGGAAGCCTTGTTGTTCTTGCGGAGGCCGGCGGCGAGTGGCTGTCAAAGACGCATGAGCTCGCGGAACGTATTCGTGCAGCCGTTGGTCATCCGCAAGAGAACAAGCTGCTCATCGTGTCGCCGCTATCGCCCGCTCGACTCATTGATTGGAATGGGAACACTCTGCAGGCTTACGGCACGGGCCGCGAGCGCTGGGCAGCAGCGTGCTTCGACTCTCTGGGCGAGCACATTGCGCTCGCCTCATCCAAAGGGATCGAGATCTTTGATACGGAGTCGGGAGAACGGGTTGAGCATCCACCGATCGTGCTGGACTCTTCCTTGAACGGGTCTGGCCCGGAACCAATCTCGCTGGCGTTCGTTGGGAAGAGCGGAAGTTTTCTGGCGGCAACGACACCCAGTTCGCTGCTGTCATGGGACTGGCGTGCGGGAATCGCTAGTCGTCCTTCTTACTTGCCAGAGGGCTCCATCGTTGGTCTGCGTTCGTTGACGAGTGGTTGGGTCGCTGGCGCTGAACCCGCGAGTGAAATTGGATCACTCTGGTCCATCGGCGCAGGCAACACGCGATCGCAGCTGCACGGTCATGTTGGTGTCATCACGTGCGTCACGACAGAGGCTGGCTCGGATGCGCGAGTCGCGACAGGAGCCGAAGATCGGACGTTGCGGGTCTACGAAGCAGCCAATCGGAATCTATGGATGGTGTATCCCGGACTCGACTCGCCGGCGACTAGCGTGGCGTTCACGCGGGACGGTGATTATTTGTTGGCAGGCACGATGTCGGGCCAGTTGAGTGCATGGCCGTGCGACTTGGCCGAAGCGGGTGAAGAGGCCTATGTCTTCGAACACCACCCGCTTCATGGTTATGAGCAGTCGCGTGCGATCCTTGTCCGCGAAGGCCGAGCGGCGGCAGAGTGATAGCCTCTTCGGCGTGAGCTCGGTTCAAGGCCCGAGCGCATCTGAGAGATTGAAGCCGGCACCGCCTCCTGAAGGGTCGCGGTACCAACACTGCACGTTGTTTGCGTCTGCGATGGACATGTCGACGAACGCGCTAAAGCTCCCGCCTGACGAGATTACAACTTGGCTTCTGTTGGTCGCGCCGTTAATGCATCTGTATCCATTTCCGAATATCGACTTGATCTGGTTGGGCCCGACGTAAAAGAGCCCCGGCTGATTACTCGGGGCGTTGACTCCTACGATATGCGCCGCCGATGTTCCAAATCCGCTTAAGCAGGTGAGCCTACAGCCATCGAGCGAAACTGAATTTGCTCCCGCTATGCAGTACGTCGCACCACCTGGACAGCTGCCATTCATCGCGCCAGGTGTCTCTGGCTGCAATGCACCCGTGACATCATTGTCCAAGAATTGAGTTTGACACCAGGCGTTGGCGGCATCATCTGCGCAAAAGATACCAGGAGGGGTGCTCGAACCGTCGGGACCAACGATGACTGGGTCGTTCATCACGACATCAGTCGGATACCCATCATCGACGATTGCGATCTTGCAGATGATCTCCAACAGAGTCGGAAGCTTGATCTCGAGATCCCCATTGCCATCGATGTCGATTCCAATTTTAGCAATAACCTCTGAATGGTCCGCTGGGAGGGAGCCTGGAGTCGCATTGGCTCGGATCAGAATGAGAGTCTGCGTGCCCTCCTCGAGATCAAATCCAGCTGGAGTCAAGTTGACGTTGGGAACAGTCAAGTCACCGATGACAAAGTACTCAGACCCCATGGGGATGGAGTGACCGCTGAGGCTCCAAGCAGAGTCGAGGTGACCTTCGTCGTCTTCAAGATCACCCTCTACGACGAGCACCATATATTCATTGAGGCTGAATCCCCCGGGCCCCCAGATCTCGATGAACTCACGCGTATCGCCCGGGCCGAGCGGTGACGCGAGGGCGAGGTGGCTCAGTCGCACTTCATTCAGGTGAGGTCGCACGTCGAGGTCGCAGCCATCCGGTATGCCATTGTTGTTGTCGTCGAGTTTCTGATTGGTACCGAGAAGCAAGTCGACCGAGTCTTCGATGTTGTTGAGGTTGCAATCATTGAAGGTACCAGCGGCGACTCCGGCGGCATTCAATTCATCGCCGAGCGCGGCGCCGTCGCGAGTCGTGCTCAGGCCTAAATGCTCGGCCGGTATCAAGATGCCCGGTCTTCCGCCGGGCGTTTGCGGGGGAATCAACAGATCCCCGGCTTCGATCGGAATGCCGAGAATGTCGTCGGTCTGACCAATGGCGCCAGAACCAAGTTTGACAGAGAACACCAGCATGTCGGTGGGTGTACCTTCGCTGAGCCAGTCATATGGATTGGAGGAGGGGTCGTAGCCGGAGACTCCGTTTTCGCGCAGGATCAAGGCGTCCAGATCGTCGCTCTCGCCTGGATGATTCAGCCCCAACGCGGTACCAAGCGCATAGATGCTGTGCGTGCCGGCGGCTGTAACGACGATGACATCCGCCTCCGTGTAAGTCGAGTTGGCAGCCGCCGTCGCCGGGTCGAGTGAGATGTAGACGGGATAGGTCGTGTCGCCGCCCTTCGCGTCGAGCGCGTCGATGTCTTCCCATGGACTCAAGGTCGTACTCGGCGTGATCTCGGCCAGCCCGACCCCTGGATAGGCGCGCCCTGAAAAGTTGGCGAGGCCATTGCCGTCAATCGTTCCGAGGCTCTCTTTCGCCTCGGTACCCGGCAAGGTCGGTGCAGCGGCAGTGAAGCCGAGATTGAAGAAGGCATCGCTTGAAGCTTCGAAGTGACTGACGAGACTGCCTTCACTACGAACACTCGGTATGACTGTAGATGCGGGTGATCCTTGTGCGGCGCGATCGACAGAGAAGTAGATGGTTCCAGGAGCCAAGGGTGCGTTGGGAAGTAATTCCTCGTTCCCGAATGACAATGCATTGACCTCCGGCAACCCGATTCCGGGCGCGACAAGTCCCAAGTCCGTGCTGCTGTCGTATGTCGTGATCGGTGCAGCCAAGGGGCCAAGCGCAGGAATTCCTGAGGCAGGCTCAAGCAGATCCGCTGCGAGATCGGTGGCTAGAACGCTGACTCCTGTCTGTTCGATTGAGAAGGTGAAGGTCGGCGTCGGTCCCTGGCCAAAGGAAGAGCTGACGACGCCTCCTGTGAGGATGATTAACATCCATGTGACACGGTACCGGCGGCCGGAATCGCGAAGCAGTTGGCAGGTAGCAATCGACATAGCAGGTTATTGGCAGGTCTTGAAGCGCATCGCTCTCTGCTCATGACAATACCCCACTTCCGATTAAGGGGGATGCTTAGTAGGCTACTATCGCAATACTGGGCTCGCCTACGCCTCGCCCCGTGCGGTTCGTGCCTGAGCGTGGCCCAATTGCTTATATGTACTTGCCGCGGAGCACTCTGCGGCGGCTATTTTTGATCAGCTCTCAAGCAACTCCTGCCCGATACCACGCTCGCGCAATCGTTCGCGCAGGCGCTGCCAGCGCTTGAAGGCTGCGTTGCGCGTCAAGCCAAGTCGCTTGGCGGCCAGGTCGCCCGACATGCCCTCGAGTCCAACGAACACGAGCAGTTGTTGATCAACGACATCGAGGCTCTGTGCATGTTCGATGAATTGGCGAACAGAATCCTCGCGCGCAATTCTGGCCGAGATGCTTGTGACCGACTCGGGTAGGCCTTCGAGCTCAAAGTCTGTACCGGCGTCATGCCTTTGGTCACTACCGCTTGGACCGTGCGCGCGCACGCGTCGCATGGCTTCCATCCGCATGTTCTTGGCTACCGGGAAGATCCAAGAGCGAAACTCTTGCCGCTGTTTGTCGTAGCGATGGAAGATTTCTAGCGCCCGCATCCAGACCTCTTGCACGACATCTTCTGCATCGATGTGTGCTCGAAGGTCCTGCAGCAACCTCAACTCGGCCCATGCGTACAAGCCCGGGGCAACCTGTGCTTAGAGTTCTTCGAAGCGCTGAAATTCACTGTCGGCGATCGCGCGAGCAATGCTGGCCGTCGCTCGACTAGAGCCGGGACTTGGATTTCAGCCATCCGGGCTGTCAAGCTCGTGGAAGCGAGGCGGCTCGTCAGGAGCTGTTGTCAACGCAGGGGCTGCCGCTGCCTAGATTGTGGCTGGCAGGGCCATTCCGTTCAGTTTGCGCAAGTTTGCGAACCGTTGAGCGCACGACCCTGATCTCGCTCGAGTTCTGCCGCACAGGAACTCGAAAGGCTCCATAGCGTCGTGTTCCACGAAACCGGCGCGGGAATCCCTAGCTCCAAAAGCCCGGCTCACTTCCATGGGCCGCCAATCTCATGCGTCGCGACACCCTGCTCGCCGCCGTCGGTTCACTCACTCTCGCCGTACTCCTTTCGGCCCCCGTTCAGGCTCGACAACAGCGAGACGCCGGGAGCCAATTGGGGGCTCCAAACAAGGGGCAAGCAAAAAATCACGGGCTCGGCGCGAATTCCAAGCATGAGGAGACGCGCACCTTCGAGACGACTGTGCTCGAGAGCCCATGCCCACGGCCAGGTGCCGAGTTTGGTTTTGCGCTGACTCCGCTCGACTTCGACGGTGATGAGAAGATCGACTTTGCGGTCGGTGCTCCTGGTGAAGGCGCGGTCTATATACTGCTCGGCTCTGGTCCGATTCCCTACACGCGCTTCGCCGTCTTCGACGCGAGCGGGCGTGTCGATTGCGACCGCGAAGCGAGCGACGATTTGCTTGGCACTTCGCTGGCCGCGGCCGACCTAGATGGCGATGGTGACGATGAGCTTGTCGTCGGCGCACCGGGTGCTAGCACGCCCGAGCCCGACACCCATCGTACTGGCGCGATCTATATTTTTGGCCTGACGGCTAACGGCCCACCTATGCTTATTCAGCCTAGGTCGGATGTCGAAGAGCGTTTTGGTCAAGCAGTCGCGTTTGCAGACTTTGATCTGGACGGCAATCAGGACTTGGCTGTTGGTGCTGCGCGCTCGGAGCAAGGCATCGTGTCATGTGGTCGCGTGCTCGTGTTTCACGACGTACTTGATGAAGAGCGTATGCCAGTCGAGCTTCCTAATCCCAACCCGACTGATGCGGGCAACTTCGGAGCCAACCTCGCCGTAGATGACTTCGATGGGGACGGCTTCCCGGACCTATTCGTATCCGGCATTGGCAATGATTCGAGCGACGGCGATCAGCACGGCGGGCAGGTCTATTGCTTCGCTGGTGATCCGCGGCCCGACCGTTGGATCTTGGTCGAAGACTTGGTCGATACCCAGGATGATCCGCCGCGCTTCGGGATGCACATCGCCGCTCGAGGTGGGCACGTGCTGGTCGGCGCGCCGCGCAAAGACACGCGCCTGATCACTGACAGTGGCTTGGGCCACAGCTACTCGGGTGAAGGTTTGCGCACTTGGCGAATCTACGCACACCCGAACCCGAAGCAGACGGATTTGTTCGGGTACCGGGCGATGATCGGGAACTTCGTCGGTGACGAGCATCTGGACTTCGCGTTCTCTTGCTTGCCGCATCAATTCAACACGAATCCGAATCCTCTCGCGCTGTACATCTATGACGGTGCACACAAGCAGAAGCCGCCGCTGGAACTGCTTGCGAGATCCGATTCCGGAGATCACTTCACGATGGGTGTGGCCGCGATCGATATCAACGGTGATGGGCTGGATGACTTGGTCCTGGGCGATGCGCGCTACGATCGCCCCGAGGGCTCGCAGACGGAGAACGTCGGGCGTGTCGTGATCTACCACTGATTGACCTCGCCCTTTGTACTTGGCTGAGGACGCTCGTTTTCTACTCAGTCAAGTGCTAAAGCGCTCATGCTGACTCGATCATTCGGTTTGGATGATTGTCTGCCCTCACGGTGCGCATCATCCCAGCAGGCTGGTATGCCTGAGCATGCTCGACGAGAGCCTCTTTCGATGCGCTCGTCTGAACTGTAGCCGCCAGCATCTTCGTGGATACACTGACAGGCCGGCACGCTGATTGACGCACTACCGGCTTTCCCATCATTTGCCCGCGGACTCCGTCTGTGAGCCAGGCGCGGCCAAAGGCTGTGCGATCTGCTTTGCAAAGCGCGTTACTTCAGGATTGGAAGGACTATCACTTGATGTGTCTGACTTCGGCCACCTTGCCTTGGCAAGCCATGATGTCGATGACTAGCTTTTCACGCGGATTACGAGAAGTGCATGCACTTCTCTCGTTCCGTCTCTGCCGTTCTCATGCTGTCCTCCTCGCCTGAGGTCTGCTGGTTTTGTTCGAGGTCCAGCAGTATCCCAACAGCAGGGATCTGTTGGCGCCAAAGGGATGAAGTTTGAGGAGCGAATTCAGCACCTTGGCGAACGTCTTCGACGATCCGACTTGGAGCAGAGCGAGCGGCTTATCCAGGACCTGATGTCTCTCGCGCTGTCGCATGAATCAGCGCAGAGTGTGCAGTAGACGACGCCGAAAGGGTGCATGCGCCTGGTGAGTCACGCGCTAACGGGTTGCACTCTCTGCCAGGTGAAACAGCTCTCTGAGATTCGGAAGCAACTGGACGGCTTTCGCTAGGCTGCGTTGGAGCTGATCAAAAACAAGGATCAGTACCTATACCCGGATACGGGTGAAAACGTCACCAAGAGGAGGCGGCACAATATTCCGATGTCCAAAAGCGTGTGGAGGAACTCGTAGCTGCGATTGAGCGTACATGGAATTGCGGTACGAAGGTGAAAGCCTCGAGGAGCTACCGCGGCGCAATCGCAGAATTCGCATGGCTGCGTGAATTAGGTTTGCTGTACCCGGGATTCACCGACGAATTACTGCTGCCAAAGGGCATTTTGGTATGGGTCGCACTCTTGCCTGACAATCAGCTCATCCTGCGGCTCAAAGACTTCGCATGGAACAAGGCGGAAGCTAAGCAGTACCACATCAATCGGCAAGTGACTCCGTACAACACAGTCATGATGCAGCACGATGGATCTGAGCTTATGGGCAGGAGGTCTCCATGAACGACCGTCTCGTGCACGTCCTGATCAATGACTACCGCGAGATGTTCGGGCGTCGCCGTCTGGCGTGGGAGCCGGCCTTGCAACTGGCGACGGAGTGGCATGCCGCTTATATGGAGAAGGAAAAACTCCTCGGCCACATCCAAGAAGGTGACTAAGCGCGCCGCAGTCCCTTCGATCGAATGAAGACTGCTCGCTACGTGGGCGGGGATTGCGAGACGATCCATATAGGCTCAGGCACCGCGGGTGAGGCTGTGACCTCATGGATCGAGGCGAGCGCTTATCATCGAATCGTGTTGCACGCTCATCTTCACGGTGCGTTAACACCGTAATCGAGAAGGTACTGGGTGCAGAACTACGGGTTCAACCAGGACTTCCATGCCAAGCTAGCCGAAGGGGGCGATTGATTTTCGCTAGGCGACTGAAACCTCCCGAGCTCTCCTGGGCAGACCCGGGTGCGACCAGGGTGTGTCGCCCACAAGACACTTCCAGGTCGATTCCGGGTCGGTAGGGGGGGATCGACTTCGGTAAGAGCGGTGCCGATGCCTGGTCTCAGGTATTCGCTTTCGAGGCAGATGAGCTAGAGTCAGCGGGCAGATTCCGTCCTTGATCCGTATCAGGTGACTCCGCGTCTCCGAATATCATCATGCGCACGCTCATATCATCCTTCCTGCTCGTCCTCGCCGTATCGACTTCCTTTGTGCCCTGCGTTGTAGCAGCCAGCACGACCTCCGGCTCAGGTCACCAACAGTCCTACGGCAATGAGCCTAAGGTCCTCGGGGCTCACACGGAACGAGTCGGCGAGCGAATAGCCGACCTCTCCTTCACCGATTCGTCTGGCAAGAGCGGTCGGCTGTCGGATGTGATGGGCAAGAAGGGACTCGTGCTGGTGATTCGCGACGGTGAGTGCCCCTTGTGTCTGCGCTACGGACCTAGGATCGCCCGACTCGAGGATCAGGTCGCCAAAGCAGGCATGGGCTTGCTGTATGTCTCGATCGAAGATGAGGCCGGAGCGAAAGCCGACCTCGAGCGACACGAGCTTGAAGGACGCTGTGCAGTCGATGTCGACGGTGAAATTCGCAGGGCGCTGGCCGCGACGACGACGACGGAGACCTTCGTTCTGGATGCTGCCAGCACTCTGCAGTACCGCGGCATGCTGGATGATCAATACGGTCTAGGCTTCGCGCGCAAGGCACCTATTCATGAACATCTCGTGGACGCAATCTCTGCGGTCGCCGCAGGAGGCGCGCCTGTTGTTCGCGCGACAGAGGCTCACGGCTGCAAGTTGACGACCCCAGTCGGCAAGACGCCCAAGGCAGAGGCTACCTATCATGGAAGTGTCAGCCGCATCCTGACCGAACGCTGTGAAGCATGTCATCGCAGTGGGGGGGCGGGACCTTTCTCGCTGTCGAGCTATGATGATGCTCGTAAACGCACGGACATGATCAGCTTCGTGCTCGAGGAAGAGATCATGCCGCCCTGGTTCGCCGACGAGGGTTCGGGCCCGTGGCTCAATGACGCAGGTTTGTCGGATGACGAGCGCTCGACTCTGCTGCGCTGGATTCGAGACGAAGCCCCGCTTGGCGATGAAGCTCTGGCCGCGCTGCCGCGCAAGTATGTCGCGGGCTGGACGATTGGTGAGCCCGACCTCGTTGTTACGAGTCAAGAATTCGAAGTTCCCGCGGAAGGCGTGATCGACTATCAGCACTTCACGGTCGAAACGGGTTTGACTGAAGACAAGTGGGTCCAAGCCGTCGAGATCCAAGCCGGAGCGACACAAGTCGTGCACCATGTGCTCGTGTTCTTGCGCATGCCCGGTCAGCCGATGCGCGATGGCTTGCGCGGTTTTTTTGCAAGCGCGGTTCCCGGGCAATCGGGACTGACCTTCCCGTTGGGCATGGCCAAGAAGCTGCCGAAAAACGCCAGGCTGACTTTCCAGATGCACTACACACCGAACGGCATCAAGCAGAAGGATCAGACCTCGATTGCGTTCATCTTCACCGACAAACCGGTCAAGACTGAAATCCGCACGGACTCTGCTTTCGCGACCAACTTCATGATCCCCCCGGGTGAGTCCTTCCACGAGGTCTCATCGCGATTCCTGTTCAAGCAGGACTCGAGCATCCTGCATTTGTTCCCGCACACGCACTTGCGCGGCGTTGGCTTCGCATTCGAGATTGAGACTCCGGATGGAGACCGTTATCCGATTCTGGACATGCCTAACTACGATTTCAACTGGCAGCTCAACTATCAGTTCGCCGAGCCCCATCAAGTCCTTAAGGGCTCGTCACTGATCGCTACCGGGTGGTACGACAATTCATCTGACAATCCGAACAATCCGAATCCGAACATTCCGGTGCGCTTTGGCGAGCAGACATTTGAAGAGATGATGGTCGGTTACCTGAATTGGGTTCCTACTGCGGAGCTGGCTCCGCAGTAGCTCGCGTAGCCTGTGTTGGCCGCGATGGGCGGAGCACGGATTTTCCGCATGCACACTGATCGGGCGGATGGTTCGGGCCATCCGCCATGAGGCGGCAGAGGGCAGCCAAAGAGGCGAGTGCCGCCTCTTATAGAATCACGCCGATGGGTAGGCGCCTGTTCAATGCGCGGAATCACGGCCAGCTAGCAAGTGTGGGCTGTTTTCCTGACGCGAATGGAACCGTATTCTCACTGCCGCCATGGACGAACTGATCACACTCGCCCTCCTCGTCTTGTTGCAAGCCGTGCTCGGCTTCGACAACCTGCTCTACATCTCACTCGAATCTAAGCGCGCGCCTAAGGCGGATCGTGCGCGGGTTCGCAAGCTCGGGATTGCCCTCGCGATCGTGCTGCGCATCGTGTTGCTGCTGGTCTTGGTGAAGCTTGTCGACTACTTCCAAGATCCCGTGATGGAGTTTCACGGTTCGTCTTTCATGGAGGGCGCCTTCAGTGTTCATTCGATGATCGTGCTCGCCGGGGGCGCATTCATCCTGTACACCGCAGTGAAGGAAATCTGGCACATGATCAGCCTGGAAGCTGATCACGGCCAGGATGCTGAGCCGAGATCAGCTGCCAAGGTGATCACTTGGATCGTTGTGATGAATTTGGTTTTCTCTTTCGACTCGATCCTGTCTGCGATGGCATTGACGGAGACATTTTGGGTCATGGCAACGGCAATCGTGATCAGTGGCGTGCTGATGATCATGCTGGCCGACCGCGTCTCGCAATTTTTGCAGAAGAACCGCATGTACGAGGTCCTGGGCCTATTTGTGCTGTTCATCGTCGGGGTGATGCTGCTTACCGAAGGTGGCCATCTGGCTCACCTGAGCTTCTTCGGTCAGCCCATCGAGCAGATGAGCAAGACCACCTTCTACTTCGTGATCACGGTGCTGGTGCTGGTCGACTTCGTGCAAGCTCGCTACCAGAAACGCCTCGACCGGCTGGCACAAGCTCGCATCAGAGAGCTGGAGTCAGCGAAGCTGGGCTCCAATTGATCGCACCTTAGCGAGCGAGCCAAATTGGGCGGGTGGGCCAGCGCCGGGGCCTGCCCTCCAGGGGGGGGGGCGCGCGTGAGTTGTTGCAGGCTTGCGAATAATCCGTACTGTGCCTGCTGTGGTCACGACCTCACGTTTCTCGATCCTGCTTCGTCTGTGCGGAGCGTTGATAGCCGCACCCGTCGCCGTTCTGCTCGGGCTGAGCTACGGATTTGACCCCGTCGAGCACGCCGGCACGCGCCCGCTGGTTCACCGCCGACAAGGTTTTGTCGGCGCCGCAAGCTGTCTGGCTTGTCACGCCGATCACCACGCGAGTTGGTCTGAGTCCTGGCACGCGACCATGACGCAGCGCCCAACGCCGGAAAGCGTACAGGGCGCCTTCGATGGAAAGGAGGTCGGCTTCTATGGCAAGACGGCTCGACCCTACGCCGATGGTGATAAGTTCCTGATCGATCTGCCCAGGGTTGGCGGGGGCAGGCGAACGGCTGCCATCGCCTTGGTTGTCGGCTCGCACGAGTACCAGCAGTACTTCGAAGTGGTCGAGCGAGGAGAAGGGCGCACCTATCAACGTCTGCAGCTCGTTTGGAACATCGCCGACAAACGCTGGCTGCACATCAATGGCATGTTCCTCGAGCCCGACAATCCGAACTGGCACGAGCGGGCGGCGGTCTGGAACGAGAACTGCATCTTCTGCCACAATACGGGCCCAGAGCCCGGCAGCCTCAACTGGGATGAACAACCCGGTGCGGCAGGTATCGAGTTCGACTCGCACGTCGCTGACTTAGGTATTGCGTGTGAGTCCTGCCACGGACCCGGAGCACAGCATGTGGCCACCTTCGAGGATCCGGCGCAGCGATACGCTGCCTACTCGTCCGGTTCGGTCGACACTCACATCATCGATCCAAAGGCGCTCGCCAAGGAAGAGTCCGTTTCGATGTGCGGGCAATGCCATGGTCAGCGCATTCCGAAGCCGATGGAGCGCATTGGCCAGTACATGCAGACCGGCCCTACCTTCCGCAGCGGCGACTGCCTTGAGGACCATGTCTCTCCAGTTTCGATCGACACGCAAATAGCCGAACACTCTTTCAGGCTTCGTTTTTGGCAAGACGGCACCCCGCGGCTCTCGGCCTATGAGTATCAAGGTGTTGTCGAGTCGGCGTGCTACTTAAAGGGCGAGATGACCTGCTTGTCATGTCACACGCAGCACAGCGGCCAGCGCGATGAAATGATCAAGGACGGCACGCATGGAGACGCTGCCTGCTTGCAGTGTCACACATCTATCGCTTCCGACATTGGAGCGCACACCAAGCACGATCCATCCGGTTCTGGTTCGCGCTGCCTCGAGTGTCATATGCCGCGCATCACCTATGGCTTGCGCAAGGCCTTGTGCAGCCACCGGATTGAGATTCCGGATCCTGCGACCAACACACTCAATCAGCGCCCCGACGCGTGCACTCTGTGCCATTTGGACAAGAGCTCAGACTGGGCGGCTACTCAGATGCAAGCCCTATTCGGTGCCGGCGTCTCGACGCCAATCGTGGATCACGATTCCTCCGGTTCGGAGCGCGCGCACGCGCTCGTCTCGCTCCTGTCCGGTGACCCCGTTCAGCGCGTCGTTTATGCGACGGCACTCTCGAAGCAGTCGGTTTCAATCTCTTCTGCAGATCGCGCGCTCATGCGTATCGCGTTGATCGCATCCCTCGGTGATGGCTATGCGACCGTGCGTGAAGTGGCGCAGAAAAGCTTGTTACTCTTGGAGGATCAATTCCCAACCGGGATTGAGGCCGATCTGCGCGCTTACGACTCGCAAAGCTCGTCACTCAACGACAGACGCGCTTTCGTGAATGCCATGCTGGCGCAAGTGTCCGAGCGCTTGGCCAAGGATATGGGCACGCCCGACATTCAGCATGTCATTCAAGACTTTGTGCGTCTGCTGGATCAACAGCCCGAGGTCGCGATTTCGATCGGGGAATGAGTCAAAAGGAAAGCATGTCTGACGCAAACAAGCGCCCCAGTACGCGCCGTACCGTTGTCACGGGTTTCTTCCTGCTGGCGGTCTCCATGCCCATGGGGCTGACCCTGGAGTCGCTGCACGCACTCAAGGTCCAAGTGTACTTAGGCAGCGTGATGCGACGCGAGATGTGGACGCTGGCTCATGCACACGGCGCTATGCTCGGAATACTGTGCCTAGTCTATGGCAGCGTGGCGGAGCGATGGCTCTCCGAGGGCGTGGGCGAATCAACTGCGAAGCTCGTGCGTTTCGGAGCCATCATGATGCCTATCGGTTTCTTTCTTGGCGGCGTGGGGAATCATGAAGGGGACCCCGGCCTGTTTATCTTGCTCGTACCGATCGGGGCTCTGCTGTTGCTGCTGGCATTGTTTAGAGCCGGCATGGATTGCAGCCGTGGCGCAGCGCGCTAATCCATCGGCTGCGTAGGCGGTCTTCCATTGCTGCACCCTCGACGCTCGACATGCTCGAACGCAATGCATTGTTGAGACGCGTGGTGTAGACCGTGGGGGAGCTGGAGGAGCCGTTTCGGACAACTCTCTTGCTGCGCTGTATGGACCAGCTGCCCACGAGCAAGTTTGCTGAGCGTACAGGTGTGAGCGAAGTGCTCGCGCGCAAGCGATCTACGCAGGCCACGAGCATGGCCGTTGGACTTCTTGGAACGAAGTAGGAGCCGAATCGGAAGTCGCTGCCTACTCGTACGGCCGTCACGAGGGCGCCGGGACGAAGTTTGAAGACGGGTGCTCGACATGAGTGCAGTACAGGAATGGTGCTCAGCATGGCAAGCGCACTCAGACTCGGCCGGATGGATCCTCATGGATTCCCAGTTTGGGTCCCGCGCGTGCTGCCGAATCTCTGGCGTAGTCGAATCAATGCGTTTCATGGATTGCCTTCTTGAGTGAGTCGCGGCAATTCAGGTTCCAGCACGCATCTGAGCCGTGCCTGGGAGCAGTCGGCGGCGCAAGCACGGGCCTAAGAACGGGCCCATAAGCTTTCTGACTCTCGAAACCACCGGCTTCGGTTGGGCGTGAGTCAGCCGAGGGTTTGTAGAGGCGGAGGCCGGTATCCGCTCATTCACTTCTGCTCGCGAGCCATTGGCATTGGGCAAATAAGTGGCCAAGAATTCATCGAAGTCTGACTCATCGTCCGGTTGCACCAGCAGTGCATGGTTGGATAGCGAGCTGTTGTCGCTATGTTGGGGTCATGGATCGAGTGAATGGCATGCTGACAGTCGACGAGTTGCGAGAGCGGATCGCGAGCGGCGTGATCGACACCGTGCTCGTCGTGTTCACGGACCTCTATGGGCGTCCCATCGGCAAGCGCTATGACGCTCGCTTCTTCATGGAGACTGCGCTCGAGGGTGGTGCCCATGCGTGCGACTACTTGTTGACGGCCGACATGGAAATGCAGCCTGTGCCAGGCTATGACTTCGCGAACTGGGAACGCGGTTATGGTGATGTGCACTTGTTGCCGGACCTTGCGACACTCCGGCACCTGAGCTGGCTCGATCGAACCGCTATGGTGCAATGTGATGTAGCCGAGCGCGAAGGGCATGGGCTACTGTCTCTCGCGCCGCGCTCGTTGTTGCGGACACAGGCGGACCAGGCCGCTGCGCGTGGATTCGAGGTCATGGCCGCGTCTGAACTCGAGTTCTATATGTATCGCACCTCCTATCGCGAAGGTGCCAAGAGCGGCTTCACGAATATGGACCCGACGGGCAGCGTGAACGAGGACTACCACGTCTTGCAGGGGACGCGCGAAGAGGACTTCATCGGAGCTCTGCGCCGGCACTTGCACGATTCGGGCGTGCCGGTCGAGACCTCCAAGGGAGAGTGGGGTCATGGGCAGCACGAATTGAACGTTCGCTACACGAACATCGTGACCATGGCCGATCGTCATGCTGTCTACAAACAGTGCGTCAAGGAAGTGGCCGACCAAATGGAGCGTTCGGTCACCTTCATGGCAAAGCCTAGCGAGGATGGCGCGGGTTCCTCTTGTCATATTCACTTGTCGCTCTGGCGTGACGGCAAGAATGCCTTTGCTGGAGAGGAAGTGCTGGGTTATATCCGTTGCTCGAAGACCTTCCGTCACTTCCTAGCAGGTTGGATTGCGCACACATCCGATTTGATGGTGCTCTACGCGCCGACAGTGAACTCGTACAAGCGCTACCAAGCTGGCTCTTGGGCGCCGACGCGGCTTGCATGGAGCTATGACAACCGTACTGCAGGTTTCCGAGTGGTGGGTGCGGGCCCATCTTTGAGGATCGAGTGCCGCATTCCGGGTGCGGATGCCAATCCCTACTTGGCGTTCGCGGCGGCCCTTGCCTCTGGCTTGGACGGAGTCGAGCGCGAACTCGAACCGCCGCCGATTTTTGAGGGTGATGTGTATGCGGCCGAGGATCTGCCAGCTGTTCCGGTGAGCCTGAGCAAGGCGATCGATGCATTCGAGGCCAGCGCGTTTGCGCGCCAGGCCTTTGGTGAGGCTTTCGTCGAACACTATGTGCACTTCTTGCGCCACGAGCAGGCGTGCTATGACCGCGCCGTGACGGACTGGGAGCGCGGGCGCTACTTCGAACAAATCTGATGACGGCTCCGTTGATTGGACTAACGACCTATGGGCGTCAAGAGGACGGCAAGTACTACCTGCCGGCTGAATACGTCGACTGTGTGCGTCGCGCGGGTGGCCTGCCACTGTTGTTGCCGCCTGGTCCATCGGATGTCGAAGGCTGGCTCGCTTTGGTCGACGGTCTGATTCTGACTGGCGGGGGAGACATCGATGCTAGGCGCTATGGGGGCGGTGGTTCCAAGCAGAACTACAAGGTCGACGCGGAGCGGGACGGCTGCGAGCTCGAATCTGCGCGCAAGATGCTCGCATCACGCTTGCCAGCCTTGTGCATTTGCCGCGGTACTCAGGTATTGAACGTGGCACTGGGTGGCACTTTGATCGAGCACTTACCCGATGTAGTCGGGGAACAAGTGTTGCACCGTGATGCGGATACAGAACCGATCTCGCATGCGGTCAATGTCAGTCAGGATTCGGCTCTCGCCAAACAACTTGGCACAGAATCGGTCGCGCCTCTCTCGTGGCATCATCAAGCGGTCGGGGAATTGGGGGACGGCGTGCATGTAGTCGCGACGGCACCCGATGGCGTCATCGAGGCGATCGAGATCGAAGGTCATCCGCAGGTCCTCGCAGTACAGTGGCATCCTGAGCTGACGGCGGCGACGGACTCTACTCAACAAGGCTTGTTCAACTGGCTCGTTCGAGAAGCCAGCAGGAGAAAAATATGAGACTCGAAGGCAAGGTCTGTCTGATCACAGGTGCTGCGAACGGCATCGGCCGGCAATCAGCGATTCGCTTCGCAGCCGAGGGAGCAGCAGTCGTCGCCGCGGATCTAACGGATGCCGGCGAGACGGTTGCAGCGATCGAGGCGGCGGGAGGTCGAGCGCTGGCCGTTGTCGCGAATGTCTCCCGGGCCGAAGATTGCGAGCGCATGGTGGCCGCCGCCGAGCAGACCTACGGCAAGCTCGATGTGTTGTTCAATAACGCGGGCATCATGGATGGTCGCGATGGCGATGCCGAATCGACCGAAGAAGAGGTCTGGGACCTGACCATGAACGTAAATCTGAAGGGTGTCTTCTTCGGGTGCAAGTACGGCATTCCGGCCTTGCGTCGTGCCGGAGGCGGGTCCGTGATCAACACCGCTTCCTTTGTCGCTCTGATCGGGGCCGCGACTCCGCAACTCGCATACACAGCGAGCAAGGGCGGCGTCTTGGCGATGACGCGTGAGCTGGCCGTGATTCATGCGCGCGAGAACATCCGCGCGAACGCCTTGTGCCCGGGGCCGCTGCGAACAAAGTTGTTGATGGACTTCTTGGATACCGAGGAAAAGCGTCAGCGGCGACTCGTGCATGTTCCGATGGGGCGCTTTGGAGAGGCGTCCGAGATGGCCGATGCGGCGCTCTTCTTGGCCTCGGACGAATCTTCTTACGTGACGGGTGCAACCTTCAGCGTCGACGGTGGCATCACAGCTGCCTACGTGACCCCGGAGTGACTCAGAGCCTGCGATGCACGCTCTTACAGCGTGTCAAGTGCATGAAGCCGTAACGGGACAGGGTCGAGCCCTTGCCACTATCCTTGACGCCGGTCCATGGCAGCATCGGATCGAGATAGTCGCAGCGGTTCTGAAAAACCGTTCCGGCTTCGAGCTTCGAGCACAGGGCTTCGGCTCGATCGCTGTCCGTTGTCCAGACCGAGGCTGTCAGGCCAAAGGCTGAATCATTCATCCGCTGCAATGCCTGCTCATCTGAGCTGACTCGTTGCACAGGAAGCAGCGGGCCAAAGCTCTCCTCCTGCATAACGAGCGAGTCCTGTGCGCAATCCGCAAGCAGCGTCGGCGCGAAGAATTTCCCGTCAACAGATTGTCCTCCGTGAAGCAAGCGGGCCCCGCGGGTGACTGCGTCGCCTACTTGCTGCGCTAGATTGTCCAGTGCACTGACTTGCGCCATGGGTCCAAGCGCCGTCGTATCGAGCAGGGGGTCTCCAAGAACGTAGGCGGCCAAGGCCTCGCGCGCGCGCTCGAGAAAGTTGTCGTAGTTGTTCTCGTGCACATAGACGCGTTCGATCCCACAACAAGATTGGCCCGCGTTGTAGCAGGCCCCGTCGACCAGATTGGCGACTGCGAAATCGAGGTCGGCGTCGGCGGCGACGTAGGCCGGATCTTTGCCGCCCAGCTCCAAGCCCACATCGATGAAGCGTGAGCTGGCTGCGCGTTGGACGGCATGCCCACCGCCTACTGAACCGGTGAACGACACGTGCGCGATACGTGCATCGCCGATCAGTCGCGCGCATGCGTCGTGATCGATCACGAGGTCGGCGACCAGGCCTGGCGGCGTCAGTTCGCCAAAGGCCTTTGCAAAGTGTTGAGCGGAGAGGGGGGTCAGGGCGCTGTGCTTGAGCAGGACTGCGTTGCCCGCCAGTAAGGCGGGAAGCACGACATTGACTGGCAAGAGCAACGGGTAGTTCCACGCAGCAAGCTCGAAGATAACGCCCAGCGGTACGTGTTCGATCCTGCGCACGAAGCCATCGATTGGAGGCGGAGTGTGCGCGGCAAGAGCATCCGGCGCCAAAGCGATCATTGCTTCAGCGCGACCCAGCATCGTTGCAACTTCATCACGCGCCTGAACCAGTGGCTTGCCCATCTGCAGGCTCAGCTCGCGCGCGATCTCCTCGGCGTGGACGCGGAAGTGTGCCAATCCATGTTCGACTTGACTCACACGTTCCGCGACGCTGAGCTCGCGCCAGGTATGTTGGGCCTTGACGGCCTGCGCAAGCTTGCGCTCGACGCTGGTGGCGTCATCACACGGAACCTCGGCCACCACCTTGCAGGTGTAGGGATTCGTCACGCGCAACAGCTTGGTCATGGTGGCCAGCCTAGCAGGCAGAGGCGACGACTTCCCGTGCGATCCTTGACACAGGCTCCGATGGCGGCGGGGTTCACTTCACACGCACAAACCGAACGGCGTCGACAATTACATAGCCAGTCGTGCCCGTTGTCCCGATTGTCACACTGCTTCGCTCGCGACTGAACTCATAGTTTCCCAGAGAAGTGAAGAGGCCCTCGATGGCGGGTCTGATGCGCTGGTCGACATGCATCGTTGTGGATCCACGGGCATGATCAATCGTGACTGGAACTTGCTTCGATCGGTTGGGATTCGGGGCGTAGGCGAGCTGCACGGTATACAGTCCGGGCTCCGGCACGCTTACCTCGAAGCGCGCGAACTTGGCGCCCTTGCCTCGATTGCTGTCATGCAGATAGCCCTGCTCCAGGAAGCTGGGTTGGGATGTGCTCGAAGTCCATTCACCTACGAGGATGGCCTGCGCGTCGTCGATGATCAGGCCAGCGAGTGCCTGCCGTGCAATGGCCTGTGGCGGCTTGCCTTGAACACGTCCGCTAAGAGGCGCGAGAACTTGAGCATCGGTGTTCAGTCTCGACTCAAGCGCCGTGTAGTCCACTTGCTGAACATCACAGCCCTGATCGATCGCTAGGCAGGCTGCGCTCGCCGCGGATTGACCGAGGATCATGAAGACCGGTTCCATACGAATCGATCCATATGCGATGTGCGAACTCGACAGGCAGATAGGCACGAGTAGATTACGGCATTCTGATCGGTCGGGCACGATCGCGTCATAGGCGATCGTGTAGGGGCCGCCCGGGTTGATCTGCAAGTCACCTTCGTTGCGCGCGTAAGCTGTACCGTCTTCGGCATAGGCGACGTAACGCTGCACATGATGGGAATCCATATTGTAGGAGCCCATGCCAATCGGATGGGGCGTAGCCTCGAGCCCGCGAACGTGCCGCTCGGTCATCACGAAAGAGCTCACCATGCGTCGCGCTTCGCGCACATAGATCTGCTGCGGCCAATGCCCGGAGTCCTCGAACTCATCCTTCGCTAAACCCCATTGGCTCATACGCGAACGCACATCTTCGGGTACGCGCGGATCCGTGCACAAGAAGTAGAAGTAGCCCTGTTGGTAGTTGCGGTGCTCCTCCAATATCTCAGTCCGACGTGCATAGCTCGCCGTCGGATAGTCGTAGTTCATCCCGATGTTGTCTGTCGAGAAGCTACCGTGGTTGTTGGTATCTGTCTTGCGGTTGGGTGCTGGGTCGATCTTGCCAAAGACATGCTTTGATCCTGCAAGCAGTGTTCGTAGCAACAGCTCATACTGCTGCGGGTCGTAGTTCTTGGGCTTGGGAAAGAGGACGCGGTTCTTAGGCGCATCCGTCATGCAAAGGCGATAGGTGTAGGCCTGTATGCGATGGTCTGCGGCACCTTCCTTTCCCGCTGGGCCGTTGTGGATGCGCGGTAGGAGCCCCGTAGTCGGATCGCCGGGAACGACATAGGGATCGATCATGCTTTGGAACTGATGCGAGATTGCGCGTTCGGCTTGCACACCATTCAAGGTCTCCGAGTATGTCTGGTTCGACTCGCGCCCGACATGGAAGCTGACACCGGCGGCCGCGAGCAGGTCGCCTTCGTAGGTGGCATCGATGAACATGCGCCCTCGATAGGTTGAGCCATCCAGCATGCGAATCGACTGGATCTGTCTGTCAACCAAGGTGACGCCGGAGTCTCGGTCCAACCACTTCGCGCGATGCACGTCGATTGTGAGGCTCTCGATCCACTCCTTAAATACTTGCAGGGCGACGTGTGGCTCGAAGACCCACATCGCGTCATCCTCGGGGCGGTAGCGGCTGTAGTCAGCGGGGCGTTGTTGGCGCCACGCTTCGGGTCGATCGTAGTGCTGCTTTAGGCGTCGATAGAATTCTCGACTCAAGCCACCGATGACAGCCTTGTCGCCGCTGTCGGTCCAACCGAGGCCGTTCGTGGTGAGGCCGCCCAAGCGAGCGTCTGGGCCCAGCAGCACGACGCTCTTGCCCATCGTGTGTGCTTGAATCGCCGCGATGATGCCCGCGGAAGTTGCTCCATAGATGACGACATCGTGGACTTTTGCGGTTGGCTCCGATACTGGGGTTGCGTTGCACGCGCATAGGCATGCCAACAACCACAGGCAGGTCGTACGCTTCGTGCCCCACGTCCTCGAGACTGGTGTCATGGCTGGATTCTTCATGAGGCTCACCACGGCTTGCGACCCAAGCCTTGCTGGATCCCAGCCATGGCGCGGCGGATATGTAGCTCGCACTGATCTGGACTCAGGCGAGCGCTGCTCGGGCCCTCATTGTGGCAGGCGGATAGGGGACTTGCTCGCTCATGCCTGCAGTTCTGTGTGGGTCACGGTGCAGGGACAGTTCCCTCTCAAAGAGGGGTGAATCCCGAGTCACAACCACGCATGGGGCAGTCGCCACAGTCCGTGGTTTTGGGCGATGATCTGGAATGCGCGATTCTCATTCGATGCGACAATTGGAGCGCCACGAATGGCCCACCTCTGGGATGGGGAAATGATTAGGAGGTCGCGGCCGCGACTCCAATTGGCTCTCGTGCCCCTCTGCGTAGTCCAAAGTCTGCATGTCGGATAGGGGGAATCAATCGGCCTGGCCGCGTGATAGAGCTTTCGAGTTGTAAATCTGAAGGAAAACTAGGCCCGGCCATCGATCTCTACCCCGTGACTTTGGACACTACTCGATC
>JBLFWN010000082.1:0-28782 GCA_047611405.1 Planctomycetota bacterium | reverse complement strand
AACGCGCTGCCGAGCTGCATCAAGCCCTGCGCAAGCTCGGCGTGATCACGGACTATCGCGGCGATCGTCTCCGCTTTGGCTTCGGGCTGTATCACGACGAAGCGGATGTCGATGCGCTTTGTGAGCGTGTGGCGGATGTCGTGGTCAAAGCCTGACGCGTTGCTGCGCATGTGAATGGCTGCATTTGTATCGCCAAGCCAGTGAAGGCACAGCCGTGGCGCTCGAAAGCAACAGATGCAGCCCTGCTCGTCGTCGACACCTTGGGCCAACGATCGGTTCCTTTAGCGGGGTGTTAGAAGAGAGCGGATCGCACAGCGCCGGTCATCGAATGCAGATCACGGTGCATTAAATTCCTAATGGTCGTCCCGCGCCGAAAGACAGGGTGTTTGGGGACTTGGTGGAAGGCAGAGCTGTGTTCGAGGACCGGTGCTGTGCGAACCACTCTTTTCCGGCGGGATGATAGGGCTGCTTCTGATCCTAAGGCCCGAATTCTCAGGCGGACCCAGCCAGATGTGCCAGTAACCGTTAGCCAGCAGTCTCGAGCCGCTAGCAGCAGTCGGCAATCGGGGGCGAATGCCGCCTACTCATCTCCTAGCCCAAGGATCGCAGCGCGCAGGGTATGCTGGCTCCGTCGGCTCTCCCGCCCCGAGTCAGCCTGCCATGCTCTCCTCGCGCCTGCTGCTTCTCCTCGCGCTGCTTTGTGCCCCTGCGACGGCTCACGAACAGCTCGATGTCCGTATTGCGGACATGGACCGTGCTTTGCTCGATGTTTCGAGCCGCACGGCGAAGATGCGTGTGCAGCGGGCCGAGCTGCTGCGACGGGCACGCCGTTACTCAGCCGCGCTGCAAGATTTGCAGCTCGTGAAATCGCACTGGCCGCAAACTGAAGGGCTCGAGCCGACTCTCGCGCGTGTTTTTATAGACCTTGGGTCTCATGGTCTCGCAATCGAGCGCCTCGATCGGATCTTGCAGCAAGATCCACTCGACGCGAATGCTCTCTTGTTGCGTTCGGCATGTCATGAAGCGCTCGGTCGCATGACTCTGGCGCTGGCCGATCTTGACAAGTGCGCGACTGCTGGCGCGCGTCCGGACCCGCAACTGCAGCTTGAACGAGTGCGACTCGCATGGCTTGTCGATCCGACAGGGCGCGCAGCAACGAAGCGTCTGCATGAGGCACTGGCTTCGATGGGGCGCTTACCGGTTTTGGTCGTGGCGGCCATCGAACAAGCGCTGCGTTGTGAGCAAGCAGACGAAGCCGTGCGCCAGCTCGACCTAATGCTTGAGAGCCTCTCGCGCAAAGAAGGCTGGCTGCTACGTAAGGCCGAAGTTCTCGCGCAAGCCGGTCGCATCGAATCGGCCCGCCAGAGCCTGCGTGCCAGCCGGCTCGCGTGTCAGCAGCTGGCACCCAAGCAGCGCGCCACGGGCGCCATGCGTGCACTCGCTGCCCGCCAACGAACACTCGAAGCGGAACTGCACCGCTTGACGACGATTCACGAATCCACTCCGATTCGTGACCCTGAGCACGAAGCATCCGCTCGTGCCCACACACCTGCCGCTCATTCCGCTCCCTCTCGCACAAGAGGCTCAAATCGATGAAGTTGTCTCTCTCCTCCTTCTTACTCGCTTCCTCGTGCTGGTGGTTCCTTGGCATGGGTACTGCAACTGCCCAAGTCACGGACACCCTGATCCAGACAGGTGCCGTGTGGAAGTATCTTGATGACGGATCCGATCAGGGCACGGCCTGGCAAGCACCAGCTTTCAATGACAACGCCTGGTCCTCGGGTGCAGCGCAGCTCGGGTATGGCGATGGCGATGAGGCGACGACCCTTAGCTATGGCGGAAACTCGGCCAATAAGCACGAGACCACCTACTTCCGGCACGAGTTCAACGTCGTCAACCCCGCAGCCTACAGCATGCTGCTGTTGCGACTGCTACGTGACGACGGGGCGATTGCGTTCTTGAACGGCACTCAGATCGTCAGCACCAATATGCCTGCCGCTCCGATCACGTATACGACGCTGGCCGTGGGCGCGATGTCGGACGCGGAGGAGAATAACTTCTTCTGGTTCAATCTGGACGAGACCCTGTTAGTGCCCGGTCCGAATTGGCTGGCAATCGAGGTGCATCAGTCGTCGATCACGAGCTCGGACATCAGCTTCGATGCGGAGTTGATCGGCACGGATGTGCCTTTGATCTCGCGCGGTCCCTACATGCAACTCACGACCGAAACGTCGGCATTCGTCAAATGGCGCACAGCGACGACCACCTCGGGGCGAGTACGCTATGGCCTCGATCCGAGTCAGCTGACGAGCTTCGTAGACGACCCGGCGACGGGCCGTAGTCACTTGATTCAGTTGACAGGCCTCATGCCGGGGACGCGTTACTACTACTCGGTTGAGACCTTCACCGAGGTGCTTGCGGGAGCGGATTTTGGGCACACCTTCCGCAGTTCGCCTCCCGTTGGCACCGTTGAGCCCGTGCGCATTTGGGTGCTCGGCGATTCAGGTGAAGCTAACCAAGATGCGCGCGATGTGCGCGATGCTTGGACCTCCTTCAACTCCGGCGCGGCGCCGGATGTGTTCCTGATGCTGGGCGACAACGCCTATCCGAATGGGACGACTCCTCAATACCAAGCCGCCGTCTTTGACATGTATCCCACTACGCTGCGTCGCAGCAGCATGTGGCCGACGCGCGGTAACCACGAGAATACGGGCAACACCTACTTTGGTCTGTTTGAAATGCCCACGGCCGGTGAAGCCGGAGGACTGGCGTCTGGCACCGAGGCGTACTACTCCTTCGATCACGCCAACATCCACTTCATATGTCTCGACTCAGACAGCACCAACCGTGCTGTAGGTGGAGCGATGTACCTGTGGGCAGAGGCGGACATCATGAACACGACCCAGGATTGGACGATCGCGTTCTGGCACCACCCGCCTTACACGAAGGGGTCGCACGATTCAGACACCGAAGTCAACCTGATGGAGATGCGGCAGAACTTTCTGCCTATGCTCGAGTCGGTCGGCGTCGACCTCGTGCTGTGCGGACACAGTCATAGCTATGAGCGCTCGATGTTGCTCGATGGTCACTACGGCCTCTCGAGTTCTTTCGATCCAGGAACCATGGCCGTCGATTCCGGTGATGGCGATCCGCAGGGCAATGGTGCGTACAACAAGGCTGCGGGCGGCAATGCTGGAACAGTCTATGCGGTGGCTGGATCCTCTTCGAAGCTGAGCTCCGGCGCCCTGGACCACCCGGTCATGACGGTAGCGCGCATGGAGCTTGGCTCGATGGTGATCGATGTCGACGGAGGCCGATTGGACGCGCGCTTCCTGCGCGAGAACGGCGTAATCCGTGACAGCTTCACGTTGCTGAACGAGACTTTTGAAGGCAGCTACTGCGCGGCCGCTCCGCACGCGGAAGGCTGCGTGGTTACGGTCTCGGGTGTTGGTACACCGAGCGTGACTCCGGGAACTCCCTTCGAAGTGGTTGGGTCAAGCACGCCAGCTTCCCAGCCCGGACTCTTCTTCTACGGCTTCGGCCCTGCAAACGCGCCCTTCAACTCGGGCCGCCGCTGCGTGAAGGGACCTTTGCAGCGTACGCCGCCACAATTCGCGAGTGGAGCTGCAGCTTGCAGCGGCGAGCTGCGGTATGACTTTGGTGCCTGGATTCAGAGTGGCATCGACGGAGGGCTGACGCCGGGCGTGACAGTGCATGGGCAGTGGTGGTACCGCGACCCGGCAGGCCCCTTTGGTTCTGAGCTGTCCGAGGCCCTGCAAATGATCATCCGTCCGTAGCAAGCATGTGTCGGGGGCGGCCTGCTAGAGCTCATCCTTCCGGATTTGTGTAGGCCTCGAACGACCCTCGGGTAGGAGTCGATTTTGCCCCTGGGCTCGCACCCCCGCGATGCGCGCCTTTTCTAGTGGGCTCGTACGCCGAATCCCAACCAAGCTGGGCCACACAAGCTAAGCTAGTGATGTCCCATTCTTCCCCGTCACCTTAATTGAACCAATGCGTCGATCTCACCGACTTGCGTTCCCCCTGTTTTTCCTCTGCCCAGCTGCCGCGGCACTGGCGTCCGACGTTGAACTGATCAAAGAAAATGGTCAGTGGATTCAGCGCGACTCCATGGGCGGTAACTACGTCGTCAATCCCGATGTCATCAGCTTGCGCTGGCGCGCGCCGATCGAGACGCAGGACCAACTCATCACCCATCTGAACACCGAGCAGAACCCGCTCGTCGAGTCCGTCTCGCTGCTCAACACCTTGCGCACGAACCGTCTCGGCATCTCGGACCTGCAACTGGCGGAAGGCCAGGATCCGGTCGAGATGGTCGCAGCACTGGAGGCCACAGGCCTCTTCGAATTCGTGACCGTCAATACTTTCGGCGAGTGGATCGGCGTGCCGAACGACGCGCAATACCCGAATCAGTACGCGCTGAACAACACGGGGCAGACTGGTGGATCGTCCGGCGCCGACATTGGTGCGGAAGATATGTGGGACATCGAGACGGGTGACCCCAGCGTAAGGATCGCGGTGCTCGATAGTGGCACCGACATCTTCCACCCCGACCTGGCACCTAATCGTTGGGAGAAGCTCGCCGACCCGATCAACGGCGTTGACGACGATGCGAACGGCTTCATCGACGATTTCTATGGTTGGGACTTTGGCGATGGTGACAACGACGTCGTCTCGTCTTCCTTCCACGGGACGTTCGTCGCCGGCATCGTTGCCGCTCGGACGGACAACGGCATCGGTATCTCCGGTGTGGCCGGTGGGTTCGGTGCGAATGATGGCTGCACGATCATGCCCGTGCCGGTGGGGTCTTCCTTCCCGGACGGCTCAATCCTCGATGACGCGATCCTGTACGCTGCGGATGAAGGCGCACGGATTATCACATTGAGCCTGAGCGTCGGTCCCTCGGCAGCTATCGACGCTGCCGTGACGAGCGCGACGATTGGTAGCGGCGTCTGGATCAACAACGCATCTGGGAACAGCGGCGGCTCGAACAACGTTGGCTATCCCGCCTATCTGCCTGAAATTACCGCTGTCGGATCAACCAATGACAACGGCGCCGTCTCTGGCTTTTCAAGTGGCGGACCCCAGGTCTTCATTTGCGCCCCTGGCGAGGAGGTGCTCAGCACGAACCTTGGGAATGGCTACGGGATATCTAGCGGTACCTCATTCGCCTCGCCGCACATCGCCGGCATTGTGGGCCTGATGATCTCGGCCAACCCTGGCATCACCCGCACTGAGATCGCGGACATTTTGCAGGACACGGCAATCGACATTGGTGCATCCGGATTCGATGTGCGCGCCGGATGGGGCCGAGTCGATGCGGCTGCAGCCGTTGCGGAGGCTGCGACGGGTTGCTCGATTTCAAACACCTGCACGTCCGTTCCAAACTCGACAGGCTTGTCGGCCATGATTGACTTCACCGGCAGCGCTAGCGTCTCCGCGAACAACCTTGCGCTGAGCGCTGATCCAGTGGCTCCCAACCAAAATGGCATCTTCTTCTACGGCCCCGGCGAGCAGCAGGTGCCCTTCGGCTCCGGCTTCTTGTGCGTGACGAGTCCGATGCAACGCTTGCCCATCATCAACTCGGGCATCTTTGGGATCGCGTCCTACACGGTCGATTTAACAAACCCGCCCCAGGCTTCGGGTCAAATTAACGCCGGCTCAACCTGGAGCTTCCAGTACTGGTACCGCGACCCGGCAGGGGGTGGCGCGGCATTCAACACGAGTGACGCGTTGACGGTCACCTTCTGCCCCTGATCCGTCGAAGCATTCGTTCTTGCAAGCCGGCGCGCGTCCAGAGGGATGTGCGCCGGCTTTCATTTGACCATGTTGCTGTGGGTAGTCAGTCCTCTTGGCGGCCGGTCAACATCGGGAGCAAGTAGTAGAGCAAGGTCGAGACAGCCGTCAGCGCGCCTGCGACATAGGTCAGCGCCGCGGCCGAGAGGACTTTGCTGACACCTTCCGCCTCGGCTTGCGTATTGACGATGCCTGTCGTGGCCAGCACCTGCTTCGCTCGATTCGACGCGTCGAACTCGACGGGCAGAGTCACCAGCTGGAACAAGACCGTGGCACCGAGCAAAGTGACACCGACCAGCATCAGTGGTCTGCTGACCATCAGGAAGCCCGCCATCATGATCCAGATCCACAGCTTCGAGCCGATGGATGCGACGGGCACTAGTCGGCTGCGCAGAGCGAGTGCCGGGTAGCGCGCCACATCTTGTATGGCATGGCCCGCCTCGTGGGCGGCCACCGCGATGGATGCAACGGAGCGACCGTCAAAGACATCCGGCGAAAGCCGTAGTGTCTTCGAGCGCGGGTCGTAGTGATCACTAAGGAATCCGTCGACGCGCTCGATGCTCACCTGAGCTCCACCTGCACGCGCGACGGCGGCTGCCGCTTGAGCGCCGGTCATGCCACTCGATACGCCGACACGCGAGTAGCGCGTGAAGGTCGACTTCACGCGCATGCTTGCCCACGCTGCCAGCAATAAAGTAGGTCCGACGATCAGAAGATAGCGCGGATCGAAAATCGCGAAATAGGGCATGGCAATGCTTCCTTTCTGTAATGAAGACTTGAATCTGAATAGGCGCAGCGTGGCTGCAGTGCCTGCAGGCTGGGCCGGGGCAACTCGCTATCTTGAGCGAGCTTCCACTGCCCCATACGTAGCACGCGCGCATCTGTGCCCTGAGTCTGCCAATTTAGCGCGCGCCCAGGATCAGGCGCTCTCCATGGATCAACAGCCATGCGGGCAGGCGAACTAAGATCAGGCATCGATATTTCCCAGTTCACGGGAGCGCTCGGCAGTGTGCTTCAACTCGAGGAGCCCTTCCGTAGCACGCTGCTCTTGCGCTTCTTCGAACAACTCGAACCACGCAAAATCGCGCAGCGTCTGCAAGTGCCGGCGCCCACGGTGCGCAGCAGGATCACGCTTGGGCTGGAGAAGATGCGCGCTGCCTTACCTGCCGAGGACCGGATGGAGCGCAGCCTCAAATTCAACGGCTTCGCTTGCCTACTCGCTTTGATGGGTTTGGGTCGCAAGTGGTCGCTGAACGCTCGTGCTCTCGGTTTGGGACTCGCAACGCTGGTGGTCTTCACGGCGGCATTGCCCTTCTGGCTCTCCTCTCAGTCGTCCCAGGCAGATCCGGTGCTTGCTGAGCTGGCGCAGGCTTCGCAAACGGTGATTCACTCGTCTTTCGGCGCACTAGCGGCGCCGGTTGCTGATCGATCCGGGAAGGCAGTGAAGCGTGTTTCTGCTCCAATCGCTGATGCTTCCACCGTGTTTGGTGATGCGAAGTCACCGGATGGCCTCCCGTTTGCGAAGGCTCTGGTGAGCCCCGTACTTGATCTGCCCCGAGCCGTAAGTGATTGAGTTGGAGATGAGCCCGGGTGTGGGTCTAAGCTTGCAGCTCGTTGACAGCTTGTCAGGCGAGCCCCTGGATGAAGGCAATCTGAACGTGCACGAATATGCCCCTCTGCACGACTTGGATGCGAAGAGTGGCCGCATCGAGGTGCGCGCTGCGAAGGGCGGCCACACGATCTGGAAGCTGGCCGCCGAAGACTATGGCGCAACGCTGTGGAGCTTCGACTCAGGCGAACTACAGCACAGTACTGAGCTACGAGTGCCTCGTGAACGATTGGTGAGCATCCATGGGCAGGTCCTCGATTAGGACGACAGTCCCGCGCTTCCGCCGGTTTGCTCTTTCATGCTTCAGCTGATACGGCACCTAAGCACTACGACGGTCTGCCTGGCAGCGTACGCTTCGGCCATAGGGGCACAGCCGGCGATCTGTACTCCGAGTGGGGAGCGCAGTTGAAAACCGATGCGGAGGGGGACTTTGAAGTGGCTATTCTTCTGTCGCGCGCACCCGAGCGGGGACCCGCCCAGCAAAGAGAGCCTGTACATAAGTCTTGTTCGATTGACCGAGTGCTCGCTCCAGATGCTCGCAAGCGTCAGCAGAAGATGTGCGTTCATACGGACGAGCAGGGTCGTGGAAAGCAGGTCTTGCCCGGAGCCGAAACCTATCGCGTGTCCTTGCATGGACCCCAGGAGAGTCACGAAGTCTTCAGGGATATCGAGGACGACTGCCAACGCGAGCACCGCCTTCCCGAGCCCCGCCGTGTGGCTGTGCAACTCGTAGATTCGCAGGCAAGGGCGCGATTGAAGTCATGGGGAAGAACCGCTACCTGCTCTCTTGGTGTACCGAGCAAGACAGGACGACGCGTCACGCGCCAGTCGAGGAAACGCATGCGGGTCATCTCAGTGTGTTGCTCCCGAGCCAAGCGACGGAGATCTTGGAAGTCAGCTAGAGCCACTCCAGCGTGACGCTCGGCGTGCGGCCAGAGTGAACTGACGATCGAATTGCGGCGGAATGGGCGAGGTGCCTCGCTCGTTCCGCCTCCTACTTGGACTTGGTGAAGTCAGCTAGCGTCCAGTCGACTCTACGCAGTTCTCGCCCAGCTCCGCGTCCAATATCCTTGATCCAACGGGCGCTCAAAGTCGGGCGCTTCCCAAGTGTGCTCGCTTCCAACATCAGGAAGACGTTCGGCTCGCGTGAGCTCCACAGCAGGGCCGGATGGGGGATGTCCAAGCTGGGGATCGTGCGGCCGTGCATCGGCGAAACGATGAGTTGCTCGAGCTGATAGCCCGCGCGCGCGACGGTTTCGGGATAGGCCAAGTGGCGTGACACATGAATGTCTCCGCCGAGCAAGATCACGCCACCAATGTCGTTCTTCCCAATGAAGCTTTCGATGCGTTCGCGTTCGTGTGGGTAGTGGCCCCAATCATCGGACTCCGAGTTCTTCTTGTCGTCCCAGATCATGCCGCATGCCAGCACTTTGAAAGCGGCGCTCGATGCACGCAGCGAAGCCTCGAGCCACTTCCACTGATCGTCGCCGAGCAACGTCATCAGGTCGCTTCCTTCTTTGATTGGGGCTGTGCGTGAGAAGTAGCGTGTATCGAGCAGGAAGACCTCGAGCGGACCGCGCCTGAAGGATGTGTAGATCCCAAGCTCGCCATCGCCGTAGGAGCGCAGCGCGCGGTACTCGACGAAGGCCTGGCGGCTGTTCTCCTTCCCCGCGAGATTTCCATCGGCGTTGTTGCGGCCGAAGTCGTGATCATCCCAAGTGGCCCAGACCGGCATGCTCCGACCCAGGCGCGCCAAGCCGGGAAGCTCGAGGAAGCGCCGATGCTTCTCGCGCGCCGTCTGCAAGTCGGTCGTGTCGATGTAGGGCGTGTCGCCCATCAAGACCAAGCCTTCTGCACCTGCAAGTTCGATGGTTGACCATATGGGCGATGGCTCGGAGCCGGCGCACGAACCGAAGGCGAGTGCCACTCGTGAAGGCTGCCCCGTATCCGGTGCTGTCCAGAATTGACAGCTAGGGCCCGATGCTATCACTTCGCGTTCACTCTCAATTTGATAGCTGTGGTGCGTGTCCGCTTCCAGTCCAGTCAGTTTCCACACCACGCAACGGTCATTGGTCGACTTAGCCTCTGCTCGAAAGGAATGCGTCTTTCCGTTGGCTCGCACCGACAAAATGTGTCGGCCCTCTTCAACGGGGCGCATCCAGATGTGTGCCTCATTGTCGCTGATGTGTCCAAGCATGGGGCCAACAGCAAGTACGATTGGAGCTCCCTTAGCCTTGACATCGGGTTCGAGGCCGTCGCGCACCTGCCCGACATAGATCGCCAATTGAGCGCCAAAAGAGAGCGCCGCCTGCAGCTGTGACTCCGGCGCGACAGGCATGCCTTCCGAATCCCGCAGCTTGTCCAGCCACAGTGATGAGACAAGCACGCGACCCTTGCCGTGCGCGGCTTCGACCAATGCCGCGTACTCTTCGCCACTGCCACCCGAGTACAGCACGGCCTGACAGCCAGTCCACTGATTCAGGACTTCCCAACTGAGCTTTTTGTCATCCAAGACATCGAAGGTCGTCGCACCATCGCTTGCGAGCCACGCGCCGCTGGCCAGGGTATGGCCCTCGATCGCGACGCGCAGCTGATCGTGATCTCGATCGCAACGCAGGACCTCGCAGCCCTCCGGAAGAAAGGCAACGCGCGCGCCTGACTGATCACTCTGCGCGAGCTCTAAGATGACGCCTCCGCCTTCCACATGGCGCAGCAAGGCATCGCGATGCTTGGAGACGAAGTCATGGAAGCCCGGATCGTTGTTCGTAAAGGTGCCAAACACGATCAAGTCGGCGCGCTGTATCGAGGCCTTCGTCAACGGCTCGACTTGGAAGCCGACCTGTTCTAGCAGCCATCTCGCCCCAGTCGCCTTGCCGGTCCACTGGTCCGCGTGTTCCATCACAGCAGCCCGAAGCTCTGCGGGACTATCCGGTTCCGAGGCGAAGCCTGATAAGAAAAGTAGGCATGCGAGGATTGTGTGCATGTCGCAACTCTAGCAGCTCGCCCTACAAACTCCGATCCATGCCTCGCGATCTCTGCTTCGCCTGGCAGCGTTACGAGGACCCACGAATAACATTCAACTATGAGCAGAGCATGGCAACTTGCCGATTGGTCCGCAGAATCCAATTCATGAACCTGTCATTTTTTGGCGGGCTGCTAGCGCTGCGATTGATTGAACGCAGGTTGCTGGATGGGGTCTGCAGCGATTCGAACGAGAGCTCGTCCTAAGTTACTCGTCGCCCATGTAGCCCAGCGACTTCAGTTCGGCTTCCATCGCGGCGGCATCCTCCGGTGTCACCGTGCCGGTTGCGCTGTCGCCGGCTGGGCGCGTCGCCAGGATCGTCTTGACGATGCGCTCCAGTTTCGCGACACGGCCTTCGTGGTCGGCTGCGACGTTAATCAGCTCGTCGGGGTCCGTGGTCAACTCGTACAGCTGATCATCGCCTTCTTCGAGGTGGTAGTACTTCCAACCATCGAAGGTTAGTCCGAATTTGCGACCACTTTCCCAGTTGTCGCGGTCGCGTTCTGAGCGATGGCTAAAGGCGAAGGGGCGGTCGAACTCGGGCGAGAGGGCGTCTGAGCCCGAGGCTTGCTGAAGAAACTTCGTCCGCATCGGTGCGTCGATACGTGCGACAAGAGTCGGCATCAAGTCCACGCTGGATACGACGTTCTCAACGACGCGCGGTTGTTCGATGGTGCTACCTGGGAAGCGCACGATCATCGGCACATGGATGTTCTCAATCTGAATCCGGCCGTGCTCAAGCCAATCATGCTGGCCGAGTGCTTGGCCGTGGTCAGAGGTCAGCGCAACGATGGTGTTGCCGGTGAAACCCTTTTGGTCGAGGCAATCGAGCACGCGGCCAATCTGGTCGTCGGTGTATCGCACATCACCGTCGTAGAGATCGTGCAGTTGAGTCAGGTGATCAAGCGTTAGCTCTGGAAGAACGACATCTCCGCCGCGCTTCAATGGCTCGACGAGCTCGGGAAAGAACATGCGCGCTTTCTCGAAGTCACTGAAGCCGTTGCGTAGAGCTTCGAGATCGATTTTGTGTCGTGCTAACGTCTTCTCGACGACGCCGTCACGCTCGAACATCGAGTCGTAGGGCGCGGGCGGTGTGTTGGGCTCGTGCGGATCCCACAGGTGAATCCACATGAAGAAGCGGCGCGGATCACCGTTCTTCTTCGTGCCAAACTCTGAAAACAGATCGAGCCACTTCAGCGCTTCATCGACCGTCAACGCGCCCAGTCGATTGATCGTCTCGGGCTGATCGAAGGTCGTGAAGCCAGCCTGGATTCCAGTCGTCCTCTTGACGGTCGTCCCGCTGACATAGGCTGCCGTTTCATACCCGGCTTGACCAAAGAACTCGGCTGCGGTGTTGCGTCCCTCGCCGCTCTTGAATGGCCCTTTGATGGCACCCTTGTTGGCTACATAGCCATGTTGATGCGGCCACAAGGATGTCATGATCGAGAGGTGCGAAGGCAGCGTCGTGCCGGCGACGGCAAAGGCGTGCTCGAAGCGCACCGCGTTCTCCGCAAAGTCGTCGATTCGCGGCGAGGTGTCACGGCCGTAGCCATAGCAGCCGAGGCGGTCGGCACGCAGTGTGTCGACCGTGATCAGCAGCACGTGCGGCAACTCTGCCAACGCGCTGGTGCTACGCTCCGTATCAGGCGTCTGCGGGCTTGGGTCCGACGCACCACACCCGCAAAAAAGCAGGCCCAGCGCCGCGGCGGCTACGAAGGTGATACGCACACTCTTGGATTCGGCAGGACTCGACATCGAAATGAAGCAGAAGGATAGCCCGATCCGGCTCTTCATGCTTCCAGATCGTGCACAATGACGCGCCGCATCCTTCGAACCATAGAGCCTCGGCTCGATTCTTATCCAAGTATGACCGCACGGACAGCTCATCCCCACTTCGACGATCAAGGCACTCTGCACTGGCACACGCGTTTCGCAGATGCTCTCGCTCAGGCCAAAGACGAGGGCAAACTCGTCTTCATCGAATTCGGCCGCGAACTCTGAAGCCAATGCCGCGCCCTCGTGCAGGGCGCCATTCCGCACCCCAAAGTCGCTCCCGCGATGCAGCAGCACTTCGTTGCGCTCTCCGCCGATGCCGACGCTCCAGAGCAGGAAATCGTCCAGCTCGCAATGAAGCTCGAGGACGCGATGATGTTGCCCTTCGTGCTGTTCGCTGACGCCGACGGGAATTTCCTGGATGGCTACGCAGGCACCTCTTCGGCACCCTACTTGCTGAAGGTGATCGACAAGTTGACTGGCTCCGCGAGCTGAACTCCTCTTCCACTGCAGTGACTCCGATGACCCTCCGCACACTCGCCTCGACCGGGCTGCTCTTCAGCACGATCGTTACACAGGCGTCGACCCTCTTCGCAAGTTCACCTGTCCTCGCCGCGGTTGCTCAGCAGGATCATGTCCATGCGCCTGGTGATGGACACGACCACAGTCACGACGCGCAGGTCGAGCACACAGAATCGCAGTCACGCAAGCCGCTGCCTTCGGCTGAAGAGATCGCGAAGCTGCCGACCGATGGCGGCAAGGAATTCAACCGCCTGGTCTTCGAGCAAAGCCCTTATTTGCTGCAGCACGCCCGCAACCCCGTGGACTGGTATCCCTGGGGTGAGGAAGCCTTTAAGGCGTCAGTCGAGCAAGACAAGCCGATCTTTCTCTCCATCGGCTATTCGACCTGTCACTGGTGTCACGTAATGGAGCACGAGAGCTTCGAGGACGATGAAGTTGCGGCTCTCCTGAACAACTACTACATCTGCATCAAGGTCGATCGCGAAGAGCGACCCGATGTCGACGAGATCTATATGCGCGTGACGCAGGCTATGACGGGGCGCGGAGGCTGGCCGAACACGATCGTGTTGACGACAGCGCGCAAGCCCTTCTTTGCCGGCACCTACTTCCCCAAGCGTGGCCTGCACGGGCGCATGGGTTTGATGGATATCGCCAAGGGTCTTGCCGATGCGTGGGGCAAGGATCGTATCGCAGTCGAGACGGCGGCCGAGAACGCGACCATCGTCCTGCGGAACAACACCTTGGGATCACCCGGTCAGGCATTGACGCCGGAAGTGCTGAACCTTGCCTTCTCGCAGTTGCAAGGCAGCTTCGATCAGAAGAACCCCGGTTTTGGTCGCGCGCCGAAGTTTCCGATTCCGCACAACATGCGTTTCCTGTTGCGCTACCACAAACGCACGGGCAGTGCACAAGCGCTGGAGATGGTCGAGCGCACGCTGCAAACCATGCGCAGGGGCGGCATCTGGGATCACTTGGGACACGGCTTTCACCGCTACTCGACGGATGCGCGTTGGTTCCTGCCTCACTTCGAGAAGATGCTCTATGACCAAGCGTTGATGGCGATGGTCTATCTCGAGACTTTTCAAGTGACGCAGAACCCGTTCTATGAAAAGACGGCACGCGAGATCTTCAGCTATGTGTTGCGTGATATGACCGACTTTCGCGGCGGCTTCTATTCAGCGGAAGATGCTGATAGCGAAGGTGTCGAGGGCTTGTTCTACGTCTGGACGCCCAAAGAATTGATTGAAGTCCTGGGCGAGGAAGACGGTGCTCTCGCAGCGCGCTGGTACGGAGTCGTCGCGGGCGGCAACTTCAGCGACGAAGCAGGTGGAGACAATCCAGGACACAGTTTGTTGCACCAACCGCGCACGCTGGAAGCCATGGCCGAAGTGACGGACATGGAGCCCGATGAGCTGGCGGCGCGCATCGAATCCATTCGCAAGCGCTTGTTCACTCATCGCGAACCTCGCATCCATCCGTTGAAGGACGACAAGATTCTGACGGACTGGAATGGTCTGATGATCGCCGCTTTCTCGCTGGGTGCGCGCGCGCTGAATGATGCGGAGTACCGAGATGTCGCTAAGCGCGCCGCGGATCACTTGCTCAGCAAGCTGCGCGATGACAAGGGGCGCCTGTACAAGTTGACACGCCTGGGCGTGCCTTCCCAATCGGGAATGGTCGAGGACTATTCCTTCGCGATCTGGGGTTTGATCGAACTGTACGAAGCGTGCTTTGAGGAGCGTTACCTAAAGGCTGCTCTCGAACTGCAAGACACCCAGCTCGCACACTTCTGGGATCAGAAGGTGGGCGGTATGTACGTCAATCCCGACGACGGTGATGTACTCATCACGCGACCCAAGGATGCCTACGACGGCGCCATCCCTTCTGGCAATTCGGTCGCTGCTTACAACTTGGTGCGACTCGCTCGTCTGTCGGGCCGCACTCATTACGAAGAGCGCTGCGACGAATTGATTCGCGCCTTCTCCGGCCAAGTCGCACTTAATCCGTCGAACTTCACCCAAATGATGGTGGCGGTGGACTTCATCAGTGGGCCGACGCATGAGCTCGTCATCGCTGCGGGCAAGGACCCGGTTGAGTTCGAGCAAGTTAGGAGCACGATTATGAGCCGCTTCCTGCCGAATGTCGCTGTGATCGTGCGGCCGCAAGGCGATGATCCGGCGATCGGACGCCTGGCACCTTTTGCGGCTGCGCAGGTATCTCGCGACGACAAGACGACGCTGTATCTATGCCAGGACTTCGCGTGCCAGGCACCGACTCATGATGTCGACGAAGTCTTGAAGCAACTCGTGCCCTAGCGGCGCTTCGCGATACCCCGCAGCCGTGTCCTTCTCGACTCGGGACGGGGGCTTCGGCGCGGGCAAGCTTGCTGGCCGAGCTCGATCGCATCGTGTTGATCGCGGCCTCGTCGATCGACGATCCCGCGCGCATCCGGGGCCGCAAACTATTCATCATAGCGCGCAAAGACTTCTATGGATCTGGTCGTTCGCGCTTGCCCGACATCCAGGACCAGTTCGAGCGCGTCAGCGATTAGAAGCTGATGGTCACCCCGGAAGGGGACGCGCACGCTCAGTGAATGTTGGACACCGGTCAAGGCCCGCGCCTGATGCAGCGGACCATCGACTTCCTGAGCGCTCCCTGATCGAGCTTCGCCTCAACCCATCAAGCCCAGCCACCAAGCGAACGCGCCAACCTGCAGTAGCAGCAGCACGAGGTACAGGTAGCGGAAGATCGGCTTGCGGGTCTTGTGCCGGAACATCGACATCGACAGCCAGCTGGCCGGGACCGCTCCGACGGCGGCGATCAGGTGCAGGGCCATTTCCGGGACGCGCAGCCCTTCGCGACCTGCCTGATGCTTGTCGATCCACCAGACTGGGGGCGCAGCGACATTCGCTCCAAGCACCCAAGCCAACAACGGATGCCAGCCCAGGAAATGCCAGAGGGAGCCGCCCGAGGCCAGAGCGAGGAATAGGAACAGGCCGAAACTGATTCGGATGGGGTTCTGCAGAAACTTCATGAGGGGGGCACGAGTCTACGCTCGACCCTCCGCCCTTTGGGACGCTACCATCCGCCTTTCCTGCCTCTCATTCGGACTTCCCACGGTTCCCGTCAGATCTCATGGCTCACCGCATTCAGCGCGCTCTGATCAGCGTTTCGGATAAATCCGGCATCGATGGCTTCGCCCGGCAACTCAGCCAGATGGGCATCGAATTGCTCTCGACTGGCGGAACACATCGGATGTTGGTCGAGGCCGGCGTCCCCGTGCGCGAAGTCTCGGAGTACACGGGCTTCCCGGAGATGATGAACGGCCGCGTGAAGACGCTGCATCCCAAGGTACACGGCGGCATCTTGGCGCTGCGCGAGGAAGCCACGCACGTCAGCGCGATGAGCGAGCACGAGATCGAAGGCATCGATCTTGTCGTCGTGAATCTGTACCCCTTCGAAGCCACGGTCGCGCGCGAAGGCGTTGAACGCGCCGAGGCGGTCGAGCAAATCGATATCGGCGGGCCCTCGATGCTGCGATCGGCGGCAAAAAACCACCGCTACGTCGGAGTCGTCACCGACCCTGCCGACTACGGCGAAGTGCTGGACGAATTGCAGAAGGGTGAGAGAGCGCTCAGCGATGCGTTGCGCCGACGCCTGGCATCCAAAGCCTTCGCGGTTACCGCGCGCTACGACTCGGCGATCTCGACCTGGTTGTTCGAGCGCGATCTTGAGGACGGGGTCAGTAACTCGAAGTGGCCGGCCGGCTTCAGCATGGCAGGCAAGTGCGAGCTCGAGCTGCGCTACGGCGAGAACCCGCATCAAAGCGCAGCTTTCTATCGCTCCGGCGGCAGCAAGGAACCGTCAGTCGCAGGGGCCGAAGTCTTGTCCGGCAAGGCGCTGTCATTCAACAACCTGGTCGATCTCGATGCGGCGCTTGCATTGGCCAAAGAGTTCGAAGAACCCTTCGCGGCCGTCATCAAGCACACCAATCCGTGCGGCGCCGCTACGGGAACTGATGTCGCAACCGCATTGGAGTCAGCTTGGTCGGGCGACCCCTTGTCGGCCTTCGGCTCGGTACTGGCCTTCACGCGTCCCGTCGACTTGGCTTGCGCCGAATTCCTGGTCTCGGGTGGGCGCTTCGTTGAAGCGATCATCGCGCCCAGCTTTGACGATGACGCCTTCGAGCGTCTGACGACCGGCGCGAAGTGGGGCAAGAACGTGCGCCTGCTCGCGTGTGGCGCCTTTGGGCCGGCCAGCCGCGATGCGCGAGACATGGAGGTCAAGAAGATGGTCGGCGGCTTCCTGCTGCAGGACCGCGACTTGACGGCCGAAGGATCGGACGAATTCCGCGTCGTCTCCAAAGCGCAGCCGACGGACGACCAAGTCGGTGAGCTCGAGTTCGCGCTTCGCATCGCGAAGCACGTGAAGTCAAACGCGATCGTGCTGACAAAGGACCGCACCGTGGTCGGCGTTGGCGCGGGTCAGATGAGTCGAGTGGACTCGGTCAAGATCGCCGCGGACAAAGCCGGCGAAAGGTCGCAAGGAAGCGTTCTGGCAAGCGATGCCTTCTTTCCCTTCCCCGACGGCGTCGAGGCCGCTATCGCAGCCGGTGTCACTGCCTTGGTCGAGCCCGGCGGATCCAGGCGCGATGATGAAGTAGTCAAGGCCTGCGATGAACGTGGGGCAGTGATGATCTTCTCCGACGCGCGTCACTTCCGTCACTAAGCCGTCGCTAGCAGCGCGTTGAAAGAGAGCGATTCGTAGAGGCCAATGGAAATCGGGAGGCCGTGGCCTCCCGATTTAGGAACGATGCTGCGGACTAGCTTCGTTTCTTAGTCAACGGCTAAGCGCTAGGCGCACGCCGGACTCCTCTTCCGCGGATACAAGTTTCGCGTAGCCCTTGGTCTCGAGCCAGTCGTAGATCTGTCCGAGCGGCGTGACCAAACCCATGTGCGGCACGACGGTTGGGCGCAGGTTGCCATGCGTATAGATCTTCGAGAAGATCCCGAGCAGGGCTCCTGTCTCTGCGTTATAGATCCCGCCGCCGGAGTTACCAATGTAGGTCGGGGCGCTGATCATCCAATAGGTGTTGCCATCGACGCGGTGATGCGTGTCGGCGATCTCACCCGAAGTCGGGATCGGATCGTTGCCGAGCGGACAACCCACGGCATAGATCGAGTCGAAAGTGCGTTGCTCTTCGAGCTGGGCTCGCGTGGGCAGCAGAGCTCCGTGACGCATCTCTTTCGTGGTGTCGAGACGCAGCAAGGCTGTGTCGAGTTCGACATCGAACTCGAGCAGGCTCGCAGTCTCGTACCAGACGCCGCCACCTTCGGTGTAGATCGAGACCGGGATCGGCGGGTCGTCTTCCTTAGCGTCGGCGCGGATGTCTCGCACGACGTGCCAAGATGTGATCAACAAGGTCTGGAAGTCTTCCGTGCCGGAGATGGCTTCTGACTTCAACAAGACCCCGCTGCCGACCGTCATCTCGCCCGCGAGTTGCACGGTTGGGCCGACCATGTCCTGCCATAGCTCGCGGACATTGCGGTGCACATCACTGTTGAGCGTGCTCAGGTGCGATTGATTCTGCTCCGCGATCGAAGCAGTCGCGCTGATGACGGAGGAGATTCCATTCCAGCGCTCGTCGACACCGGACTGCAACCGCGAGACACCCTCGCTCAGCTCGGCCATTCGCTTCGTGATCGTGTCCGGCGACCATGCAGCACTCTGCGATTCCAGCGCAGCCAAGCCGCCCTTTGTCGCGTGAATGTTGTCGACCGCCGAAGTCAGGTCATTCTCGATGGTGTCGAGCCGACCCAGTAGATCGTCGGTTACCGGGCTAGGTGTATTGCTCAGGTCGCGAACAAGCTTTCGAATCGAAGCCAGTTCGCCACTGAGGTTCTCGATTTGCGTTTCGATTGAACGCGTCTGATTGGGAGCTTGGCGGCGGTACCGATCCAAGTCGTTCAGGCGGTTCTCAATTTTCGTGAAGTGGGTCACTCCCAGGCTGCCGGCTATGAGGCCGAGAGCGCCGAGAATCAGGAGGCGGTGCATATGCATCCCCTGAAGAGCAATGGAGACTAGGTTGACAGTGAGTACCGGGTCTCAAGGTGGAGATCTCGGGGAGAGGTCCGCCGAGGGGGGCTGAGATGATCCGATACCTCCTTTTCGACAGTCGCAAGCCACGAACTAGAGCCCAGCTGGAGTTATGCACATCACGCACGTGCTGCCCCTTAGTGCATATGTTCTTACTACAAAGGGGTTTACGATCAGAGTATTCCTGACTGGGCTGGGCGCGTCCGGCTTGTCCACATGCCATGTTGATAAACCCTTGGCTACTTTTTTGCGCGCCGGTGGCTCCACGTGCGGGTTAGGGGGGGATCTCATATTCTGGTTCCGCGACTGGGGTTGGGATCGGCCAATACCTGCCGCGGAGCCCCTCGCCGCCCCTCAAGTTCTGCCCAACTATTGTCACTCGTCGCTAATGAGGCGCCCTGGATGGCGCTTTGAGCCGCGGGTAACTGTTGCCGGTGCACGCTCAAGCGACATGCCACAACTTCGCGCCCAATTGGCGAGTAAGATGCTGCGCTCACCCGAAATCACGATCCAATGAGTTACGAAACAACCAATCCTGCCGGCGCCAAAGCCATGTTGGAGGGCGACGATGCGGTCGTCTTCATCGACGTTCGAACCGTGCGCGAGCACGTGGCCGGGCACGTAAACGGCGCGTACAATGTTCCGATCTTTGAAGCGGATGCGATGGGGCGGATGACGCCCAACAACGCGTTCCTCAGCATAGTCCAGCGCCACTTCGATCCATCGAGGCAGCTCATCTTGGGTTGTGAGATCGGCAAGCGTTCCGCAATGGCCTGCCAAGTCTTGGCGGATGCCGGCTACACCGCCCTCACCAACATGCACGGTGGATTCCGCGGTTGGCCGGAGATGGACGGCAGCATTTCCGAACCCGGTTGGGAGGCCTGCGGCTTTCCCACTTCGGTCGAGACCCAGGACAAGCGCTCGTACGAAGACCTGCAGGACGAGTAGTCTTGTTGCCGGTTTGGCTTGCCGCCTCTTCGCTCCCTACGACCGAATGTCCACGGTCAGGATCTTGTCACCGACCTCGACCGTATCGAGCACGTCCAAGCCCTCGCGCAGTTCGCCAAAGATCGTGTAGCGGCCGTCCAAGTGCGGGGTCGCACGATGGTTGACGAAGATTTGGCTGCCACCGCTCTCGGGGTCGCTGTTGCGCGGCATGCCCAAGGAGCCGCGCACATACTTGCGCGTGCCAAACTCTTGTCGCAACGCTTCTCCTTCGCGCCAGGTGATCGATCCATTGCCATCGCCGCGATAGCAACCACCTTGGATCACGAAGTCGGGCACGACGCGATGAAAGTCGAGCTCGTCGTAGTGACCGCGGCGTGCGAGTTCGAGGAAGTTGTACACGTGCAAGGGTGCCTCGCGCGGGAATAACTCGAACACCATGACGCCGCGCGTCGTGACGATCTCGACGATGGGGTTATCGATTACATCCATCTCGGTGGAGGCCGTAACGGGCACTTCAGGTAGATCCGCTGCTTCCACTTCTTCTTCGAAGCTGCGCTCTGGGTCTCGCTCTGACAACAATTTGCGCGCCGTATCGCGCACGTAGATGTGCTCGTCGCTCAGCCCAAATTCGAGCAGCGCCGTAGCTTCCGGCGTGAGGATCCCCTTCACACTTTCAAGGCACGCATTGCGTAGCTCGGAACCACCGTCGCCGGTCGCGTTCGCATAGACATCACTCAGATAGCTGAGGTCGCCGGCTTTGATGCTGTTCTGTAGCGCTGCCACAGCAGCTGCACGCAAGCCGTTGTCTTCGAGATCTAGTAGTTCACGAATCGAATCGTGCACACCCTCGGCGCGCTTGACCTCTTCCGGTTCCTCGCTACTCGCTTTGGCAAGCGCACCCAGGGCCGCTATGGCGGCGCCTGACACGGCCATGTGCGGGTCTTTCGTCATTGCAAAGAGCAGCTTCGTTGCTTCATCACCGCCCACGATGCCGGCCGCGACGCAGACTCCTGTGCGCAACACATGATGCGGGTTGTCGCTGCGGCTGCTGATGGCTTCCATCGCCTCTGCGCCATAGATTTCGGCGCGCGCAAGCAACGAGGCGGCGCGAACAGCCACCGAGCGATCTTGTGAGCCGCGCTCGACCCAAGCTTCAGCTTCGACCGGATCTACGGGCAGCTTGCCCAAAACTTCGTACGAGACGCGGCGCACATGCGCAGAGTCATGACGAAACGCATCCGCCAACTTCGACAAGCTGGTCGGGGCCTTGTGATTGCCAAGACCGACTAGAGCCTCGCACGCGATGCGCCAGTCGGAATCGGAGAGTGCATGTTCGAGCGCGCCTCGCAACTCGACATCATCCGGTCCGATACCCTCCGCGCCGGCGATCGCAGCCAAACCACGAATCGCATACAGGCGCGAGAGGCGAGATTCCTTCGAGCGTGCGTGGCGCAAGAAACTGTCGCGCGCGCGAGCCGACTTGCGCCGTGCCAACGTGAACAGCGCATGCCAGATCACTTCGTCACTCTCGGTGTGCGCATCGTCGTACTCGACACCGGGAAGCGGGGCCCTTTGACCATCGACGAGCGGCAACTTGCGGGTGACGACAATCAAGACCGTGTCGATTTGCTCGCCTGTCGGCCCCAGATCCGATCGACCGGCATCGCCTATCCAACGGTGCGGGGCGACGACGACCTCGCGCCGCACGACCTCGGCCGGATCGCCGACCGAAAACAGGATCTCCTCGCGCAAACGAGCGAGCGGCAGTCGGCTGGCGGCCTCGACAATCGCCGCGCGCACCAAATCGTCCTCATCCTGCCAATGCTCCAGCAGGGCTTCCGCAGCATCCACATCGCCGCGCTGTCCGATCGCATAGGCGGCCTCGCGCCGCACCCCAGCATCCTCGTCCGCCAGAGCGGTCGCCAGGGCGCTTGTCACTTCGGACCGGAAATGCTTGGCTGACAGCCGGCCCAAAGCTTGGGCCGCGCGCCTGCGAACACCTGTGTCTCCATGCCGGATGTAGCGTGTGAGTTCACCCTGACCGGTCGTCCTGGCATCCTCCAGGCGCGCAATGCGCGTCATCGCGCTCGTGATGCCGTCGGCATTCAGTTGCTCGATCTTGGTGTCGCCAGAGACCTTGGTCTCGGGCGAGGAGCAGCCTGTCAGGCCACCCAGCAAAGGGGTGAGGCAAAGGATTGTGCGCACCGGGAGGGCGGAAGTGGTGCGAACGAGAGAGATAGTGCGGCGAGCCTTGGAAATCATCGCGGAGGCCTTGGTTGGGCGGTGGGCGGTCAACGTACTATGTAGGGTCTTGATCAGCCCGTCAAAAGCTCCATGGGAGCACGTTGATCGAACCGCACCGGCCGCCTCTTTGTGCCATGAGTATTGCAAGCATTCCCGAGATCCTCGACGACCTGCGTCTGGGGAAGATGATCCTGCTCGTTGATGACCCCGATCGCGAGAACGAGGGCGATTTGGCGATGCTGGCGGAACACGTCACGCCAGAAGCCATCAACTTCATGGCGCGCTTCGGTCGTGGGCTGATCTGCATGCCGATGCTGGCCTCGGATTGTGATCGGCTCAACCTGCCGGCTCAAGTCGAGCGCGCGAACAACTCGCATGGCACGGCCTTCACGGTTTCGATCGAGGCTCGCACCGGTGTCACGACAGGTATCAGCGCGGCAGATCGAGCGCGCACGATCTCGGTTGCATGTGCCCCGGGTGCTCGCCCCGATGAACTTGCACGGCCCGGTCATATTTTTCCTCTACGCGCCCGCGAAGGCGGCGTCTTGGTACGCGGAGGCCAGACCGAAGGCATCGTCGACTTGGCCCGTCTGGCGGGAGCAGAAGTTCCTGCCGGCGTGATCTGCGAGGTCATGAAGGAGGACGGGACGATGGCGCGCATGCCCGATCTCGAGACTTTTGGTGCCGAGCATGACTTGAAGATCTGCACGATCGAAGATCTGATCGCATACCGTCGAGTCCACGAACGCTTGATCGTGCCGCTGGAGCTCGACCTGCCGCTGCCGACGCGCTTCGGGGATTTCACGACGCACTTGTTCGAGTCGAAGATCGATGGCAAAGAACACGTCGCGTTGACGATCGGAATGCCCGGCGCCGGAGTGGGCGAGCTGGAGCCCCGTCCCGCGGTCGATGGCACGGTCACGGTGCGCGTGCACTCGGAATGCCTCACGGGTGATGTCTTTCATTCCTTGCGCTGCGATTGCGGACCGCAACTCGAGAAGGCCATGGGCATCCTGGCCGAGCAAGAGCACGGCGTGCTTGTGTACATGCGCCAAGAGGGTCGCGGCATTGGCTTGAAGAACAAGCTGAAGGCCTATCGCTTGCAGGACGAAGGACTCGACACTGTCGAGGCCAATGTGGCATTGGGTTTTCCTGCAGACCTGCGTGAATACGGAATTGGAGCGCAAATTCTGCATTTCTTGGGTGTGCGTAAGATGAGTCTCTTGACCAACAACCCAAAGAAGATCCACGGCCTCTCGGGCTACGGTTTGGAACTCGTGGACCAAATTCCGTTGGGCACTCCTCCGACCTCGAACAACACACGCTACTTGAAGACCAAGCGCGACAAGCTGGGGCACAGCCTGGCCGATGTCGAACCTGCGGTCGAGTGAAGGCCGCCGCGTAGAGGATCTCACAGTTCAAAAGGCCGCGCCGCGGGCAAGTGCGACCAAGGATTGCTTTGATGGGGAATGGGCGAGCGTTCAGCTGCGATCGCTGCGGAAGGCCAGCGTGCTGCTGGCTCCGCGCTGCTCTCCGCGGCTGGTGTAGCGGTAGTTCGCAAAGGAGTATCCGGGGCAAGAGTCGGCCTTTGATGACTCGCTCTTGCGTAGGCGAGTCGGCCTCGTCCGCACTACCTCGCTCCGGCCTGTGCGAGACTGCATTGGCGACACACTCGAGCGCCTTGCCATCGACATCGTGCGGGCCATAACTATTGGGCGGGGAATGGCCGGCAGCGCTAACGCCTCGGCCCTGAACGCTGCCTTCGATGTTCGCGCTCCGAGGATTCGCTTCGTTGTGAGTGCCGTGCAGATGACCCTCGCTGTCGCGCGCCGCAGTCTCTCTCGGCTTCACTCGGCAAGCGGTTTTGCTCATCCGTCGTCTGACTTGCCAAGCGACATGGGTGGAAGCATCGCACCAGGAAAGGCGCACGACCGGGTGCCGTGACATTCCTTCCATGTGTGTTCCGATACCGCCCGCTGCGCTCCAACAAGCGCCATCTAAATGCCCGCCATGAGCGTGGACCAACGAGCGTACGATTCACGCAGCGTCCGTGACTAATGCGGATGACTTCACGAAGTGCGTGAACTCGGCGTTCGTGACCGTGTACTTGCTGATCCGGAGCTCAGGCAGCCGGGTGCGCCCGAGCGGAAAGTTTGGATCACACTGCGCATGACCCAGCAGGCATTTCCCGCCCCGGGGACGGGAGGAGGCTGGGGGGGGAGGAAGTAGGGGGAGGAAGTAGGGGGACGTCCAATTTCAGGGTCGTGCCTCGATTGGCGGTCCGCCGAGGTCTGGACTCGAGCGGAAGGAGGCCGGCGCCTACGAGGTATCCGCTCGCCCAGGGGGATCGCAGCGGCGCCGGGTCAGGCCGTCGACGCAAGCAGGTCTACCTTGGCTGGCCCGGGCGCGGGGCTCTGGCCAGAATTTCCTTCATCCAACAGATCTTGAGCGTGGTTGAGGGGTTCGGATGCTCGACATTTTTTTGCTGGCCTCTCCACCCTGGCGCGGTGGGCAATTCGGAGAACAGGAAGCTGATGTGTGTATAAATAGTTTATTTATAATGGTTTATGGCTATATGCCTAGCGTCGCTGGTTGGCGAGCCTGGATCCTCGACTCAAATAGACCCGTGATGATCCCCGGGAATAGGATCCCGATCGGGGCGTCAGACTCGCACCATGGGAGTCGTAGCAATGGAGCATGCTGAGGTTTTAGACGCGACGCTCGTCGAGCAAACGCTCGCCGGCGATCCGACAGCATTCCAAATGCTGGTCGAGCGCTATCAAAAGCGTCTTTTCGCCCTCGTCAGGCACTACACACAGAGTGCAGCCGAGGTCGAGGACATCGTGCAGGAGACCTTCCTGAAGGCCTACTCGCGGCTCTCTTCCTTCCAACAGAACTCCAGCTTCTACACCTGGATCTACCGCATCGCCGTCAACACGATCCTGGATCTGTTGAAACGCCGTGGTCGCTCGCCGGTGCAGAACGTCGAAGACCCTGAGGGCGCGGCCGGTCAGGTCGAGAGGGAAGTCGCGCGGCCCGAGTCGCGGCTCGAGGTCGAGGAGATCTCCGAAATCACCCACGCCGTGCTGGCAGAGATCCCCGAGATCTTCCGCAGCGTGTTGATCCTGCGCGAGTTCGATGATCGCGCCTACCAAGAGATCGCCGACATGCTCGGGATCTCCATTGGAACTGTCGAGTCGCGCCTCTTTCGCGCTCGCGGGCGCTTCAAGCAGAAGCTCACTCAGATGTATCCGGAATTTGCAGGCTAGGGAATCCCAATGAACTACCAATCACCGATGAACTGCCGAGACGCGAGTGCGCTTGTTGCTGGCTATCTGGACGACGAGCTCAGCGAAGCTCAAGCGGCTCCCTTGCGCCAGCACTTTCTAGACTGCCACTCGTGCCGGGGCCAGGTTCAGAAGGGCAAGTCTCTGCAGGCTTGGTTCCCGGAGACGCCCGAGGTCGCCGTCCCGAGTGGTTTTGCTAAGCGCGTGACGCGCATGGCCTTCGCACAAGTTCCGGCCGAGGCAGCGACTGATGCGGCCAGCGGCCAGGAGCAAGAGCTCGTCCTGCAACCTGTCGGTCGCCGTAGCGAGCCCTCTTCTATGAGCAGCACCCGTGCCGCCTTCGCCGGCGGGGGAACGACCGATCGCGTCTCGACACGCGACTTCGTTTTGCAGTTGATCGCTGTCGCGGCCGTGTTGCTGGTCGCGCTGTCGATCTCGCTGCGCGGCATCCACATGCCGACCGATGGCGAGCTGCAGGCGGACGACGGATCGCTGATCGAAGCCTTGCAAGGCTTGGACGAACTCAACCGCGGCGATGCTGCGACCGGTGAAGCTGTCGGGGACGCAATTCAGCTCGAGAGCGAAGAAGAGAAGGATTCGGAAGCAGACTACGAGGAATCCAAGCGCTGAGCGGGGCGATCTGTCGATGAAGACGAACACGACGGGACCGCAGGGCATGGGGGGGCTGCGCTGGTGGCTGCTGACCCTGACCGTGATTTGCTTTGCGTGCGGTGCTGCCGCGGGCCGTCTGTGGACATTGAAAACTGACCGACGCGCCGAACTCGGCGGGGCCTTTCCTGACTTCGCCGAGCATCTGGCACAGCGCTTCGAACTCTCACTGGACCGCCGCAAATACTTGCGAGTGATCCTGGAGGAATTCGAGCACGAAGAGCGCCGGCTCGAAGAACGACACCTGCAAGAATTCCGTCACGCGATCGAGCCCGAGCTGCGCGAGCTCAGCATCGAGTTTGACAGTTACATCCGCGACCGCGTGATACCGCCGGCCAGACGTGCCGAGTACGATCGCGTCGCCATGCGCCCAACGGATTCCGGTCAACCGGAGTCCGAACAGAACAGCCCCCAATCGCCTGGACCCGAGACCGAGGATAATTGAATCATGGCCCGCTCCTGCGGACTCCGTATCGGCCCGCGCCGCTTCGAGCTCATCGTGCTCGACGGTAGCCCGAAACGGCACAAAATCACTTCCTATCACGCTGGCGTCTTTGCGGACTACGGCGATGAGGACCCGGTCGAGGCCGCGGTCCATGCACTGAAGGCTGCCGTCAAGGAGTACAGCATACCGCGTGAATCCGTCGGGATCGCGGTCGACACGAGTCGCGCTGCCTTCCGTCAGATCTCGTTGCCCTTCTCGGATCGTTCGAAGATTGAGCAGGTCATCAAGTTCGAGGTCGAGAGCGAGCTTCCGCAGTGGAACATCGATGAGGTCATCGTCGACTTCAAGGTGATGGAGGAGACGAGCAGCTCCAGCAAGTTGCTCGTGACGGCCGTACCCAAGTACGAGCTGGCGAAGGTCCTCGATCTATGTGAGAGCGCTAACATGGAACCGCTCGAGGCGGAGTTCGAGACGACAGCAATGGTCAACGCCGCCATGGCGGCGGACATGTGCAACTTGGACGATGCGCAAGTGCTCGTTCATGTGGGCGAGTTCGCGACCTCCGTTGTCGTCGTCGACAGTGGTGAGATCCGCGAGATGCGCGTCATTCACATCGGGGCGCTCTCGCACGAGTCTGCGATGGCTGCAGCTCAAGGGGCGGCCACGGTTCACGACGAAGAAAAAAAGGACGGAGAATCCGCCGAGGTTGATTCTGATGTCGAGCAGGAATCCCTCTCTGACGAGAACGACGATGGGCCTGATCCCTTCGAAGTTCGGCGTCGGCTGGAGCAGACCGTGAAGCGCATTCGACGCGAGCTCGGAGTGACGATCTCCGGCGCGAGGACGCATAACGAAATCGAGTCGATCTATGTCTGTGGCCTCGAACTGCCGGGTTTGATCGGCAGCAGCGTCATCGAAGTACCTGTCTACTTGCTCGACTGCTTCGACGAAGACGGGGGTCAGCCGGCCGACGGTTTCGGCCAGCTCGTCGTCGCCTACGGCGCGGCCTTGCGTCAGCTCGGAAGCGTGCGCGTCGAAGCCTGCCTGCGACGCGAAGAGCTGAAGTACTCCGGCGCCTTCGAGCGCATCGAGTTCCCGCTCGCCGTCGCTTGTCTGCTGCTTGCCAGCCTGCTTGGTGTGATCAACATCCTGCAGAGCAAAGCCCATGAATCGCTCGACCAAGGTGGCATTCTTAACTGGGTACGCAGTTCCAACAACTTCATGGTCGGCGATCCCTTTGAGGGGCTGGTCGGACGGATGAACCCGCTCGACGATGAAATCGCCGAGTACGTGAAGTTGTTCGATGGAAACGCATGGGATCCCAATCGGACTCCGCTCGAGTCACTGCGTCACGTCGATGGGATACTATCGAGCAAGGTGCTCGAATTGCGCCGTGGCATGGGGCAAACCGGCGACATTCAACAGCCGCAGTCAGCCTTCGTCGCTATGACGCTGGTGCTCGGGATCTTGCAGAACGACCCCGATGGTTTGGGTTGGCGCCCATCCCTGCGTGACCTCCAATCGGTCTTCCAGAAGGCGACGGGAACGAAGAAGTCAGATCGTGTCGAGGTCACTCTCAGCGCCGTCTTCTTTGCCATAGACACGGTCGTCGCGACCGAACACACCGAGGCCTTCCGAGCCAAGCTCGTGGCTCAACCCTGGTGTCTGGATGTGAAACCCTTCACCACGACGCCGACCGAGGATGAAGGCGGTATCTCGGTCGAGGGGATGAAGGTCACGATCGATGTCGAGGCTTATCACAACGAGAAAACCAAAGCGGCTGGAGTTTGATCATGGGTGCATTTTTCAGTGGCTTCAATTTTGCCCGCTTCATCATTCTGGTGTGCTTCGTCGGCTCGTTCCCTCTCGGCTGGTTGGCCTACGAGAGGTTCGAGTCCAACAAGATCCTGACGGCGGCCCTGCAGCCTGGCGGTGAGGTCGAGACTCTTGTCACGCGCATCCAGTCGAACTGCAGGCGCTACACCGATCTAAAACTCGCTCAGCGCGACGAGACTCTGTTCGGGGGTGAGCAATCGGACATTCAGAACTACATCCGTCGTCACACCTTGGATGACAAGATCAACTTGGGCCAAGTAAAGATCGCACCGCGCAAGACGCCTTCGACACAGTACATCGACTTCGCGAATACGATCACGCCGGTTGACTCGAAAGCGACCTTCAGTCCAACGCAGATCGCTAACTTCTTGTTCCGCCTCGAGAGCGAGTCTAGCCGTGTGAAGGTGACCGACATCGACATTCGCAATGTAAGCGAGAAGAGGCGTCCCGCGCTGCACGACATCCCCGACGATCGCTGGTCGCTCAAGGCAACGATCACAACGCGTCAAAAGATCGA
>JBLFWN010000081.1:0-29251 GCA_047611405.1 Planctomycetota bacterium | reverse complement strand
TTCGATAATTGGGGGGATGTAGGTTTGGCAATTCGGAGTGGCCCTCCTTGCTGCTCCTTTTCAGCAGCGCAGTGCGGCACAAGTGCTCGTCCCAACCGAGGGGCTACTTAGTCAAGGGATTGCAGAACGAGCGCTCTTTGAGCGCTGGGCCAAGGGACGCATCTTCCTTGTGCGGTAGCAGCTCTATCGCGAGCGAATCCGAAGTTGGGGCCAAGAGGCAATCGTAGTGCCGTACTTGCTTGCTGCGTTGTTGCAGAAGTCTGAATGGGACTCGAATGCCCCCTCCGTTGGCGAGATCAGCGAGCGATGACCACCGACCGGGGCCTGCCCAAGTCTAGCAGCCGGTTCAAGACCTTGCAGCCGATGGCGACCTCCGCATTCTGCGTAGCTAGACCTCTGGCGTGAAGCCGGTCGCCGAGGATCGCCTTGTACCGGAAGAAGGCGTTCTCGACTATTCCCTGTCGATGGTAGCCCGAGACTTTCTTCCACTTGCGTCTCCCCAGCCGCTCCACTTTCTTGATCGTCCTATCCCGCGCAGTCGACCGCGGCCTTCGCCGGGAAACGGAAACTGATCGTGATGGTGGAACGACGACCTTTGCACCGCGCGCATCGGCAGCATCGTAGATAGCAACGGTGTCATACGCAGCATCGTCAGTCACACTCGACAGCTTGCCCTTGGTCCTCTTGATGATCTTGAGCCCAGTACTCGCATCATCAGCGGTGCTATCGGTCAGCACTTGCGCGTGGATCTGACCACGACAATCAACGCCGATGTGCAACTTGCGCCAACCACGCTTTCCCCGCTTGCCATACTTTGCGGCAGCCCATTCGCCCTCCCCCATCATTGACAGCCCGGTACTGTCTACGATCAGGTGAACGCCCCTCTTCGAGGTCACGGGCTCCAGCTTCACGCTCAACTCCTTGCTTCGGCGGGAGATGGTCGTGTGGTCCGGTGCTTCGAGACTCAGATCCATCATGTCGAGCAGGGAACGCAAGAAGCCCTCGGCTTGGCGGAGCGGTAACCGAAACACGAGGCGAAGCGTTAGGGCTGTCTCTATTGCCAAGTTAGAGTACTTCCGTGGCGCGCCGCGTCGGCCTGACGACTTCGGTGTCCATACGTTGATGGCAGCCGGTGTGATCCAGAGCGTGATGTCGCCACGTTGTACAAGGCTCTTGTCGTACTTGGCCCAGTTGGTGACGCGATACTTGGTCTTGTACGTTGGATGCACGCGGGAGTTCATGCCGAACCCTTCGGATCCCCGAAGCTCGAAGCACGAGCAGCGGCTGCCTTAGCCCTTACAGGGCGGCGAATAGTGCACCAACGCAGCACGACTCTGCTGCTCGTGTCGGGAGCCGACGGCAGCTGCTTGCAACGCCGAACGGGTCCAGCCGCTTCTTTCTGGGGCACGAGCGTTGCCAGCTTGGGGGACTGGGATGAAGACGGGATCGACGACTACGCCATAGGCGATTCGAGCTACCAGGGAAATAGTGGTCGAGTCTGGTTCGAGTCCGGCGCAGGGCTCGCCCTCAGCACCCCCTACTGTTTCGGATCGGAGTGTCCGTGTCAGGAAAACGAGCAACTCAGCGGATGCAAGAATTCGACCGGAGGCGGAGCCGCGTTAGCGATCGGCGCCGGTGGAACGAGCCTTGCCGCGGACAACCTAATCTTGAAAGCGACGGGACTGCCCAAGTTCGAACTAGCCGCCCTCGTGATAGGAGTGCAGACAGCATCTTTCCCGTTCGGCAACGGACTCAGCTGCATCTCGACGCGGAGCATGCAGATCTATCCGCACACGCAGGCGAACATCGTCGGAGAGACCACCTTCGGGCTCGACTTGGTCCAGGATGCGTTTCTGCACTTCCAACCCTGGCGTACGATCACAGCTGGTCAGACGTGGCACTTTCAGACCTGGTATCGGGATCCAAAGGGCACTTGCAGTGCGGGACACTCAATGACCAACGCACTGGCGATTTCGTTTGAGCCCTAAGTCACTGGAAGTCATGAAACAGAGCGCAGGAAGTAACGCGTCTGAGAGCAGCCAGCAATCGACGGGCATTTTGTGAGGTCCCAGCCCTGGCTTCCGCACGCGAGGCAGCCGGTGGAGGGCATTGCTGATAGACTCCCGGCCCCTCCACGGCACCGCTTTCGATTTGCACACACTCCGCCTCTCACTGTTGCTCGCCCTCTTATGTGGCGACGCATTCGCCCAGCGTCCTGCAGTCACCCCGACACGCTTGAGTCCGGGGACCAAGGTCGACATCGACGGTCTGTTGAACGAGTCCTTTTGGAAGGACAGCGCGCGACTCGGCGGGTTGACGGTCACCGAGCCCGTCGAAGGCACGCAGCCCACGCATCCGAGCGTGATCAGCTTGGCCTACGACCAAGACTTCTTCTACGTCGGACTGCACTGCAAGGACGATCCGGATGAAGTGCGGGCGGTGCAGATGGACCGCGATGCGAACGTGCGCTACGACGATGTCGTCGAGTTTTGGATCGATACCTTCGACGATCAGCGCTTCGGCTTTTGGTTCCAGATCACAGCCGGAGGATCGCGCGGTGATGCGCTGTTGTCGGACAGCGGTTCTTCCTTCAACAAGAACTGGGACGGCATCTGGTACGGGCGTTCGCGTGTGACCGACGACGGCTGGATGGCCGAGGTCGCGATTCCATTCAAGACGCTGGCCTTCGAGAGCGGCCAAGAGGAGTGGGGCTTCAACTTGCGACGCAAGCGTGTCGCGAACGGCGAGAACTCGCGCTGGGCCAGCCCCTTTGTTGGCTACTCCTTCTTCAAGCTGTCCGAAGGTGGCGTGCTGCGCGGAATGAAGGGCATGCGTCAAGGCATAGGTCTTGATGTCGTCCCGTATGCAAAGCTCGGTACCACACAAGACTTCGAAGCGGGCGGCGATCGCGACACAGATCCTGACGCCGGCTTGGACCTGGCATGGCGACCGACGCCGTCGACCACGCTGCTGGTGACGACGAACACCGACTTCGCCGAGACCGAGGTCGATGACCAACAGGTCAACCTGACGCGCTTCCCGTTGTTCTTTCCCGAGAAGCGCGACTTCTTCCTGCAAGACGCGGGCGTGTTCGAGTTTGGGCCCTCCGCAGGAGGGCCGGGAAGAGGCCGCGGCAGAGGCGATGGCATCCGTCCCTTCTTCTCGCGCACGATCGGCCGCGATCCGAAGGGTGCAGCCATTCCCGTGTTGGCCGGAGTCAAGTTCACCGGCCGCGTCGGCGACTGGAACATCGGCATGCTCGAGACACAGGTCGACTCGTACAACTACCTCGATGACATCGACGACGATGACATCGACGAATCGGTTGGTGTCGATTCGCAGACATTGGGAGTCGTGCGAATGTCTCGTAACCTCGGCGGTGAAAATTCCGTCGGCATGATCGCGACACACGGCAGGCCCGATGGTGATGCAGGAGCGGCGACCTATGGCGCCGACTTCCGCGTAGGATCGAGTCGGCTATTCGGGGATGGTGGTGCGGGAAGCCTGTGGGGCTTCTACGTCCGAAGCGACAACGACGCGCAGTCGGATGAGGACGACGACGAAGCTGGTGCGGCCTATGGGCTGCAGGCAGAAACGCGTACCTCTTCGCTAAGCTCGACGATGAAGGCCTTTGTCACCGAAGAAGAGTACTCGCCTCAACTGGGCTTCGTGCGCCGAACCGGTGTGCAGCACTACAGTTATCAGATCGACTACACGCTGCGCGGTGGCAATGGCGATGCATTCCGTGAAGTCGAGTGGGGCATCTCACCGTCTTATGATCGCGATCTCGCGGGCAACGAAGACCTGTGGCGCATTCCAGTGCAATGGTTGGATCTGGAGTTTCACAGCGAAGATTCGATCTCGATCGAATCGACTCATGCTCGAGAAACAATCGACGATCGCTTCGAGCTGCGCGAGGGAATCGATGTCACACCAGGTGTCTATCGCACCTTGCGCCACACGATGCGACTGAGGGGGAGCCGCCGACGGACCCTGACCGGCGATGTCCGCATCGAGGCTGGTGACTTCTACTCAGGTGACATCCTGCGTACTCGCATCTCACCGACACTCATCCCGAACAAGCACGTCACACTGAGAGCCGGATACGAGTGGATTGATGTCGAGCTGGAAGAAGGCTCCTTTGATACACAAGTCGCTTCGGCAGAGCTCAATTTATCCTTCGACCCGGACACCTCGTGGTCGAACGTCGTGCAGTACGACACGCAAAACGAGGACTTGGCGCTGCAGACCCGACTACACTGGATCCTCGAACCCGGTCAGAACCTGTTCTTGGTCGCCCTCCTGGGCTGGGATCGTACGGATCGAGATCAATTCGCACGCAGCGCCGAAGAGCTCGTCGTGAAGCTGTCGTACACCTTCCGCTTCTGAACCTCGCCACGCGCCTTTCGCCAAGCGCAGCGACAATCCTGTTGTCAGCCTCGACCCTGTCGGGCAGGCTGTGCGCGACCGCCACTCTCATCACCCGACCTGCAGCCATGTCCGAATACGAAGTCGTCAGCTATACCGTCGAGCCCGTCGAAGGCGACGACCAGGTCGCGATCACGATCCACGCATCGGATGGGAACAAGTGGGAGTACGGCGTCCCCTATAGCCGTTCAACCGGGCGCTATACCTTCGAAGAGATCGACGTGCTCGAGATGGACTTCGGAGAAGAGTTCGCGGAAGAGCTGACAGACAAGCTGGACGAGGTCGTTAAGGCGGCTTTGGCTGGCGGCTGATTCGCAGTGGCGCTGGGGTGAGGAGCGCTGGGATGACTGGCAGTTCCTTCCGATCCGCTACTGGTTCGCCGCTACTGGTTCGCCGCTACTGGTTCGACGCTACTGGTTCGACGCTACTGGTTCGACGCTACTGGCCACCAGCTGATTGGAGGGCCGATTCGATCGCTGCCCGCTCGGCGTCATTCGGATCCAGCCCGAGCGCGTGTTGCGATATTCGCTCGGCGCCCTCGAGGTCGCCCTCTTCGATACGCACTTCGATCAAAGCGATCAGGGCCGGATAGGATCCCGGGTCTAGTTCCGCGGCGCGCTCGAAGCGCTCGGCCGCTATGTCCGGCCTACCGGCGATGTGCGCTATGCGACCCGCGAATAGGTGAGCGCGCGTACTCTGTGGCCGCATGTTCGCCGCGCGTTGCGACCAGTCGAGAAGCTGTTCGATCAACCAGCCGGATCGTTCCTTACTGTCGAGGTCGGCGAACTCTAGCTCTTCGAAACCGAGTTCGACGGCCGCCATCAGTTCGCCGAACTCTCCCTCTCGTATCATGAAGGCCGAACGGTACGCACGCAACGCGCCTAGGCCGTGGCCGCAATCCGCCGAACTGCGCGCGAGCATGATCCACACATGACCGCCTGCATCGGGAGAGATCAGCGCTTGCCCAAATGACGACAAGGCCGCACAAGGATCACCGAGTTGGAACTGCAATTCACCCAAGTCGACAGCCCATGCGGCGCGACTTGGGTCCAACTCGATCGCAGTCTCCCAACTCGTACGCGCCAGTTCGCTCTGTCCGCTCGCTAGGCGAATCGATCCATCGAGTCGCCACAAGCGCGCGCGCTGCGGATGGCGATCCAGCAGAGGCCTGAGAAAGTTCAGCGCACCCTGCTGGTGACCTTGCCGATGCAGCGCGGTCGCCACCCCCTCGGCAGCTGACTCGTCCTTCCCGCCGCTGTATTGGTGCACGCGCAACCAATGTTCGCCCGCGCGAATCCATTCGCCGCGCTCCGCCGCCTGCCGGGCCGTCGCCCGATCGCGCTCGACGGACGCGGACGTACCCGCGCACGCACAAAAGCCGGCACATAAGCCAATGATGGACAGCGTCCCGATGAGGGACCTGCTGAGGCGCGTGGGGGCATTCATAGTCAGTCGATCGAGTCCTGTGCCTCGATGGACGCCTATCGCACTCTTTCCTTCCCTGGATGACCAGCTCTGATTGTGCGCGGACAGCTCTTGAGCGGCAGCAAGCGAAAGGATGCTGGCCCCCAAACGGGCTTCGGTGTCCAATTGGCACGCTGGCCTTTATCCCTCCGCTCCTGTTCAGGCGCGTGAGCCCGTGCAGATCCGAGGTCCGCTAACAAGATGAATCTCGAGACAACGGAATCAGACCTGAATGAGCTGCGCGAGGCGTATCAGAGTCTGCGTAGCTCTCTGAACCGCTCATTCTTCAGCCAAGGCGAAGTCACCGAGCTGCTGCTGCTCTGTATGTTCGCCGGCGGGCATGCATTGCTCGAAGGCGCCCCTGGCCTGGGAAAGACGACGCTCGTCTCCAGCTTGGCGCGCAGCTTGGCGCTCGACTTCCGGCGTATTCAGTTCACGCCCGATCTGATGCCGCCCGACATCCTCGGCACGCGCATCTTGGAGGAGGACGAGAGCGGAAGCCGCTGCTTCCGTTTCGAACAGGGGCCTGTGTTTTGCAATGTGCTGCTGGCTGACGAGATCAATCGCGGTACGCCGCGGACACAGTCGGCTCTGCTTGAAGCCATGCAGGAGCAACAGGTCACGGTCTATGGCGAGACGCGCTCATTAGCCGAGCCCTTCATTGTCATCGCCACTCAAAACCCGATCGAGATGGAGGGCACCTATCCGTTGCCCGAAGCTCAACTCGATCGCTTTCTGTTCAAGCTCGAACTCAAGATGCCTGACAAAGACGGCTTGGTCGAGATCCTGGATGCGACGACAGCCACAATGCCAGAGGTCGAGGAGAGCCCTCTGGATGGCGCCAGCGTCACGCGCATCCGCCAGCTCGTGCGCGGCGTCCCCGCCAGTCGCGAGATCGTCGAACTGGTCTCGAGCCTGGTGTTAGCCACACAGCCCTCATCGAAGTTCGCGCCCGAGCGTGTACGCGCACTCGTTCGTTACGGCTCGAGTCCACGCGGCGGTCAAGCCATCTTGCTGAGCGCCAAGGCGCGGGCACTGGTCAAGGGCCGCTTGCACGTGATCCCAGAAGATGTCGAAGCGCTGGCCGCACCGGCGTTACGACATCGAATCATTCTGGGCTACGAAGGCGAAGCTTCGGGCGTCGATGCAGATGAACTGATCCGAGAAGCATTCCAAGCCGTATCCTGAGACAGCGCTATGAACGCTGCCAGCAGGATCAAAACGAATGTTGGGCACTACCGTCTGGACGGAGTGTTGGCGATGAGCGGTATGGAAATCGTCTTCGCTGGTTAGGACACCAGACTGAATCGCAAGCTGCCCGTTAGGTTCTTATCGAACGAGCGCGCTGGGCCAGAGGCCCTGAAGCGTTTCAAGAAAGAAGCGCTGACGCTCTCTCGTCTGAATCATCCCGGCATCGCCATCGTTCCTGACTACGACGAACACGATGGTGTGCCTTTCTTGGTGCTCGAGTACGTCGAAGGTCAAACGCTGGACGCGCTGCTGGATGTCATTGGGCCCTTGCCCACCGAGCAGCTAGTCGGTCTGGCCCAGCAGGTCACCGCAGCGCTGACCTACACGCATCTGCGCAACTTCGTTCACCGTAACCTGAAGCCGGCGGACATCATTGTCACGCCGGATGGCCGTGCCAAGTTGCTCGACTTCGGTGTCGCCCAATGGGCGATTGCGGACGAAGACTCCGAGCGCCTGCACGACATCAGGAAGATCACCGAGACGGTCGGCACTCTGCCGTACATGGCTCCTGAGCAATCGATCGTGATCTGCGAAGAGCGCAGCGACATCTTTTCTCTCGGAGCCATGCTGTTCGAATTGGCCACCGGTAAGCGCCCCTTCGAAGGTAACAATACAACAGGCTTGATAGACGCGATTCGCTTGCTGCCGCCGGCACCAGAAGCCAAACTGGATGAGCAAGTTTCGGCTTGGCTCGAGCAAGTCATCCTGCGTTGCCTGGAGAAGGCGCGCGAGTTGCTGGGCGAGCTGACGGCGACACGAGCAGCGAATGAAGGCGGATACGTCTCGCCGGTCTTGCTGTCGTTTGTGCACGCAGCTCTCGGCTAAATCGATGAAGCATTCGACTGGATCACAATTGTCGAGCAAGAGCGCGACGCTCGGTTGGTGCTGATGCACAACCGCTCCGGACCCGACCTATTGATGTACGACGAGCGCTACACGGCACTCCTCGGTCGGCTTGGCATCCAACCGCGCTAAGCTGCCACTCGTCTGGCTTTGCAGGGGCTAGCCGCCTATCCACACTCGCGCTCACTCGGCTCGCTGGCTTGCTGGTTGCCTGAACTCAGCGAATCGCTACAGAGTTGAAGTCGAGCTCGACCTGATCCAACGATCCCGCCAGAGGATGCATATGCTTCATCGCGACTACGCGACCCGCGCATTCGAGTCGCAGCGACAGTGCATCGGGAACTTCAGGCGCCGACCAACAGAAGCTGCCGTCCGCTTGGATCGGAAGGGACAAGCTGCCATCGCGCCCGTTCGGGCCGGCGAGCAAGTTTAGCTGCAGTTCCCCTCGCTGCGCCGCTTGGACATCATCCCAATTCAACGAGCCAGTGAAGCCATAGCCACCGCTGACGGACATGGTCAAGAGACCCAGATCGTCGACCTGATCGGGCCCGCGTCCCGGATAGACATCGATCAAGTGCACTTGCTCGCGAGCTTTCCCGCTGTGGAATGCCGTGGGCAGTACGGGCGCACCGGTGACTTGGATAGAGAGCGGCATTTCGGGAACCGCGCGCAGCTCGAAGCTGCCCTCTCGATCCGTGACACAAGAAGCCAGAATGTGACGAGAGACGAGTTCGTCGCCTGCATGGCGCGAGAGCGCGTGCACTTCGTATCCAGAGCAAGCGCTGCCATTCTTCAACTCGACGCGACCGCGAACGACTCCGGCTTGGCTAGATTGATGGACCTCCGTGAATGCGTGCTGGCCCGGCTGGAGTTCAACCCAGCGCAGAGTCGACTGAAGCGGCGCTCCTCGCCTTTGCCTGGATGCCGTCGAGACCAATTCGTACAGCCCGGCGTGCAGGTCCTCGAAGGCGAAGCCGCCTAACTCATCTGAGACAGTCGTCCACATGCGCTCGCCGAAGCTCTCACTGCGGCGAGTCAGCCGCACAGAAGCACCCGCAATAACGGTCCCCTGCATTTCGGTCACTCGACCTTCGAGTCTGGCGGAGCGAGTCAATTGGATCTCACGCCGAATGTGCTTGTCCGCTGCGAATTCGAATGCCGGTCCGACGAGGTCCACTCGATCGCCGCGTTTCCAAGTCGTGAAGGCCTCCGGTGCCAGCCAGCCGACGGGCAGCTGATGGGGATCGAGACCGATGCGGTGGATTCCCGCCGTGGGTCGGAGCTCGAGGAAACCATCGATGCTCGAGCGTTCTTCGTCCAGCACACAACCGCCTCGCAGCAGACTGACCTCGACACCGCGCAAGCCAGCCCCACTTTGATCGACGACGCGTACTGCCAACACGGGTGTATCGATTGCGTGCGTTCGAAGTGGAGCGACTCGATTGGCAACGAGCTCTGCTCGTACTCCACCTTCTGGAATCCGCGCGAGCTCAGGAGCCCCGTCATCATCCGACGCCTCCATCGCACTCGGAACAATGGGCGATACCACCCCGTTCGTGGGGTCCGACGCTATCGCGAAAAAGAAAGCACCCAACACGATGAGTGCCGTCAATATTCGCGGCACCAAGGTTGCGTTCGATTGCAGCGATGACCCGTAATTGCTGGCCTTCAAGGCAGGACCAACTCGAAGGTTCCGATGCCGCCAAAGCTCTCGAAGGTTCCGTTGAAGTGACCGTCTGTGTCAATGCGGCCTTCGATCAAGTCACCGTTGATGCTGACGCCGACGACGGTGGCGATGCCATCCGCATCGATCGATAGAATCGCGCCACAGACATAGGGGTTCGTGATCTCCACGTTGCCCAGGCCATCAACTACTGCCACCAACTCGTCACCGAGTGAGGATGTCCCTACGTAGGTTCCGACCCTTACGCTGGCCGGATCCAAGAAGAGATCGACGGCATCAAAGCGATCGCCGATCAGCTCGCCACCTTGGCCCGCCAAGGGATCGCTCCATGTACCTGATAATTCACCATTGGTAATGCGACCCTCGTAGTTCATCCCACCGAAGACAGCTGCACTCATGCGCAACGCACCGGAAGTGTGAACTTGGCCCAGCAGGGATTGGACGAGGCCCAGCGCTGAGCGTTCCGCCCAACCACATATTTGGCCGGAGCGATCTACGAAGATCTCGTAGCGACCTTCGGAATCGCCATCGAAGGTGCCGCGATAGGTACCGACCAAAGCGCTTTGCAGGCTGGACCCAAGGTGCGCTGCAGCGTCGCCGGCGGAAAGCAGTTCGCGGCGCGAGCCAAAGGCCGAGCGTGTCAGGAGCGTCACGATGGGCTCGGAGTCGACCTCGAAATTTGCCGACGTGACTTGGAAGTCCAGGCTCATGCCAGCCGCTCGAGCGTGCATATCCTCGGGGATCCCGATTCCATTACCAGGCTCGGCGTCGACATCGAGGGTCTGGAGGAAGCGTGCGATATTGCTGACCTCGTCCTCGAACTCGGGCGCCTCGGAATCCTCGGCTCCGGGCACCAGGCTGACAGGCGTGATCAGGGCTGCGCCCTTCGCCGACCCGATGACAATGTCTCCCAGTCGGAATTCGATTGTCCCGCTCGAGGAGAAATCAAAGCCTCCGTCCTCGTCCGTGCGCTGATCTTCTCCGTAAGAGAGGTTGTGGACCGGGGAGTCCAAAAAAACCCCACGCCTGCTGGCTCCAGGAGAAGTAAGGCCCAGGCCGTCATCGTTGCAGGCGGTCAGGGCTAGGCAGGCGAGTGCCGGAATCAGGCGGATGTGCAGCATGGCTGAGATTGCAATTTGGGTCATCAGGAGCCGCTGAACAAGGGCCGAAAGGGCCGGGACTCCTAGGCAAGCATACGCCCATATTCTAGGAATGCGGAATTGAGCGCCCATCTGGATCCGGTCTTGTGAGATTTCGGCTTGCAGAGCAGGAAGATTTGACAAATGAGCGTGGGTCACAGAGTGCTCCACCGCTCTTCGGGTCGATGCGCCCCCCCCTTCCTAGCCCCCCGCAAGCCCTGCAGACCGAGATCTTGGATCTGGATCTTCATCCCAATTGCATTCCTTCTACACACCTAACACGTAGTGGCGACCTGCTCGAGCTTCCCGCTTTGAGCCAAAGGTTGGGCCCCTGGGAGCTCTTGGAGGAGATCGGGCGCGGAGGCATGGGCGTGGTCTACAAGGCCCGCAACGACGCCGGTAAACTGGCTGCGATCAAGATCGAACGCTTTCCGACTGCGCTCCGCCTGGATGATCCGCCGACCACCCTAATCAACGAATACGCCTTCCTCACCTGCTGCGAGCACAGCGGCATTCTGGGTACATCTGGCCTGGGCCGTGAGGAGGGCCGAGACTTCGTGGTGCTGGATTTTGTCGACGGCCATAGCCTGGCCGATCTGATCGCGCATCAGGGCAAAACCAAGAACACGAATGGCCTCGACCTTGATTGCCCGCGCGTCTGCGCCCAACTGGTGATCGAACTGGGTCGCGCCGTGCGCCATATGCATGAGCGCGGAATCCTTCATCGCGACATCAAACCGGCCAATGTGCTGCTCACCGAAGCAGGCGAGTTGCGTTTGATCGACTTTGGCCTGGCCTGCGAGGTCGGCGCTCCGCCCGAAGGGCTGAACGCGAACGGTGGCGTCTCGATCTTGGGCACGCCCGAGTACATGGCTCCCGAACAAGCGCGCAACCTGGCGCTCGACGAGCGCTGCGACATCTACGCCATGGGCGCGCTGCTGTTCGAGTTGATGACCGGCCGTCGACCGCTCGAAGGCGATTCCAGCATGGACGTGCTGCGCAAAGTCGGCGTTGAGCAGGCACCGGATCCGCGCATCCATGTCGCCGGTTTACCTGCAAAGTTGGCCGAGATCTGCATGCGTGCGATGGACCTGGATCGCGACGCACGCTTCGCGTCGGTCAAGGACATGCTACGCGAGCTAACGCGCTTTTGCCGCAAAGACGAGCAGCGTCACAGCCCACGCCGGCAGTGGCTCCAGCGCTCGAAGCGCGGCGCGCGTCGCTTAGCCCAACTGGCTGCCGCTAGCGTTGTCGCAGTGGGAAGCTTGGGCCTCGGCGCCCATGGCTAACCCCCCGATGACCCAGCCCTATAGCGTGCAAGGTAACGTCATAGGACGCATAACCCGCACGAACACACTTAGTCCGCGAGCAGCGTGGCAGTCAGCAACGTACGATCGTCGTCGGCCGGCCTACCAGATCCGAATGCATTTACTCGCTCGATAATCGCATCGAGCAGGTCGCTTCCACGGCCAGAAGTCAGCAGCAGTTCCGCTAGGCGCTCCTCACCAAAGAAGCCCTCGTTGTCGCGCGCCTCGGTCAGACCGTCGGAATAGATCAACAGTTGCTGACCCGCGCTGAAGGCGACCTCTTTCTGTTCGCATCCATGCTCGGGGAAGGCGGGCGAGAGCATGGCCCCAGTCGGCGTCAGCTCGATGGCAGTCTCGCCGGCGCGCCACAGGAAAGGCGCGGGATGACCTGCGTTCACGTACTCCAACCGCCCCTTCTTCGGGTCGATGCGTGCGCAGAACAAGGTTACGAAGCGATCGTAGGCGAGGGGCCGTAAGCCCGCGGTGATGCGATCGACTACGGCCAATGGCTCCCAGGGACCCTCGTTCTCTTCGTGGAAAGCTGACTTGATGATGCCGGTGATCATCGCAGCGGAGACTCCATGACCGCTGACGTCGCCGACGACCAGGGTCGTACGGCCGTCGGGCGCGTGCACATAGTCGTACAGATCGCCGCCCAGCTCGTCGCAAGGCGCGTAGTGCGCGGCGATTTCGAGCGTGCCGAACTGTGCGTGAATCGGTGGCAACAGGCTCTGCTGGAAAGCACGTGCCGACGCCAACTCGGCCTCGAGTCGTTCGACGTAGGCGCGGTTCTCTTTGGCCAAGCGACGCTGCTCGAGACAGCGCTGGATCAACGTCAACAAGACCTCGCGATCGAACGGCTTTTGGATGAAGTAGTAGGCCTTCTCCCGAATCGCGCGGATCAACTGCGCGTCGAGTTCGTGCACGGCACCCGTCATGAAGATTACGTCCAGGTCTGGTCGCTCGGAACGAAGCAGGCTCATCAGGCTGAAGCCGTCTAGCTCGGGCATACGGATGTCGAGCACGGCCAACTCGGGCTTGTGCTCGCGCATCTTTTGCAGCGCTTCATCCGGCCCCGACGCCGTTTCGACTTCGTACGAATGCGAGAGGACACGCTCGACGCTACGCAGCATGCCCGGTTCGTCATCGACAACCAGAATATGGGTCTCGCTCATTCGCTCTTTCCATGCACTCCACTAGCGCCACTCTGGTGTTCACTTCCCGGCGTAGATACACCGAGGATGCCCCCATTGCTCGATTTACTCACATCTGGCTGAACGGCCGGGTCGAGCTCGACAGCGGGTGTTGCGACCGGGAGCCTCAAGGTAATGGTTGTTCCGGAACCGACTTCGCTGTCGATCTTCATCTTGCCACGCATCTTCCAGACGACCGATCTGCAGATCGACAAGCCGAGCCCAGTGCCGTTCTTTTTGGTCGAATAGAACGGCTCCTTGACGCGCCCAAGGTCTGATTCAGAGATCCCGACACCGGTGTCTTCGATGCTGACGATCAAGTGATCGTTGCGGAGAGTCGCATTGATTCCAAGCCGGCCGCCGCGCGACATCGCGTCGCATGCATTGCTGGCTAGGTTCAACAAGAGCTGTTCGAGATCAGATTGGGGCCCGCGCAACAAAGGCAACCCCGACTGCACATTCACTTCCAAATCGATGCCCTGCCTGCGCATGCTCTCTTCCAACACCGCAGTCGTGCCCTCGATCGCTCGCGCGAGGTCTCCCTCACCGACACTGCGCGCGATGCCTTGAGCCAAAGACAACATGCCCCCGAAGATGCGCCGGCAGACCTGCAGCGAGGCTTCGATCTGCGCCAAGTCGTCGACCACTTCGTCCTGACGAATACGACCTTCCTTTGCCTCGACGATCAGCTGCTGCACGATCGGTAGGACGGAACCGAATGCGTTGTTCACGTCGTGCGATACACCGCGCGCAAGGGTCGCGAGCGCGTTCTTGCGTTCCGCTTCCAGGATCCCCGTCTCGAGTGAGGTCGTGCGGCCCATGTTGCTCATGGCAACGGCCGCAACAGGGCGGAATCTCTTGACGAGCTCGGCTTCGAAGATGCCCATGCACCCCGGATGGCAGGACGCTATTTCGAGCACTCCCAACAAGCCGTCGTTGGCAACGAGCGGAGCCACGAGGCGTGACTTCGCCTGACGCTCACCTTGTTCGCGTTCGTGGTCTGTCGCCAGAAGATCGGCCAAGGGTAGAGCTTCCTTCTTTCCGTCCAACGCCCACCAGCGCCCAGATTTCCGGTCGAACGCATGCACTCCACCCGCCAACAGCAAAGCACGCGTGTCACCATGCAAAGTCACCTTGGACCCGATCAAGCGACTCGCTCCTTTGCGCCATGTCACTTGCGCCGCAGCGACTTTGAGCGAGTTGGTCGCATCATCGTAGGTCAAGATCGATGCTGAATGGTCGTAGCGCGTAAGGCTGCGCAGGCCGTGCAGGATCTGATAGAACAAATCGCGCGGGCGCAGCTGCTCCATCATTTTCCGATCTAGCTTCTCGCGCACTTCAGCGAGACGCATGCGATCGATGCGCTGAATGAAGCGCGACAGGTAGCCGGCGAGACGAGTAACTTCACGCAAGGAACCCTTGGTGAAGTCCTTGCTGCGGTTGCGCAATGCCAACACGCCCCAAGGCCTGCCACGACGTTCGATGGACGCCAGTAAGAGGCGCGGTGTCAGACGCGGACGCTTGCCATTCAAGAAGCCCACCAACGGCTCGCTTTCCCACAGGGCTCCGCCGGGCAGCGACACGCGCACAGTAGCCTTGCTCTGGCCGGGCGGCACGACGGACAAGCTCGCCTCGTCCGCCTCGAAGGCGTCACGCGCCAAGCGGACTGCGTTCTTCAGCGCCTTGTCGGCATCGCGAACCTCTTCCAGGTGCACGCTCGCTTCCAACAAGAAGCGCAAGTATTGGGACTGGGGGCGTTCCATCGATCGAGCGTGGCGAGCCTAGGCTTCGGGCCGGGCGTACGGTAGCAGGCTTGACGTATTCGGGAGGGTCGTTCGGAGGACGGGGCTAGCTGGTAAAGGAGAATTCAGCCCATTGGGGCTCCACGGAGAGAAATTTAGGCGCCCAAGGCGAAGGACTCCAGACGGTGACGAAGGCGCGCCCAGGCCTCTTTTCGGGCACAACAATCGCATTGCGGGCACAAGGGAGTGAATTGAATCTCCATCTCGCTCTGGGGCTCGAATCGATCCAAACCACACATCAATTGTGCCGAGACGGAAGCATCTACCGAACGGCGGAGGGCAGGGTAGGATTCTGGTTGAGTTGTGCTCCTCGTCTGCCAGCCGTCGAAAGCGCCCCTCCTTCAAGCTGGATCGCATTGCATTCCCAGCTATAGGGCGAGGCACCCAGGCTCCCCACTCCTGGGGCTCACACCCAAATTACTATCCGAGAGCTTCCCCCCCCCCCACGATTTCGGGGATAGCCGGTTCTCTCGACAGATCCCACAATCACCTTCGTTAGAACGCCCTGCCTCGCAATCAAGGACCCCTTCGAATGTCCAATCGACACCTAAGCCTGTGTTTACTGCTCAGCCTTTCGCCTCTCGGAATCGCCCAGCAAGCACTCGTCCCCGAGTTCTCCTACGTCAGCCATATCTCCGGCATCTCGACCGGCTATAGACCGGCGACGAGTTTTGGGATGGGAACGATCAACATCAGCGTCATGGGTGGCGGGGTTGGCATCGGCGACTTCAACAATGACGGTTGGGAAGACATCTATGTCGTCACGGGCGGTGCAGCTGGTGATCAATTATTGATCAACAACCAGGACGGCACATTCACGGACATGGCTGCGAGTGCGGGCTTGGCGCAACCCCACATGGGCATGGGTTGCTCGGTTGGTGACTTCGACAACAACGGCTTCCTCGACATTTTTGTCACCAGCCAAGGTCCGACCGGAACGACCAATACCTCCGGCAAGCATTTGCTGTTGAAGAACAACGGTAACCTGACGTTCACTAACGTCGCGACAACCGCCGGCGTCAACACCACGAGCCCCGGGGACCCTGACGGATTGGGATCAACCTTCGCCGATTACGACCGCGATGGTGACTTGGACTTGTACGTCTCGGGTTGGATTCCGAACTCTGGTGGCAATCGTCTTTTCCAGAACGATGGCAGCGGTAATTTCACGGATGTGACAGCGGCGACCGGCTTGAACGACAACGCGATTCGTGGCTTCGCCCCTCGCTTCGTCGACATGGATGGCGATCGCTGGCCCGAACTTACGATCGCGGCCGACTTCGGTACCAGCCGCTACTTCGTTAACAACGGCGGCCTGTTCACCGATATGACCGTTGCCTCCGGCACGGGTCTAGACGGCAATGGTATGGGTCAAGCCATTGGTGACTTCAATGGCGATGGGCTGTTCGACTGGTACGTAAGCTCGATCCATACTGTTGACCCGCCCTCGATCAATGTTCCTGGCACCGGCAACATGGAGTATCGCAACATGGGGAACCACAACTACGTCGAGGTCTCCCAAACTAGCGGTACCAACGATGGTGGCTGGGGTTGGGGAGCGGTCGCCGTCGACCTGAACAACGATGGCATGATTGATCTTGCCGAGACCAACGGTTTCAAGGCCTACAACGGCTCGTCCGTGCTCGAGTGGGCCAATGAGCCCTGCTTCTTGTGGCTCAATGAGAGTGCTGGACAGTTCCGCGAATGCGCCGCGGTCACCGGCTTCGACAGCGAAGGCTTTGGGCGCGGGCTCGTCCACTTCGACTACGACAAAGATGGCGATCAGGATCTGTTGCTTGCTCTCAACTCGGGTCGCCTGACCCTGTACCGCAACGACTGCTCGGGTGATCGCGCCCACTTCTTGCGTGTTGCGTTGGATACCAGCACTAGCGATACCCTGGCTCCGAATGGAATCGGCACCAAGCTGCGTCTGAATGTCGGTGGCCGCGAGCTGTTGCGCATGATTGACTCAGGCTGCTCATACCTCTCCACCAACGAGTTGTGGGCACACTTCGGCTTGCGCGGCGCGATAACTGCCACTTCTTTGAAGATCGAGTGGAGTAACGGTCGCGACACCTACATCAACAACCCGACGGTCGATACGCACATGGTGATCCGCTACTGCCCCGCGGATTGGAACGGCCACGATGGCTTGACCGCTGCCGACCTTGCTGACTTCACGGCCGATTGGAATGGTGGCACTGCCGACTTCAATTTCGACGGCGTCACGGACGCAGCGGATTTGACGGAGTTCACAGCTGCGTACAACGGCGGCTGCCCCTGATCGGAAGGGTCACGATCCGAGATCGGGTCGGGGATGGAGTCCGCCTGCGAACGACGCCGACAGAAATCCCCTGACACAAAGACCGGGCCCGCGCGACTCCTCGCGCGGGCCCGGTCTTTGTGTCAGCCTAGCTTCGGCTTAGGCGCGGCAGGGCTACATCTATCTAGAGATCGCCTCCCCGGAACCAAAGGTCGTGGCAAGAGAGTCGAGTTGCGCGCCATCACTCCATCATGTGGGACATCCAAGTTGAATCGCTCGAAGCCACGCGCGGCGCTAGGTATTCCTTCTGGCTTGGCGATCTGCCGCTGACGTTCGGAGCTGCGATCGAACTCATGCGGGTCGAGCCTGTCTTCCGGGCTCGCTTGATCGCGGCCCTTGCTGGCAGTGACTACCCAGCATTCCTATGGGAGTGCCCGCCGATCACGAACGCGACGCTCGAGCGAATTTTCGAATTCGTTGTGATCGACAGCCCAGCACTCGCGCAAGCCTCGCCCGAACCGGATGTCTTCGCGGATTGCTTTCAAGCTGGCAGCGATACGGACGAAGTAGCCAGCTTCCCGAGCCTGGGCGGCGACGCCTTGCTGGTCGTACCAGCCAGGCGCGCAGGTATAAGCTCTTATACGAGTCTCGCCAGCTTCGTACGCTCGGCTCACACATCCCAGGTCGATCACCTGTGGCGGGTGGTCGGAGATCAGATGGCGGCACGGCTCTGCGCTCGTCCAACTTGGCTCAGCACCTCTGGCCTGGGCGTCTCTTGGCTGCACGTCCGTCTCGACTGGCAGCCAAAGTATTACGCGCACGGACCCTATCGAAAGTCCTGACAACAAGCGGCTCGCGAACATGCGCGTCAGTCGAGTGCAACAGCGTCAGAAACACCATCAGCATCGACTCAAACCGATGCGCGGAGCGAAGCTTCACTCACGTTCAACTCGATTGCCGGCACGCTACCGTGGTCGCAGGCTGCAACCGGTCCGTAAACCGAAGCCACTGTCGCTCGTGCTGCATATGGATGTGGTCAAGGTCATTGCCACGAACACGGGCGGCGAAACAGCGGGGCGCGCTCACTTGCCTCCGTCCATGATCAACGGGCGTCTGCTCGAAATGGTCGAGACAGAGCTGATCTATGACGGCAAGAGCCTCGGCCAACGACCAAGGCCGGTGCGAATCGAGGTCAACACTCTTGGGATCAGTGTGAACCAAGAGTTGCTGGTGGCGTGGGAATCACTCGACGCCCCTACCGGTGAGTGAGCGGGGTCCGAGCGACTAGTCATCGCCCGCTCCCTCACCGTGTAGTTATTGGGCCGAAGCCTCAATCGAGCATCGAGCCGGCCGCCTTCTGAACCATGCCGCCATCGACACGCCCGCGATGCTCCGCCATCACGGCCTTCATCAGCTTGCCAATGTCACGCTTGCTGCTAATGCCTAGCTCGTCGATCTTCGTACGCACAATCTCGGCGACCTCGTCCTGACTCAGCCTCTGCGGAAGGTAGCCCTCGATCATCGCGATCTCAGCCTCTTCCTTCTCTGCCAAGTCGAGACGGTCGCCGGCCCGATATTGTGTAGCGCTGTCACGACGAGATTTGACGGAACTCTGCAGCACGGCCATGACCTGATCGTCGGTCAGCTCCTCGCCCAACTCGATGCGCTTATTCTTCACCTGAGAAAGCACCATGCGCAGGGTGTCACGCTTCAAAGTGTCACCCGCCCGCATCGCGTCCTTCACATCATTGTCGAGGGTCTCACGCATTCCCATCGCCGCCTCCTTCTGTGGCGTCGTCGCTATCGGCGTCGTCACTATCAGCGTCGTCGGGAGCTGCAGCGTCAGTAGCATCTGTGGCCTCGTCTTCAGCCGGAACACTGCCTTCAATCGAAGCTTGCGGCTCTACGCCGGTCGCCTCTGCAGTCCCATCACCATCGGCTTCCTCGGATTCCTCTTCGCTACTGAACTTCTCCAAGTCCTTCTCGCTGATCACCTCGAGCGAGACCAAGCGGTCCTCGCTCTTCAGGTTGACCAGTCGCACGCCTTGCGTGTTGCGACCCATCGGACGCATCTCGTCCACGCCAGTCCGAACGATCATGCCGCTCTCGGTGATGAACATCGCGTCATCGCCTTCTTGGCACAACGCGACACTGACGACCAAACCATTGCGGCCCTTGGTCTGAATGTTGATCACACCCTGACCACCGCGACCCTTGATCGGGTACTCAGCGATCGGCGTCCGCTTACCGAAGCCAGTTTCACAAGCGGTCAGCATGTAGCGATCAGAGCCGGTGGCCGCATCGACGACTGCCATGCCGATGACTTCGTCGTCACCAAGCAAACGCATACCGCGCACACCCCTCGTCGTACGACCCATCGAGCGCGCCGCTTTTTCGTCAAAGCGAATGGCGCGTCCCATGCGAGACGCCAACAAGATCGTGTCGCCCTTGCCTGCCAACGAGACACTGACGACCTCGTCGTTCTCTTCGAGCAGAATGGCGCGAATACCGCCCTTCTTCGGACGCGAATACGCTTCCAGAGCCGTCTTCTTGACGACACCTTTGCGGGTACTGAAGACGACGAAGCGCTCGCTGTCGAACTCCGGGACACGCAGGATGCCGGTGATGCTCTCGCCTTCGCGCAACTGAAGTACGTTCGCGATCGCACGGCCCTTCGAGTTGCGTCCGGCTTCGGGCAAGTTGTAGGCCTTGAGCCAGAAGACTTGTCCGTAGTTCGAGAAGTAGAGCAGGTAGTCGTGCGTCGAGGACACGAAGAGCGAGGTCAATACATCGCCTTCCTTCGCCTCCGACCCACGCACACCTCGGCCACCACGCGCCTGAGCACGATAGGTATCGACCGGGAGCCGCTTCACGTAGCCGTCGCGTGAGAATGTCACCACGCACAGGTCTTCCGTGATCAGCTCTTCGATGTCGAAGCCCATGTCGACCTCCTCGTTGGAGATCTGCGTCCGACGCGCGTCGCCGTACTTCTTGTCCAGATCGTCGATGTCCTCGCGGATCATCGCAATGATGCGCTCGGTTCGCGCCAGGATGTCGTTGTAGTCAGCGATCTCGGCCAACAATTTGGCGTGCTCGGCAGCCAACTTGTCTTGCTCCAGACCCGTCAAGCTACCCAAGCGCATGTCGACAATTGCTTGCGACTGGCGCGGCGAGAGCCCGAATTCGGCGGAGAGGTTCGCCTTGGCGATATCGCGGTTATCCGACGCCCGGATAATCGCGATCACTCGGTCGATGTTATCGACCGCGATGCGCAAGCCATCGACGATGTGCTTGCGTTCCTCGGCACGGCGCAGCAAGTACTCCGTGCGCCTGCGGATGACTTCTTTGCGGTGGTTCAGGTAGGCGTCGATCAACGCGCGCAACGTCAACGTGCGCGGTTGGCCATGATCAATGGCCAGGTTGATGATGCTGTAGGTCGTCTGCAGCGGCGTGAACTTGAACAGCTGATTGACGACGACCTGCGGGTCCTCGCCACGCTTCAGTTCGATCACCAAACGGATGCCGTCGCGGTCGGATTCGTCGCGCACATCCGAGATACCCGTCAGTCGGCCGTCTTTGACGACATCGACGATCTTGTCGATGATGGCCGTCTTCTTGACCTGGTACGGGATCTCCGTGACGACGAGCTGCTGTCTGTTCTTTATATCTTCGACATCGTACTTGGCACGCACACGGATGAGTCCGCGACCCGTCGAGTAGGCCTGCATGATGCCGCGCCGACCCATGATGATTCCGCCAGTCGGAAAATCAGGGCCAGGCACGATCTCGAGCAACTCGCGCAACTCGAGACCAGGATTGTCGAGCACCGCCAACATCGCAGCGAGGATCTCGCGCAAGTTGTGCGGCGGCAAGCTAGTCGCCATGCCAACGGCAATCCCGTCGGAGCCGTTGCACAACAAGTTGGGGAAGCGACTGGGCAGCACTGTCGGCTGCGTGCGCGTGTCGTCGTAGTTGGGCTCGCGATCGACCGTCTCCTTGTCGAGATCGGCCATCATCTCGACAGCTGTGCCGGCCATGCGTGCCTCGGTGTAACGCATCGCAGCGGGCGGGTCGCCGTCGATCGAACCGAAGTTACCCTGGCCGTCGACCAGCATGTAGCGCAGTGAGAAGTCCTGCGCCATGCGGACAAGGGTCGGATAGATCACCGATTCACCGTGCGGGTGGTAGTTACCCGAGGTGTCACCGGCGACCTTCGCGCACTTGCGGTACTTCGCGCGCGGGCTAAGGTTCAAATCGTTCATCGCCACCAAGATGCGACGCTGCGAAGGCTTCAAGCCATCGCGCACATCCGGCAGGGCCCGCGAGTGAATCACGCTGAGGGCGTACGTCAGGTACGCCTCCTTCATCTCGCGCACAATCTTGCGCGGAGTGACTCGCTCGTTTCCCGAGTTTGGGGTGAGCTGTTCGGTATCAGTCATCGTCAGTCCTCAAGGCACCACTCTGGGCGCACACATCGTTCACGCGAAGCTCAGTGCTCGTTGCTTCTGGTCTGTTCGTCAATCGGCACCGGCACATCTGTGCCATCCGATCGAGCCTGTTCGTCTGTGCCACCCAATTGAGTTGGCGCTCCGGCGCTACCCGATTGAGACTGCGGGTAGATCAAGCGAGCCGGCTCGCTTGACTCCTGCTCGTTCGCCTCTGGCACGATGGGGTCCGGATCCATGCCCGCTGCACGTCGATTGTCTTCGTTTGCAGAAGAGCTCACAGCCGCAGCTGAGGCATCGTCTTCTAGTGACCGTTGCTGGTTGCTTGCTGGTCGTCTGCTGCGCTCGTCTACCCGCGACTCGACATGATCGAGCGGCGCCAGTTCGAAAGCTTGAGAGTCGACGCGCACGCCTTCGGGCGCGGATTCCCATAACAACCACTGCTCGCTCGCCCATCCATCCGGAAGGCTCGGCTCACCCGACGGCAGGCACTTGTCGCTGGTCGCGATCAACGAGCTGCGCACGCCTTGTCGTCGCGCCTCGTGCAACAGGGCGGTTGTACCGACGCGGGCCAAGAAGCTGCGCTCGCCAATCGCCTCGCTGCCGATCCACAATCGATCGCAGCCAGCCAGTCCAGCATAGAGCGCCGCGTCGTAGCAGAAGCTCACCTGCAAGCCACGTTGGCTCAAGCGGCGCGCCATGCGGCGACCACCAAGGTCGGGGCCACCTTCCGACAACAACACCTCGGGCTTCATGCCATGTTCGTGAATGGCCTCGAGCACGAAAGCGACTGTTTCGGAGTAGCCGTGCACCACGATGCGCTCGCCTTCCAAAATGTCGTTAGAGATCTTGTCCACGCAGCCCTCGCGTTCGGGCAAGCGTTCGCCCGCGGAGAGCGGTTGTCCATCCCACGCGAGGCCCAGTTCTTCACTCGCCGAATCATCGAAGCTGGCAAAGCCTTCGATCACATCACCCGACAACCACAAGCCGACTTCCTCGGCCAGCAGTTCGCGCAAGGGGGCGCCTGCTATCTGTCGCTCGCTCGCTTGGGCTGCAGCGTCCTTACCCTGCTCGTGCAGCTGGATCGTGCCCGTCATCGCACCAATCCAGCGCGCGACGGAGGCTCTCCATCCATGGGCCTTCTGGAAGTCATATAGACCCTGGGCGAGGTCGAGTCGAGCCGCAGCGGCTGACCAAGTGGCCGCGCGGGACATCAACCAAGCGTCGACGATCGGGGCCGCCTCCAGGATCAAGCTGCGGGCGCTCGATGCACGGTCTGCTGCCAGATCCCTGAGGCGTTCCTGCAGGGTCTGATCGCTGTTGGCAGCCATTCCGGGCCGCCAATGATGAACGTGTCTTTCCGGATTCATGAGTGCCGATCGGCCGCGCATTATCGCGCTCCGGCGGGCCTCAATCCACGGCTGACAGCAGTTAATTCCACGGCTGACAGCAGTTAATAATGTCAAGCTGAGGCGGCGGGCCTCATTCCTGAACGCTGGCGAGCCATTCGCTCCACTCGGGCAGGTCCGCCCGCAGCTCCTGCCAAGCTTCGGAGTCGAAGGAGCCTTCCTCGGCGCTCGGGAAAGCCTCCTCGATCGCGAGCGAGAGACCAAAGATGTCCGCCTCTCCGCGTAGGGCGGCGAGCTGCGAGAGCGAGAGCAGATGGCCCCAATCCACGAGCTCGATGCGGTCGCTCGAATCTTCGCCGAGAATCAGCAGCGCCGCATCGATCTGCCCCCTCAGAGCGCTCACGAGAGTGGCCTGCGTCACGACCCCGGCCGCCGCCGCTTCCAGGGCAGGCCAGTCCCGCGCGACCTGGACCAAGTGCGAGAGGCCCTCCTCCAGTTTGACACCGGCAGCGCGCTCGACCGCGTCTTGATAGCGGCCCAGACATAGTTCGACGACGATGCGGTCCTCGTGCCAATCTTCGGCGAGAGTCCACAGCTTCCAGCTGCCGACCGACAAGGCCAGTACAAACCCAAGCTGTCCCACGCGCTGCCAGCGGCGTCGAAACGCACTCGCGAAATCGGGATCATTCATCGCCCGATGCAAGAAGCGTATGCGCGTGCCGATGCTGAAGTGGCGCCAGCCGGCCACATCGCGCAGACGTCCGCCGAGCCGTTCGAGGGCCGAGATCATGGCCGGCCCATCACCGATCAGTGCGATTGAGTACAGGTCAGCATCCAGTTCGTAGCGGCGTGACAACCAACCGAAGCTGAATAACCAGATAACGACTGCGGACAGCAAAGAGACAGCCGCCAACCATTCGTCCTCGATGCCGAGTTTCGAATCGACCCAATCCGCCGCCATCAAGAAGACCAAAGACCACGCGAGGAAGATCGATAGGTGGCGCCGCACCGCATGTCCCAGCTCGTGCCCAACTACGGCCGCCAGCTCACGTGGCGACAACATCGTCAGCAAGGAGTCCGAGAAGAGGACCATGCGCGACGACGGATGCATGCCGATGATGACTGCATTAGTCATCGAGTGACCCGTGTGCCAGATGCGCAAGTCACGCACGCGATAGCCCGCCAAGCGAACGATCGAATCCATCATCTCGCGTAATGAACCGGGCGGGATGCTCTCGGTCTTCCATGTGCGCGCCAACACGCCGGGCAACAGCAAAGCAAGCGTCATCAATAGCGCCAGGAAGAAGAGCGCATTCAACAGCCCGATGCGTTCGATGTGAACGCGCGTCGACTCGCTCCAACCCACCGCTGCGCAGACGCTTATGTACAGCAGCACGGGCATCAAGGCCGCGCCAAACATGCGAATCTGGAAGATACGATGCCGCTTGATATCGCGTGGTATCTGGCTAATAGCGCGTGAGTGCGCGTCGATACCCTGCAGTTGCCACAGCGCAAAGGGCACGATGCCGACGACCATCGTCCAGTCCGGCCAAGCACTGCTTGCGGGACCTCCGAGCCAATCAGAGAAGAGTGCGACCTGTCCGCACGCGATGCCTGCCCAGCCGTAAGCGAGTGGTCCCCAGAGATGCAGCAAGCGCAGCAAGCGTTCCCCGAGCCTGAAGCGTCCGCACAATGCGGCGCGCCGTACGCCCAGCGTGAGCAGATACGGCAAGGGTAAGGCCACGAAACCCCACAGCGGAGTCAGCAGAGGTTCGGTGAGATCCGCCTCGACGACTCCTTGGATGCAGATCGCAACGAAGATGTGGAGCAAGTAGCCCATGGGTTGTCAGTGCCGCGCAACTTGCGCTCGAGTGGAGAGTAACCGCTCAGCCCCAGCTCTCCACCGGACCTCTCAACATCAAACTTCCGCCGTCGTCCTCGTGCACGATCAGTTCACCGCCACGCAGCTGCACGCGCACTGGCCAATCGCAAAGACCCTCGCGCACTGCACAACTCGCGGCAGCACAGGCGCCGGTGCCACACGCGTCGGTCTCCCCTACACCGCGCTCCCACACTCGCAATTGCAAGACCTCCCCCGTCCAGTGCCAGACACCGACATTGACGCCGTCACGGAAAGATTCCTGGCGTTGCAAGGCAGGCCCCCACTGTTCGAGTGGCGCTCGCTCCGGATCCTCGTCAAAGCGAGTGCACACATGCGGGTTGCCCAGGTCGAGCCGATGCCAAATCTGCGTTGGCGTATCGACAATCCACGCCCGACCTGTCTCGAGCCATTGCGCCGGCCCGATTTCGACCTCGGCCCATGCTTCCGCAGCTGAACAACGGACGCGACGATTGCCGGCATCCGTCTGGATGACACCGCCCGCAGACGAAATCCGACCGAGTACCTGCGCGAGCCACGCGATGCAGCGCAAGCCATTACCGCATGCGCCGGCGCGGCTACCGTCCGCGTTGAACAAGATCATGCGCAGCCCGGCACCGGAGTCGGAACGCGCCAGACAAAGCAGTCCATCGGGGTGCTTTCCGGCCAGGCTCGCACTGCACAGCCGACGTGCCTCGGCCGGCAAGCCTGCCAGCTCGGCGCCATCCCAGAGGTCGAGCACGAGGAATCGATTCCCGGCACCGCTGAGCGGAAAAAGCTCCAGCGTGAGGCCCGGAGCTAGCTTAACGGGCGTTTCTTTCGGCTCGCGCTGCGCTTCGGATCGATCGCTGATCGAGTGAGCAGCTTCTGAATGCAGCGACTCAGAGCGCGATCCCGAGTCCCTGATCAATTCATGTGCGAAGCCACGGTCCGAGTCAGCTCCTAACTTATTAGCGGAGCCGCTGGGTCCTCCCGCTGACTCCTCAGCGACCGATTCATGGCGCGTTTGAGTCACCGCCTGGACTGGCACGCGCAGTTTCCGGAGCCGCAACCTGCTCGACTCGACGACGCCTGCAGAGGTCCCGATTAGACAATCATCCAACGTCTCGCAGGACAGCGGAGACTGCACGGAACAGTCTCCTGGGTGCGTGCGGGCGGGTCGGTGGACAGGAATTCGCATACAGCTCGTCCAACCGTCAGATGTCTAATACATATTCTAAAGTAAACATGCAATTAGAGTCCAGCGCGCACCTTATCCAAGGTCTTGAAGTGCATCTTCGCAACCTGCCCTAACCCATCGATCCCGTGCGTCCTAGCAAAGTTGACACCAGCGCGATCGACCTGCGCGCCCGCGCCCTTCGCGAGCTCGATGTCGAAGCGCTCGGATAGCTCACGCAGGCGAACCAGGAACTCCTGCCGAGCGACGATGCTGGCAGCCGCGACGGCGGGATTACGCTCGCCTTTGGTGGCCTGAAAGAGCTCGACTCCCGTGTCCTCCAACGCCTCGCGCATCAGCCGCTCGTTCGCGAACTGGTCGACAACGACACGCATCTTGGGCTGAACGAGCTTTCGAATGGCCTGCGCATGCAAGTCGGCCAACATCGGATTCAAGTTCCTATAGCTCGCGTAGGTGCGGTTGTAGTCCTCGGGATCGAGGACGGCCAACGCAAACGGCAGGTGCTCCCGAATCCAAGCGCCGAGTTGCAACGCACGCGGATCAGTCAGCTTCTTCGAGTCCGTGATGCCTTCCGCGCGAACCGCCTCGACTTGCTCGGGCGTGACGCGCACCGCAGCCACGACGAGCGGCCCAAAGAAATCGCCCTTGCCTGTCTCGTCCGAGCCGACCGTGACGACATCCAGCCGTTCGATCTCATCCGGCTTACTGGCTCCCTTCGGAACGGAAATGGCCAATTCGGAGGCATCGACGCTGGTGTAGCGCGCCAAGAAGGACCCGGGATCGGGGCCCTGAACCACGAACTTCCCCGACTTGTACAGGGTCGCGACGACACCTTCTCCTTTGACACTGAACAGTGCGTGCGGGACGCGCCGGAACTCGAAAGCTCCGGCATTCATGCGATCGCGCAGCGCCTGACGCTCGGCGAAGGGCAGGACGACGACTTGGGTTTGTTGAGCCACGGGTGGATCCTACGCCGAAGCGCACCTCGGTCCAGCGCCAGAGTTACGGACACGGGCTGGCGCATTGCCAAAAAGGGGCCCTTCTTCGGGGATCTATCTTTGAGGGCCATTCTTCACTGACCATTCTTCACGGGCCCCTCTGCTTCGCGAGGCTGCGTATTGGATGCGGGCCCTCGCGCGCTAGGCTCCTAGGTGTGACGGACGCAACCGAACCCGACGCAGAGCGCAACCTGCCGCCCACCTTTGACACCGGCATGACCGAGGCCGAGCTCGATGGCGGCGATCCGAGGCCGTTCGACACGCCCTGGGGCTCGTTTACCGTATGGCGTCTGAGGAATGGCGGCATGTTGGCGCGCGAGAGCTTCTGTCCGCACCTTTTGGGCCCGCTCTTCCAGGGCTCACGCCACGACGATGTCCTGGTCTGCCCGTGGCACGACTGGCGCTACTCGCTCGAGTCCGGCGAGTGTCAGCACTCGCCGCGCGACGAAGGGCAGGGCAGCCGGATTCGCGCTCTCTTCGTGGAAGTCGGGCCACAAGGCACGCTAGTGCTCTCGCCTGCGCCCGAGACTCCGTAGAATGCGGAACGCACCCCGCCCATTCGAATACGGAGAACTACGTGAGTAAGCCGCTAGAGTCGATCCTCGATGCGATCGGAAACACCCCGCTCGTCCGCCTGAACAGCGTTGGCTCCGAGACGGGCTGCACATTCTACGCCAAGTGCGAGTTCATGAATGCCGGAGGTTCCGTCAAGGACCGCATCGGCAAGCGCATGGTGGAAGAAGCAGAGAAGTCGGGCCGCATCAAGCCCGGCGACACGCTGATCGAACCGACCAGCGGTAACACTGGCATCGGCATGGCCTTGGCTGCCGCGGTCAAGGGCTATCGGATGATCATTACGATGCCCGAGAAGATGAGCCGCGAGAAGCAAGTCGTGCTCGAGGCGCTCGGAGCCGAGATCATTCGCACGCCGACCGAGGCCGCTTTTGATGCGCCCGAGAGCCACATTGGTGTCGCGAAACAGATGCATGCGATCCTGCCGAACTCGCACATCCTCGATCAGTACGCGAACCCGGACAACCCGCTCGCGCACTATCACGGCACGGCGACGGAAATCCTCGAGCAGACAGGTGGCAACTTCGACTACCTCGTCGCTGGTGCAGGTACCGGTGGCACGATCTCCGGCATCGCGAAGAAGATCAAAGAAGAGCACCCCGAGATCAAGATCATCGGCGTCGACCCGGTCGGCTCGATCCTGGCCGGTCCGGCCGAGGTCGGTAGCTATAAGGTCGAAGGCATCGGCTACGACTTCATTCCGGATGTATTGAACCGCGACTTGATCGACGAGTGGGTCAAGACCGAAGACCACGAGTCCTTCCTAGTCGCGCGCCGCTTGATTCGCCGCGAAGGCTTGTTGTGCGGCGGCAGTTCAGGCACCGCGATGTGGGCTGCAATGCAGGTCGCCAAGCGCGTCGGACCGGGCAAGACCTTCGTTGTCGTGCTGCCGGACTCCGTGCGCAACTACTTGACCAAATTTGTCGACGACCGCTGGATGCAAGAAAACGGCTTCACCGAACGGCCGTGGGAATCAGAGAGTGTCGGCGACTTGCTGCGCCGCCTGCCTCCGCGCTCTCTGATCACGGCTGCGAGTTCCGACACGGTGGCCGACTCGGTCATGCGCATGAAGGAACACGGCATCAGTCAGTTGCCGGTAATCGAAGAGAACCGCCTGGTCGGAATCATCACCGAGTCCGATGTGCTCTCGCGCCTCGTCGAAGGACAAGCGACCTTGTCGACGTCGGTTGCGGAGGTCATGTTCCGCAATGTCGATACGATCCACGATCGCGATGATGCGGGAGAGCTGCTGAAGGTCTTCGCGCGCGGCTCGGCCGGCATGGTCGTCGACTCGGAGCAACAACTCATCGGCGTGCTGACGAAGATGGACTTGGTCGATCACTTGACCGCCTCTGTCTCGACCGGCACATGAGACACGAGGTCTTAGGACGCTGAAACAAAGAAGGGGGCGGGGCCGGGGGGCGCCCGGCGGTTTTTTTTGGTCCAAAACCCAGCG
>JBLFWN010000080.1:0-29790 GCA_047611405.1 Planctomycetota bacterium | reverse complement strand
TAGACCGGCGCGAACTGTTCGCTCTCGGTACCTCCAACCAGCATCCGACCCTACATATAGGCCCCACCATTCATATCAAGCCCTTGCCCAGTCACGCCGCGCGAGTCCTTGGAGATCAGCCACGAGACCATGCCCGCGACATCCTCCGGCTCGCTCATGCGCCCCATTGGCACGGCTTGCATCGCGATCTGATAGGCCTGCTCGGCGCTGACACTCATCGCAGCAGCCATGCCGTCGATCCCCTCGCGCGCCATCGCGGTGTCGACCCAACCCGGGCAGATCGCGTTGACTTGGATATCTTCCGGCCCTAGCTCGCCAGCCAGCGCACGCACCAGTCCGAGGATACCGGCCTTAGACGCACAGTATCCGGTGTAGGCGGGCACGCCGATGCGCGCCAAAATGGACGAGATCGCGACCAAGTGGCGTGCGCCTGGCCCAGCTTCCAAGTGCCTCTGTGCGGCGCGGAAGCAGTGATAGGTCCCGGATAGATTCGTCGCGACCAAATCGTCGAAGCGGTCCTCATCGCCCGGCTCGTTGGCGCCGCCGATGCCAGCGTTAGCAACCATAGCGTACAGAGGTCCAGCCTCTGCCGCAGCCGCAAAGGCCGCATCGACGGCCTTGCGATCACGTTGATCGCAGGACAACGCACGCGCCTGTCCCGCGCATGACGCGGCCGTCTCTTCCAGCCGCCCCACATCACGCGCGAGCAGCGTCAAGTCAGCGCCTTCCGACGACAAGCGCGTCGCGATGGCGCGACCGATTCCAGTGCCTGCACCCGTGACGACGATGTGGCGGCCAGCGAAGCGTCCCGCACTGGCCGAATCCTGCGCGCCCATGCTCAGTCCTCCTGAGCTTCGAGCCAACGCTCGGCGTCAATCGCAGCCATGCAACCCGTACCCGCCGCAGTCACCGCTTGGCGGTAGCGATGATCCATCACGTCGCCGCAAGCAAAGACACCTTCGACCGTGGTGCACGTTCCCTCATGGACGATCACATAGTTGTTCTCGTCCATGTCGATCTGCCCTTTGAAGATGCCCGAGTTTGGCGAGTGGCCGATGGCAATGAAGATGCCGTCGGTCTCAACTTCTTTCTGCTCGCCGTTGCGCGTGTCTTCGAGCACAACGGTGCTGACCTTGCCGTTCTCGCCGGCTTTGATGTCCGTGACCGTGCTGTTCAGAATCCAATCAATTTTCGGGTTGCGCTGCGCGCGCTCCAGCATGATCTTCGATGCGCGGAACACCTCGCGCCGGTGCACGATCGAGACCTTCTTCGCGTAGCGAGTTAGGAACTGCGCTTCTTCCATCGCGGTGTCGCCACCGCCGACGATCAAGACTTCCTTGTCAGGGAAGAAAGCGCCATCGCAGGTCGCACAAGCCGACACGCCGTAGCCCATCAACTTCTTCTCAGCCTCGAGTCCAAGCAGGCGCGCACTCGCACCAGTCGAGATGATAATCGACTTGGCAAAGTACTCGCCGAAGTCACTTTTCAAGCGGAACGGACGTACTGAAAAGTCGACCTCGATGATCTCTTCGAAGTTGATCTCGGTCCCGAAGCGCTCGGCTTGCTTCTTCAGGTCTTCCATCATGTCCGGGCCGAGAACGCCATCCGGGTAACCCGGGAAGTTCTCGACATCGGTCGTGATCGTCAACTGACCGCCCGGCTGCATTCCTTGGAACAGTAGCGGTTTCAGGTTGGCACGCGCGGTGTACAGGGCAGCCGTATAGCCGGCGGGACCGGAGCCGATGATGATGACTTCGCGAACGTCGGTCATGGTTGAAGAGTGTGTGATCAGTGCTGAGTCCGGCACCATGGGAGCACCGGACGGAGTTCGAGGGGCGAGTAGTGTAGAGTGCGTCCGCGCTACGTCAGGAGTGCACTCGCAACAATCTCCTGTATGAGCCGGCTGCTCGGGCGGATTGGGCGGCAGTCTCGCGAATGTGGCACGGACCGGTACGCGCAGAGTAGGGCAAAGTGACCGACGCAACGGAGAATGACGGCATGACGCACGCGAGCGCGAGTCCGGAGCAGCAAGAATTCGGTCGCAGCTGGCGCCGTCCGCTGGCCCACCTGGCCGATCGGATGCGCACGGCGGCGCGATCGGCGCTGAACGAAGCTCTGCAGCAGCCGGAATTGTCCGACTTTGCCACGCCGACGGGCCGCGGCGTCGGTGATTGGACCTTCGCGCTCGATGACGGCCCCGAAGCCGTGCTGTCGGAGTGGCTCGAGGAGTGCGCGCGCGAGGCGCCCCTCTCGCTCCTGACCGAAGATGCTGGTTGGCGACACAGAGGGCCAGGCCCCCGAGCAGGCACCACCGTCGAACTCGATGGCTTCGATCACGGCGGAGCACGCATCGCCGTCGACCCGGTCGACGGAACGCGCAACTTGATGTTCGACCTGCGGCCGGCGTGGTCGGTGCTATCCTTCGCCGGTCCCGGTCCGAACGAACCACGCTTTGCCGATCTGAGCGCAGGCATGGTCAGCGAAATCCCGGCTTCGGGCGCTCGCAGCTATCGACGGCTATGGGCTGTACGCGGCGCAGGCTGTGAGCGTGAGCGCTATGAACTGAGCGACGATGCATCCGCAGGCGTAGCGGCACCGGATAACTGCGTACATTCCGGACAAGCCCTGCACGTCGATGCCGATGATCGGCCCGACAACGGCTACTTCTCCTTCTTCACCTACGACTCGCAGCTTCGCCCGACCGTCGCGAGAGTGGCAGCTAGCTTCTTCGCCCGTTTGGAGAAGCATGAAGGAGCGCAGCTCAGCAGCTGCTACGACGATCAATACATCTCTAGTGGCGGACAGCTAGCGCTGCTGTCGCAAGGCAGCTACCGCTTCGTTGCTGACCTGCGCAGCACGACAGGAGAGTGGCACGGCAGGTCGACTCAAGTCGCAAAGCCCTACGACATGGCGGGGGCAGCTTTGTGCGCGATGGAAGCGGGGGCAATCGTCGAGAGCGTGGATGGATCGGCGCTCGACATACCGATCGATGCGACCACCCCTGTCGACTTCATCGCCTTCGCCAATCCGGCGACGCGCGCACGCTTGCGTCCACACTTCGATGCGAGCCTGGTCGAGATCGCCGAGAGCTTCTGAGGAGCGAGTCTCGTCGCGCGCACGAAGCGCGACCTGCTTCACTGGATTGCTCGCGTCACGTCGAAGCGAGCCAAGGCTCGACCGCCCATGTAGATCAACAAGCCGTTGACGCTGAAAACGACCAAGGCCGCAGACATCGCGCCCATACCCATCGCAAAGATGTACTCGATGCCAAGGCCGAGCGCAGCCGAGCGAACGCCGAACATCGCGAGCGCCGCCACAAGCCCAATGCTGGCCAGCAGCAACATGCGCAACATGACCAAGACCATCGAGCGTCCCGCGAACTGCATACTGCCGCCGGAACCTGGTGCATAGCGCACGGGCGCATACAGGAAGACCACGTTGTCGAGCGAGGTCCACAAGAGAGCCGCTGTAGGAATCAATCCGAGCAGACCGAACATCGACAACGGGAACACGCCCACAAGCCACGTGCGAACCAAGACTGCGACCCCGACGAGGCCGCTGATCAACGCCACTTCCGGCAGGATCGTCGCAAGAAAGAGCTTCCAGTTCGGAAGCGGCCAGGCCTTGATCAACTCCATTTGGTCCAGGTCGGAGCGAAAGTCAAAGCGCAAGCCCATGCCCAGGTAGACCGTGCCCAGCAGCGCGATCAGGATGGCTCCCTCGTTGACTCCCGACTCCAGGCCCAGGCCGCCAACCATTGAGACGAAGATCAGCACGAACATCACGAAGGTGTAGAACACCATCGTCCCACGTGCCTTGCGAATGATCGCGCACGACTTCAGCCAAGCGACCGCGCCGAAGGGTCCCTTGCCAAAGAACCACGGCACGCGCCAACCTAGGGAACGTTGTGAGATACGCGTGGAATTGACCATCCCTCTTCCTGAGCGCAGGCGATCCAGGCGCTTCGCGACATCAGCCGAGGTGTCCAAACTGAGCGTGCGGAAATCGATCGGCAAGCGAGCGACGGCCTCGAAAATCACCAGCCACAAGCCCACGCACACGCTGAGTGCGCCCAGGAAGCCTGCCCACGATGAAGCCAAGATCATCTTGCTCCAAGGCGCAGTTGGCAGCGTCAAAGCCGTAAGTGCTGGATGCAGCAGGAGGGCCTCAGTCCCGCTCTCCTCCCATAGTGCGCGTTGTTGGAAAGGGTGCCGGAAGGCCGGGAAGTTTTCGTTGATGACCATCGTCACTTCCTCGGGGAAGAACAACATCATCACGAGCAACCAGAAGAAGACGCCGACGCCGATGCGCAGCAGGCTGATCGGCAAGCCCGCTATCACGCGGCCCAATCGGTTCTCGGCATCGCCAAAGACCAAGGCGGCGGCTTGACCAATCAACGGCAAGGTCAGCATCGAGATGACCAAGCCTGGAACGGCAAAACTGCGTTCGGGAAGTCGCGCTGAAAACACGAGCCCAGTAATGGTAGCGAAGGTGAACGTGCGCGCGACGTTGACCAGCATGCGATAGCGCACGAGGTCCGAGCGTGGGATAGGCGCGGATAGCAATCGCTCGAGCTCTGACTTGGGTAAGTACAAGCCGCGATGCGAAAGCGAGCCGAGGATTGTGAAGATCGCCAGCATCATCATCACTGCGCGCACGAAGGGCTCGAGCTCGTACTCGCGCAGCGTGAACTCCGAACTCGAGGAAGTGCGCATCAAGAGCGTCACGACCCACAAGCCGACCAAGCCGATTCCGACTAGGGCGAATAGAAAGCCCGTTGGACTGGAGAGCCGACGGAAGCCAGTTCGGTTCCATGCACGGAGCTTCAGCCACAGCAGCAGCCGCAAAGCTGATCGCGATGAGTTCATCGTGTCTCGGTCGGCTCCGATGGCTCGGGGCGGAGAGTCGCCGGAGGCACTTCGCCCATCTCCGCAGCCGCATCATTCGATGCCTGCTCGAATGCCTCGCTCGTCGATCCGTTGGTCGAGGTTGCTGCCAGGAAGACTTCTTCAAGGCTGCCGCCCTCGGCGAGCGCGAGCTTGCTACGCGCCTCTTCCGGCGTGCCACAAAACACGCCCTTCCCGTGGTCCATGATTAGGATGCGATCCGCGAGCGCGCCCACCAGCTCGAGCAAGTGCGAAGACAGCACCACGCAACATCCACTCTGAGCGAGAACGCGGATTGCATCGCGAGCGGCACGAATGCCGCGCGGATCCAGCCCGGACAAAGGTTCGTCGAGCAAAGCAACTCTGGGTTCGGACAACCAGGCGCAGCAGATCGCCAGCTTCTGGCGCATACCGCGCGACAACTCGCCGCCCAAGGCCTTGCGCTTGTCGACCAGATCCAACATCACCAGCAGTCGCTCGGCCTTCGCCTCCCAGTCGTCGATGGCGTACAGGCGCGCGGTGAAAAGCAACTGCTCTTCGACCGTCAGGGAATCGAAGGGTTGCGGATCATCCGGCATCCATGCCAGACACTCCTTCGCGCGCCCAGCTTCACTGTTGATATCAAAGCCGGCGACTCGCACCGATCCGCTCTGGATCGGAATCACTCCGGCGATCGTGCGCAACGTCGTCGTCTTGCCCGCACCATTCGGACCCAGCAGGCCGAGGATTTCGCCTTTTGCGACCTCAAAGCTGAGCTGATCGACCGCTTGATGCTCGCGGAAACTCTTGCTCAGGCCGTCGACAATCAGGGCTGGCTGTGGGTCGCTGGTGTTCTCGCTCATTAGTCGCTTCGTCCTGGCCCCGATGATGCTTGTCGGAGCTCCCCACGCCAAGGACGAACAAGTCGCGTCCTCGCTGAGATCAAAGTTTTGTAATCGGTCCCACCGCTCTATTAATCGTCTTGTAACTGTCAAAACTGATGCGCAACGCTCGCCTTTGAATCACCATCCTCGCGCTTCCGCTCGGACTCATCGGGGCAGACATCGGCATGGGGCGGTGGCTCGCCGCGGGTGTCGAAGATATGCCCCCATTTCCACCCTTCGGGCATTTTCAAGAGGGCCAGCGCGGGGAAGTCGAAGCCGCGCTGGAGCGCGAGCGAAGCGGCCTCGGCTTGACCATGATCAACCGATTCGATTCGGACCTAGGATGGAGCAACTTCTCTGGAGAACAGCCTAAGGAGCAGATCTCCATCAATTCGATCGGGGCGCGATCTCTGCGCGAGTACACAGCGGAAACGGAACCGGGCACGACTCGCATCATCTGCTACGGATCGAGTTTTGTATTCGGATCCGAAGTCACGACCCAAGAGGCCTGGCCGAGCCAGATCGAAGCTATGGCGACAGACTTCGAAGCTGTCAATATGGGAGTCGGGAGCTATGGCACCGACCAGGCGTCACTCCTATTCCGTCGGCACGGATTGCTGGGAGCAAGCATCGCAGTGATCGGATTCAACGTCGAGAACGTCGCGCGCAACGTCAATCGCTATCGTGCCGTGTACGTACCGGGCGACCTCAACATCTACTCCAAGCCACGCTTCTTGCTGGACGAGCGTGACGAGTTGCAACTGCTAGCGTTGCCCTACTCCACGCGCACTGAGGCACTCGAGGCCGTGCTTGAGGACAGCATCGTTGAAAGACTGCGCCCATACGAATACTGGACCGAAGAAGCTCCCCTGCGCTGGTCGACGGCGTCAAAAATCAGGTCCGCCATACGAGCTCATCGCCGACGATCACGGCGCTTCAAGCTGCTGCTGGAACCCGAGAAAGAGCCCTATCGCGTTACCCTCGCGATCTTGCAGGCCTTCGACTCGGAAGCTCAAGCTGCGGGTGCCGAGCAGACGCTTGTCGTCTTGTTCGGCATGCGCTCCGACCTGGCTTGGCAGAAGTCGCATGGCTTCAAGTTCTGGCAAGGCATGATCGAAGATCTGCGGCGCACTGGCATCCAAACCTTGGATGCCAGTGACGTAATTATAGGCATGGGCAAGCCAGCGCCTTTCCTGAATACTCACTACAACGCCAATGCCAATGGCGCTGTTGCTCGAGCCGTGTTGGATCAACTGCGCTCGAGTTCAGAGAGCTCCATCAGTCGCTGAAGACTCCCGGCCAAGCACTTTTCATGGCGCTGCGCAACTCATCGATTATCTCGCGATGTTCGGACAGCGCCGCCACGTTGACGCGTTCGAGCGGGTCCATCCCGAGGTCATACAGTTCCTCACCGAGCTCTTCGCCGCCTGTCGCGGCAATCCAAAAGTTGAAGCGCCAACGCTGAGAACGGACCGAGAACGCACGTTCGTTCGGAGCGTGGTGTTCACTGAAGGCCAGCCGATGCACATCGCTCTCTTCAGCATCCAGCAGCTTCGCGAAGCTGTCGCCTTCGAGATGTGCCGGCAGCGGGAGCTGCGCGAGTTCGCAGAGCGTGGGATAGATGTCGACCAATTCGACAATCGCTTCGCTGTCGACTCCTGTGCGTGCTTGACCGGGGGCTCGCACCATCAACGGCATGCGCAAGCCCAGCTCGCGCACTCCCATCTTGGCCCACAGTCCGTGCTCTCCTAGATACCAACCGTGATCGCTCCACAACACGACGATTGTGTTCTGGTCGAGCCCATTGTCTTCCAGCGCTTGCATCACGCGACCAACCTGTGCATCGACGTAGCTGACACAAGCGTGATAGCCATGGATAATCTCTCGCGCCATTGCATCCGCGATCGGCCCTGCGGTCGGTACACCGAGATACTGACGCAACTCGCCCGATTCCTTGCGAGATGGACGCGGTGCTCCTTCAGGCGCATCTGTCATCGTCGCGAGCGAGATAGATTCCAGCGAATGCCGTTCCCAGTAGGTCGCGGGTGCAGCCAACGGCAAGTGAGGTTTGAAGTAGCCCAATGCTAAGAAGAAGGGTTCCTCGCCTGCGGACGCAAGCAACTCGATCGCACGTTCGGTGATCAAGCCGTCGCGATAGGTCGCATCATCGACCTCGGCGCGCTCTGTCGGTGGCCCCTTCTTGCGCGGCTTATGAACTTCGCGGTTCTCGTTCAACGCATAGATCAGGCCACGCTCTGGAATGAAAGGCTCGTCGGTCCACGAGGGCGGGTCGAGTAGGTTTCCGTGATAGATCTTGCCCAGACTCCAGCTCCGATAGCCCGCGGACTTGAATGCCTGTGGCAATGTCATCACATCCGGCATCGCTGTCCGAAAGTGCGTCTTCAGATCAATGACGCCGGTCGTCATTGGCCGGCACCCCGTCATCAGGCTCGCACGCGATGGATTGCAGAGCGAGACCTGACAGTACGCACGATCGAAGCGCAGGCTCTGCTCTGCAAGTTTGTCGATATGGGGAGTCTGTGCAACCGCACTGCCATAGCAGCCCAACTCGGGACGCAGGTCATCGATGCCGATGAACAGTACGTTGGGTCGACTCGCAGTCGCGAGCTCGTTCTCGTCCTCATCGCTCGCTTGCGAGTCGAGCTCCTGCGCCGCGGGCGTGGGAATGGCTCTCTTGTCCGGTTCGGCATCGGAGCAGCCGACGGAGAGGCTCATCGCAAGCAACACAAGCGAGCCAACGACTTGCTCGACTTTCGAAGTTAGCGGTACGCCGCACCAACGCACTTCCTTCACGAGTCCAGCTCCCGCTCGCCTTCAATTTGAAAGAGGCGCATGCGACGTTCGAGTTCTTCAAAGACCGTCACCTTCTCGCTCTTCGCTCGAAGAGTCGTTCCTTCGCCCCCAAAACTGGCGGCAGTTGGAGCAGACAAGGAGTCCGGGTCCGCTGGCTCCTTCAACTCTGTGCTGACCCAACGGATCAGCTCGAGTTCGACACGACTGCGTCCCGTCGCCGTGGAGGTCAGCCGCGCTTCGATATCCAAGCGTTTCCGCCGGCTTCCCATCATCGAAAAGAAGCGCGTCTCGACCTCGCCATGGGACCGAAGCACCCACGCCCCGAGCGCTGGTCGGTCGAACTCGGGCTCGGCCCAACCTGTCGCAATAATGGACTCCTGGAGCAGTTCAGCCACTCGGGCGCGCGGCATCGCATAGCTGCGCACACTGGTATCGAGCACGACAACCAGCGGCCCCTCCTGGCTCGAGGAGCGGGTCGAACGGCAAGCCGTCGCGCCTATGGAGCCGAGCGCGACGCAGAGATACAGCGTGAGTTCCAGTTTAGTGCTTCGCATGAGTCTAGATTGGCACTGGCGCAGATTTCTGCAAGCCGCCGCCTCTATGGTGACGCCTGGCGACCGATAAGGAAGGCTGAATCGTGAGCCAACCTAACTACGACATTCTGGTCGTCGGCGCCGGCATCCATGGCGTCGGTGTCCTGCAAGCTGCTGCTGCCGCGGGCATGCGTGCCCTATGCCTCGAGGCGCGCTCGGTCGCAGCCGGGACATCGAGTCGCTCCAGCAAGCTAATCCACGGCGGTTTGCGCTACCTCGAGAGCGGTCAGCTACGGCTCGTGCGCGAGTCTTTGCACGAGCGCAATATTCTGCTGCAAATCGCGCCCGACCTGGTGCGCATGGTGCCCTTCACGATTCCCGTCTACAGTGACACGAGCCGTGGCGCGCACGCCATCCGCGCCGGCCTCGGTCTATACGCCCTGCTGGGCGGCATGAATCGTGATGCTCGCTTTCGCGTCATTCCACGGCGCGAATGGGACACGCTCGATGGTCTCGAACTGGATGGTTTGCGCAAGGTATTCCAGTACAAGGACGGGCAGACCGACGACGCCCAGCTCAGTCGTGCCGTCGCGCGCTCCGCAGTTGAGTTGGGTGCCCGACTCGAGCTGCCGGCCGAAGTGCTGCGTATAGAACGAGACAGCGAGAGCTTCCTTATTCGCTATCGAACACCCGCAGGTGAGACGAGCGTGCGTGCCAGCACCATCGTCAACGCCGGCGGCCCATGGGCAGAAGCACTGCTAGACCGAGTACATCCCAGCTTGCCCGACTCCGCACGCCGTCAAGTCGAGCTTGTCGCAGGATCTCATCTTGAGTTCCCAGGAGCACTCGCGAGTGGATGCTTCTATACCGAGGCGGAGGACCGGCGTGCGGTATTCGTGATGCCTTGGCACGGACACACGCTCGTCGGCACGACCGAGCGTCCCTATGCCGGGGATCCCGCGCGGATCGAGCCCACCGAACAAGAAGAGACCTACTTGACGCAGACCTACGCGCGTCACTTCCCATCCCGCAATCACGTCCCGACCAAGAGTTGGGCCGGCCTGCGCGTGCTTCCAACCGGCTCAGGAAGCGCATTCGGCAGGCCGCGCGAAGTCGATCTCGCATGCGACCCGTCGAGCAGGCCGTGCCTCGTGACGATTTATGGCGGCAAGTTGACCGGCTACCGATCCACCGCACAGAAGGTGATGCAGTGCCTCGCGCCCTACTTTGAGCACAACGGCCAACGCTTCGAGCCGCGCGCCGACACGGCCACGACTCCGCTGACTTCAAGCGAGTGACGCGCTAGCATCACCGGCGCCAATCAGCGGCGCGATGCAGTCCTAGCCCGCATTATTCATGAGCCCTCGGGCCAAGCCCCACTAGCCGGCCTTGCGCGTCACTGTCTTCGTCAACCAGTACTTCAGCGTCGTACTGAGCAACTCGAAGTCGATTGGCTTCGGAATGTAGTCATCCATTCCGGCATCGAGGCAGCGCTCACGATCGCCTTGCAGCGCGTTGGCGGTCATCGCGATGATCGGCAGAGGAGTCCCGGAAGCCGAAGTAAACCCCTTCGCGCGAATCTGTCGCGTGGCTTCGAAGCCATCCATGACGGGCATCTGGCAGTCCATCAGCACGGCGTCGTACTGCCGATTGGCAAGCACCTCGACCGCATCCAAACCATTATCTACGATGTCGACTGTGTAGCCGGCCTTGACAAGGAAAGCCTTGGCGACGCGCTTGTTGACGAAGTTGTCTTCGACCAGCAACACGTGCGAACGGCGGTACTCGTCGGTTCGAATCAACGAGTGCTCGGTTACGATCGAGGTCGGAATCTCCGACATGGCCTCCTCTTGATAGGCGGAACGCGCCAATACGGTCACGAGCAAGTTGTACAAGCGCGAACTCTTGACGGGCTTGACGAGGAAGCCTGCGACGCCCTCCTCTTCGAGTGCCTTCGCTTGGCCACGCATGGTCAATGAGGTCAGCATCACGATGCGCAGATCGCGCATGCGATTGTCACGGCGCACCTCGAATATCAGTTCGCGGCCGTCCATGTAAGGCATCATCAGGTCGGACAGCAAAACGTCGTATGGATTGCCGTCCTCGTGAGCCCTGGCCAGCTCCGTGATGGCGCTCGGCCCGTCTAGGAGCGTCTTGACTTTGCAGTTCCAGCTTGCCAACTGCCTGTCGAGGATGCGGCAGTTCGTCGGGTTGTCGTCAACAACGAGAGCCCGCAAGCCTTCGAGATCCTTGGGCAGCTCATTGGAGTCGAAATTCTGGATGTCGTTACGAGTGTGATAGCTCGTGAACCAGAAGGTCGACCCTTCACCTTCCTTACTCTTGAAGCTGAGCTCGCCGCCCATCAACTTGGCGATCTTGTCGCAGATGGCAAGACCGAGACCGGTGCCGCCATAGCGCCGCGTCGTCGATGCATCCACCTGGGAGAAAGAGCGGAACAAGCGATCGTGGCGGTTCTCCGGGATGCCAATCCCGGTGTCCTTGACGCTCATCTTCAGCCGAATGCCACGCGCCATGTCTTCGACGACACGCACATCGACGAGCACTTCACCGTCCGCGGTGAATTTGACGGCGTTGGTCAGGAAGTTGAGCAAGATCTGGCGCATCCGTGACGGGTCGCCGATCAGGGATGAGGGCACGGATGGATGCACGCTGCAGAGGAGCTCGATGCCCTTCTCTTCGCAGTCGGGCGCCATCATCTCGCTCACCTCTTCCGCCAAGATGCGTGGGTCGAATGGGATCTCCTCCAGGTCAAGCTTCCCCGACTCCAGCTTCGAGAAATCCAAGATGTCGTTGATGATCGTGAGCAGTTGCTCGCCCGAGTGCTTGACGGTCTCGACCATGTCAGTCTGCTCGTCATCCAACTCCGTCATCGCCAGCAAGCCCGTCATTCCGATCACTCCGTTCATCGGCGTGCGGATTTCATGGCTCATGTTCGCGAGGAACTCGGCCTTGATCCTGGCTGCCTCTTCCGCACCATCTTTGGCAACCACCAGGTCGCGGTTCATCTCTTGCAGCTCTTCGGTGCGCTTCTCAACCTGGTCTTCCAGGTGGTTCCTGTGCTGCTCCAGCTCCTGGTCGCGTTCCTCCAAGCCCTCGAGCATTTCGTTGAAGGCCACCGTCAAGCTACCGATTTCGTCTTCGCTGACTTTGTTCGCGCGCAGGGTGTAGTCCTGGTCTTCGCGCACACTCTCGGCGATGCGACTGAGTGCGAGGATCGGCGAGGTGACCACTCCAACCAATATGCGCGAGACGATCCAAGCCAAGAGAGCAGCACCCGTCACGCTTAACAAGAAGGTCGTCAGGCTGCGAGAAAGGGCCTCTTCGAGCCGTTGCAAGCTGGCGTCGACGTAAATCGCTCCAACCTGTTCGCCATCCTCGATGATCGTGTCGATCACGTTCAATCCACTATCGAGGAAGCCGGCTTCGATCGAATTCGGACCGCCTAAGTGCGGATCGTTGCGCTTGGCATCCCCGTAGGTAGCAAAGAGTTCGCCGTCTGCATTCCATATGCAGGCGAAGCGCACGCTCGGATCAGTCTTGAATACGCTCAGCGCTTCCTCTGCGTAGACCTTATCCTCGAACAATATGGCTGCGGCGCAGTTGGCTCCCGAGTGAGCCGTCGCGATCTCTAGATCGCGCTGCATGTCGCTACGCTCTTGGCGGAGGTTGAAGAAGAGTTCTATCCCCCCCGTGCAAACGATCGCGATGATGCACGTGAAGGTCACGAGCAAGGTAACCTTGCCGCGCAACGAGCTTGATCTCGAGAATCGGCCGATCATGACGACATCCTTGCGCTTCGAAATTGACTCGATCGCCAAGCACGGATATGAGGACGAAGCTCAGGTTGGAGAGAAGCGTTGGACACAGATTTGGTGAGGAGAACAGGGAGATGGGACGCCTGCGTCTCGGGCACCGGTTCAAGGGCGCCCGACGGGGATGGGGCGGGCTCGCGCCAGCGATAGACTGATTGCCAAGACACGCAGCCCCTCAATTACTCTCGGCCTCCCACACGCGCATCTTGAGACGGGTCCGATCTCTGCCTCAGAGGGCACTCGTGTTCGCGTAAGATCTGTGCTTAGAGCAAGAGAAAGAAGCGTTCACAAATGGAACAGCATGCGCCTGATACCCCCGCCCCCGACAACCCACAAAGAAGAAGCACGCCGTACAGCGAGTCCTTCCACGGGCAGTGGCTCGCTGCTCTGGCTGTTTCGTCATGGTGCAGTTGCTGAAGAATTTGCAGGCAGAGCTTACGGGAACGCCGATGTCCCGCTTTCGAGCGAGAGCGAGTGGCAAACCCGTCGCTTGGCCAAGTCCATCGCTGCGGCGGCCCAGCAAGAAGCTACCGGCGAGATGGCGGACCAACGCGGCTGGCGCAATTCTCTGATCGCGAGTTCCCCTCTGCAGCGCTCTCTCCAACTCGGGCAGGCCTGTGCCGATGCACTTGGGCAGGAGTTGACGGTCGATGCGCGGCTGGCCGAATTGTATCGCGGTACCTGGCAAGGACTGCCGGTCCCCGAGTACATGTCGCGCTGGCACGAGCAGGAAGAGTCCTATTGGAAGGATCCGTGGACCTGGAGTGGTCACGAGGGCGAGAGTGAACAGATGCTGGCCGAACGGACTTGGCCCGCCCTTCTCGAGCTACTCGCTGTGGCCGCGGGTCGCACCTTGATCGTGACCTGCCACAGGAACGTGATTCGTTCGCTCGTCGCCAATGCCCTGGGTCTCCCTCCCGGACGCAGTCATGGTCTGCTCGTCGATCCGACACATGGCGTGCTGCTGCTCGATGCGCCGCGAGCATGGCAGCTCATGCGCAGCAACATCGGCGCAGACGAACTGTGAGTATGCCAGCGACCCGACGGATCGAACCTGCGATCGAGCTCAGTCCATCGAACCCAGCAGTCCGCGCTCGCGCAGAGCGCGGAGCTCCGCAGCGTCGACATCGGCACCACCGAAGGTCGGTTGATGCACGACTCGCTGCAGACTCGTCATCCACTCGAACCACTCGACTCCCGCTGCACGCATGGCTGCAGCACGTACAGGATCCTGCACTCCGTGCGACATCTTGCCGGGCGGCAACTCAACACTCAGGTCGTATAAGACCTCGTGCTGCTCGGACCGGTGGCTGCTGTTGTCGCCAAACCAGGAAGAAGACAAGGCTCCCGGGCCGCGCGACCCCGGCTCCGCAACTTGCAAGAGCCAAGAACCATCGGTGACCGCGAAGCCTGCGTAGATGCCATGCGAAGCAAAGAGGTAGTCCTGCTCACGCGGCTCGCTTACTTCGGCTCGCATCCAAGGTGCTAGCGACTGACCATGCATACCCTCGCGAACACTCAGACCGTGCATATCGAGCAGGGTCGGTGCCAGGTCAAGCAAGCTCGCAAGCTCGTCGAAGCTGCTGCCGACAGCCAGACCTAGGCTCGGTGCGGGGCGGATCAAGAGTGGAACGTGCAAGTCGACAGGACACAGCGTACCGCTGGTCATGATCATGCCACCCTCTCCAAAACCGAGGCCGTAGCTGCCTACGATCACGATAGTCGTGTCTTGCCAACGCCGTTGCGTCTGCAGCACTCCGAAAAGGCGAATCAGCTTCTTGTCCAATTGGGACATGGCCGAGTCGTACAGGCCTAGGTACTCGCCAATCGAGCTCTGACCTGCTCCAAAGCGAGAGCGCGGCACTGCGAAGAACACGTCTTGTCCCGCGGCTGCCGGAGGAACGAGGTCGTAGCCTGGACGCTTCTTGAACTTACGATCAAGTCCGCTCAGATCCGTGCTCCACAGCCGCTCAAGATCGTTCATGTGCAGGTACGCGAACCAGTCCCGATCGCGATCCAGCTCCTTGATCCACTCCACGAATCGCAACGCGACACCCTCGAAGCCAAAGATGCGACGCTCGCCGTTTTGACTTTGGTCGCCGATGGCACCGCCGGCATCCGCGAAATCACGGAAGCCTTGGCGAAAGCCGCGCAAACCAGCAATCGACGGGTGATCGACAAAGCCACCCGTCATCCAACCATGTGCCAGGAATTCTTCCGCGAGGCGCGGCACATCGGGCGGAATGATCCAGTTGAAGAGAGGCGCCGCGACGGAACCATTCTCCATCGGCAACGAGGGCTGCCTTCCCACGCTCGGATCGCAGCCCGTCAGCAGCGCAAGGTGTGCGGGCACGACGCCGGGACCCGGACTCCAGACATTGGTGAAGGTGAACCCCTCGCGCTCATTCAGTTGGGTCACAGCGGGCATCGTGCCGCGGTCATACCCACCTGCCGGGAGGTGATCGGCGCGCAGCGCGTCGATTGCGACTACCAGCACACCTCTCCCGACTGTTTCCTGCACGGGCTCCTGTGGAGTCGCGCTCGAGCTCGCGGCGGCATCGCTCGACTCCGTGCCGCATGAGGCGAACGACAACAGCAAACCTAAGCATGCGCTCCTGGCACAGATCGTAACGACACGCAAAGGGGAGGTAGCGACGGTCATCTAGTCAGCTCGAAGACACTCTTATCCGGAACCCACAACTCGCCGATCGTGTCCACCTTGATCTTGACCCAACCGGGCAAGCGATCACGCCACTCGTAACGTGCACCAGGTTCGAGATCGATCAGTCGCTTCGCGTCGGGCCGGGGTTCCGAACGCGCCGGCACATTCGAGCTCGACACGATCATCATTTCGCGGCTGTCGTTTCCCCAGTGAGAGTACGACCAAGGAATCAACGAGAGAGCGACGAGCGCGCCTGCTCCCAGGCTCATGCGGCCCCACAGTCCGCCGCGCAACGCTTCTCCCGCCAGGCAGATCGCTAGCAGGGCGAGCATCGACAACACACCCCAATCGGTCTCGGTCGCTGTCATCGAGCCCAGCACGCGACGCATGGTCGCCTTCAGATCGCCGCGATCTGCTGGCTCCATTCCGGCTTCGGCGCGCGCTAGCTCGAGGTTGTACCAGAGCTCCGCATCGCGCGGCACGTAGTGCAGCCCGGCGGTGTACCAAGCTACAGCTTGGATCATATCGCCCTCGCGATAGGACGCATTGCCGCAGTTGTAGCTCAGGCGTGCGAGCTCGGCGGCACCGATGTCCACCGACATCTCGTCCTGCCACAACTGGCTCGCCGTCGTGTAATCACCGCGACGGTAGGCATCCTCGGCATCACCTGTGAGTGCCGCTTCCGCAAAAGCAGTCGTCACCCCAGCGCAGAGGGAGAGCAACAAGATGGCTCGCATCCAAAGTCGCAGCATCACAGACCACCTTTCATCATGCGGTCGGCCAGGGCCAAGATCACGGTCGCGCCCAAGCCAGCGTTCGAGCCTGCGTAGACTTCGCGGTCAAGTTGATCGTGTGCCGACCACAAGGCCTGCGCTGCATCTTCGTCGATTCCACCCTTGGCTTTGGCCCAGAGCCTAGAGTCACGTCCAACCCAAGCTTCGGGAACTTCACCCGTGCGCGCAGCCAGGAAGGTCGAGAGTGCCAAAATCTCATCGCGCGCTCCCGAGCACTTGCGCAGCGAACGAGCCAGCTTGCGCCGCGCGCGCCGTTTGGCGCGCTCCCCAGGCGAAGAGGGATCACGTTCTTTGCGGAACTGACGCCGCGCGATCATCCACAGCAGGACCAACCCTATTCCACCGCCACCGAGTTGTCGTCCCGTCAATGCAGGCAGCTCGACCGTCGGCTCTTCGTTCGAAGCCACGCGGATATCGCGAATATCGTAGGCGCGACGCGGACCTTCTTCTTCGATCGTGAGTCCCCCACCGTCCTCCAGTTGGCGCACACGAATGGGTACGGTCTCCGTCGGAACGCGGCGGTACTCTTCGCTTTCGGTATCGAAGACCCACAGGTCGACGGACGGAATTTCGGTCACCTCGGCCGACACCGGAACCAAGTCATAGGTGACGCGTCGTGTCCCAGGCCTGTACTCATCTTCGCGTCCGAGAACGCGGAAGCCCATGAAGTCATCCATGCGCCCCGGGTCGGGAGCTTCGAAGAACTCAAGGTTCGCGTCGCCGCTCCAACTGACCGTGAGCTTGATCGACTCACCAGCGTCGACATCGCGACGATCCACACGCCGCGAGGCTGCGATCACTCCAACGGCGCCCGTCCATTCGAAGGGTCGCCCCTTCTCGGGCACCGGAACGACCTCGATCGCAGTCCCCGGCAACAACACGTAGTACTCCTCGTAACGATCTGCTCGTCCGAAGCCTCCGCGCTGCAATAATTTGGCGAACTCGAAGGAAGATGAAGGGAGGTCGAGAGTACCAGGTCGCGTCGCCATAAAGCGACGCGAGAGCCTCAGGTCCTGATAGGTGGATTCGCCGCGTTCGACCAAACCCAGCTTCTCGACGGCCACCTTGTGTCGGCGGTTGACCGTCAAGTCAAGCAAGCGAATGCCCTGACCACCCGGCGCTTCTTCGATACTCAGCGTGCCGGGCATCTGCCCCCACCACGGAATGAACAGGCCGGCGGAGCTAATCGGAAAATTCTCGTCCCAGCCAAAGCGCAAATCGATTTGGAACGGCTGTCCTTCGTAGATGCGCTCAGGGACGCCGTCCATCTCGAAGAAGCCCAGATCCTCACCGCGCATATCCTTGACGACTTTGAGCACCAACTCTTGCTCGGTTTCGACATCCTTGCCATCGACATTCAGCTGCAGCGCCGGAAACACATACTCGCCAATACTCTCGGGCCGAACCTCGAACTCCCACTTCAGCGTCGTGCGCCGGTACATGCGGCCATTGATATAGCGCGTGTACTCCTGCCGGCTCGGACGCCCGCGTTGCGCGATCGTCAGACCCTCGACAGTCGGTAGCGAAAGCAGGCGCGCATCCTCGGCATCATCGACCTCGACGATCAGCGTGACTGTCCCGCCCAACTTGACAATGCCGCTAGTCAGCACCGCGGCGACCTGTGCTTCGCCTTTTCCGCGCTGAGCCCGAGCGCTCGGAAGCACGAGAACCAGCACGCAGCAAATCGTCAATGCGTGCAAGATTCTACGGCTTAGGGTCGTAAAGCAATCCGCCATCGCAAGCGCTCGCAGGGCCATCCCAGAACTGTTGTTGAATTCTCTCATCACGTCAGATCACCAGTCGCGTTGTACCGGGATACGCCGTAACCCGCGTAAGCGCTTGCGCTTCTCTTCACCGGTTTCGTCGATCTCTTGCAGTCGATCGAGTAGGCGCTTCATCTCTTCTTCAGTCAGATGAATCTCTTTGGGCTCGGACTTCTGAGCACCCTCCTCTTCCTTGGGGTCTTGGTCCTCCGGCTCTTCCGATTCCTCGCCCTCTTTCTCTTCCTCGTCCTGCTTCTCTGAATCGCTCTGCTGTTCCTCTTCGTTCTCGGAGGACTCCTCGGACTCTTCCTGATCGTCGCTTTCGCTGTCTTCCTGCTGTTCGTCGCCCTGCTGATCTTGCTGCTGCTCTTCCTCTTCGCGTTTGCGCTCGATCTCATCCAACTCGGTCAGACGTCGCAAGCAGAGCTCGAGGTTGGCGCGCGTATCCGAGTCTTGCCAATCCGCTTGCAAGCGTTCGACGAAGTGGTTCTTCGCCAGCGAGTAAGCAGCTCGTGCAAGCTCGATCGGATCCGGAGCCTCGGGCTGACCCGGAGCTTGCGGGCCACCGCCGAAAGGCATTGCTCCCGCCGGGCCGGATGGAGGGCCACCCTGCGGCCCCGCACCGGGAGCCTGACCAGAGATCTCGGGAATGGTCGCGCGAAGAACTTCGCCGGCAATGAACTTGATCGTGCCCAAGCCGTAGATCGCGTCCAAGCGCGTCTCACCCGGACCTGTTTCGGCGCGCGCCAAATCGAGCGACTCGATGGCGGCTTCGAATTGCGAGCCACGACTGTAGACCACGCCTTTCGCATAGTGGACTTCGCCGCGCTGCGCCTGTGTCATCGTCTCGAAACCCAGCATGCCCAAGGGTGCATCAACGGAAGAGAACAGCCACTCGCTCGCTCCCTTCGACCAGCCTTCGGCCCGCGCGCGTAGGCGTGAGAAAGAGTTCGGAACCAGGAGTTCTTCAGCAACCTCGAGTGCCGCCGCCCCCTCGCCTGACTCTGCCAGCCGAACGAGTTCTCCCATGCCTTCGGCGTACAGGCCGTCATAGGCTTCCCGCACAGGGGCTCCCGCTTCATCCCCTGTTGCTTCACCGCTTCCCGCAGGAGCCTGTGAAGCGATGACCGGATCCAGCGCGGCGCCGGATGCGGTGCTTGCTTTCGATGGCGACTGGCTACCCGCAGACTGGCTACTTGCTTCAAGCAAGCCTTCGGCCGGAGCCTGCGGCACTTGCGCCAAGGGGCTCGTCGCGCAGCAAAGCAGAGCCGCCCACGCGCAGACGTAGCTGCGCAGCGGTCGAGCGTGCTGCATGATTCGTTGCATCCTCAAGAGTCTGTCCTCGTCGCGATCATTGTAGTGCCCATCAGCCAGCCTGCTTCCATCCGTCACCACCTGCCTGCGCGTTTGAAGCGCTCGCATCCTTGGACCGGCGACGTTCACGCAGCAGCGTCTCGCCAAACATGCACAGCGCCGCGAGTCCCAGCGGCCACTGGTAGCGGTCGTGCGGAATACGCTCCTTGCCATCCTCCAGGAAGCGCCCTTCGAGCCGCGAGATACGCTTGTCGTAGAGTTCTTCCAGCGGCAGTGCGACATCGGCGGCCGAGATGTATTCGCCCGAAGTGACTTCGGTGATCGAGCGCAGCGTCAGCGGATCGAGCTTCGAGATCACTTCGTTGCCGTTCTCGTCCCGAATCCAACCACGCATCTCATCCGGAATCTTGCCGCCGATTTCGGTGCCCATACCGACGACGTAGATTCGGATCCCACGTGCAGCGGCATCGCGAGCGACCTCGAGACCACGCCCTTCGAGATCCTCACCATCGGTCAGCAACACGATCGCCTCGTGTGCACCGCTGCGCCCGTCGAAGAGTTCGAGCGCTCGCCCCAAGGCTGCACCGAGGTCGGTACCGCCTTTCAAGTTCTCGTTCGGGGACAGGGCTTCCAGGAACCACTTGACCGTTTGCCGATCGTCCGTGAGCGGAGAGACATCGCGCGTATCGCCCGAAAACGCGATCAACGCCACGCGATCGCCACGCAGGCGGTCGAGTAACAAGCTGACTTCGCGTTTCGTGCGCTGCAGCCTGTTGGGTCGCAGGTCCTGCACCAACATCGAGTTAGAAGTGTCGATACAGATGACCAGGTCGAGCCCACGCCGCGGCACCTCGCGCAGCGTGTAGCCACGCACCGGCCCCAGTATTGCCAACGAGCCGAAGAAGATCGCCAGCGTGATCATCAACACGCGCAGACGCGCGCGTGTTTGGCTGTAGCCCGGCATGAAGCGCGCCTCTTGGTGAGCAGCGACCAGGCGCCGGCGAGCTAAGCGACGTTTGCGCAACGCCCACAAGCCAAGCCCCAGCGCCAACGGACACGCGAGTAGCCACAGGCTCTGCACGGGGCGCAAGACATCGAATCCAAGGAAGCTAGCGTCATTCATGGCAGCCTCCTGGCCCACGTACACCCGCTCAGCCATGCGAGTAAATACATCAACAAGCCGGGAAACAGGAACCACGGGTAGAGATCGAAGTGTTGCGCGAAGATTTCCTCTTCACGCTCGGTTCGCTCGAGCTCTTCGATGTCTTTGTAGACCTGCTCCAAGTCCTCTTTGCGCTCCGCGCTGAAGAACTTGCCGCCGCCTATGCGCGCCATTTCTTCCAGCTCGGCTGTATCAACCGGAATCTGACGCGTGGTGCCCATCAAGTCGCGGCGCACGATGTAGCGCGGTCCGGCGAAGACTGTATAGACCTTGATGCCTTCCTCGGCAGCCATCATCGCTGCTTCAAGCGGCAGGATTTCTTCGACGTTGTTCTTGCCGTCAGTCAACAACACAATCACACGCGATGCCGCTTCGCTCTGGCGCAGGACATCCGAGGCTTTGGCCAACGCGACGCCAATACCCGTCGCATCCAGGTCAGTGTGCTGCTCTGTGCCGAGATCCTTCAAGATGCCGGTCAACGCATCTGAATCGAGCGTAAACGGACACAGAAGCTCCGGGTAATGCGCGAAGGCGATCAAACAGACGTTGTCAGAGACACCTTCGCGGTCGTTCATGCGGCGCACCGCAAAGTCCCCCACGACATCTTTGACGATTTCGAAGCGCGTCGGCGCCGAGTTGTTCGCGCGCACCTCCATCGAGCTCGACTTATCGATCAAGAGTGCGATGTCGACACCCTCGCTGGTGTTCGACTGCACGAAATTTCCGCGCAAGGGACGCGCGAGCGCCAGCACGACCGAGACGATCGAGAGAGCCTTCAGCAAGTCCGGTAAGAACGACAGGCGCTGCGGCAAGGAACGTGGCATTCCTGCTGCAACGATCGAAATTCGAGCGCGCGCATGCCGGCGACTGGGTCGCCCGAGCCAGAGCGTGAAGGCCAGAATCGGCAGCAGCACGAGGAAGAGCGGATCGGCGAGCGCATAGTCGCCCCACAACTCGAGGCGTACTTCCGCCGTGCTCTGCACAACGGGATCCACCTCTTGCATGATCACAGCCAGACTCAGCATCAGGCTGCCTCCACCTTGCGCGGCAAACGCCTCAAGATCTTCTCGAGGCGTTCTAGGCGCTCTTCTACTGCGAAGCGCGTCGGTAGCTCCCCACCAAATTTAGTCGATTCGCATTGCTGCAGGATGGTGCGGACTTCATCGAAGAGCTCGCTGCTCGACAGCTGGCCTTCGACGTGAGCCAACCACTCTTCATCATCACGCGCTGGCTGCGGTTCACCCAAGTGGCGATCGACGGCGCCGCGCAACAAACGTGCGATCTCGAAGGATAGCGCGCGCACCGCATCGGGCTCATCGCTTGCTCCCGCTTTGAGTTGACCGAGGAGCTCGATCGGCTCGAGTTCTTTCGGCGACTGCGGGCCCTTGCGACTACGGCGCGTCCATGCGAACACGAGCGCGAGCAACGCCAGCACACCGAAGACGTGTGTCGCTTGCAGCTGCCAGCGAGCTTCAGGCAATTCGTGGAAACCCGGCATCGGTCGCGCTTCATCCTCGCCCTCGGCCAATTCGCCAAGAACGGTCAGTTGAATCGGCGGCACGGCAACCGGGACACCGTCCTGCGTCTGCAGCTCGGCCAGCGGCACCTGATGCTCGCCGGGATGAATCATCAGCAGCTTCGCGCGCAGGGTCGTGCTGGCATGCAATCCATCGGGCAAGCGTTCAGTCACCAGCCTCGGTACATCCAGGATCATCCACAAGTGAGCTGCTTCGCTCGCGAGCAAACCGCTCTCGGGCAATCGCACCGCGTCCCTGCGATCGTGAGTCATCCGGACCGTTAGCACGAAGGGTTCGCCGATGTGAACTTTCGCCGGCTCAATCGACGCATGCACATCGCCAGCCTCGGGCGGCTGGCCCTGAACGGATCTGCTGGGCTGCTCGGATTCAGTCGGCCGTGCAACGGACTCAAGTTGTTCTTGTCCAGAAGCGGCGCCGAAGGCGATCAGCCAAAGCGAGCAGAGAGTCGAGACACGCAACATCATCGCGTACGTCCCGACCGGACGCGCCGGTGAAAGAAGGCGACTAAGGGATCAGCCAGGTCTCGATCAATGGGCAGCTCAATATGGTCCACGCGCGCCGCATCCAATACGACATCCAGCGCTGCACGTCGTTCATCGGCCAGCGCTCGCCAACCGCGACGGACCGCTTTTGAACGGCTGTCAATTTCACCCAGACGGCCACTCTCAATTTCGCGCATCCCGATCATGCCGGCCGCCGGCAGCGACTCTTCGAGCGGATCGAACACGCGCACGCAGATCACGTCATGGCGTTGCGCGAGTCGCGTCAGCGAGTCTCCCCAGCCTGGACAATCGGTGTGACCCAGGAAATCAGAGATCAAGAACACGAGGCCACGCTGACGGCGCATCACTTGTTCTTTGTCGTGCAGGATCTCGGCGAAGTTTGATCCGCCCGTCGATGGTTGCGCGGCGAGTACCTCGCGCACGATACGCAACACATGCCGCGATCCTTTGCGCGGCGGTAAATGCAGCCTTGGATGATCCCCGAACAGGTCCAAGCCGACACGGTCCTGTGCTCGCAAGGCGACGAGTGCGATCAGAGACGCGAACTGCGCCGCCGCCTCGCGCTTCGTGTAGCGACCCGAGCCGAAGTCCATTGACTCGCTCGTGTCGACGACCAGATTCAGCGTCAGCTCACGCTCTTCCGCATAAGTCTTGATATAGGGCTCGCCGACGCGCGCGGTGACCTTCCAGTCGATCGAACGAATATCGTCGCCGGGAAGGTACGGCCGTACCTCAGCGAATTCGATCCCCTGCCCACGGAAGGTGGACCGATAGCCGCCCGACAAGGCAGCATCGACCAGCCGGTGAGTCCGGATCTGGATTTGCTTCACTCGTGCAGAGAGTTCCGGTGCCAGGATTTGCATCTCGCTCGATCAGCTACAGTCTCAGCTAGGGTCTCAGCTAAGCTCTCGACCCTTCGGGGCTGGAATCAGGGAACCGGAACGGTCTCCAGTACGCGTTGCACAAGCACATCGGACTCGAGGCCTTCCGCCTCAGCCTCGTATGTCGGCACGACGCGGTGGCGCAACACGCGCATCGCAATCGCCTTGATATCGGCCGGCGTCACATAGCCGCGCGAAGACAAGAACGCATGAGCACGGCTTGCCAACGCCAGCCAAATCGTCGCACGCGGTGATGCGCCATATTGAATACGACTGCTGAGCTCCTTCAGCCCAACCTTCTCCGGACTGCGCGTCGCCAGCACGATCTGCACAATGTACTCCGCCAGACGTGGGTCGAGAGAGACGCGGTCGACAAGCTTGCGCGTACTGGTTACCTGTTCGATATCGACGACTTGGCGCACCTCGAGCTTGGGTTGCGTGACCGACATCCGGTTCAGTATCTCGAGCTCCTGCGCAGGCTCGGGGTAGGTAACGATCACTTTCAGCGCGAAGCGATCAAGCTGAGCTTCAGGCAGCGGATAGGTTCCCTCTTGCTCGAGCGGGTTCTGAGTCGCGAGCACCAAGAAAGGATCGGGCAATTCGAAGGTCGATCCACCGACTGAGACTTGGCGCTCCTGCATGGCCTCGAGCAAGGCCGATTGCACCTTAGCCGGCGCGCGGTTGATCTCGTCAGCCAGCACGAAGTTCGCGAAGACAGGCCCCTTGCGTACTTTGAAAGTGCCGTCGCTGATGTTGTAGATTTCGGTGCCCGTCAAGTCAGACGGCAGCAAGTCCGGCGTGAACTGCAGTCGCGAGAAGCTCGCGTCAATAGCTTGCGCCAAGCTGGAGACTGCCAGCGACTTGGCCAAGCCCGGTACACCCTCGAGCAGAATGTGTCCACCGGTGAGAACGCCGATCAGCAAGCTCTCGACCAGGTGTTCCTGACCGACAATGACCTCGCCGAGTGCGGTCTGGAGCTCACCAAGCCAATGACTTGCGGCTTCAATTTCCTCACTTTGCGGAAGGACGGGAGACTCGGATGTCATGGCTGATGCGATTGGGACGACTGAAGGGGGTAGCGCGAGAAGCGGGTTCGACTCGGGCGCAATTAGTATTCCGGGCCTACGAATGCTCGGCAGAGCTGTTTGCCCGAATCCTGCGCCCATTTTGTGCTCTCGAAGCCGCCGAGGATACCGCAATTGCCCTCTCTCCGGTGTCGACTGAGCAATTCTCCCCTCATGGGTAGATCCTGCGCGCACTGGGTTACAAGACACTTTCAGCCGAGAGACAGCTCGATCGCATTCAGCGCCATGATCGGAGTGCCGATGGAGCAGGTCGCGCGTCGAGAGAATGGCGATTCTGCAGGGCTGCTACGCGCATTGGTTCACCGGCACAAAGGCAAGCTGCGAGCGCTCCCACCGAGCAACCGCAACAGCCGGAGATCTGCACAAGGCCGTGAGCACGGTTCGCCCAAAGTCTGGCGAGGCTGGTCAGAAATTCGATCGAGGGCTAGGACGGCTCGTCGCCCCCCCTACTCGCCCGCAGCATCGATCAGCAGCTGCACGCCTTTTTTCCAAACGACAATATCGTTGTCCTTCCACGCGCGTAGCAATTCCATGCTCAGCTCTCCGGTAGCTTGCGCTTGCTGCCAACGCGCCTGCTGCTCCGGACCGATTCCATGCCACCAAGACGTGAACTCGGACAACTTCTTACCACCGAGTCCGACCCCGCCCAGCAACGCAGTTTGGCTAGCCTCGTTCGGCAGCACCCAGTTCGCGAACAGAATCTGCGGGTAGGAAACGGGCCCCTCGCGCTCTTTGTCGACCTGGATTTCCCAGATCAAACTGGCCTCATCTTCGAGCCACTTGCCGTTGCTGATGACAGGCTCGACGCCGCAGCGAACACGGACGTTCACCACATCGAAGTCTTGCAGCAAGCGCACTCCTAATGCGGCATTCAGCAAGCGCTCGAACAATTCCTCGGCTCCCAACTCGGCTGGTTCCGACGCTGCACGATCCTTCGCGTACCAGACGCGCATGCTGGCCAGGTGTCGCGAGTTGTCCCGGAAGGCCTCGAAGGACTGCTCCAGCGCGCCCTCTTCGTTGAAAAGAGCCTGTACCTCTTCGCTCTCGAGACTGCTCAACAACTCGCTAAGGACGCTCAACCGACCTCCGCTCAGGCGGTCTGCCGTCGCGGCATTGACTTCCAAGCTATCCATTGTGAGGAGCCATGCAACAGCCGTAGCGGCTATGTAGCCGCGCTCATGCAAGAACAGGTACAGACGGGACATGGTTGCCGCGGCCAGCTCATCATCGATCTCGCGGCCCGGCTGCTGCACATACCCGCCTTCGATGACGATCAATTCGATGAAGGAGAGCAAGTCCTCCCGGATCGGTCCGACCAGCAACTCGCGCACCGTCGCCCACTTCGGTTCCGACTCGAAAACAGTGTTGAAGAAGTCCACTTGCAACTCAAAGAGTAGGTCGTACGCCTCTTTGCGACGCCGACGCTGCCAAATCAAATCGTCGTCGCCACGCACGCGCTCGATGTAGACCCAGGACTGCCCCATCGGTGAATCGATTCGCTTCAGGAAACCCGCACCGCCCAAATCGTCAGGGGTCGCTACCTCAAAGTACCCCTGCACGCCGATGCCCGACACTCGCCCGCCTTCCGGCAGAGAGCCGCCATAGGTCTGCAGCAGATGCTGCACGAGCAAATCTTCAAGAGCGGTTCCCTCGTCCGAGGTCTGGATCGCGCCGGCTTGCGGATAGAGCGAACGCAGGTCGCCGTCGCGCCGCGCAACGGCCAAGCGCCGCGTGAAACCTCCTTCTTCGGGGGTAATTTCAACCCAGTAGCGATCCTCGGCGCAGGAGGCGAGGGTCAGGAGCAACACACAGATCAGGCTTCTGGACATCGTGGACTAGCGATTGGTGAGTGTGGGAAGGGGGCCGGCTCAAGCCCGTGGGTCAAGCACAACAACGCACGGCCTTCGATCCTCTTCGTACAAGCCTTCAGAAAATACAGGAAAGACCAGCGCGCCATTTGCCTGGCTGCCCGAACACGCCAGCCGGGATTCGCAAGCCGTTACGAATCCGCGACGATCCGACCTCGCTCCTGGAAACCGCTCATAGTCAGCAGCACTCCGCGCGCATAGATCAGTGCCCCATTCGTGCGCTCGCCATCAGCCATCTTCGATTCCTGGGCGCGAACCCAGGAAGGATAACCACCCGCCGCTTCCATCCATTGGAACAGCCGCGCGCGTCCCGCGTTGTAGGAGACGAGCACCTTTTCGAGCGGCCAATCTGCACTGTGATCGAGCAACCAGGCCAAGTGCGCGGCGCCGAGCCGGAGGCTAAGGGCCGGATCACCAAGCACCTGATCATCGGTTGGAGGGTCGATGGCCAATCGCCGCGCCGCATCACCGGCGGCGGCCGGAACGAGTTGCATCAGACCCAAGGCGCCGGCGCTCGACACTTGTCCGGATCGTCCACGACTCTCGTGAAAACAGATCGCTGCGATGAGCAGAGGATCGATCGATGACTCCGCCGCTGCAAAGCGAATCTCTCCGGCGAAGCCTTCCACCTGGCGCATTCCAAGCTCGTCAACAATCGCTTGCACGATGTACGGTCGGCCACTGGAAGAGCTACGCCAAATCAAGGCGATCGAGAAGAACGCGACTGCCGAGGCCAATATCACCCAATAGCGTCCGCGATCGCTCAATGCGTTCCACGCTGTACGCAGACTCCTAACTACGGCTCTCATCGGCAGCGACCTAAAGGGTGGAGCGTAATAAGCGAAAGCTCTATTGAACGCACATCACGATCGGGGGCCGAATGGCTTGCTTCCGTCCAACCGAGCCTTGGCAGTTCAAGTACTCGACTCACCCTGGATAAAATGGCCAACCACCGGTTGGAGTCCCCGTTACCTCCTGCCGTGACGCCAGGCACAGACGCCCGGGCGTTCGACTCACTTCCGAAGCATGCCTTCGAATGCCAGAGACGCATGCGCCCATCTTAGGATGAGCGGCATGCGAGCGGACGTATCTAGTTGCGGCTCGCGCTCAGATTCTCGAGCAAGGTCTCGAGCCAGAGGTCGCGCGCGGCGACCGCCGAGGGAACATCTCCCAGCTCTTGACCTACCATTAGGCCCAATTGCCTGCGGGCGCGCTCGACCAAGTAGCCTTCGTTCAAACGCATGCAGTCGATCAAGAATGCAATCGCATTCGCAGTGCCGGCACCCTCGAACTCCTCGGGACCAGGCCCGACCATGCCGACCCGTTCGGTCGCCGCTCGGAACCATGCCAAGGAATCGTTGTGCTTGACCGTATCCCACCAAATCCACCACTCGGATGCAGGGTCGCCGCTGCCGCGCTTGTCGACGCAAGTCAGCACCGAGAGTTCTCGTGCCGCGGCCGAGTCGGTCGAGTCTTCACTCAACACGCGCATCAGAACCGAAGCCGCATCGGGCTGGAGTTGCTCCGACAACAACAATGCTGCTTCGCGCTGCAAGTCGGGAGAGGGCGAGCGCAATGCGCGCAACAGATCCGGATGCGCCAGGGCTCCAAGGCGACGAAGCCCGTCGCGCGCTGGTTCGGTAGTTGTACTCCGTCGTCCTTTGCGAACGAGAGAGATGAATAGAGGCGAGAGGCTAGGATCCTGCAGAGAGGCCAAGCCTTCGGCCGCCGCGCGGCGCAGATCTTCGTCCGCCTCGGCTAGGCCGTCCAACAGAATCGACTGCACGCCCTCGCCGCCCAACATGCCCAGCGCCTTGAAGGCCGCGGTGCGCACGTTCTTTCCATGTGAGGTTGCCAGCTCGGTCAGCGGAGCCAAGGCCTCAGCGAACTTGCCGCTTCCGGCAACCAGGGCCGCCGTGGCCACCACATTCGGCACCGGGTCACGCATCAACTCGATCAAGGCCGCGATATTCGTCGGTCCGCCGTACTGCCCGAGCAGCTCGGCGCAGATCGCGCGCACAAGATCATGCTCAGCCTTCGCGCGCACACGAACGGCCGCTGGCCCCATGCCTTGCAATGTCGATGCGACTTCTTCTCCGGCCGGCGCTCCGAAATGCTCCATTAGCTTGGAGATAATCTGACCGCCGTGAATCACGCGCGCATCGGCCTCGTCCAACTCCTGCAACTGACGTTCGTCGACACCGGCGCTCTGGCGAGCGAGTCGCGCCAAACTGCGCGCATGTCCACCAAAGTAGGTCTCGCCCTGCAACAGCGTCATGATCTCTGGCAGGTCGACGGACTCGCGGTTCTCGACCGTCTCGTACAAGCGTTCGAAGGAATCGATCGCGGGACCTCGATCTCCAGGCTCGCGTCCCTTCGCGTGCTTCAAGATCAGCATCTTCATACGCGCGGAGCGCAGGGAGTTGTCTTGGACCGTGGACCAGAATCCGCTCTCGGCCAACCAGAAGCTGTGCCGATCGTCGTGCTCCGCGGGATCGGGGAAGCGCTGCCACAAGTTGCGCGATTCAACGGCGCGCACGGCTGCAACGGCGCGCTCGAACCAATCTTCCGAGGCACCCGGCCCGAACAAGAAGGTCTTGGCCTGCTTACCAAGGCGTAACTCCAACTGCCTTCCGCGCGACAGTTCCCCACCGCGCGGACCCGGCAACCTCGTCGCATCGAACAAGCCCTCGCGGCGCAACACCTGAATCAGGTCGTAGGCTTCCGTATCCGTAAGGAAGAACAGCTCACCGTCGCTCGAATCGAGCTTCGTGCGATCGCAACCAGAACCGACCAGGCCGAAGGCGGTCGCATTGCTCATCGCCGATTGGAACGAAACTTCGAGTCGCGACTCGGCCCCTTGGGGAACGCTCAACACTGCGCGCGACGCATGGAAATCATCACGGTTCGCAAGCCACCAAGTCGCCCACTTCGGGCCAGCCGCGCCGTACGAGACGCCTGCAATGAGCGTCAGCCGACTCTGTGCCGGTCCCTGCATCGACGAGTAGTCACTGAAGAAGGTTTCGCCCGAAACGATCGCGACGAGCACTTGCGGAACTTCTTTGTCGAGCCAGTCAGTACCCTCGAGATCGCGGCTGCGAAATCCGACGCCAGCGAGTGCGGCGGCGCAGCATCCACTGACGAAGGGATCGCTGCCGGCCAAGCCTCGACCCAACACGCTAATGTGGGATTCGTCCAAGATGGCGCGGAAGTCACGGTCTTCGATCTGCAACAGACCCAGCAACGCATAGCACTCGGGACGCAAGACCCAACGGCCTCCGAAGGCGCGTT
>JBLFWN010000079.1:0-30316 GCA_047611405.1 Planctomycetota bacterium | reverse complement strand
CTTTGATTGCTTCAGCTCCCATTCTGCGTAGCCCTGATCGTAGCCCTCAATCATTCCGTCGACGTCGTAGCGACCGGGCACGTTGATCCTGAGGTCGTACATCGCGCGCGACTCCCCGGACGCTGTCGCGGACCAAGGGCTACTGTCGAATACACTGGTGAAGCAGTTCCCATTCGCCGTGAAGGTTGTCGAGGCGATCGTGGACCCTTGGTATCCGCTGCCATTGCCTGTCGCACCCGAGGGATCGACCAAGGCGCTAGCGCTGCCTTGGAAGGCTCCGTAGTCCTGTGCATCAATCGTCTGTGTGTCGGACAGGAAGGTGACCGAATCATCGGCGTCCGCCTGGCCAGTCACGATGCGCTCCTGACCACACCGGATCATGAACTGGGCGCTGGTGATGGAAGGGCACAGAAAGATGGCTAGTGCGGCAGGGCTCAGGGCTCTCATCAGATCCCCAATCGAATCGAGACCATGGGGTGGTAAGAAGAGAAGCCTCTATGCGCCATGGAGTGAAGCCACTGCTAAACACGAGTGAGGCATTCCTTGCGGGTCAGTAGACGTTCGCGGAACGCGACCCGTGCACCTCCAGTGCCCATCGTCGCGACACGGCGAGTTGTTTCCGGTAATCCGCTCCCCTGATGCACTCTTCGCGAGAGGCGCTCTCACTCTCAGCGAAGGTCAGAGGGCGCGCTGATCAGCAGGGCTTCCCTCGGCAAAAACCGGCAATGCGAAAACTGCCGCCCCGAGCGCGCTTCAGTCCGCCTCGCTAACCGTGAACTCAAGACTGAGCTCGAAGGTGAACGTACTGGTCGATTCGAATTCCTCGCCCGGGCCAGCGTCCGTCTTCTCGATCGTGCTCGTCAGCGAGCCGTCTCCACCCAATTCGAATGACTGCATCAGGCCAGCGTCGAGGTTCCAAATGAGCGTGCCGCTTAGGTCCACATCGGACACGAAGGTCTCGGTTGCTTCACCATCCGCGACGGGGACGCGCTCGAGGTCCGTATCGAAGACCTCGGTCTTGGTGACTTCTCCTACGATCTCAATGTGAGCAAGCCTCACGCCTTCCGAGGTCTCGAGCTTGGTAAATAGCAGCTCAAGTTCGCCAGCCTCCTCTTTCTGCGTTGGCTCCCCCTGCGACAAGTCATCGCCTTCCCATTCTAGATCGAGGTCAATGGCCAGCTCCATAACCCCTGCAAGGGCTACGATATCTACAGTCCAAGAGTCACCAACTTCGACCTCATCACTCGGTAGCAACAAGCGAAGATCGTAGTCTTGAACCAAGGACGCAGGCGGCGAGACGGATTCTTCGCCCCCCTCGAATCGTAATTCATAGGCCTCCGCCGCCTGGTCCCACTCGAAATCTACCGTGCGGCCTTCTAGCTTGCTCGACCCATCGCTTTCGCCGTCTTCGGACTGATCGTCACCCATGCCCGTCATCTCGAACTCCATTGTCTTGTTGGCGGAGATCGATTCGTAGCTGCGCGTCATGCGAGTCGCTCTCCCATTGCTGACAGAAACGTAGGTATCAATGACCTCCATCTCCGTCAGTCCATTGGTGAGAATCTCGAGCTGAGGCAAGAACTCAGCCGGAATCTCCTCACCGGCCATCTTGACCGTCATGTTCTGAAAGTCACTCGAGGAGTCGCTTCGACGGCTCCGCCTCCAGGAGGTTTTCGCGGGCGGATCGAATACGAGGGCAGTAGGTCCTCCCGTGAAAGGACTGAGTGAGAACAAGATGGCCGCGGTGGTTAGCAGAATCTTCATAGCTTTGAGTCAGGTGAAGTGGGATGGCCAGTTTCGTGCGCTCAGATGGCACATCCATTCTAGGAATCGGGGGATTCTCGAGCGGCCAGCAGCTCTCTTGCGGCTCGCCGATGCATTCAAAAACGTCGAAGCAGGTTTCACAGTTCGCCATAGGTCTCACAACCGCAGGACTCGCTAGCAGAGCCCTACTGCCTTTGTCGCGTGCCCCCAAAATTGGCATGAATGGAGATCGCCCCTGCGCTGCCAATGGCGACGCGGGGGTGAAGTGCTCTTCCAAGCCATAAAGTGCTTCGCTGAGGCATTGTCATGCTTCCAAGGAGCACATAGTCAGTCGGCGACACAGACTCCGTCGAAGACCTTGCCACTGACGCAGCGGATGACGGGAACAATCGCCGTCTCGCCATCGCCAAGAACGAAGCTCTCCTTGTCCAGCAGACCGTTGAACGCGAAGCCAGAGTTCTGGTGGAAGCCCGATCCGCAGCTGCCCCCAGAAGCATCCGGCATCTCGATCACGGTCTTCTTGAAGTCTTCGAAGGTGTTCAGGTAACGGAAGTCGACCTCTTCGGTGTCTTCGTCGATGCTGAAAGACATGAACTGAGCCCGGCTCAGATCGACCCTGACGCGCTCGGAGATAACGACGCAGCTATCCGCCGCGTCGTCGAAGAGATACATATCCGAGTCAAAGTCGATGCCGAGCAGAAGCAACTCGTTCACATCGTCTTAGCCCGCGACATCCGAGTCCGCAGGAATCGCTGCTCCAGGCTCGTGCGATCCTGCGTTCAGGATCGCACTGCCGAAGTGGACTGCTCCAGACTGTCCGTAGTTGACCCAGTCAGCACCGGAACCGAGCACGACGCGATCGCGGTGCCTCGAATCGGTCGCGATGCAGCTGTTGTTTGTCCAAGCATTGTTCGCCGGCAAGCTGCAAGCGGTCGTACCCGCATACCACGCGACGTACTTCTGAGTCGCATCGAATGAGAGCGTGCCCCACAGGCACCCAACGGTCTATTCGTTGTCACCGTTCAGCTTGTGGTTGACGAAGGAACGCAGGGGGCAGCATCGATGTCGATGTTTTAGCTGGCCTCGTCGACGCAGGCGATGTTGAGGTTTTGCTTGTCCGAGTTTTCGGGTCCGCGCAGGTGGTTGTCGTAGTAAGGACCGAACACCTGGGTCAGACGCCAGCCATCGAGCGGCCCGACCATGATGCGTAAAGCGGAGCCGGTGACAACCGTCGTATTTTCTCCGAGTTCGAACACCTAGGCTGTCGGATCAAAGCTGTCGAAAGCGCGCGCGTGCCAATCATCCGCCTCGCCTTTGCGCACCCCCTCGGCGTCCAATTCGAGCGAGTTCGACTCAACCTCTTGGATCATTCCAGCCAAGTAGGACGGACGGATGAAGCCGAGCCGTGCTGTACATTCAAAGCTGCCCGAACCGACCTATGTCATGTCGGCTACGACAACCGTCATGAAATCGCCGACCTGCAAGCGATCGGCTAATCCGATCAAGTCGTGCACTTCACCGCGCGGCGCGATCAGGATCGTTGCAGCGAAGTCTTCGATGAAGAACTCGCCCGCGTCTGCAGGACCCGGATCGCCACCGTTCCCTCTTCCGATGTGCGTCGACTGGATCTCTGTCAACTCGACCGATTGCACGGCTCCGCCGACTTCGACTTCGGAGACGGAGCCGCAGTGTCCTGATAGGCGAGTGCGCCGATCACGACGGCGTCATCGACGCCCTCTTCGATGATGTGACCTGTCGCGTCGTCACCGGAGATCGACATCGCGTGAATGGTGATCATTAGCGAAGAGAGATCGCCATAGCCGGCATCGCCAAGAGCAAGGGTGGCTTCGGCAGCGCTCAGGTCGACCGTATTGGTTGGCGTTGTCTTGCTTCCACCGCCGCCGCTCAAACAAGCGACCAGCGGTAAGAACAAAGCAAAGGCTGATAGGCGGCAGAGTTTGGCATTTATGGGAGGCAGAGCAGTGTTGCTCAAAGGGTGACCGGGGGAATCAAACACACTCTTTGAGTTCATTCGATCGGTCATCCGTGACGCTAATCCTCCAACCGCGACGAAGCTGACCCATCTTTCCCAGGCTGGGACTTGTCGTACGAGTCGGGTACGAAACGGCTCGCAAACGAGGCTCGGGTTCCTCAATAGACCGAGGGTGGTGACACCCAACTCTGCTAGCAGCTTCGGCCTTCCGCTCGCCGTGCGTGGCTCAGATGAATCTCAGCCAGCGAACAGGAGGTCGCGCGCTGCCCTGCCAAGCGAGATGCGCGCTCGCCGAGTAGTCCGCGTTAACAATCCAAGCCGATGCCATGCGCCAAAGCATGAAGCCGGCTCAGCTCCATCATTCCCACTCGATCGTCGACGGCGGCTTGGAGCTGATGTCCAAGACCACACGATTGACGCCCTGCACTTCGTTGATGATGCGACTCGAAATGCGGCGCAAGACATCGCGCTCGAGGTAGCCCCAATCGGCGGTCATGCCATCGACCGATTCCACTATGCGCAGCGCGATCGCGCTCTCGTAAGTACGACAGTCGCCCATCACGCCGACGGATTTAACCGGCAAGAGCACGGCGAAGTACTGCCATAGCCCCACATGTGCGCCGACCTTTTCGATCTCGGTCGTGACGATGTGGTCGGCTTCCTGCAACAGAGCAACGCGCTCGGGCGTTATTTCTCCGACGATCCGCACGGCCAGGCCGGGTCCTGGGAAAGGTTGGCGCATCAAGATGCGCTCGTCTAGCCCCATGAAACGACCGAGTTCGCGGACCTCGTCTTTGAACAGCTCGCGCAGCGGCTCGACCAGTTCCATGTCCAGGTCATCGGGCAGGCCTCCGACGTTGTGGTGGCTCTTGATGACGGCTGTGTTGCCGCCGTGCACCGCGACGCTCTCAATCACATCGGGATAGAGCGTTCCCTGGCCGAGGAAGCCAGCGTTCTTGAAGCGCGTCGCTTGCTCGCGGAAGATCTCGACGAACTCGTAACCGATGCGCTTGCGCTTCAGCTCCGGATCGGTGACACCCTCGAGCTGCGACAGGAATCGGTCGCCAGCAGAGACGACGGTCAGATCCATACCGAGGTGCTCGCGGAACTCGCTCTCGACGACGACGCCCTCTTCCTTTCGGAGCAAACCGTTGTCGACAAAGATGCAGTGCAGGCGCGGACCGATGGCTTTGTACACGATCATCGCCGCGACCGCGCTGTCGACGCCACCCGACAAGCCCAAGACCACTTCGCCCGTCTCGCCGACGATGGAACGAACGCGCTCAATCTCGCGCTCGACGATCGACTCGGCCTGCCAATCGCCGCGCGACCCGCAGACATCCAACACGAAGTTCTGGATCAGCTCGGTGCCGCGTACGGTGTGGCTGACTTCCGGGTGAAACTGCACGCCGTAAAAAGCGCGCTCGGGATCGCCCACCGCCGCGAAGGCGCAGTTGTCGGATCCGGCATAGCCGATGAAGCCCTTAGGCAGTTCTATGACCTTGTCGCCGTGGCTCATCCAGACGACCGTGCGTCCTTCGACTCCATCGAACAGCCCGCTCGATTCCTCGATCGTGATCGAGGTGTGTCCGAACTCACGTTCACCGCTGCCCTCGACCTTGCCTCCGAGCTCGCGACACATCCACTGCATGCCATAGCAAATGCCTAGTACCGGCACGCCCAACTCGAGCAAGCCAGCAGGAACCTGAGGCGCATCTTCGGAATAGACCGAGGCGGGGCCACCCGAGAGGATGATCCCCTTCAGCTCCATATTCCCCGCCGCGGCGAGAGCTTTGGAGGCCGGATGGATCTCGCACCAAGTGCGTGCTTCACGAACTCGCCGGGCGATCAGCTGCGCGTACTGGGCTCCCAAATCTACGATGAGGATGCCGGGGTGATGATTCGTCATAGTGTCGAGGCGCGCTGACTCAATCGGTGTGCGCGTAATTCGAGCTCTCTTTGGTGATCGTCACGTCGTGCGGATGGCTCTCGCGCACACCAGCGCTGGTGATACGCGTGAAGCGAGCACGCTTCCACAGCTCAGGGATCGTCGAAGCGCCGCAGTACCCCATACCCGCTCGCACGCCGCCACACATCTGATAGACGAAGGGTGAGAGCGAGCCTTTGAACGGGACCATGCCTTCGATGCCTTCTGGCACGAGCTTATTCGCTTCGGTCACATGACCTTGGCGGTAGCGCTCTTTCGAGCCTTGCGTCATCGCGCCGATCGAGCCCATGCCGCGCACCGATTTGAAGGAGCGCCCTTGGTACAGGAAGCTCTCGCCCGGACTCTCTTCGAGCCCGGCGAAAAGGCTGCCGAGCATCGCGCACGAAGCGCCGGCCGCCAGCGCTTTGGCAATGTCACCGGAGTAGCGGATGCCGCCATCAGCGATGACGGGCACGCCGGAGGAGGCGATGGCGGCGGCGACTTCGCGCACGGCGCTGAACTGAGGGACCCCGATGCCGGCCACTACACGCGTAGTGCAGATCGACCCCGGTCCGATGCCAACCTTGACGCCATCCACACCCGCTTCGACCAGGTCTGTGGCGGCCGCGCCAGTGGCAACGTTGCCAGCCACGACATCGACCTTGTTGCGCTTCTTCAATTCGCGCACCGTCTCGACCACATTGCTCGTGTGACCGTGGGCCGTGTCGACGACCAAGACATCCGCGCCGGCCGCGACCAACGCATCGGCGCGGTCGTAATCATGCACCCCGATGGCAGCCCCGACGAGCAGGCGACCGCGCTGATCGAAGGCCGACTCAGGATAGGCCGCCAGCATGTTCAGATCCTTCATCGTGATCAGACCCTGCAAGTGGTTCTGCTCGTCGACGATGATCAGTTTCTCGACCTTGTGCCTGTGAAGCAGAACGGCTGCATCTTCGAGCGAGGTTCCCGGCGGCGCAGTGATCAGGTTCTCGCTCGTCATCACCGAAGCGACGGTCGTCTCGTCGTCGGCGTGAAAGCGGCAATCGCGGCGCGTCAGGATTCCGACGACGGTCTTGCCCACGAGGATCGGCAGGCCAGAGATATTCTGGCTCTTCATGAGATCGCGCGCATGCCCCATCGTCGCGTCGGGCTCAAGCGTCCGCGGATCCTGGATTACTCCATTCGCCGAACGCTTGACCTTGTCGACTTCGCCAGCTTGCGCTTCGATCGTGAAATTGCGGTGGATCACACCGATGCCACCCTCGCGTGCGAGGGCGACAGCAAGGCGCCACTCGGTGACCGTGTCCATCGCGGCCGAGGCGAGGGGCACGTTCAGATGCACGTTCCGTGAGAATCGCGTGCTGATCTTCACGTCCTTGGGCAGGACGTCCGAATGCTGAGGTATCAGCAGGACATCGTCGAAGGTCAAACCGACGGGCAGTTCTTCCTGCATCACGCGGCGCTCCCAGGTTGCGGAAAACCGAGCCCTCCTCGAAAAACAGATCGGGGAGGGGGAAACGACCAGTGTACCGAGCAATGCGCGCCACTCAAGCGTCTTGCCGTCACTCGCTGGGACGGAAGCCAGAGTTTTTTCAGCGGCCCGTTGAACCACTCGGGGTTCATGCCTCGGGAGCTCAGAATCGCTGAACTGCATTGCCAGAACAGGCACAGAGCATCCAACGCTGCGTGGAAGCTGGCGCTGCACCCGCCGATCCGCAGAACCCAACTCCTGAAGCGGCCTTTTGAACCGGCTCCTAGCCTCACCGAGCCCTGAGGCAAAGAAGGCAAGCCCGAAAGCTAGTCCAAATGAAAGAGGCCCGACAATCACCAATGGCGACGGCCGGGCCTCTAGAAGGAGGAGATACTCACATGTCGACTACGGCCGCCCCGGCCCTGAGGTTGTTCCGAGCATTTCCACGGGTCGTGCGAATCATGAGCCCAGCCCTAGCCCAGTCGTTACGATGCCGGCTCGGATACGCTGATTTCGGTCCGGTCCCGGTCCGCATTGACGCGCTGCGACGATTCCCACACGCGTACCTGATCCGAGTCTGACACGGCTCGACCCCGTTCGAATGCCGATCATCTTCCCGTGAACGAGTCGTCCGAATCCTTGCCGCTGCTCTTGCACGTCTTCCCGACCTTCGTCGCGGCAGGCGCACAGATGCGCACGATCGCGCTGATGGAGGCCTTCGGGACTCGCTACCGCCAGCGAGTCCTCGCGTTGGACGGCCGATTCGACGCGCTCGATCTGCTCCCAGACGATTTGGACGTCGGAGCGGTCGGGAGACTCGAGCCAAGCGGATGGAGGGGAGCGTCACGAGCGGCGCGCGCACAACTCGCCGAGATGCGTCCGGACTTGTGCATGACCTACAACTGGGGCAGCTTCGACTATGTGCTCGCAGCTCGCTCGGCGCGTATCCCCCACTTGCACCACGAGGATGGTTTCAACGCCGACGAAGCGAGCGGGCAAAAGCTAAGACGCGTCCTGGCGCGTCGCTTCGGTCTCGGGCGCGCGCGGCGCGTGCTGGTGCCGTCGCTGGTGCTCGAAGAATGCGCGTTGCGGACCTGGCGCTTGCCGCCCGACAAGGTTCGCCGCATTCCGAACGGTGTCCGCCTCGAACGCTTCTATCCGGACCCCGAGGCCGCCGCGTCCATTCGTAAGCAACTCGGCATCCCCGAGCATGCTTTTGTCATCGGAGCCGTTGGACACTTGCGACCGGTCAAGAACTTCGGCCGCCTGATCCGCTCGGTCGCTGCGATGACGGATGTCCCGTCCGCCGCCGAGATCCACCTCGTCATCTTGGGCGATGGACAAGAGCGAGCGAAACTCGATCAACTCGCCGAACAATACCCACCCCAACGCGGGCGCGTTCATTTGGTGGGCCACCAAAAAGACCTGCGCGCGTGGTATGCGGCCATGGATGTGTTCTGCCTTTCCTCAGATTCCGAGCAGTTCCCGGTCTCTCTACTCGAAGCGATGGCCTGCCAACGCGCGTGCGTGTCGACCGATGTTGGTGACGTGCGTGCGGTATTACCGACCAGCGCAGGCGACGGAGTCGTCGCAATTGGCGAGGGTCGGACTGAGGCCCTAATTCAACGAGAGTTCGCCGCGGCCTTGTCACGCATGTTAAGAGCGCCCGAGACGCGCGCAGAGTTAGCGCTCGCAGGACACGAGCGCTGCCGAGAGGTGTATTCCTTTGAAGCGATGACGGCGGCTCATTTCGAAGAGATCGAAGCTGCGCTTCACCAATAGTCCGGCATGCGCAGCAACTGATCAGCTCTCTATCCGCTCCCCTTCGCTATCACGCGCTCATGACAACAGACGATTCTGACCCGCATGCCGTCCGTGCCCCCAGCAACCCGGAGGCTTTTCCGCCCTTCGGTGTGCATGAATCAGAACGTATCTATGATTCACCTTGGTGCGGGTTGCGGCGCGACATGGTGGTGCTGCCTAACGGCAAGCTGCAGGAGTACCACGTCTTCGAGGTTGGCAATGCGGTGGCCGTGGTACCGATCTTGCGCAATGGCCACATTCTCCTGATCGGCCAATATCGCTACCCGCACGGGAAGACACACTGGGAAGTCCCCGCGGGTCGGCTCGAAACGGATGAGTCTGCCGAGCTCGCCGGCGTGCGTGAGCTGCGAGAAGAGACGGGTCACAAAGCGCAGGAGCTGATTGAGCTGCCCGGCTTCTACCCCACGAACGGCATCAGCGCGCATTACGCACACGCCTACTTGGCACTGGGCTGTCACGAAGTCAGTGGGCTGGATCTCGACCCTGCGGAACGCATCATCGTGCGTAGCTTTCACCCAACCGAAGTCGAAGCCATGTTGCGCGAAGGATTAATCGAGGATGCCTTTGCCGCGTTGACGCTGCTGCACACGCTTCATTTTTACTCGCAACATCTGGCGAGCTGAAAAAAGTCAGCTGGAGGCTCCGACTCGATCGATCCGCTGCCCGCCCCGGCCAACGCAGAATCACTCGCGTGCGAGCTCAGTCAGCGCGCGAAGCTGGATAAAAAGCCGACAGCGAGCGGCGCCCACTGCATCTAGCGCGCCTGATGCTTGCGGCGGAACTCTTGCGGCGTCAAGCCGAAGCGTTGACGGAAACGGCGGTTGAAGTACGAGAGGTTGGAGTAGCCCGCTTCGGCCCCGATCTCTAGTACTTTGCGACCGCTGGAGGCCAACAGACGAGCTGCCGATTCCAGCCGCACTTCATTCAAGTACTGCGTGAAGGTCAGCCCCATGTGTCGTTTAAAAAAGCGGCAGAAGGACTCGGAGCGCATGCCCGCGACCTTCGCGATATCCTCGAGCCGAACCGAATTTTGATGGCTCTCGTGGATACGCTCCAACACCAATTCCAGCAAGCCGCGCTTCTCATCCACCACCGGCGGAGTGCTGCGACTGCGAGCGATTGTTTTCGGCTCCATCTCGCCGAGCTCCGCGAGCAACTTCAACACGCTGGCGCGCAGTCGCAGGCCATCGCTCGGCGTCTCGCTCTCGCTCCAATTCCCGATCGCATCCTCGAAGAGCTCATGGCTCTGCCGTGCTCCCCGGCCGCGATAGATCATCCCGAGCGCTCCGTTCTTGCGTAGTGGATTGGCTCGCTCGATATCGAAGCCATTCAACGCGTCCGGCGAGAACTGCAACACAAGGACGTTAGCGCCGCATATTCCAGGCTCTGCCAGGAAGTCGTGCTCGACTCCTTCTTCGATGACTACGATGTCGCCGGCTTCGTAGCGATGGATTTCATTGCCGAAGTACACATCGCCGCCGCCTGCCTCGACGTAGACCAATTCGACTTCGGGGTGGTAGTGAAGGCCGTGTCCGTCCGCTACCGTAGGATGGTCACGAAAGGCCCGCGCTCTGGCCCAAGGGGACAGAGCATATCGTTGGGGATGGGGGCGCAAGGTGGGGAGCTTGCCCTGCTGAGGGGTGTTTAAGGACTGTGGGATCTGGGGTATCCGAGGCGCTCTACCCGGCTGCCACCGGGGAGTTACCGCACAACGATCTTGTCGCAGACGGTTACGCCTTCAGTATGGACGTGCGACTTGCTATCCAAGGTTCCCGCGGGACCCGGAAATCCATCATCCTTTTGTGCGCTAAGGCGCCACGGCACCGAACGAGCGACCTTATATATGCTTCCGAATCCGCACCGTATCTCCACCGCCGATCTTCGTCGCCGCTGTGAGCCCTCCGAGCTGCCTTTTACGACCACGACCGAGGTCGAGCCGCTACACCCTGTCACGGGTCATGAAGACGCGGTGGATGCCTTACGCTTCGGGCTCGCGACGCGCGCTCCAGGCCACAACATCTACGTGCGAGGTCTGGTCGGCACGGGGCGTGAACGGATGGTGCGGCGTATCCTGGAAGAAATTTCGCCGAGCTGCCCCCAAGGTGCCGACTTGTGCTACGTGCACGATTTCAGGCGTCCCATGCAGCCACGCCTAGTCAAGGTCCCCCATGGCCGAGGAAACGAGTTTCGGGACATCGTCGCCGACTTCGCCAGTTTCATCGCCGGGGAGCTTTCACAGAAGCTGAATTCTGACGCGCTGCAAGAGCAGCGACAGGTGCTCGACACAAACTTGGCATCGACGCTGAATGAGATTGGCGGCCCCTTCGAGGCCGAAATCGAAAAGGCCGAACTCAAGCTGGTTAGTGTGCAGGTGCGTGGTGAAAACCAAGCTGCCATCGTTCCATTCATCGATGGCAAAGCTGCCGGTCCAGAAGATTTGGTCAAGCTACGCGAATCTGGACGCCTCGACGCTGCGAAGATTGCTGAGCTAGCCAAGCTCGTCGCAGAATACGGCAAACGCTTTGAAGACATCTCACGCAAGATGCTCGAGGCCAGAGATCAGCACCGCCAAGCTCTTGCCGCACTCTTCCAAGATGAAGCTAAGCGTTTATTGCGCTTCCGGGTCGCCGAGATCGAGACCCGATTCCCGATCGAACCGGTGCGCATTTTCCTGGCCGAAGTCATCGATGATGTGATCCGGCGCCGCTTGGGCCATGAGTCCGACGAGGACTCATGGCGCACCTATGAGGTAAACGTACTCGTGCACCACGAGCCGGATGCTGGTTGCCCGATCATCATCGAGAACACACCCAGCATCGAAAACCTGCTCGGGAGCATTCAGCCCCGCGTCACTTCTCAGGGATTGGCACGCGCCGATCACTTGATGATCCGTGCAGGCTCCTTGGTCGAGGCCAATGGCGGCTTCCTGGTCCTGGAGGCGCGCGACTTGATGAGTGAAGCAGGAGCGTGGAAATCTTTGATGCGCTGTCTGCGCACGACGCGGGTCGAAATAGGACAACAGGCAAGCCCTCATGGCACTCCGCGCAGTCTGATGAAACCAGAGCCGATCGAGATCGATGCCAAGGTCATCCTGATCGGAGATCCCGGTTTGTATGGCGCCCTCGATTCTGCAGACCAAGACTTCCCGCACCAGTTCAAGATTCTGTCAGACTTCCAGAGCCACATCCCGCGCGACGAGCAAGGAGTGCGGCGCTACGCTGGCGCCCTCTCGCGGCTGACTCGAGAGGAACAACTGCCCGATTTCGAACACAGCGCCGTGGCCATGTTGGTCGAACACGGTTCACGCGTAGCGGGTCGGCAGGATCGGCTGAGTCTGCGCTTTGGACGCCTCACCGACATTGCGCGCGAAGGCGCTTACATCAGCCGACAGGACGGGCGCGAGCTTGTCGTTGCGGCGGACATTACCGAAGCGATCCGTCGCGGGCGCAGACGTGCCGACTTGCCGGCGCGCAGCTTCCACTCCAACATCCACCGCGGAATCATCAACGTCCAATCGACGGGTGCCGTGGTGGGCCAGATCAATGGTCTCGCGGTCGTTCACGCCGGTCCGCTCGCCTACGGCTTTCCGTCACGCATCACGGCCACCATTGGCGCGGGGAGCGCCGGCGCAATTAACATCGAACGCGAGTCACAACTGTCGGGAGCGATTCACACCAAGGGCTTCTACATCCTTGGCGGCCTGCTGCGGCACCTGCTGAAGACGCCGCACCCGCACGCTTTCTCGGCTTCGATTGCGTTCGAGCAGAGCTATGGTGGCATTGATGGAGACTCTGCGTCCGGAGCGGAGATGTGTTGCCTGCTGTCCGCCTTGACCGACACGCCAATTCAGCAGAACTTCGCGATGACGGGCGCCATTGATCAACACGGACGAATCCAAGCGATCGGTGCCGCCAATGAAAAGATTGAGGGCTTCTTCGATATCTGCTCAGAGGCCGGCCTAACCGGTGATCAAGGAGTCTTGATCCCGAAGGCCAACGTGGGCGATCTGATGTTGCGCCACGATGTGGTCGAGGCATGCGAGAACGGGCAATTCCACGTGCTTGGGATCGACAGTATCCAGCAGGCTCTCGAAATCTTGACCGGAGTTGAAGCCGGAGAGCGCTCCGAAGACGGCACCTATCCAGCGGGAAGCCTGCTTGCCAAGGCCGTCGAGCAAGCGACGTGCTATTGGGAACAAGCGAGCCACAGCAAGGCTTGATCTCAAACGTGCACCCCAGCCACGCATGAGGCGCAAAACGCGGCGCGTTATCCGTACCGTCGAAGGTCCGTCTGGGCCGCCAAGGCCATGCACTTCTTGGGCGCAGTTCTGCGCGCCGAGGAGAGGGTTCATGCACGCCTCCGTCATGAGCTTCCACCCAGGAACGAAGCTGACACTTTCAGCGAGTGCTCGTGGCGGGACTCAAATCGCTAGTCCGGGCGCAGCTCGCGAATAGCCCTCCAGCAATTGTGCGGCTCGGCCGATAGCCAGACTGGCGCCACTCCTCCCCTCCTGCCTCCATTGCTGATAAGCGCTCCCCGTGAACGCGACCGAAACTCGAGCTCAGCTGTCTGAGCCGAAACAGATCATGAACGCTGGACTTACACGCACAGTAGAGTCACCGCGCGGCTTCGCGATGATGGAGTTGCTTGCCGTGCTCCTGATCTTTGCCCTGATGGTCGGTATCGTCGGTCCACGCATCGGTGATCGAGAGGCGAGAGATCGCGACAGCCAGCGCCTGTTGGACGCTGGCATTATTGTCCGTGCGATCGAACAGTACCGCGACGCTAGCGGCGACTATCCAGCTAATGACGGTAGCGGGTGGAGTTCATCGGCGGAGGCGGATTTCTTGTCCGTGCTCGTGCAGCAAGGTCACCTGGACTCGATCCCGCACGACCCGATCAACGACGACTCGCACCAGTATCGCTACTACCGGTATAGCGCGGGCTCCTACGGATGCAGTGGCGAGGGCAACTTTTTCATCTTGGGCATCAGAAACTTCGAGACCGAGGACGCGCGCGCCGAGGTCACGAAGCACTTCAACTGCAGCGACCGCAATTGGGGCGACGAGTTCGACTACGTCACCGGCGGCGGCCAAGAAGACTGATCCACGCTACAGCTTGAACAAGCGAAGCCTGGGTCCGGGACGGTGCACGGACCAAACAGCCGTCAGTGGGAAGTCCATTTCGAGCGGTAGGAAAGCTTCCGGTGCGGGTTCATCGCCGCCAGGGTCCAGCGACCAAACCGGCTCGCGACCCTCGATCAAATCACCGAGCAGATGAGCGGCTTGGGTGCGACGCTCGACGATCAGTACATGCGTGACCCCAAGGCTCGCAAAGACCTCTTTCGGGGTCGATCCATTAACCTCCAATCCGCCGCGCACTGCGACGGTCCGCTTGCGTTCGTCGAAGGAGAATAGGTCCTCGATCGGAACCAGGTCGAAGCCCTCGTCATCGAAGCCGAGCTCGCCCTCGCGCAGCAGATTGCGACGGTGGCGTTCGCGTGCGTACAAACCCGCGCCTTGCAGGTGCCGAATTTCCTTCAGGCGCGTCAAGGCATCGAGTGAAAGATCCGTCGTGGGACCATAGCGGTCGACCGCGACGCGTGAACCGAGCGGCAGCTCATACAAGGCAGCTTCGACATCGGCGCGCGTATCCTGTCCCGACAGCAAGTGAGCGAAGCGTGCGACTTGTATCAGTGGCAACAGCATCGCGAACGCGAGCGCGATGCGTGTCCCCTTCGCCCGCAACATGCGCTCGGCCAGGAAGCCTGCAGGCAGGGCCAGTAATACGAGCACGGGCAGCAAGTAGCGAACGTGGTCCGAGGGAGCCGTCAGGAAAAACAATCCCCAGCCCACCGTCCAGATAGTGACCGGGGCAAGCGCGCGATTGCGCAACACAAGCGCGAGTCCGGCGAGCCCGAGCAGAAGCACCATCGGATCGTAGCCAAGCAACACACCGCTCAAGCGCTCTGCACTCTCCGGCCTGATGTCGAACTGGATGCTCATACCGCCGATGCTCAAGCTCCAATCAGACACCAGCTGCTCTCCACCAACAACCGCATCCGTTGCGGTTCGACCATGAACGAGCAAGTACGGATGTCCGATCAAGTAGCCGAGCAGCGCGAAGCCGGCGACGGCGAAGACGCCGCTACGAAGGCGTTCGATCAGATCGCTTCCAGTCCAGCGCCTCGGTCCGAAGAGCCATGCCAGCCCCGTGATGCCCAGTGCACCCAGGCCAGCTTGATGAGTCGCGAATGCGAGTCCGGCGGCCATGCCGCTTGCGACCAAGTGCTTGCGCCTTCCGCTCTTTCCATAGGCCACAGCTCCCCATGCCGTCAACGCGATGAACATCGTCATCGGCGCCCACGGCCGTTCTTGGGTAGAGAACTGCGCGAACAACAGACAGGTCGCAACCAACCAGCCCGAGACCAAGGCGCCGCGCGTCAAGCCTGCGCATAGGGCAGTGCGGTACACGACCCATGGCGCCAAGGCCGACAGCAGCGCAATAACTAGCCGCGCCAACCAATGCACACCGCCTGGCTCTTGTAGTACGTGGTCTCCAAACTCTTTCGATCCTTCCCACTCGCCGCTGAGCATGCCGACCGCAAAGTGACCGGCGTAGACAGGCAGCAGCATGTACGGAAGCAGGTTCGGATAGGTCGAGTAGCGACCGACCTCGGGCACTGGGTTGCGCTCTTTGGCCATGCCCAACGCGTTGCGAACGATGTGCGTGTCGGGCACATAGCCTTCGCCATGGCCGTGCACGGAGCCGACAGTCGCGAAGGTCAGCGGCATCACGAACAGCAGCAAGAGCACGGCCAATCGGGGGGGGCGCGCAGCGCCTCTCACTTCCGTGGGCGGGTTCGTTTCCATGCACAGGCTCAGGGGACATCCGGTCGGGGCAGCGGGCTACAACAAGGATTGCAACCGATCGAGCAGCAGATCGTACGGCCGCGAGGCCATCGCGACGAGCCAGTCCCCACCATCTATCCGTACCAAGTGCATTCCGTCCTCATCACGAGGGCCGAAGCGCAGGCTCAGCGCCGATCCATCCTCCATCGTCAGCGTGACCACAAGCGCGGGATCGCGTTCCATAGCTTCGGTCGAAGGGTTCTTGCTCAGCTGGGCTTCTACACGATCGAAGCGCAGGCCCTCGAGTTCGAACAAGAGGCGCCGCACGATACGCCCCGAAGCGACCTCAGCTTCAGCGGTCTGCCATCGATCCCAATCGGTCCGCGTCACATCCCAAAGATTCCCCGCGCTGCTCGCTTCAAGCCGCGTGACGGCACTGGTGTCGAAATCGACTAGATCCCGATCCAGCCAGTCGCCTACCTCGAGCGAGGCTCGCGAGAAGCGCGGCACGCGATAGATATCCTGTTCGCCATCGCGCACAAGGTAGCTGACGGGTGCCTGCGCCGGATCCGGATCTTGCCAGCCCTGTTCGAAGGAGAACAACAGCTCGCCGGACTTGTCGAAGCAGCTGATTCGCAACGCGTTTTGGTCGAGCCCAAAGTGTGCGCGCGATTGCGCCTCGCGTGCCACTCGATCGACGCGATCGATCGCACGCAAGCGATCCAGCAGACGCTGCACCTTCGCAGGCTCGGCCTCGTAACCAGTTGCGGCCGGCAAGGTCCAAGGCCCGAGGGTCAGTGGTGTAGCGAGCGCAGCCTGTTCACCAGGCGCGGGCGGGCCCACGACTTGCCCAGAGTCTTCCGCAAATTCATCGCGGCGCAAGACCAGGTACGGCACGTCGGGAGCCTGAGCATCTGGATTCTCGATCCGAATGACATAGACATGCTCGTCTTCCAACTCGGGAAAGAGTCGCTCCGCAAGCGGGTCATGCGCGTTCGCATCCGAACCACCGACTTGGCTCAGCAAGACAAGCGGAAGCAGGATGATAAGAAGCCCCAAGTTCCACGGGCTTATCAGGGGACGCTGCACTGCACTCATGCGCCGCTCCCCCACGCCAAGCGGCGACTCTCGCGAATATTCCACGCGATGCCGAGCGCCAACAACAGAGTGAGCGTGATTCCAACCGGCACCATCATCGCCAGCATACGCCGCCTGCGCGCGCGCGAAGCGGCACGTTGCTCGCGTCCCAGCCGATGCTCGACTTGTCCGATCGACGCGGACTGCAAGCTGCCCAGCACACCCGCGGCGCGGCGTTCTTCTTCGTCGAAGTCGACTAAGCTACGGTCGCGCGGCGCACGCGCTCGCAACGAAAGCAGTGCCTCGTCTAGCGTCAACCAATCGATCAAATTCAGCAGAAGAGCGCGATTGGCCGGGGTGAAAAACTGGTGATAGAGCGCCTGTTCACCGTCACGAACCCAATCGGCATCCCCAAAGATGACGACGCGCGCCTCGGACTTCGATGGATTCGCATCCTCCGCAGGCACAGCTCCCTCCGCAAGCACAGAGTCTTCTGCAGCCGCTGCCGCCGGAACGACGCCGTCACCGAATGCGGAAGGAAAGTGCCCAGTCAAAGCCGTTGCCAAGGTGTAAGCGCGCCCTTTCCCGAGCGCGTTCAATGATGCTGTCTTCACAGCGATCAGATCCTTCTCCGAAACGATTGTGTGCGTCAAATCGGTTCGGTACGCGTCCTCCGAACTCTGCAGTAAATCAAAGCGCAGCACGCCATTCGGAGGTTCAAGCGGAGGAATAGGTTGTGCCCAACAAAGGTGTGCCGCGACGATGCCCGCCGTTGCGGAGAGCCCATCCAAGACGGAGTTCTGATCGAGATCCAAGTAGAGCGGCATCTCGACTTGACGCCAATGACGCACACGACCTTTGGGAGTGAGCACCGGTTCGATGTGCAGCCCACTGCTGGATGGATCCCAGACATGCTGCCCTGTCGGCCTGGCAGCCCATGCATCCATCAGGGCTTCGAGGCCGGATGCTTGCCGCGCACCAACACCCCTAGCGCTCAGGCTGGCGTCATCGATGCACAGAAGCAGTTTGCCGCCGGCTTGCACGTATTGATCAATCTCGAAGGCTGCGCGCGGATGGACATCCGTCGGTCGCACGACACACAATACATCGATCGCTGCGGGTACGGATCGCCCGAACTCCAAGCCGTCGACATTGCGCACTTCGGCACGCTGCGCGATCGCGTCACGCGCCGCCTGGAAAGTCAGCCCTCCGACTTGGGGCCGATCCCACTCCGGTGCGGGGCGCCACCATCCGACGACAGGCCGGCGCTCGCGCACGAGCTGATTGACTGCGCTTGCGAAGGACACTTCGAAGCTGCCGGGATCGAGCAGCGGCAAGATCTCCTCGCGCCCTCGATAGCGCATCGAGAGCCCTAGATAGACCGGCTCATTCACGACGCTGGTCCCACTCATGCTCGATGCTTGGCGCGCTTGGATCCCCAGTTCGCGCGCTTCACTGAGCGCCTCGGTCGATCGGGATGGATCGGCGTAGACGATGCGCAAACGCCCAGATGCGGCCGCGGCGTATTCCTCCAGCATCGCTTCGAGCCGCGCTTTTCGCAGCGCCCACTCGCCGCTGCGAATCTGCCCCGAGAAGTAGACGGTCGTCAGCAAGGTGTCTTCGAGTTCGCTCAAAATCGAGCGAGTCGCTGAAGAGACACCGTAGAGCTGGTCCTCGGACAGATCTTTGCGATAGCCGCAATGCCGCCCCGCAGTGAGGTTGCCAAAGGCAAGGATCGCGAGGGTCAGCCCAAGACTGAGCAGGCCTTGGGTTCCCATGCCGAAGCGCTGACCCGTACCCGATCGTCGCTCGACCAGCACGGCGTTCCACGACAATCCGGCGAAGACGAAGAGACCGAAATAGATCGCATCGCGTAAGTCGAACACTCCGCGCGCTGCGCTCTCCAGGAAGTGAGTTCCCGGTGAGAGCCAAGCCAAGAAGGGTGCAAACTCCGAAGGTGCGACCGGAACGAACATGCGCGTAAGCCACAAGCCGCCGAGCAGAATCACGCCAAAAATGTAGGCCACGAGCTGATCGCCTGTCGTCGCCGATACGCACAGAGCTAGTGCAACATACGTAGCCGCGAGCATCCATGCGCCGATCAAACCGACCTGAACGGTGCTCCAATCGAGTGGACCCAAGCGAGCGACGCTGATCGCGACCGGCAGAATGGTCGCGGCAAGCAGCAGTACCGTTAGGCTCCAAACAGCCAGGAACTTTCCGAGCACGACCTCTCCAACTCGCAACGGATAGCTCGCCAATAGCTCGTCCGTCCCCTCGCTACGCTCTTGTGCCCAAGACCCCATAGTCAGCGCGGGGACAAGAAACACCAGCAGCAGTGGCAACCATGCGAACAGGGTCTGCAAATCCGCTTGACCGCCACGCCACAAGCCAGGCAATGGCATGTTCGCGACGGGATAGCCGATGAAGAAGAACAGACCTGCGGCCGCAAGCACGAAGGTCACGATGGTGACATAGGCCACGGGTGATTCGAACGCGCACATCCACTCGCGCCGCATCACGATCAAGGCTCGCCTCATTCGGGATGAACTCCTGAATCATTCGCTGCGCGTGTGGAGCCTGCCGATGGCCCGCTCACATCATCCCTCGCTCGCGTCTTCGCATCAGCTTCGACTGCAGCAGCGGCCCCGGGATTAGGGTGCGCGTGTGCCGGGTGTTCCCTTATCGCTTTTCGCTCGAAGGATCGTTCAAGACCGCGCGTGCGCTCCAGGAAGACACTCTCGAGCGTCGGAAGCTCGTGCCGAAGCTCGATCATTTCCCAAGATCGGTCGCTGACCAATCTCGCGACCTCGCCTGCAGCCTCATCGCAGCTCGTCACGCTCACGAACCAAGTGCGAGCTCGACCTGTAGCGGCATCGATTTCTACAGGGCACGGCTCGGCTTGCACGGAATAGACAACTTCAAGCTCGCGCAGCGCGGCCTCGATTAGTTCCGCGCTCTCGCTCGATCGCATGCAGAGGCGCAAGCTCTCGCCGCTCTCGCGTGTCAATTGCGCTAGGGTTCCATTCGCGACGATTCGTCCCGCGGCGATCATCAACGCGCGCGGGCAGACCTCCTCGATCTCTCCCAACACGTGGGTCGACATCAGAATCGTCTTTTCGCGCGCAAGCGTCGTGATTAAGTCCCGTACACGCACGATCTCGGCCGGGTCGAGTCCACTGGTCGGCTCGTCCAGCACCAGGACATCGGGATCCGAGATCAAGGCTTGTGCCAGACCGACGCGCTGCCGGTAGCCTTTTGACAACGTCTGAATGCGGCGCGCCGTATATCCGTTCAGATCACAAGCCTCGACCACGCGTTCAAAAGCGGCGCGCGTCTCAGCCGGACTCATGCCATGCAGCGCTGCGACGAACGCCAAGTAGCGGTCGACGCGCATGGACTTGTAGAGCGGAGTCCGTTCCGGTAGATAGCCAATGCAGCCGCGCGCCTGCAAGCCTTCGCGTCCGCTTCCCATGCGCGATCCACAGATGCGAATCGAGCCCGCGTCAGGCTCGATATAGCCCGTGAGCATGCGCATCGTCGTGCTTTTCCCGGCACCGTTCGGCCCCAAGAATCCGACGATCTCTCCACGCTTGATCGTGAACGAGACATCGTCGACAGCGCGCAACGCACCATAGCTCTTGACCAGGCCCTTGGCCTGGATCATCACCTCGGATGAAACGGCGACTTCCGTGTCCAAATGGATGCGGTTCCGGGAAAGGCGCTGGGCGAGCGCGGATCGTCTGGAGGCGGCGGGCAGGTCGATTACGGCCTAGGCAGCCGCGTGTTAGTGAGAACTTTCTGACGAGAGCCACGGGTCAGTAAGTCCGCTTCTAATGAGCATCGGCTGCGACCGCAGCCGCAGCAAGCATCAAGTCCATGATCCGAGCAGGATGGCTCGAGCAGCCCGTCTTTGGGCATGCGGGCGACGCGCTCCTGCACCTGGGGCGCGGCGCCACGGGCTCAAGCCTCAGGATCCACCTCGAAGCGCGACAGGAAGTCGTCGGTCTTCTCGACATCGTCGAGGCGAGTGATCAACAGGTCCATCGCCTCCATGAAGTGCATCCTGGTCAGCACGCGGCGCAAGATGTGCATCAGGCGCAGGCGACGTGAACCGATCAGCTTCTCTTCCTTACGCGTGCCACTTCGCTCGACATCGATCGCGGGGAAGATGCGCCTGTCTGCCAACTTGCGCGACAGCACGAGTTCCATGTTACCGGTGCCCTTGAATTCTTCGAAGACCGCTCGATCAAGCTGGCTGCCGGTGTCGATCAACGTCGTGCCCAGAATTGTCAAACTGCCCGCATCCTCGGTGTTGCGAGCCGAACCAAAGATCTTGCGCGGTCGCTCCATCGCCCGGCTATCCAATCCACCGGATTGGATCTTGCCACCACCGGCGAATTGGTTGTTGTAGGCGCGCGCAAGGCGCGTGATGGAATCGAGCAGCAAGACCACATCCTCGCCCAACTCGACCAGGCGCATGCAACGCTTCCAGACAGCTTCGGCCAGCTGGATGTGATGCTTCTCCGTCTCGTCGGCGGTCGATACGAAGACCTTGCCAGTCGTCAGGCTGCGCTTCCAATCCGTCGCTTCTTCAGGACGCTCGTTGATCAGAAGCACGAACAAATGCACTTCCGGATAGGTCTTCTCGATCCCATGCGCGAATTCACGCATCAGGGTTGTCTTTCCGCTGCGCGGCGGCGCGACGATCAAACCACGCTGCCCACGCCCAATCGGGCAGAGCAAGTCGACGATGCGCATCGACACATTCTCCGTCGAATCACCGACCGCGTAGTGAAAGTCGGGGTCGATGCTGGTCAGACTCTTGAAGGTCCTGACCTTCTGCAACTCGCCCGGCTTCTTGCCGTCGATCGTGTCGACATCGACGAGTTGATAGTTGTGCTTCTGCCCGCGCGCGAGCCGCCCCTCGACGATCGCGCCATCGGTCAACCGGTACTTCTGAATTAAGCGGTTCGCGACATAGATGTCTGACTTCGAGGGCATCCACTGGTGTTCCGAGCTACGTAGCACACCAATATCACCTTTTTCGAGCACGAACATACCGCTGCCAGTCATCGTCGCGGCGCCATCCGGCTGCGTGTACTCCTGTTGCTGGCGGTCCGGCCCACGCTTGCCCTGATTCTTGTACTGCTGGCCCTGGCCACCGCGGTTGCGTTGCCCCCTTCCACCCTGCGATTGCTGCTGTGCGCCTTGCTGGCGTTGCTGTCCGCCTTGCGATTGCTGCTGTCCGCCTTGCTGGCGTTGCTGTCCGCCTTGCTGGCGTTGCTGTCCGCCTTGCTGGCGTTGCTGCCCGCCTTGCGATTGCTGCTGTCCGCCACCCTGCTGGCCTTGCCCGTTCTGGTCACCTTGGGATCCCTGCTGATTCCCTTGACCACCTTGGCCGCGCTTCTGACGGCGTTTGTTCTTGTAGCGCTGTCGGCGTTCGGCGCGAGATTCACGCGGCTGGTCATCGTGATTGGTTCGCTGACCAGCGTTGCCCGCCTCGTCCTGACTGTTGCGTTGCTCGCGAGGCTCGCCCGCTTGACGATTGTCTCGTTCTTCACGCGGTTCTCGCGCACCACGTTCTTCACGCGGCTCTCGCGCACCACGTTCTTCACGCGGCTCTCGCGCACCACGTTCTTCACGCGGCTCTCGCGCACCACGTTCTTCACGCAGCTCTCGCGCACCACGTTCTTCACGCGGCTCTCGCGCACCACGTTCTTCACGCGGCTCTCGCGTTCCACGTTCTTCACGCGGCTCTCGCGTTCCACGCCTGGCGCGAGGAGCACGCTCTTGGCGAGGCTCCTTTTCCGGGCGCGACTCCCCATCAGCACTCGAAGCTTTCGGCTCGGCAGGCCCGCTCTCTTCGGTGGCTCGCGCTTGGCTGCGCTTGCGACTGACTTTCTTAGACGCGCGGCGAGCAGGCGCCGCGGGCGCATCTGCGGAAGCTCCGGCGGAAGCTCCGCTAGCTGCCGTGGAAGTCTTCTTTTTGGGCTTCTCAGCATCCTCCGTGGCCTTCGCCGCGGATTTCTTGCTGCTGCGCTTCTTTTTCGTCGTCTTGCGCTTGGACGCTTTTTTCGGGACTGCAGTCCCCTCTCCGTCGCCGATGGCGCCGAACGGGAGCGAGCCCTGGGTGCTGGTATCTTTGGAGGCCAAGAGATTCCTCGAGGTCAGTGTCGGGCCAAAGCAAGCGGCTCGCAGCGTGCGAACCGCAGCTTGCAGGCCGCGGTGGGCGCCCCTAGCGGGGCTCGTCGACGCGCCTGACCTGGGCCAGGCAACGCCTTGTGCATTCGGAGAGATCCGGAACGACGAGCGAGGTGTCCGAGCAGCACGTCGTGTCCACTTGAGAAGCGAGTGTGCGACACGGCTGTGCCACGCGAAAGCCCCGCTGGAGCCGTCATCCGGGCTCGCCAACTCGGGCGATCCGACGATCGATCAGAACCATCGATCCATGCGAGTCGAGGCGAAGTGCTAAGGAGCCTCGTTACTCGCATCCACCGAACGAAAGATCGGTGCTCAAGTGCAGCGAGGCCGTCACTTGTCCACGCCGGCGGCCGGATCCTCCGGCGGAGGTGCGCACGGCGCGGCACTCGGCCGCAGGTATCGACGGGTGGCACACGACTCAGCGAGTCACGGCCAACGTCACTGGGTCCAGCATGCCGGAAAATCCTCGGCAGGTCGACCCCTCATCTGGCAGTTCTTCGCGCGAGCTTGGCGCACTCCCTAAACCTCCTTCGGCCAGCACGCGGCTCGATGCTTAGCTAGCATCGCACTCTCGCCCCATTTTATGATCAGGAGACCGTTATTGGCACTGCCGAGGGCTGGGAGGCGGGTTGCTGACTCAGACTCCCTAACGCCCAGCGAACTGGATTACCTAGCTCGTCCAGTGCTGCCCGCGAGTCTGAATTCATCAAAATTCGGTTCCCCCGCGTCGTTCCGAGCGCGATGCTGCTCGCCCGCACTCCGATCCGGCCCCCCCCTGCAGTGAAACAATGCACGCCTATCAAGAAGAGTTCATCGACTTCATGATTCGCTCCGGCGTCCTGCTCTTTGGTGAGTTCACCACGAAGAGCAAGCGCCAGACCCCGTACTTCGTGAACACAGCGCTCTACAGCGACGGTTCTCAGATCTCGCGCTTGGGTGAGTTCTACGCTTCGAAGGCACGTGAACGCTTCGGCGACGAGTTCGACGTTCTGTTTGGTCCGGCGTACAAGGGCATCCCGCTGGTGTGCACGACCGCGATCTCGCTTCATCGGGATTCGGGCCGCGAGGTCGCCTATGCCTTCGACCGTAAGGAAGCCAAGGATCATGGCGAGGGTGGGGTGCTGGTCGGCCATAAGCTGAAGGACGGCGACCGTGTGTTGATCCTCGAGGATGTCACGACCGCAGGTACATCCATTCGTGAGACGGTGCCGAAGCTGCGCGCACATGCTGACATTGAACTGGTTGGCCTAATCGTCTCGATCGATCGCTGTGAACGTGGCCAGGGCGATCGCACCGCGCTGAGTGAGCTGTCCGAAGAGTTCGACATGCCCTGCGAGGCGATCGTGACGATCCACGATGTCGTCGAGTCTCTGCGTGGGCGCAAGGTCGATGGGCAGCAAGTCATGGATGCCGCCACCGAAGCGCGCATCGCGGCCTATCTAGAGATGTACGAGGCTACGAGCTGATCGAGGCTGCTAACATCGATTTCATGATGCAGCTCGACTGAGTGGCAACGCAGTGCCGATTCGATCCCAGCTAGCAAGAGAATTCGAGTACCGCTCGACCCCATGCGCCTCGCCGTAGCGAGCTGCGCTCAGGCTGCGTCGCGCGAACGCAAGGCATTGCGTTGTTGCACGATATCGAACGCAGCGATCCGATAGGCCTCGGCCATCGTCGGGAAGTTGAAGATATTGTCGATCAGTGTGTCGACATCCAACCGTCCCAACATCGCGATCTGACCAAGGTGAACCAATTCAGTGGCGCCCTCCCCGATCACATGCGCGCCCAGGATGTATCTGCCTTCCGCGTCCGCTACGAGCTTCAACACCCCAACGGTCGCACCGATGATGTGACCACGCGCGACTTCGCTGAAGTTGGCTCGGCCCACGATCGTCTTCACGTCAGCTTCCGCTGAACTAATTCCGACTCCAGCGATCTCTGGGATCGTGTAGATCCCGACCGGCATGAATTGATGGCCGACACCGATTTCGAGCCCAAGAGCGTGCTGAACAGCACGTCGACCCTGTTCCATTGCCGTCGCGGCAAGCGCGGGCGGACCGATGATGTCTCCGACCGCATAGATATTAGGAACGGTCGTCTGCAGGTTTTTGTCGACCTTGATGTGCCCGCGATTAGTCAGTTCGACTCCGAGTTCCTCCAATCCCAAGCCCGCCAGACTCGCTGTCCTACCCAAGGCGACGAAGGCCTTGTCGCACAGCAATTCTTGGCCATCACTCAACCTTGTTCGGGTCCCGCCCCCCTCGAGCACTTCGATCGACTCAGGCTCCACGCCCGGTAGATAGACTCCGCCAGCGTCACTAAAATCGCTGACCAAGCGCTCTGAGAGTTCTGGGTCGAGGAACGGCATAGGCCGCTCACCCTTGTCAATGATCGTGACACTCACGCCGAGCGCTTGAAAGACGGTCGCGAACTCACAGGCGATCACGCCTGCGCCAATGACGAGTAAGCTCGCGGGTAAATAGGCCAGCGAGAGAATCGAATCCGAATCGAAGATGTGCTCGTGGTCGACTCCGAGCCCTTTCGGATTGCGGGGTCGGGATCCTGCTGCGATCACGATTGTCTTTGCGGTGTAGCAATTGTCGACTCCACCGAGCGAGCGCACTTGAACCGTGTTCTTGTCTAAGAAGCTGGCGCGCCCACGGAGAAGCACGACATCGTTGCGCTCGAGCTGCTCGCCGATAAAAGTGCAGTGGGCTTCCAGGACCTCTTCGACACGCCCCATGAGAGCGCGTAGCTTTGTGTCCGTACCGAGTTCCAAGTCAAGGCACCCACCTGTTCGTTTGCGCAGTCCAGTCAAACTGGCAGCGGTCTCGCGCAACGTCTTGCTGGGGATGGTGCCGTGCTGAACACACTCGCCTCCGGGATCCCGCTCGCGCTCGACAATGAGAATTTTCCGGCCAGCCTTGCTGCCCTGAATCGCTGCCTTCTGACCTGCTGGGCCGGAGCCGATGACAATCAGGTCGAACTGGTTGCAGGGCTTCATGAGATGGCCTCGGTCAGCTTCTGAACGATACGGAATTTTGAGAACAGCGGATCTAGCTCATCCGAGTAGAGACCCAGCTCGAGCAACGCAGGATGCTGCAAGATCTCGTCCTCCTCCAAACGACCCATCTCCGTCGAATGCGCGAGAGCGTTAGCTAAGGAAGTCGTCAGGACCTCCTCACGATACTCCCCTGAATTGGAGGTTTCATGATGATAGAGGGCGCTGTCCTGAACCCACTTTGGCATGGACCACTCTTTCAATAGCCTGCCTGCGATCTCGGTGTGCAACTCATCCATCACGTTGATCAGATCTTTCTCGTGCACCTCAAGTTTGAGTTCGGCAACGAGCGCGATGGCGGCTTGCAACACAACTGGCTTCCCAATGTCGTGCAGGAGACCGCACAAGAAGGCTCGCTCGACGCTCTTGCGACGCGTGCGTGCGACCTCTTTGGCCCACGCACCAGCTTGAGCAGAGTGAACCCAGAGCTTGCGCAATAACGGCTCGTAGCCAGGCACCGAGAAGACTTCACTGCGCAACGCAAGCGCTGTTGCGATGCCCGAGATCGTCTGCATTCCGAGCCTGCTGACCGCTTGCTCGAGTGTGACGATGGGTTCGACAGGAGCGTAGGCAACCGAGTTGGACACTCGCATCAAGTTGGCAGCCAGGCTCGGGTCCAGCTCGATCATTCGAGCCAAGCCACGTATATCCTGATCAGGATCCTCAACAGCCGCCAAGATGCGGGCAGCAGTTTCGGGGAACAGGGGGAGCGAGGAGTTCTCCGCAGCTAATTGCCTGCGGACGAGTTCGCTCAGGGAATGCCCGGGGAGGCTATGGGCAGCGTGCGATGTCATGACCGACTGAGTAAGTCGGCCACCCTGTCCCAAGCGCTGAAGCGGGATCAGGATTACCGCGCTTGGCCGACCTCTCGCGGCCTCAGTTCCCGCCCGCAGCAGCTCCAAAGAGCCTCTCGCGAACGATCTCGTCCCTAGACACACGCATAAAGATGGCTTGGATCGCATTCAGCGAACCATCCTCGAGCGCCTTGATCGAGGCTGTGCAAGCCTTGGCCAGGGGAGTGTCTGGCGCCCGAGCGACCACCGAGGACAACAATTCAACCCAGCTCCCCTCGCGCGTCATTGCCATGGCGAGTGCGGCAGCCATCGACAGTGATTCGGGTCCTCCGGACTCCGTCAAGAGCTCTGTAAGAGCAGCATCCACATCCTTGTGAGCAGCGAGGTGTCCAAGTGCAAGCACAGCGTTCGTACGCAGCAGCATGTCTTTCTCGGAAGAACACTTCTTCAACAGATCCGTGCGCGTCCGCTTGTCACCAGCCCCCGCCGCAGCCGTTGCTCGCAATAAGGAGCGCTCCGACCGCGGGTCTTCCGCTTTGCGCAGTGCGTTGCGCAGATCTTTCAGAGTCTCCTTGCGAGCGAGCTGCTCGAGCGTGGCAATTGCTTCGAAACGCAAAGCTTCCTCGGTGCTGGATAGGAACTCGAGCGCGACTTCCCAGTACGCGGTAGGCGAGACCTTGCCCATGCGATGCATGATGCGCGCCTTGGCACTCGCTGTATCTTCACCATCGCCGCGACCGCCGCCTCTGCCACCACGCCCGCCGCGTCCACCGAGAAGTTCGGTTTGAACCATTTTCATCGCTTCAGGATCATCGGAGAGCAACAAGCGCATGATCGCCGTCAAGCGTTGTCCGCCCCGAATGGTGCCCTTGCGAATGTCCTTGATGATCTGCTCGACTTCTGCCTGGGTCGGCGGAGTCTCGATGTCGGCCGCATCGGCAACGCCCCCCATCACGACGCGCTTCGGTGCGCGCGCTCCCGACGACAAGTCGAGCTTCAAGGTCGGGTCGACTTTGCGCAGCGCCGCAGCAAAACACCACTCGAGTTCCTCAGACGTCACGCCGTAAGGAACGGACAGCAAGACCGCACCGGCCGGGTCCAAGAACAGGTGTTGCGGAGCGATCACATGACCATCAGCGTCCGGCCTCAGGAAACGGCCGCGAATGTCGCTCTCGACCAAACGATGTGATTCGCACTCGATCGAACCGAAACGCGAACAACGCCCCAACTTAGTGTGCGGTGTTACCGACCCGACGAGGTTCAACGTCAACTCAGAAAGGGCGACGATGTTTTTGTCCTTATAGACATCGTCCACCATCCGGTCGTTGGCGCGCTCACCATCCATGTTGATCGCGATGAATACGACTCGCTGCTCGTCCGCGGCTCGCTGCAAGGTCGCAGCGAGGGACTCCTCCCAAGCAATACCTGCTGCCGGCAGCGCGAGAAGGAGAGTCGTTAGGATCGAGTGCAACATGTCGGTCTGGATCTCGTGTAAGTATTCGGGGATCTGCGGTTCAGCTGAATCGAGCAGGAGAGCTACCCGATGTCGAATCAGTCGCGGCCGCGGTTACCGCCGCGTCGATCATTTTGTCGGTCACCACCGCCAGTGTCAGCCGAGCCTCTGTCGCGCTTGCTATCGCGTCCGTCGCCACGACTCGACTGCCAAGTCTCCAACTGCTGCGGCGTGAGAAGCGCTTGCACTGCATCGCGCGTATCGTCCTTCACTTGTCGGGCTTCGTCCCTGTTCATTTTGCCACGGTCATCGCCAGCCTTGAGCTCAATCCAGCGCTGGCTCTCCGCTGCAAATATGTCACGCACGCCCTGTTCTTGAGTTGCATCCAACCCGAGTTCGTCCCGCATCTCGCTGACGCGCTTGTCGAGGCGCTCTTCTCGTTCGATGCGGCGCTCCTCTTCGCGCTCGAGCCTGCGATCTTCCTCGAGCTTTTCCAGCGCGACTTGGACGCTGGTCTTCAGCTGATCCGGTAGCTCGTCGCCCGAACTCTTGAGGGCGGCCAGGAATGTCTTGATCTCGGCTTCCGCCTCAACAGTCTCGGCCGAGGGGATCGCGACGCGGTCGGCTGTGCTTTGCACGCTGGGATGCTGCTCCAAGACAGCGAGCCGCATCTCTAGCTCCTCGATTCGGTTGCTGTATTGCGCTAGCAGATGAGCGTCATCGGAGCTCGCTCGAAGCGCTTGATTCGGAGACGCGACAAGTGCCTGCGTAGGGGCGCTGTTGCCCTTGTTGCTGTGCAGCAGCGTCGTAAGCAATAGGTTTGCAAGGATCGCTACGAGCAGCACAAACATCACTTGAGAGGTCTTCATGAGAGTAAAGGTGACTAGCCGAAGTTAAGCGGACCTTAAGCAGTCGGGAACTTCACGTGGCATGTGGCTCCCGATACTGGGCTGAATCCCGAAGGGCCGAACCGAAACCACCCTAAGGGAACCGATCGAACCGGTCCAGGTTCTGCGCAAACGCGCCGCTATGAAAGGTCGCTGGATCAGCGCGGAGCCCATACCTGAGGGATGCGCCCCTCCCTCGCGGCAGGCGCATGCAACGCTGGACCGCTTCGGAACGAAGTGCTCGTGGCAAAGCGTCCAGTTCGATCCAGGCCGGTCTTCACCTGCGCGAGCGCCGGTCCGCCCGAGGTCTCATCACTGCAGATCCACGGGCGCTCGATACTCGCTCGGGTTATCTTCCAGATCCAACGGATACCCACCGCATGGAGCGCGACCGAGCATGGAGCCGTTCGGTCTCCACTCACCCGAGAAGGATCCTTCGATGTCGATGACCAAGACCCAAGTCGTCTCGCTGCTCAAGAAGAACCGCAGTAGCGAGGGCATTGACAAGTGAAACAAGAAGGCGAGGCGACTCGATAGCTTTGGTCTTGGACTGACGCAACTGCGCAAGCTCGCCAAGGAAATCGGCCGCGATCACAAGCTGGCCCAGAGCTTGTGGAAATCGGATATCTACGATGTGCGTGTCATCGCGCTGCTGATCGGCGAGCCGAAGAAGTTGACGCGCGAGGAAGTGGAGGCCCAAATTGATGGACTGGAAGACGGATACCTAGCCCATGTGTTCGCGTCTTGTGACGCGACTCTCGCCAAGGCCCCCTTCGCCTTCGAACTAGCGAGCGAGTGGGTCGACCACAGAGACGAAATCCGGCGCCGCTGCGGCTACTCACTTCTATACGAACTGTCGAAGAAGAACCCGAAGGGTGAGAGGTGGGTCGTCCATCGGAGCCAGTCAGGATAACCAATTCAAACTCAGTGCCTGGCTCCGTTGTGTCAGACCACCTCTCATGAGTCTGGGTCCCATCAGCGCGGCGGTAATAGACCTCAGCGTGCTC
>JBLFWN010000078.1:0-30376 GCA_047611405.1 Planctomycetota bacterium | reverse complement strand
GTTGAGGTACCTACAGCCTTAATTGTCGTGCTGACGCAATGCCATCGCGAGCAGGAGCTCCTGGTAGAGCATCAGATGCAAGAGACGGCGAAACTGAAGCAACACAGGCGGCCAGTACCCTCAATGTCGCACTGCTTTGCTTCGAGCATCTCAACGAGGCTCCGATCCCCTCTTGATCTGAATCTCGCGCACGGCCAAGACCTTCTCACCCCAATGCCATACCACCGATGCGTGCTCGAGGTGCTGCATGAGTCCCAGCCTATCCCGAGATCAACTATCGGATCGAAACTTGACAGGGAGGGCCAAAAACACAGCCACGCAGGTCAGAAACAAGCCTGCTGATGGTGCTTCGTCAGCACTTGCGTACGGACCACGGCCAAATACCACCAGCCCTAATTCAAACCACCACTCATCCAAGGATTCCCGCAGCCAAGGCAGAGTCGTACTCCATCTCCCGACTATCGCAAATCAAACTCAAGCTCGATGTCGCTCACGCCATCGACTTGTAGCTTCTGCACGGGAAGGGAGCGATTGCCCTGCGCGGTTTCCACTGTGACATGGAAGAGTCCCGGACCGATGCCCTTCAACTGTACCAACTCGCTCCCAATCGTGTTGACGCTGCGACTATAGATCGGTGCTCCGATGCGCGTCGCCGTGACATGAACACGTGGCGCAGCGACTCCTTCCGGGGTGAGGACTCGCACACGTAGCGTCGAGCCAGCATCGAGATTCGCTGAAGAGACGATGGTCGAGCCACGGATCTCGACACCATGCATGGTCAATGGTGCGAAGTTCGCAGGTGGCACAACGATAAGTGTCCAGCGACCGCTGGGCATCGAGCAGCGCACGACGCCATCAACATAGGTGCCTTGATGCCACTCCAAGACTTCGCTCTCAGGTACGGCTCCATCAGCGAAGCGAGCGATGCGAACAGAGCGTGTGTACCACGGGATTTGCGGCAAGTGAATGCGCAACTCATCGCCGTCCACCAATCGCAAGCGAACTCCAGCCCGGCCACCCGTTGTCACCAATGTGCCTGAAGCCGAGTCGGGAACGAGCCAAGGATGCCACGGATAGACCGTCACCATCTTGTCGCCAGGCACTTGAACGCGAAAGCTCGTATTCTGCAGCCGCACGCCGCCCGCAGAAGAAAGACCTGAACGTCCACTCTTATTGGGTTCTACGCCTTCGTGCAACACGAGCATGCGAACGCGATCGAGTTGCTCAGGATCATCGGCCTCGACCGTACCTTCGACCCAAGTAAGATTCCTCAGGTCCAAGTCGACGATGCCACTCGGGCTCCCCGCTTGTATCTCGACCTCAGTCGAAGTGAGCCCGCTGCGTCTGTCGATCACTCTCCAACTGCCAGCCACGATTCTTGGAAAGAGATAAGAGCCATCGGGACCGTTCGGCGTGTTGTTGCCACCAGGCTTGGTGAGGCCCGGAGCTTGTCCCCACTCATTGCTCGCAGTATCGAACCACTGAGGAAGAATACTCACAGCTCCTTGCGCAGGTGGCGTCACGCGTGCAATCAGGGTGGCTGTTCGCTCGAGTTGAATCGTTGCGGATCTCTCAGCGCTGCCGACAGTCGGCTCGAAGCTCGGCTGCAACAACGCGAAGCCGGCAGCGTCGAACCAGACGGAGGCTGGCTTCGTTGCAGGAAGCGCAGGGAGTTCGATCAGCAACTCTCCACGTTCGGGCAGCTCCTCGATGACTCTGCCGCCGCGAACCGCATAGTGGCCCGGAAGCTGTGCGACACCATCGATGCGAACCCCAAGTCGAACAGGTGCGGGCGAGGCCTCGAGCACAACCTCGAGCGTGGCATCTCCCTTTTCTAGGTCGATCGTACCTGCCTCCAGACCTCTGCCCGACCTCTGCCCGACTGCTCGTACGTGAACAATCACGAGCCCACCATGGAGACCATCGATGACAGCACGGCCCTCGGCATCGGTCAGCTCAGGGTCGCACAAGTCATTGTTGCCATGATTGGTCACTTGCACGAGCGCGCCCGTGACGGGCTCGCGCGATTCGTCGAGCACCAAGACATCGATACGAGCCGGTGTACGAAAGCTGATGGCCTTGCCAAGCGATTCATCAGCATCGATCCAGAGCCTGGCCAAGTCACCGTCAGGCGCTTCTGCCATCATGAAATGAGCAGGACCGACGAAGTCGTCGATGACGAGCCAGTCAAGCTCCATCCTGCCCGCTTGCAGCACGGGAGGTACTCGCAGGCGAGAAGGAATGCCAGGTAGGTAACGCAATTGGATGAGCGATCCATCCTGAGGCGCAGGATGCTCACTACCGACCACCGGCCAGCGAACCTGTCGAACCAGAAGAGACTTCATCTCGACGCGCAGCACCTCTTGGGTCTGCCTCAGCTCTTCACCGAGTTGCCGGTAAGGCGTTGACTCTTCGTAGTGGGCCGCCGTCGCCTTCAGGTAATAGATCGAGCCCGGTACCAGCTGCTCGATTCGCGCTCGCCCCAGGGCATCCGTTGTCACTTGCATGTTAAGCAGCTGCTGCGTTGACACGTACTCGCCAGTCACGCTCAAGCGCGACAGCTCATGCGGCATAGCCGCGGGAACGCGAGTCGTATGCATGACATCAAGTGTTCCTCCGTCGATCCCCTCACCTGTGCTCGCGTCGACTAGCAGCACGTCAATGGCATACTGCTGCTGCAGCTCAATGATCGCGCGCGTCTGCTCGGGCACGTAGCACAAGCTGTTTCCCTCTCGTGAATCCGCGCGAGATGTCAAGTAGACGGCACCGCGAGGGAGGCTAGTGAGCTCCAGCTCGCCCCGCTCATTGGCCCGAAAGTCTCCCACAAAGGCTTGCTCATGACCGACAAACACCTGCACGCTGGCATGCCCCGCGCGGACCTCGTCATCTTGGACTAGGACTGTCAACGGATACGCAGAGCGTAGCGCGAGTGTGCCGACATCGACATCGACTTGCTCGCCGGCTGTTTCTCTTGGCAACCGAAACTGCAGGACGGTGCTGCGATGGTACGCGTCGGTGGCAGTGACACTATGGTGCAGCGTGGGATGACCCCAAGCGGCAGTGTAGAGCACTTCAAAGGCCCCGCTCGCGGCGGTAACCGTTTCTACGCTTGCTCGCCCCATGCATTGGATTTCAACGGTGACTCCCGGAGCGCCAAAGCGTTTGTCGTCGACAATGCGGCCGAAGATTCTGTGCGTCGGAAGAATGGCCGCGAGCCGCGCTGAAGCAGTGTTTTCTTCCCGATCGGATGCGACACCTGCGCTCTCGGGCGAGTCCGTCTGCACGGCTTCCAGTGCAGAAGCATGCCCAGGGCGCAGCGCGGTGCTCGCAACATCCGTCGCTGAATCACCGCCATCCCGGAGCGTCAGCCAACCCGCCAATGCCACCAGTATGGTCAGCAGACATAGTGCAATGCGTTTCGTCATGAGTCCGCTACGTTCACCACCCCCTGCCCGATAGCCTTATTCCAGACTGACTTGCATGGCCGTCTCTGGTCTCGCTCCTATTCGAGCCGCAACCAGGTTACCGCAAACGAGAGCGAACTATCTGGATCGAACGCGATCCACAGGCGTAGCTCTCACCTTGGACGCTAACGCTGGCTCTGCAGGACCCGTGAGAGACCTGCGTTCGATGCTTCGCGCAACGAAGCTAGCAAGGTGGAGAGCAAGCGCGAGCTGCCTGCACTCAGCTAGTCAGGCCGAACGTAGCTCCAAGCCCACACAAACGGCAGGTTGGACCCATTCCCTACTCCCTTGAACTCGATCCACTCAAGGGGCCACATCTTGACTCGCGCCAAGTGCACGTGCGCCCCCGCAGGAACTCTCACCATCGTGGTGACGCTGTTGAAGCACAGCTCGATGTCCCTATCCCCGAGATTCTGAATCCCAAGATCGCCGGCAATATCAGCACTGACCCCAATCCCGCGTGATACGAGAGTGCCTGTGGCCAATGGATGGCCAACATCAATTAGGCCTGGATCCGCTAGCACGCGTCCAGATTGAGGATGGCCCCAGCGCTCGATCAGGCTGGCGGCAATGGCGGGCGAAGAGCGGGTGCTGCTCGCGCCGCAGAGTTGCGCCCTGCGATCCGCGTGCGGAATGGCACCCGACTGCTTTGCGTTCAAGCCATGAACATCAAGGGAGCGAAAGCCGCAGCTCTCCTTAGCCTAAAGATCAAGTCATCAAACGAGCGAGTAGCGCTGCCAGTCGCGGTCAAGACGGCACCGGTACTCTGGTCGCCGTCGAAGCCGTGGTTCCCACACCCCATCGACGGGTCATCATTGCCGCACGGGCATTCATGTCCACGACAATAGCTAGCTGCAGGACTACGAACGACAGGCTGCACATAGATGTCAGCGGAACCCGTCGAAGTGTCGAATAAGCTGGGAAGGCGCGACCTCTAGCGCTCGCGAGACGGAGATCGTCGCCGGTGTATTGACGGGCACCCCACCTCGAGGGGGAGGTGTCTATTGGAGTAGCGGTCAGGCGCTGCCCGCCCCAATGGCTTCCCTCATCGTCACTCCATGCGTACCAAGCGTCGACCGTCGAAATCAGGTCTGCGTCGTCATCCTGAATGACAAGCCGCGTGTCATAGAAAAGCACGTGCAGACGCCCATCATTATCCTTCTCGATCCATTGGAAGAACTGGTCTGCCGCTAATGCGCTGTCACCGTTCAACACTACGGGCGAGCTCCAGGGCCCACCGTCATCCAATAAACGCGTGAAGTACACATCGACGTTGTAGCCATTGCATTTGATCGAGGTGGTGTCTGGATAGACGTAGTACAAGTGGCCCACCACAACCGGGGCGACGGCCAAGCATCCCAGGGGTGGACACCTGAAGTCACCCGGATGGCGCGTGTTGTCAACGCCCCGTTGATTGGTCCGCAGAGCACTGACATCGCCGTTCCGCAGGCTTTGGCCACCGTCGAGACTGCGCCTGATTCGCTCTTCGCGAGCGCTGATCATCAAGCCTTTGGCTGATTAAGAACAGAGGTCCGAGCACTGGATACTAGCCTGACACAGACACGCACTTTCATGCACTGCTAAGCAGAGCTCCTACAAGCGACATACCACGCCGGTCACGATCCCACGCGCTCCCAAACCAACTCGGTGCAGGACCAGCTGGTAATGGGCAGGGGCGGAGGCATTGCAGGGATGCCTGGGGGCTCATGCATCAAGACTCAAGAAGCGGTTTGCCTCGAGCGCGGGAGGCTGGGCCGGCCCACTTTGAAGTCGAATGACCGATCGTGGCATTGACCTGTAGCGGCCAAGCTCTCGTGCCGACGGAGTCTCTCCAAACCTGCACGCGGCAAAAGTGCGTGTGTCAAAGACGCGATAGCGTATCGTCGGTCGCATGTTACCGCGGCAAGATCCAGGGAACCGAACTTGAGCAATCCCGTACTAAGCGAACCTTTGGAAGGACTCTTCGTACTCCACAGCGAGTACGAGGATCGCTCGATTCCGAAGTCAGCAGGGCTGCGTTGGCATCCCGCACGAAGCTGTCGCAAACGTGATTGCGAACTATGCAAACACGAGTTCCTGGGCATTTGGTGGACGCGCGACATCGTCGAAGCGCTCGAACTGATGGAGTACGCGGACAAGCCACTCGCAGAAGCCATATTGGAACGCGCGGGTGATGCCGGCAAAGAGCGCGAGGAAAGGCTGCGCCAGGAGGCGCGCGCGCTGAAGATCAAGCTGCTGGGAATGGCCCGCACGCGGGCCGCAAGCTGCGCAAAAGATGCCGATATTGATGTGCCCTCGCCTGAAGGCTTCGACTACCTGCCCTATCAACGCGCGGCCATCGCATTCAGCGTCGACCACCCTAACGTGCTGTTGGCCGACGAGATGGGCTTGGGCAAGACGATCGAAGCGCTCGGTGTTGTAAACGCGGACAAGGATGCCAGGCGAGTGCTGATCGTTTGCCCCGCGAGCCTGAAGCTCAACTGGGCGCGCGAGTGTGCAAGCTGGCTCTGCGATGGCCGTCAAGTTGGAGTAGCGGCCAAGACCTTCCCAGAACATGCCGATGTCGTAGTCATCAACTACGACATCCTCGTCAAGTGGAAACGCGAGCTTCGGCAGGACTGGGATGTCCTGATCGCGGACGAGTGTCACTACGTCAAGAACAAGGAAGCGAAGCGCTCCAAAGCGCTCTACGCGATCGAGGCCCGGCGAAAACTATTCCTGACCGGCACCCCTATCCTTAACCGGCCCGTCGAGCTGTGGTCGATCGTCAACGCTCTGGCACCCGAAGAGTTCGACGACTTCTGGAAGTTCGCGAACCGCTACTGCAAGCCAACGAAGAACCGCTTTGGTTGGGAGTTCAATGGCGCGACTCATCTCGAGGAACTCCACGCGCGCTTGAGTGGCACGATGATGGTGCGCCGCACGAAGGCGGAGGTGTTACCCGATCTGCCGCCGAAGCGACGCCAGGTGATCGAGCTCGCATCGGATCACATCGCCAGCTTGATCGCGATCGAGGCTGGGGCTTGGGAAGAGCACCAGCGGCGCTTAAGCGAGCTGCGAGTGCTCTCGCATGGGAAAGAGGATGGCAATGAAGCCGAGCTCGCAGCTCTGCGAGCTGGAATCAACGTCGCCTTCGGTGAACTAGCGAAGTTGAGGCAGGACACGGCCCTCGCCAAGGTTCCGCTCGTGATCGAACACATCAAGAGCGTCATGGAGGATGCGGGCAAGATCGTAGTCTTCGCTCATCACAGGGCCGTCGTTCGCGAACTTGCAGAGCCCTTCGGTGACTCGGCCGTCACGCTGACTGGCGACGATGATTCAGCCACTCGCCAAAGTGCGGTCGATCGCTTCCAAACGGATCCGGAATGCCTGTTATTCATCGGTTCGATCACTGCTGCCGGTTTTGGTCTGACGTTGACGGCCTCTTCACATGTCGTCTTCGCTGAGCTCGACTGGGTTCCTGCCAACCTGACGCAAGCGGAAGACCGCACGCACCGAATTGGCCAAAAGGACAGCGTTCTCGTACAACACCTTGTGCTGCAGGACTCACTAGATGCGCGCATGGTAGGGACGTTGATCAAGAAGCAACGCGTTATCGACCAGGCGATTGACGGGAGTGCCGAAGAGGACTTATTCGACGCCAGCTTCGCAGAGATGCTGATTGATTCGGGTGAAACTGAGGCTTGAGGGCTCACCTGAAAACGGGCTGTAGTCAATCCGCTCGCTGAGACGAGACGAGACGGGTCAGACCCCGGTCATGCTTAAGGTGACTTTCGAACCCGGTGTCGTCTATCCATCTTCCACAGAGGCCCTGCCCGGACCTGATTCGAGACATCACGAGAATGAGAACACGACTCACCTACGCACTCGCACTTCTCGCCGCATCCTCTATTGCCTCCGCCGATGTCTTCGTCGTCGACAGTAGCGGGCAGGGTGACTTCACCGACATTCAGGCGGCGGTCGACGCGGCCAACAGTAACGACGCGCTGATCGTTCGACCCGGCACCTACAGCGGGTTTCAAGTCCAAGGCGAAGGCTTGAAGATCCTCGGAAGCAACCAAGGTGCGACGATTGAAGGCACCGTGCAGATCAGTTCGAGCGCTGGAACCGTAGTCATTCTCTCGAACCTGCGCATCTTGAATGGCTTTCAAGGCGCACTCATCGTCGGAGGCGACGGAGATGTGCGTATCCAGTCCTGCACACTCGTCGGCAATTCCTATTCCGCGGTTCCAAAGCCCGGGCTCAGAGCTTCAAGCGCCGCCAGTGTGCTCTGCACTAACACCGTGATCACAGGCCGCGATGGTCCCTACGAGGGCAGCGGCGGACTGGCATGCTGGGTTAGCAATTCCTCAGTTGCCTTCCACAGCTGCACGATTGAGGGAGGTGACGGTTACGACCAGGGCACCTCTTTCCCTGTGCAGTCCGGCCACGGCGGAAGTGGTATGCGCGTCGAGTTATCAGCCTTTGTCTACGTCACGGACTCCGTCATTCGTGGAGGCGATGGTGGTGACTACGACGCTTGGGACCTTCCGGGCTTCGGCGGCGACGGCGGCCACGGGGTCGAGATCTACGGCAGTGCAGTTCACATGCAAGGCGGGTCTCCGATCGGAGGCGCTGCGGGTCAATCTTCCAACGGCTTCCCCGGGTCGAACGGCTCCGGGATCCTTGGCATTGGATATGTTCCGGTGGCTGGCCAACCGCGCACGGTGAGCTTCGACCGGCACTGGTCGGCTGGCATCGAGCAACGCGCCGTCTTCCGCGGACAAAGCGGCGACTCCGTGTACATGGTGCGCGGCAACACACGCGACTTTGATTACCAAGTCGGCCTTGGAGGCGTATGGACCATCGACTCGCCCAACCCGCCTGGTGACTTCATCGGGACCATTGGCGCGAGTGGAGCCCTCGTTGCTGAACTCGACTCGGGTGCTTTGTCTGGCACTCAAACCGTGAAGACCGTTTTCCAGCAGGCCTACTTCGTGAGCAGCGGCGGCAATGCCTACCTCGGAACGCCCGATGGCACCGTGCTGCTTGCGCTCTGCGACGCGAACACTTTCTGCGACGCAGCTCCCAACTCGACCGGCAGTGGCGCGCAGATCGGTTACGCAGGTGGTGGAAGCCTTTCTGCGAACGATCTCGTGCTAACCGTAAACCAGGCTATCCCCGGTCAGGCGGGCATCTTCTACTACGGAGGTGATCCGGTTCAGATCCCGTTCGGCGATGGAATGCGCTGCGTCGGTGATGGTCTGTTCCGTCTACCCGTCGTGTTCGCCAATGGCAACGGCTCGGTCAACTTCCCTGTCGACAACCAGCTCGCGCCGATGAACGCAGGAGCCGGCGCGCTCGATCCCGGCACGACTTGGTACTTCCAGTTCTGGTACCGCGATCCCGTGGCCGGAGGTAGTGGCTTCAGCTTGAGTGACGGACTGCGCATGTCGTTCTGTCATTGAACCAGCGGCGCAAGCTAACGGCCTCTGTCACACTCCTCCAGCTTTGCCGGGCTCTCAGTAATAGTCCGTCGAGCATTGAGGAATTCGACTGAGGCGGTGTGCGCTAACAGGCGGAGAGTTCAGGTCGAGGTCCCAGCTCAGGAGTCTGTTGCTATCTGCGTCACAGCCCCCCCCACTCTCCACTTCGCCGCTCCGGGGGAACCGAACTGATTTGCACGGTCAACATGAAAGAGGATCGCGTCGTTCACTAGCGAACGAACCTCGATGAAGTCATGGTGCCGTGCGACGTAGTCGTGGACTCCATCGCCATCAACGTCTCCCCCGCCAGCGATGGCGGTCCCGAGATGATCGTGGAGGTTATCTCCAATGAGCGTGTGCAGAATGGATTGGCGAAAGGGTGGAACCCGTGAGCATCGGGATCGCGAGCAGAGCGAGCGAGAGTCTTCTTGCTTTCATAAAGTACTGGCGGGTGACGCAGCGGCTCTACAACTCAATTTCGAATTGCCTCGCCGAGCCAAACCTGATGCCGGAAGCGGGCGCGGGTTGCACAACCCACGACCCGCTCGATCCGTTTCGTTTCGCGCATCCCGCCTCGGAAACCACGCCAGAGGCTAGCACTCATTCGAACGATCGTTTAGAACGAACGATCGTCATGAATAGCCCCAAGAACTCCCCCGCAGCGACTCGTGAGCGCCTAATCGGCGCTGCAGAGCAACTCTTTTCCGAAAAGGGCCTCTCCGGAGCCTCCCTGCGCGACATCACCACCGCCGCCAGCACCAACCTTGCAGCCGTGAACTACCACTTCGGCTCCAAGGACGGACTGCTACGAGCGGTGCTCGAGCAACGGCTGACGCCGATCAACGAGCGGCGCCTGGCACAACTCGACGCGATCGAGGCCAATGCCCAGCAAGATCCAGCGACGCTCGAGTCGGTGTTACGCGCCTTCATCGGACCGGCGCTCGACCCTGACCTGACGCCGACGCCCCACTTCGTGCAGATGATGGCTCGCCTGCACAGCTCCTCGGATCCAGCCGCGCATGACTTCCTGCAGGATGTCTTCGGACCCATGGCGCAGCGCTTCATGGTCAAGCTGCGCGAGTTATTGCCCGAGGTCACTCCTGCGGCCATGCACCTACGCATGCAGTTCGTCATCGGAGCAATGATTCACTCGCTGCTCTCGACCCAGGCTGCGAAATGCGCGAGCTTCGACATACCGGTGGGTCGTGTATCGACAGAGAACCTGATGGACGAGATAGTCGCCTTCTGTGCGGCGGGGTTGCGTCATGCGTAGTTTGCACCTGTCCCCGGTCGTCCTTCTGTTGCTAGCCGCTTGCCAAGCAGTTCCGCCGGGCGCTGTGGAAGCTGTCGATGCAAGTTCGACGGTCGTACCTGCCGAGGGCTGGACCAGCGCTGCGGACGCAAGCGATAGCGACACCGCATCTGACGACTGGCTCGCGGGCGCATGGTGGCGCGAGTTCGGATCGGAAGAGCTGACTGCGCTTGTCGAGCAAGGCCTCGCCGGCAGTCCCGACCTTGCCGCAGCAGCGAGCAGCGTCGAAGCTGCCGCCGCCAGCCTGGCTGCTGCGCGCGGTGCGGACCTGCCTCAAGTTCAGGCCGGCCTCAACTTGGCGCGTGCGCGCACGAACTTCATCGGCTTGCCTATCCCCGGTTCATCGGGTGTGGTCTCGAACACAAACAATAACCACTCGGTGAATCTCAATATCAGTTGGGAGCTTGACCTCTGGGGCCGCATGGCATCCGCGGAGCGCGGCGCCGTGGCTGACCTCGAGGCCAGTAGCCTTGACCTGATCGCTGCGCGCCAATCGTTGGCGGCTCAGATTCTACGCGGCGCGTTGGCCCTAGTTGATGCCGAGCTGAACGCGCGCTTCGCCGCGGATCAACTTGATAACTACCGCGCACAGCTGGCCAACACGAAACGCGTCTTCGAGCTTGGCACAGGAGCGCCCGAGGCGCTGCTATCGGCACGCGCGCAAGTAACTTCGGCCGAGGCTGATGTGAAGGAGGCGCGCCGGCTTGTCGCGCTGCTTGAGACGCCGCTCGCCATCCTGATAGGACGCGCGCCCGGTAGAAATGCTGGCTTTGATACGGAGGCACTCGTCGCGAGCCTCGCAGGCGACTTGCCCGGCGCACCACCTGTTGGCCTTCCGGCAGAGCTACTCGCCCGCCGCCCAGACCTCGCAGCACTCGAGGCCCGTGCCCGTGCAGCGCAAGCGCAAGCCGAAGTCGCACGCGCGAACCTCTATCCGCAACTATCACTCACCAGCTCAGTCGGTACCTCCGGATCTGAGCTAGAGAACCTGCTCGACGGTGACTTCCGAGTCTGGAGCCTAGGCGGCAACTTGCTCGCCCCGCTATTCATGGGCGGCCGACTTGAAGCCGCCGAAGATGCAGCCATCGCTGGTCGCGACGCAGCTTTGTATGCATTCGCCAGTCGCGCACTCGTGGCCTTTGGCGAAGTCGATAGCGCATTGACAAACGAGCGCCGCATGCTCGAACGCGTCGTCGACCTCGAAGCCCATCGCGACCAATTGCAAGAGCTAGAGGAGTTAACCGCGCGCAAGCACACGCGTGGCAGCACCCCCGCGGAAGCACGCTACATAGCACGCGCCCGCAGTCTCACCTCGGCCCGGATTCTCGAGGTCACTCGCATTCAACTCCTCTCGAATCGCGTCGATTTGTACCTCGCCCTCGGCGGCGGTTTCGACAGTAGCCCCCCCACTCAAGAATGAAAATTCGCATTCAACTAATCCTGATCGCCGTAGCAATCGTCGCCGCCGTGTTCGGAATGCGGCTCTTCGAAAAGTTCGCACCCGAGACGCCGGCCAAGGAAGTCGTCGTTCATGTGCCCGATGTCGCCGTGCGCAACGCACGAGCCGAGCTGCGCACTTTATTTGTCGAGACGCATGGCGTCGTCGCATCACCTGTACGGCTTAGCCTTACACCCGAGATTGCGGGCCGCGTGGTCACACTGAACCCTGCCTTCGAAGAAGGCGCGCTGCTCGAAGCAGGCACGGAACTGCTGCGTATCGACGTAACGGACTTCGAGTTGATGCGCGACCAGGCTGCCGCAGGTTTGGCATCTGCTGAAGCAAACGTCGCTGCTGCACAAGCCGGCCGCGCGGCTCAAGAAGCGTTGCTTGACGCTGAGCGAGTCAGCGCCGAGGTCGCGATCGCAGATTGGCGTGAGTTCAACGAAGGCGCGCCGCCCGCATTGGTATCGCACGAGCCTCAAATCGCGGCCGCTCTAGCTCAGATCCAATCGGCCGAGGCTCAGATCCAAGTAGCCGAGGCACAGATTGGTGTAGCCATGGTCGCACTGCGCCAAGCCGAAGTCGCGCTAGGCCGCACGCGCATTACCATGCCGTTCAGCGGTCGAGTCATTACGCGTGCAGTCGAAGTTGGACAGCGTGTGGATGGGATGAGCATGCTGGCGACAATCGAACGTGCGGGCGAGCTCGAAGTGCGCTTGAGCGTGACACTCGACGACCTGGCCTACATGGATCTCGACCTTGATGGGCGCGGCGCGGACAAGCTCGCGATCGAATTGGAAGCTGAAGTCGGCGGCCGTACTCGTCGCTGGTCAGCGCGCGGCGCACGAACTGCAGCCGATCTCGATGCGCGGAACCCAGTCCTGACGTTGATCGCAAAGATCGAAGGATCGATCCCTGCTGGCGAAGCGCTGCCTGTGCCTGGCCTCTTTGTCAGTGCCCGCGTGCGCGGCTTGAGTGATGTGTCTGTGATCAGCATCCCGCGCGCATGCATTCAGCCCGACGGCTCGGTGCTTGTCGTGGATGACGAAGACCGCCTACGACGCCGTAGCATCGAGGTGCTTAAGTTGACCGACGACGAAGCGCTCCTCTCCACTGCTGCAGCCAACGGATTGAAATCCAGTGAGCGGGTGGTCTTGACACCGCCGCCGATCGTGGTCGAGGGGATGCCCGTCGGCATCCTCGCCTCCGATGCGACTCCTGACTCGGGGCTGAAGCAATGAAGGGTGTGATCCATTGGTTCGCGGGCAACAGTGTCGCCGCGAACCTCTTGATGCTGAGCGTGGTAGCGCTCGGTCTCCTGAGTCTTCCCAAGCTGAAGCAAGAGGTCGTCCCGACCATCGAAGCCGAGGTTATTCAAATCCAAGTGCCCTACCCTGGTGCAGCGCCAGAGGAAGTCGAGCAGGCGATCTGTGCGCGCGTCGAGGAAAACGTGCAGGGCATCACCGGTGTCGACCAAGTCACGTCTTCCGCCGCGGAAGGCATGGGCAGCGTCACTGTCAAGTTGCTGCGTGGTAGCAACCGCGTCACCGCGCTCAACGACGTACAAGCTGCGATCGATCGGATCGACACCTTCCCCGACGATGCCGAAGAACCGATCGTCAATTTGGTCGAGATCAACGCGAGCGCCATAAAGGTCATGGTCTGGGGAGCGACCGACGGACGTACGCTGCGATCAATCGCAAACGACATTCAGAACGGGCTCGCGGGCCAACCCGACATCTCGAAGGTTGAGCTCAAGAACGCGCCGCCCTTCGAAATCTCGGTCGAGGTCTCAGAGGACGCCTTGCGCCGCCACGGACTCTCGTTCGACCAGGTTGCCCAAGCACTGGCAAGCACATCACTCGACTTGCCGGGCGGCTCAATCAAGACCGAAGGCGGCGAGATCCTGCTGCGCGGCAAGGGTCAGGCCTACACCGGCGCAGAGTTTGGCGCGATCCCTCTGCGGCGACTGCCGAATGGCACCGAGCTGCTGGTGCGCGACATCGCGACGATCCGCGACGGTTTCGCGGATACGGATCAGATCACGCGCTTCAATGGACAGCCCGCAGTGATCGTTGAGGTCTATCGCGTAGGTGATCAAAGCGCGCTCGCTCTTGGTCCGGCGGCCAAGCGCTACCTCGAGCAGAAGCAGACCACTCTGCCCGCAGGCATCCAGCTGACGCTCGCGGGCGACGAAACGGTCATCCTGCGTGAGCGTCTCGACTTGATGCTCAAGAACGCGTGGCAAGGGCTGCTGCTCGTGCTGATCATGCTGGCGCTCTTCCTACGCTTCAAGCTGGCGATGTGGGTCACGGTCGGTATTCCAATCTCGTTCCTCGGCGCGATCTGGTTGATGCCCTACCAAGACGTGTCGATCAACATGATTTCGCTCTTCGCGTTCATCATCGTGCTCGGCATCGTGGTCGATGATGCGATTGTTGTGGCCGAGAACATCCACCACCACCGGCACAAGGGGCAAGGCCAGAAGGACGGGCTCCTGGCAGCCACGCTGGGCGCCAGCCAGATGTCCAAGCCGGTCATCTTCGCCGTGTTGACGACCATGGTCGCCTTCCTGCCGATGCTGTTCATGCCCGGCACGATGGGCACCTTCTCGCGCAACATTCCTTTGATCGTGATAGGAGCACTGACCTTCTCGGTGGTCGAGTGTCTGTTCGTCTTGCCTGCGCACCTCAAGCACTTGCCTGCGGTCGAAACAAACGAGCGTCCGGGGCTGCTCTCGATTGTGCAAGGCGCGATCGATCGCATGCTGACGCACTTCATCAAACGCATCTACACTCCGGCCGTGCGTATCGCAGTCGATTTGCGCTATGCGACGATCGCTGTAGGTCTGGTGATGTTCCTGCTGACCTTGCAGCTGCCCTCGCAGGGCTACCTCAAGTTCAACTTCTTCCCACAGATCGAGGCCGATGATGTCAGCGTGCAGCTGACGATGCCGCAGGGTACGCCGCTGGCCGTCACCCAAGCTGCGATCTTGCGCTTCGAACGGGTTGCCGAGGAGCTCGGCGCCGAGTGGGCCGAGCGCGAGGGTCATCCAGTTATCAAGTCGCTCCTGACATCGATCGGTGGGCAACCGGCACGCGAGAAGAATTCGCAAGCCGGCGGCGGCTTGGGCAGCACCTTCTCGGGCGCACACCTGGGCGAGGTGAACATCGAGCTCGTCTCGGCCGAGGTGCGCGATATCTCGAGCAAGGAGATCGCCAGACAGTGGGAGGAGCGTGCCGGCGAAGTGGCTGGAGCCGAATCGATTAGTTTTGCCTCGGATCTAATGGGCGGCGATGGAGACGTCACCTTGCGCTTCCGTGGCGATGACTTGGCTGAACTGCGCGAAGTTGCCGATCACGCGATCGCTGAAATCGAAGGGCTCGGTGGCGTGATTGCGATCAGCGATAACTTCTCGGCTGGCAAGCGCGAGTTGCAGCTTTCGCTGACTCCCGCCGGGCAGGCCGCCGGCGTCAGCTTCCTCGATCTCTCGCGCCAAGTGCGTCAAGCCTTCTACGGCGAAGAGGTCCAAAGCGTGCAGCGCGGCCGCGACGAGGTGAAAGTCTTCGTGCGTTACACCGAGGACGAGCGCAAGACGCTGGCGACTCTCGAGGCCATGCGCATCCGCACGCCCGACGGGCGCGAGCTTCCTTTTTCGTACGTGGCCTCTGTCAAATCAAGTCGCGGGTACTCGACGATCAGTCGAGCGGACCGCAGCCGAACGATCGACGTGACGCTTGACCTCGACACGAAACTGGTCTCGGGCATCGAGATGGAAGAGACGATCGCGGCAACGGTCTTGCCCGACCTACTCGCAAGCTATCCTCAAGTCGCCTCCAGCTTCGAAGGCAAGGGCAAAGAACGCGGGGATTTCATGATGAAGATGGCCAGCAACGGCATCGCCGCGCTGCTAGCGATGTTCGTGTTGCTCGCAATCCCCCTACGCTCCTACTCGCGACCGCTCGCGATCATGGCCGCGATCCCGTTCGGCATCATCGGCGCCTTCTGGGGTCACCTTTTCATGGGCTTCGACCTCTCGATGTTCTCGATCATCGGGATCATGGCCTTGACCGGCGTCGTCGTGAACGACTCGCTAGTGATGATCGACTACATCGACACGCTTCGTCGCGACGATGGCTTAAGCGCCTCGGAGGCCGTTGTGATCGGCGCCCAACGGCGCTTCCGCGCAATCCTGCTGACGACCCTGACAACCTTCGCGGGACTGACTCCCCTCCTACTAGAGCGCAGCCTGCAAGCACTCTTCATGATTCCGATGGCCATCAGCTTGGCCTTCGGTGTGCTGTTCGCGACCTTCATCACACTGGTGACTGTCCCGGCGCTGTACATGATCATCGAAGATTCGCACGGGCTGCCGGGGCGGATGCGTGCTGCGTGGCAGAAGATGTTCGGGAAGGCGAAGGCCGCGCCAAGCGCGATGTCGTGATAGCAGCACCCTCACTACGGCCTGAATAATCACGCTCGCTGAGCCGAGGCTGGTGGGGATGGGACGGGGGGAGGCGGGCTTGGTAATCATCGACAGCACCCCAGTCCCGAATCGACGAACCGGCATCTTTGCGGCGTGTCATGACCCACGTAATCGCCGGATGGACCCTTTTCAAGAGGCGAGAAGTTGTCCGCTTCTTCCTCTCCAGATATTGGGCCGCCTACGGCTGGTCGCAATCAGGCAAAGTCCTCGGCGGGAGGCGCTCGGAGGAAGTTGTCCTGACTCCGTACTTCCCTGCGAACCCAGTGCAGCTACCTTGAAGGAAGATGGTCCTTCCCAATCAAGATTCAGACGAACCGCTGCCCGACGGCTTCGATCAATTCGAGCTTCGTCCGCAGTTGGTCCGCGCCCTCTCCGAGGCCGGACTCGACTCCCCTCGTCCGATCCAAAAGCACGCGATCCCGCTGGCTCTCGCGGGTCGTGACGTGCTTGGTCTAGCGCAGACGGGTACTGGCAAGACGGCTGCCTTTGCTCTTCCCATTCTGCAGCGCTTGCTTAGCCGGGAACCGTCTAGCCAAAAGGGACCGCGCTCCCTAGTCATTGCACCGACGCGTGAGTTGGCGACTCAAGTCCAAACCGAGTTCGCGCGCTTAGCCGTGCATACCAAGCTGTCCTCGGTCGCGATCTTTGGTGGCGTCCCCTTCAAGAAGCAGCTTCGTGCCCTAGGTCGCAATCCCAAAATTGTTGTCGCCTGTCCCGGCCGTCTGTTGGAACTTGTCAATCGCGGCGGCTTGCGACTCGGCACAGTCGAGGTGCTAGTGCTCGACGAGGCGGACCTCATGTTCGACATGGGCTTCTTGCCTGATCTGAAGCGCATCATTGAGCAGCTACCGAGCCGGCGGCAGAACTTGCTTTTCTCAGCAACGATGTCCCCCGAAATTCGCAAGCTGGCGGACCAGGTATTGACGGATCCTGCGGTTGTCGAGCTGGCGAACGCAGAGCCGGCAGAGACTATCGAACACGTTCTGGTGTCTATATCCGAAGGACAGAAACTAGCTGCGCTGAAGCAGTTGCTGGCGAAAGATGACTGTCGATCGGCTATCGTCTTCCTCAGGACCAAGCGCAGAGTCGAGCAACTTGCGCAGCGGCTCGAAGCAAGCGGCTTAGACCTGATCGCACTGCAGGGAAACATGTTGCAAGCCGACAGGAAGCGTGCTCTCGCTGGCTTCCGAAGCGGTCAGTTCAAAGTGCTTATCGCAACCGACATCGCGGCGCGAGGGCTTGACATCGCCAACGTCTCGCACGTGATCAACTTCGATGTGCCGAACAACCCCGACACCTATACGCACCGCATCGGCCGCACGGGCCGCTCCGAACAACGTGGCTTCGCGATCACTTTCGTCACCTCTGTAGAGGAGGTAGCCCTAAGTGCGATTGAGCAGCGTTTGGGCAGCAAGATCGAACGCCGTGAGCTGAGCGAGCTCGAAGCAGCGCCTTCCAATGACAGTGATGACAAGGGCCAAGTGCTCTCAGAGCAGGAACAACAACACGCTGCGGACACTCTACCTCCCAGCTCGCAACCACAGACCAACAAGAGTCCAGGGCGCGGAACAAAACGTCCGCAACTGAAGAAGGTCGGCGGACGGTGGGTGAACGCCGACTAGGGCTACGAAATGATCTGTGAATAAAGTCCGTACCTACCCCATCCTTTTTTGTCGACCTCGAATGGGGCGACGATTAAGACTTTTGATCCGGCCATCACGACGGCGCTCGATCACGTCAGGCAAGCCAAGCTCGATCCTAGCGAAGACCTTGTCATCGTTGGATCTTCACTCATTGACGAGTGGGCAACGATCAAGTTCGACGGTACCAACGGACAATTGCTTTGGGTGACGAATGCGAGCCCGCCGGGAACAACAAGAACAGCTACGGACTTGAGCTTCGCTCCGGATGGAAGCGTTCTCGTGGGCGGTGGTTACTCTCCTGCCGGGAACTACCTTTCTAAGTGCGATAGCGCCGGTGTTCCGAAGTGGTTCATCCCAGCGAGTGCATGTCAGATCGAGCGAGATCACGATGGTGACTTCGTTTTGCTCGACCACGGTTCCGTGACCCGAGTTCTTGACCAGGTAGGCAGCGAGTCCTGCGCCGCAGTGCCCAACTCCACTGGCTCCATCGGACGCTTCGACGCTTCGACGCCAATGGCAGCGAAGTGTTGCCGGAAACCGGGCTACACCTGCTCGCCAGCGATCTCCCGCTGAATCAACCCGGCATGATGATCGTGTCCGCCATGCCAGCATCTTTGCCGATGTACGTAGGAGTGGGAACCCTTTCCCTCCCACCTTCGAATATCGGCCGTTCCACTGCAGGATCATCGGGCAACGACGGTACGCGAGAGTTGACCGTCAATGTGGACGCGATCCCAACACCTCAGGGCCCAATGGGTGGAATTATCGGTCAGACAAGGAACTTTCAGTATTGGCACCGAGACGCCGGCACAACGAACTTCACGACCGCGGCAGAGATCATGATTCGCTGAGGAAAGCTGAGTCACCGCTGAAGAGGCTCGTCTATCGCGCGATTCCAAGGATGGATCGTGATGAAAGGCGGCACCAGAATTCGCGGGGGCGGTATCCTGCATCCGGATCCTCCCTCCACCCCTCAGCACAATCCATGTCTCTATTCCTGACGCGCGCTCACGTCTTATCTGCCGTTTTGCTCTTGGCTGCCCCGTGCTTTGCCTCACCTTCCGTCCTTGCGGCGGGAGCACTCAATACCTGTGACGGCTGTCGCAACGTGGGTGTTGTCACACTCTGCGAGGGGCATCTGGCCCAAGAGACTCAATTCCTCGAGAAGTGGACTTGGACGCTTAACGAAGGCGCCCCCGAGAAGAAGATTGAGGTGCTTGAGAAGCTTGCAAAGATGACGCTCGGGCACGAGAACGCGCCCTCGGTACGAGTCGTCTCGCGCTTGCTCATTGCTTTGGACGACGAAGCGATCGAGGTACAGCGGGCTGCGGTTGCACTGCTGGCTCAGGGTCAAAACCAGGCGGCGATGATCGACGGCGTTGTCGAAGCTGCGGGTCGCCTCGCGAAGCGGCTCGAGCGACTCGAAGCAGAGACCGACAAAATCGATGCGGCCGTCGAGAAGAAAAAGAGCAAGAGAAGGACGACTTCGGGCCAGAAGAAAGTCGCACTGATCAAAGATCTGAACAAGCTGACAGACTTGCTGTCGGGAATCGAAGGTCTAGTCAACAAGCAGCTTCGGCATTGGGAGCTACGCGAAGCCTATAGCAACTTGCTCGTCACGCTGCGAGACGATCGCTCGGTAGATGCCCTTGTTCAGTTCGCCAAGTCCAACTCGACCAAGACCTCTCCCATGCCGCTGGTCAATGCGCTACTCGAACTCGGATCGCGCGATGCCTTACTGGCGGCCGTCAAGCAAGTCGAGTGGTACCAGGATCAGTACAAGGATTGCTCCAAGAGTCTAAAGAAGGCTGAGGAGTCAAAGCCGGAACGCCTACCCGAGTACTGGAATGCGACGGAGGACGCCTGGATCGCACGGCATCAAAAGGAAAAAGACAAGCAGGTCGAGTTCGCAAAGAGCCGGCTCGCGACCTGCGAGCTAGTCGGTGACGAATTGCATGCGGCCCTGACGAAGGTCGCCTCTCGCATCGAGTCCCCCAAGCCCCCGAGCCGATCGACGCGGCCGTACTCGGCCTGGCGCCGCTGGCTTAGCCAAAACGAAGATCAGTTTCCCGAGTCACTCGGAAAACTCGACTCGAGCGAGTGATGGCGGCGGGTATGAAACCCGCTACCTCCCCCGTCGCTAAATGCTGATCGCAGCGAAGCTGCGCAGATTGTGACCAGGATGCCTTGGCAGCATTTCCAGCGTGAGGTCTGCTAGTTCAAGAGAGACAAATCCATGGCACGACTACAGCTCACGAAACGAATCAGCCTCGTCGCCACAGTCGTACTTACGACAGGCGTATCCCTCGCGCAAACCGATCAAGGTATCTGGGAAGCTCCGTTCAATCACGTTGTTCCCCCAAGCTGGCAGAATGGTCAGGCATTGTGGGATGGCGAGCAGCTCAGCGCGTTTGCGGACCCGTTGGATCCGCACCGTTTCATGGCGGCCCATATCGCTGTCATTCCTCGTGGGGATCATCGCGGCCGGCTGCTCGTGATGAACTGGATGCGCAAGGATCACGTTCATGGCGTCCAGCACTGGGCGATTGTCGATGTCACGGGGACGGTCCCCAGGTTCTCCAACCACTCGCTGCCAATGCCGGGGTCGGACATCGAGCTCTTTTGCGGTGGCCATGCTTGGACTGCCGACGGCCAGATGTTGATGGCTGGAGGTGCTCGCTATGAGAACGACACCCTCTTCGCGAACCGCTTGTGTTATCGCTTCGATCCGACAGCGCCGCTAGGCAATTCGATGTGGACGCGCGAGCCTGATATGGCCGTCGAGCGTTGGTATCCGACGGTTACGCCGATGGGTGACAATCCTTCGGGCACAGATCATCTTTTGGTGTCGGGTGGTTGGAAAGACATCAATAACGAGTACGCGAACCGCACCTACGAGTCATTCCTCTCAGATGGAGTACCCGGCAGTGGCCGCTGGGAGCAGAACGCGCTCTTTGGTGGACGAGCGTTGTTCCGCGGTCCGCAAGTCGTGTGCACGGATAGCTTTGGAATTTACCCCCGGGATGTTCTTCTGAGCGACGGAAGCAAGTTCAGTGCAGGTATGGCCAGCCGCAGCTATCGACTGACCCATACTCCGGAGCAGCCGCTGCAACACCCCAGCTGGGAAGTGCAACCGACAGCAGATGCGCGCACGCGTTGGTATGGCTCTACATTCTTGATGCCCGACATTCACTCCGAGAACGGGCGCTATCGTGATGTGGTCGTCCGCCTCGGAGGCGCGCTGGTTACTTGGGACACCTCCTTGTGTGATCCCGACTCGCTTCGCATTCCCAGGGCAGATGTCGAAGTCTGTTCCGCTGCAGATGATGTGAGTGCAGTGAACTGGACATGGACGCCGATCGCCCCTATGGCCTTTGCGCGTAACAACCCGAACACGACTCTGCTTCCAGAAGGATCGGTTCTGATCTCGGGCGGGAGGCAAGATAGCGGTTCTCAATTCGTCACCAATGAGCCGGTCATGGAGGCGGAAATATTCCACGAGACGCCGCTCTCCATGCGCACGCTGGCTCCTTCGATGACGCGTCGCGGCTACCACGCGTCGACGGCTCTGTTGCCGGATGGGCGCGTGATCCACGGTGGAGGTGAGAAGCGCGAGCTCGACTATGAGATCTTTCAGCCGCCCTACCTGACGGATGGAAGCGTAAGGCCCGTAGTCGTCAACGCACCCGAGACACTGATCGGGCCATACGCATCTCAGCACCGGCTATCGTATGCGCCACTGCCCGCCGGCATTGAAGTCGAGCGCGTCACGATGCTGAAACCGATGGCGCACACACACCACGCGGACACGAACCAACGTTACGTCGAACTCGAGATCGTCAACAGCGGTGGAGGAACGGGCACACCGCTCTTCGTCGATGTTGTCTATCCAGCGAACAGTAACGTAGCCCCGCGCGGCGATTACATGCTGTTTCTGATCACGACGCCCCAGCGTGTTGCGTCGCGAGGAACCCCGTCGCAAGCGGTCTGGGCGCGAATTGAGTAGTCCGCAGAGGCTTGAGAGTAAGTCGCCGTAGCTCTACTCGCGTACCGGGTCAGGCGGCTGTCAATCCGATTGTGACAGCGATGAGCGAGTAGCTGTGATGTGCCTCGGCAGTGACCGCTGGTTGGTGAATCACAAAGCTCAGTCCGACGACGGATGCTCATAGGATCTCTTTCGATCCGCGGCATACTTAGGACCGAAATAAACTGCAGCATCCTCTGAATTAAAGAGCGGCAGCGGACATACGAGGGAGAGAGTGCGCTCGTGCACATTCCATCGAATCAGATTACTCATCTCGCTGCTCGACCCTTGCGCTAAGTGCCAGCCTAGACCTCAGCGCGCTCGACCTTCTCATGACACATGAATTGCTTGGGTTCGCGAGCCGTGAACATTTTGGCCGCCCTGTGGCTCCTTGCTCGCCGGCTAGCCAATCAATTGTAAATAGAGCCAGCCTCTTCATGATCATATGACCAATCAATGCCGTTCGCTCTTCGCTCGAACGGCAATTCCTATCGTCTTGAGCGCCCCACTCGCAGCTCAATGCTTGCAAGACACACAGCTCGCCAGCAACGGAGTCCTGCCAGATGGCTTTGCTACGGACATCAGAATTGAAGCAGACACGATGCAGATCGTCACGGAACACGATCGCATCGTACTCGCCATCAAGTTTGGTCAAGTCACGCAACTTGATCGCGCCTCCACCATCTGCGTCCAGGAAGTTGATGTTCCACTTATTGTGTTGCCTGTGCGCGGCGCTGCTCTGGCCGGGAACATGCCACTCGCGCGTCCTAAACACGGTGTCACCGTCCGTGCGGATCTCGAGCCGGAGCTTGACCTTCTTGCCTTCGTTGAAGAGGCCACCCCGCTCCCAGAACGAGAATGCCGGGACTTCGTCGGCTTGACTCATCTCGGGTAAGTGTAGTTATCTGAGCTCAGACCACGGACCGTTGACGAAGCCCATTTTCATTGGATTGAATGGATCCCCCGAGTCACGCACCGTGAAGCTGAACGGGACCGAGGCGATGGCCTCCCCATCGATTTAGAAGGAGTAGCTGTACTCTCCCGGCGTCTCGAAGACGAACTACACGGCAGTGTCCGAGCCAGCGACACGCGTGAAGAGCGAATGCACGCGGTGCACGGTGCGACGGTTCCTGTAGAGCTCCTTACCCGAACCGTCACGTATCACGAAGTCAGTCTTCTTTGGCGCGCCGCCTGCCTGGCCAACGTCGATCGCAGCTTCAGGGAAGACCGCGCGGTACACATCGCCGAGTCCAACCCTGCGGGTCTCATGGAAGACGGTGAAGCATCGCAGCAGCGAGGAGTACACGATCGACGGCTTCTGCTGGGCCACCGCCGAATTCCACGGAGCCAACAGGTAGGTGAACAACAACCGTCGGACGCAGAGCGTTCGCACAGCAAAATCTCTTACCGAAGGTACAGAGAGACCGCCCCAGGCGGATGTCCATAGGACACCTGAAGCACATAGAAGGTGGTCGCGCGGGCAATGCGCGATTTGCCCCCTGAATCGGACAATCTCAATTCACGATCTGAGCGCCGGGGAGTCACCCACTGGGACAGCGCCTGAGGCACGCCTCGAGGAATGTGCTGAGCCTGATTACAACGCGCTTGGGAGTAGCCGGCACTGCTGCGGATGCTGCGATGAGGTACGCAGAGAGCCCACAGGGAGAGGGATCAGCCTCAATTACCGTCGAGCCGATAGAGACCGTTCTCCATGCAAACGAGTAGCTCCTGCCCTCGACTGGAGAACTCGATTTTCACGGCATCCCCCGGCTCACCAGACAGCTTGATCGAGAGCAGCTGGTCCCACGACCCAACGGCCCAAATCCGCACGTAGCCGTCATCGGACACGGTGGCCAGCCGCTCTTCATTCGGGTGAAAGGCCACTCGCACGTTGCCGCCATCATGGCCACTCAAAGTGGCGGCCAATTCCCAATCCCTCGTGCGCCAGACCTGCGCCGTCTTATCCTCCGAACCGGACACGAGCCATCGGCTCGAAGGACTGAACTCAATGTCCTCGATGTCATCGGAGTGCATGGCGAGTGTGGCGAGCAGGCGTCCGGTCGCAAGATCCCAAACTGTGGGTTCTAAGCGCTCGCTACTCCCGAGAGCAAGCCAATCCTTGTCCACTGCAACATCGAGTGTAGAGACTGATGTCAACTGAACATCCAGTGTCCGTAATAGCGCGCCGCTGTCGGAGTCATGAAAGGTCACAGACCCATCCGAGTGGTTCGTCCAAAACTCAGTACCCCGCTTGACGAAGCCCATCCAGTGGGCGGTCTGTTCCATGCGTCCAAGCTCGTTGCCGTCCGCTTGGCGTAGCAGAGCACCCTTGAAAGTTGGATGCGATGAATTGGACTTCACCCACTCGAGCAGCGCACCGTTGTAGCCAAATTCAAAAGCTACAGTTTCCATCCTTGGTCCATATGCCGCGCACTTCAGTACTTCAAGGGAGTCCAACCCTCGCAACTCGATATCACCCGCACTGGACAATGTGTAGAACTGGTTTTCATCGTCAGCCCAAGAGAACTCGATGATCTCAGCCGCGGGGTAGTTCAACTTTGCCAGACCCGACGGCGAATCATCCCAAACTCGAAGCGTCTGATCCCAAGAGCCCGACAGCAACCTGCCCGTATGCTCGTCGATAAACAGTGAGTCAACCACGCCCAAGTGACCAACCCAGCTCCCCAACGGCTCGAGAGTGTCTGAGTTCCAAATGCCAATCGTGCGATCCATCGAAGCCGTGAAGATCAGCGCTCCATCAGCGGAGTAGACGAGGTCATAGATCGGTTCTTCGTGGGCGTCTCGCTTGAGCACGACCACCAAAGTCTCAGGATCGAGTAAACGCAACGCACAATCTTTGCCGGCAACGGCGATGTGTTCGCCATCGTGGGCGAAGTCCATGGCAAAGACCCCGCCCGTACCTGTATCGACGCGCGTCAACTCCGTGCCGGCAATGGTATCCCAGAGCACAAGAGCGCCGTCGCTGGAGCCCGATGCCAACCGCTCGCCATTGGGAGAAAACTGGAGTTCCCACTGCATGCTCCCTTGTCCCAAGAGCTCTTTCAGCGGGCGGCCGTCTCTACCGTCTGAGATGAGAATCTTCCCATTGCTGTCCCCTGAAGCGAGCAACGAACCATCGGCAGAAAACTCTAGACCGTGGATCGCCCCGCTGTGACCTTCGATCACTGCCACAACTTCGAGCGATCGTGCGTCACGCAGGCGAACATCTCGAGATCCACTGGCAACAAATCGCGCGTCGGAACTGGCGGCCACACAGAAAACCGGATCCAAGTGATCGGCCTTCGCGTTCGAGCACTTTCCGGTTTCCATGTCCCAGGAGCGCAGCTCCGTATCACCTGAACAAGAATAGGCGGTCCGCCCATCGGGGCTGAGCGCTACAGACCAAACCTTGATGGTGTGTCCTTCCAGCTTGAATAGGCTCTGATCTGCTTGACCCGCAAGGTACTCCCATTCCCAGCCTCGTAGATCCACAGGAGACTTGTTCAGTACAGCCTGCGCGCTGGCGAGTTGACCATCGCGCAGGTCCGAATCACTCAAGTCGAGGCTCATTTGATAACCGCTCCAATCCGAATCAGCGCGAGCCTCTTCCGCTGACAGTGCCCAATACAAGCTGATCGCCGTCGCGAGTATGAGGGTTGTCAACACAACAGCTGCGCCCCCCGCCAACAAGCGGTGGCGACGAACGAAACGCAAGGCTACGTAAAGAGTGCTTGGCGGATGCGCGTGAATGGGCTCGTGGTTCAGGAATCGCCGCAGGTCCTTGGCCATATCCTCCGCAGTCGCATAGCGACGAGCGGCTTCGAGTTCCATGGCCTTACCTACGATGGTGCCGACATCCACAGGCAAGTGTGCAACAGTGGTAGCTAGGATCTTCGGGCGCTCATCGCGTATCGCGCGCGCCGCCGAAAGCAGTGTCTTGTCTCCCAAGTCGTGGGGTAGTTCGCCGCTGATCAGCTCAAAGATGATGACGCCAAGCGCATAAATGTCGCTCGCGGACTCCACTTCGCGATGATCTCCACCAGCCTGCTCCGGGCTCATGTAGCTCAGCGTTCCAATCAGTCGTCCTGCGTCCGTTCCTAGAGTCGTGAGCTGAACATCCCGATCCACAACACGCGAGACGCCAAAGTCTAAGACCTTGGGCTGCCCGCTTGCAGTGACAAGAATGTTCGCTGGCTTTAGGTCGCGGTGAACGACGCCACGCTCGTGTGCGTGGTGAACTGCAGAGCAGATCGCGGCAACTAGCTCGAGCTTTTCCTCTAACGAGAGCTTGCTCTCGTGCGCATACTCGCTCAGCACCCGACCCTGCACGAGTTCCATCGCAAAGTAGTGCACGACACTTCCACCTTCAGTGAGTGCGCCCGCGTCGAAGATCTGAGCGATGCCCGGGTGATCCAAGCGCCCGAGAATGTTGACCTCCTGCTCAAAACGACCCACATGCTTCGCGTCGGAGAGCATCGGCTGCAAACACTTCAACGCGACGAGCCGCTGGGTGTTGTCCTGCAGGGCGAGATAGACAACGCCCATCCCCCCACGTCCGAGCTCGGACTGCAAAACATAGTTGCCTAAGCGACGACCGATGAAGGCCTCCTGGCTCGCCAACGGTACGTGCTCGCGCACGCTTTCCAGCATGGACTCGGAACCCCATGCCAACTCAGGCAATGCCTGATCGTTAGCAGCGTCCGCACTCAAGAGCCCCTCGACAAGGGAGCGCTCTGCATCCGCTTGGCAGGCAGCATCAAGGAATGCCACTCGTTCCTGTCCCGTCAGCTGGAGAGCATCATGGAAGATCTCGAAGAGACGTTTATCACTAAGGTTGCTCAAGCTCAGCCCTGCTCCTCTAGTCGCATTCTCAACCATGCCAGCCCGAAGCGACACTTGGCTTTGATCCTACTCAGAGGAATTTTGAGCTCCTCGGAACACTCCCTGACTGTCAAGCCGCCGAAGAAACGTAGCTCTATCAGTTTGGCCACGAGCGCATCGCGACCCTCAAGCTCTACGAGCACCTCCTCGAGGTCGAGCAGATCAAGTTTTAAGGGATCCGAGGGCTCATCGGAGATGTCGACGAGAGTGATCGGCTTTGCTCCATCGCCACGCTTTTGGGCGTTACGTCCCCGAGCGTACTGAACCAAGATGTGTCGCATGCACAACCCTGCGACTGCACGGAAACGACCGCGACTCGACCACATAGTCTCGCCGTACTTCGCCATGCGCATATACGCCTCATTGACGAGCGCCGTTGGCTGCAACGTGTGATTGGCACGTTCGCCATAGAGCCGAGCTTTCGCCAAGGCATAAAGCTCCTCATAGACCCTGTCCGGGAGTGCTTTGGAGTCCTCGATCATTCGTTCTCGGCTAACAAAACTACTGTCACGAAGGCATTGATGATACTGATTGATCTGAGGCTCTGGCCCGGGGATTTCGGGTGTGAATCCTATCTTTGCCCTGAGAGTCTCTGCTCACAAGCAGCTGCCCATGCGTCATTGGAGGAATTGGCTGCATGCTCTTGCGCCTAGTTGTGCGCGAGTTGACACACCGTGTGATTGGCACGTTCGCCATGAAGTCGAGCTTTCGCCAAGGCACAAAGCTCTTCATAGACCCTGCCCGGGAGTGCTTTGGAGTCCTCGACCAATCGTTCTCGGCTAACGAAAATACTGTCACGAAGGCATTGATGATAGCAATTAATCTAAGGTTCTGGCCCGGGGATTTCGGGTGTGAATCCCATCTTTGCCCTGAGGGTCTCTGCTCACAAGCAACTGCCCATGCGTCATTGGCGGAATTGGCTGCATACTCTTGCGCCTAGTTGTGCGCGAGTTGACACACCGCATGGCGCTGAAGAGACGGAGACCCTAGGAGCCTGTCGCGCATAGACGCGTGTGCGATGTATCGAGCATCGGATGCAGATCAAGGCGCAACAAGTTCCTAATGGTTGGATATCATTTGGAGCCTTGGTGCAACGCAGAGCTGCGTTCGAGGATCGGTGCAGCGTACATGCGTCTATGCGCGACAGGCTCCTAGCAGCCCGTTGAAAACAGCGATTCATGTCTCGGCCCCCTCGAACCGCCTGTCCGCGTTGCCAGAACCTACGAATAGCGCGCAACTATGCGCAGAACCTGGCGCCTTGTCAGTCGATTCGAGGGGACCAATCCATGAATCGCTGTTTCTCAACGGCCTGCTAGCGGGGTCTCGCCTGCATAAATTCTGTCGCGATTCGCGCGTGCTCGGCAAGAACTAGAGTGCGTTCGGGGACGTGGCCAAGCCCTGGGATGGTTCAACGAACTCAGCAGCGTCGCTCTCGTCCTACGACACTGGATGGCGGCCGCAGTCCTTGACGGGGGCTCGCGTTGAGGGCGGCCAAGGGCAGCAAGCCGATCTACAGATAGATCATAGGGGTCGGTGTGGGCGGCGACTATCGGGCCTCGAGATTGCTACGCCCATGGCCACTGTCTCCCTCCGAGCAGAGCGAGCAATCACACGCGTTCGCGGGAGTGGCTCCTCCCCTTCGTACTCTCCCGTTAACGTGAGCGGTAGTGTCGGCCCGCCTATGCCGACGAGCCCGAGTCCAAGACTCGAGTCCACGTCCCAAGCCCCAAGACCTCAGGGACTTGAGGCGTTTGCATGAAATTTAGCATGAATTTTTCTGCCCCTCGCTACCGCCGTTTGCATCTCCCTAAGAGACATGAGGCTCCTGATCTGGGACCTCGCCCCCCCCTCTCGGCCTTTAGGGATCGACATGCAATCCAGAACAAGCCTGCCCCTCCTGTTCCTGGTGGTGACCGCAAGTGCGCTCGCCCTCCCCCCCACAAACTCGTACGCAACTTCTGCTTCAGAGCTCCTGAGCGGCGGCGCTGTCAGTTCGAGTCCTGCACAGCCTTCATCGGCGGCATTCTACTGGGTGGACTACGACGGTGATGGTCTCGACGACGCCTTCGCTGTCACGCTTGGACAGGGAGTGCTGTTGCGCAATGCCGGCGACGGATCCTTCGACAACGTCACCGACGGGATAGGTCTCAGCATGGACAAGGGCGTGCGCCACGCCGCGTGGGGAGACTTCGACGGAGACGGTTGGACGGACCTGATCATTGCCGGGCTGGACGGATCGGGAACCTTGTGGAGATCGAATGAAGGGCGCTCATTCCAGAACTGGAACACGAATTCGGGACTTACGGGTTTGATCGGCCTGCAGGCGGCGACGTGGATTGACTACGATGAGGACGGGAGGTTGGACCTCCATTGCGTGCTAGCAGGTGGGCACGCCATCTATCACGGAACGGACTCGGGCATGTTCGTTCCCGTCGACATTGATTGTCTCGTAGCCGAGCAGGGCAACGCGATGCTTGCTCCGATCTCCGGGGAGCTCGAGAACGCAGGAGGAGTCGTCGCTGACTCCGCTGACACGGCTTCAGGTAGCACCAGCACCAGCTCGAGTTCTGGGGCGAACTCGGCGCTCGATGCAGGCAACCGCTCCACTTCTGGTGGAACCCAGGACCTGGGAAGTGGACCGGGCACGATTGACTCTCACTGCATTCACCTGATCGAGGATCAGGCGACGGGGAATTGCTTGGCAGCTTCTAGCGTGCCGACAAACGGCATGTTGTACCCGCTGGGTCATGAGTTCGACATCGACGCCGCAACGGGCAATGTCCAAGTCGGTGGCCCGCTCGGCAGCACGAGTTTTGCACACAAGCTATCAGTCAACGGGGACATTGCTTCCCTGCATGGATCGAAGATTGGCTTTGACGATCGCAACGGAGGCATCCACTCCTACCTGACTTTTGATCAGAATACGTCGTCCGCGATCTTCTCGGCGGGCGCTGCCGAGAGCAACCTCAGCCTCGAGACTGCCGGCCCAAGTGGATTGCCGACGAGCCAGTTCTTGATCACATCTTGGACGCCCGCAGATCCAAACGTTCGCGTCACGATCCCGAACGCCAATGTCGGTATCGGAACCGACAATCCCACTGCAAAGTTGGATGTTGCCGGCGTGACTCGCACGGAGGAAATCCAGATCACAGATGGCGCCGCATGGGGCTATATTCTGACGAGTGATGGCTTCGGCACGGCGAGTTGGCAACCCCCCACACCGGGACCGATGGGCCCCGCGGGTCCGACTGGTCCGCAAGGCGAACAAGGACTGACGGGCACGCAGGGTCCAAGTGGCCCGACAGGTCCCACTGGTAGCGACGGAGTTGATGGCGCCGCAGGTTCAGCCGGCGACGACGGAGTTGATGGCGCTCAAGGTCCTGTCGGTCCGACCGGTGAGCAGGGAACGCAGGGTTTGACTGGCTCCACCGGTACGCAAGGTGAGGCTGGCGCCGACGGTCACGATGGTGCTCAAGGACTTGTTGGTCCGACTGGCGCGCAAGGTGCAGCTGGTAGCGACGGTACTGATGGTGTCCAGGGCCCCGTTGGTCCGACTGGTACACAAGGCACAGCTGGTAGCGACGGTGCTGATGGTGTCCAAGGCCCCGTTGGTCCGACTGGCACGCAAGGCACAGCTGGTAACGACGGCACTGACGGCGC